>JAICJH010000132.1 GCA_025928545.1 Bryobacteraceae bacterium | reverse complement strand
CACGCGCGCCAACGCGATCAGCCCCGTGAGGTTTGTTCAGCAGACCACGCACATCCCTGGGGCGGGGCCCGTAGACTCATCGTACTGGTTCTGGCAGGACACCTTCGTGGGAGGAAGCTATAGGTACCCGAAGCGGCGAGGCTGTTGCGATCCGGATCCGGAGCAGACAGCCAAGAACGATCGTCAATCCCGATGGGACAACACAGTTGGCGCCATGACCAGGGTCCTTGAGGCTGTCGAGCCGACAGCTAACGATTGGAAGAGAGTGGGAGCCAATCCCATTCCAAGCTGACGAATCTTGTCCCACTCCTGTTTTCGTGACTCGGGCTCCCAGGATTCCGAAGGACCGCCCTGAGAAGAATGCCGGAGCGAGCCAGCAAGGGTTGTGCGTTTCCCAACGGGTTTGCTTCCGAATGACGGGCAAACCGGAAAATGACCATCTACTGACTCCAAATCCCGGAGCAGCTCAGAGTTTTTCAATACCCGTGGTCGCGTGCCGATTTGGGGTGGCCTGCTATCGGGTTCGGGTGTGCGGCTGTCACCGCCCTGGTCTATTGCATCGTCCTTCACAGCTGCGAAACCGTTGAAGTCGGATCAGGAGAAGACAAGCCCCTGGTGTAACGTTCGCATACCCGCAACCGGAGCGGTTTTCGGGGTTTTCAGCATCCGGCTAAGCGGTACGAGTGCCCGTTTATTCCAGCACGCAAACGAATTCGGCGATGATCTGGTATTTGCCTTCTTCGGGATCGAGATCCCAGGACGGATACTCGGGATTCAGGCTTTCCAGCCGGATACGCGTCTGCACAAAACCGTCTTCGGTGGTGCGCTTCTCACTCTTGTAGCGCTTCACGGTGTACTGGTTATCGTCCGCTAATTCAGAGTTGCGCACCAGCACCAGTCGACCGTTCCGAGACCCCACCACATTGCGCCGGAAGACGCATAGACTGCCGTTCGGGATGCGCGGTTCCATCGATTCGCCGCGGATCTCGGCGATGAACATATGTTCGTCGATGGGCAGGTCCGCCGGAACCTCCACCCACTCTTCCGCCGTGATGTTCTCCTCGTTCGACAGAAACGGTCCTGCCGCGACAGCCAGGGAATAACGCGGCAGATGTGTCTTAAAACGCTGTACTTGCGTGGGCACATGCTCCCGGTAAAGATCCCCCAGCGTTTTATCGAAATTACGCACCGTGACAGCCTCCCGCTCCGTCAGACGAATGGATTGAGACGCAACCGACTCTAAAAAATCCAGCACCGCCGCGCCACCCCGCTCGCGTGCCTGCATCGCCAAATCGTCTTCTAACTCTTCCAATACTTCCGCATCTTCATCCGCTGCCACCACCTCCCAATCGCGCCGCAATCGCAGGTGCAGCGTATCGGTTGCCGGGTCCAGCAGCAGGACACCGATGGTTTGCACGCCGTGCCCCGGCATATCGGATACCAGCAGCGAGTATTCGGCCCGCTTGGGGGCGAAGTCGCTGAAGCGTAAAACCGGAGCGGGCATACCTACCGGATTATCCTATGAAACCGGGTGCCAGTGGAAGTTTTTCGGCAAACGGCAATTAGGGCCGTGCCTGCGCCATCGGAGGAGGTGGGGAGGCATAGTAGCCCTTGCGCGCCCGAACCTTCACGTTCGCCAGATCCACCACTACCTTCACATCGCGATAGGAGCGGGCCGTATCGTTATCGGAGACGTAGCGCAAAATGTACTGCGTGGTGACCTCGCCCACGATGTCGGTGACAGCGCGGTACATCTTGCTATCCACCACGGACTTGTAGGCGCCCATGCCCACCGTCAAGGCGTAATTGCCATCGTCGGAAGGGTGGGATAGATAGCCGTCCGTGTCCTTATACACGTCACCTAGCGGATAAACCACGCGGCCGCCAGTTTGGGTCGCCAGGCGCACCAGGTTGGAGGTGGAAGGATCGGTGAACCCGAACGCCTCCGTACTGATCCCGTAGATGGTGACGAGATTGCGTTGTGCCAGTTCGATGACCTGGTCGAGCGAATGCTTGCTCGCGTTGTCATGGCCGTCGCCGACGATGACGACAACGCGGCGGGGTTCGTACGGCTCCCCTTTCACCAGTTTGCGGCTAGTGCACGCCAGATAGATGGCATCGTACAGGGCAGAGCCGCCGCCGGGCTTCAGTTTGCGAACTTTTTCCACCAGCGGCTCCGGATCGTTCGTGGTGTTCACGGCGATTTCCGCGTCCTGGCCGTAGGTGATCAGGTAGCCGGAGTACTTGGGATCGCCGGGCATCAGGTTCTGAATCAGCTCCTCGGTCGCGGCCTGAAAGTTCTTCCAGTGGATGCGGCTGGCCGTGCTCATATCCAGCAGGAAGCCAATCACGACCGGTTGATTGCGGTCGCGGGTGAAGAAGCGGATAGTCTGCGGTTTGTTTTCCTCGAAGATCTGAAAATCCTTCTTGTCTAAATCGGAGACAAAACGGCCGTGATCGTCGGTAACTGTAACCGGAACGATCACCTCGTTCACGGAAACGTGAATGGACCCTGCATCGTTACCGGTCGTGGAAGCGCTGCTTGTCGATGTCCCGGCGGTTGAAGCCTTAGGTGCAGACGCGCTGGGAGGAGCCTCAATGGTGGTAGTAGAGGAGCTTTTGCCGGGCGCGTGTGCGGCCGGTGTCGCCGATGGCTTGGCAGTAGCCTTGGATGGCTGCTGCGCCCGGAGCGCCGGAACGAGACACACGGCTGCGCCAAGCACGGCCAAAGCGGCGGAGGACTTACAAAACTGCATGCACGGATTGCCTACGTGGATTATAGCGAGAACGCACTGCGGAGTGGTGACAGGTGGGAAACGGGGGAGTTATTGTATCGACGGGGCGGCAATTCCGGGGGCGAGCACTTCTTCGACGCCAGCCGAGGCGTCTGCCCCGGGCAGCCCTTGCACCGGCTGGACCGTGAAGACACCGGGCGGGACGTGGGCGGTTTTGCGCAAGGCGGCCATGCTGGAAGGATCGGGCGAGAAAGCCGTGACCTGGACGGGCGTACCGACCGCGTTGATGGCGGAGGCGGCACGATTCAGTCGGTCGAAGGCTTCTTGCGCATCGTCCAGGAAGTTACCGAAGGAGAGTTGTAATCCGGTAAAGATCAGTTGGCCGGTGCGGACGACCGTGGCGCGAGCTTGCGGAAGCAATACCACAGGTTCGGCCGCGGATGCAGCGGACGGATTGGCCTGGGCAATGGCTTCGCAAGTGGCGGAGTCTTCCAGAGGATCCCGCAGCGCCTGAACTACCGTAGCGGTGGCGCCCGGCAACGCGGCTGTCATGGCGTTTTGCATCGCCGCCCCCTGCCCGTCGATGCGCGACACGAAACATGTGGCGCGGAGAATGCTGCCTGCTGATGCGCTGAGGGCGCTTGCCCGCAGCCGCGCGAGTGCGGCAGTCAAGTTTTGGGCGCTCTGTCCACTGAGAAAGACCAGACCGTTGGGGTTTAGCTGCTTGCCCGTAGAGACGGTGGCTTCCATGGCAATCTGCGCGCGGCTATCCTGCAATGCGCCCACCTCCACGATGGTGACGACGGGCAGAGATAACTTGTGCTCGCCGAAGCTTTCGGTGACCACGGATTGCACCCTGCGGGCATCGCCCGGCCCGGCGACAAAGGCCCGCAGCTTGATCACGTTTTCCTTCTTGGTGTCGCGGAGCAGCAGGCTGACGGTTTCCCGAATCTGGGCGGACAAGCCTCCGGACTGGAGCAGCGGCAGGGCGCGGAATTCAAGCGTGGCGGTGTCAGCCGACAGGGCCATCGGCAATTCCTTGGGCAGTGGGAGCACTTCGGACTTCGGCTCCTTGTTCTTCTGGGACGCGAGTAGGCTGGAGGCGAGAGCCAGAGCTAGGAGGAGGCGCATGCGGGTTCTTTAGGATTAGCCTAGCGCGCGCCGCACGGCAACGCCTTTTTACGAAACGAACCTCGCGAAATTCGATAAAGGCAAGTCTTCAGATTGGCTGGATGGGAGGCGGTCCAATTTGGTATGCTTTGAGTGTTGTCACCCTTGCTTCAGATATCGCTAGATCCGGCTTCTGTTTTGCCATTGTACCGACAACTCTCAGAATCTATTAGGGAATTGATCGTTTCTGGTAATTTGCAGGCCGGAGACCGCCTGCCAGCCACTCGCGAATTGGCTGGACGGCTTGGACTGAATAGGACGACCGTATCGGCAGCCTATGCGTCTTTAGAAAAATCTGGATTGTTGCACGGGCAAGTGGGGCGAGGGAGTTTTGTGGCCGCCCTCAACGCTGCGGACCGCCAGCCGGGTTCGTTTCGTAAAAAGGCGCTCCACTGGGATTCCGTCTTCCCGTCGCAAGAACCTTCCGTGTTGCCCGGCGGGAGTCCGGTGGAGATCAGTTTTGCGAGTTCCCGGCCGCCGGAACGGAGCTTTCCCCTGGAGGCGTTTCGCCGGTTGGCTGAGGAAGTGGCGCAGTCCGAGAGCGTGGCGGAGATTCTGCAACTCGGGTCGCCGTACGGTTACCGGCCGCTGCGCCGCTATCTGCTGGCCGAATCGCAGGAGGCTGGAATTGCGCGAGCGGAGGACGACCTGCTGATTACCAACGGGTGCCAGCAAGCTTTGGATCTGCTGGCGCGCCTGCTGGGAAACTCCGGAGAGGCCACCGTGGTGGTGGAGGATCCGGTGTATCACGGGCTGGTCCGGGTATTCGAAGGCTCCGGCTGCGCGCTGTCGCCGGTTCCGGTGGATGAGAACGGTATCGAAATGGCCGCTCTTGAAAAGGCACTGGCGGGGCAGGGGACTCGGGTCGTGATGGTAACGCCGTCGTTTCAGAATCCCACCGGGACGACGCTGCCGCTGGAGCGGCGCAAGGCGATTGTGGAATTGATACAGCGTACGGGCGCGGTGCTGGTGGAGAACGATATCTATAGCGAACTGCGCTACCAGGGCAACAGCCTGCCCACGTTGAAACAACTGGACGCGACCGGCAACACGATTCTGTTGCGCAGCTATTCGAAGATTGCGTTTCCCGGTTTGCGCGTGGGATGGGTGTTGGCGCCGCGGCCGGTGGTGGCGCGGTTAGCGGAGGCCAAGCAGTGGGCCGATCTGCACTCCGATCACCTGTCGCAGGCGATCCTGCTGAGGTTTGCGCAATCGGGAGAACTGGCGCGGCATCTGCAACGGACCTGCCGCGAGGGTAAGGAGCGGCTGGAGGCGGTGCTGCGGGCTTGCGAGAGATACTTGCCGCCGGGTTCGCACTGGACGCAGCCGGAAGGCGGCATGAGTCTTTG
>JAICJH010000093.1 GCA_025928545.1 Bryobacteraceae bacterium | reverse complement strand
CGCGGATGGTCCCGACAACGGGCTGTTCACTACGCTCGATAACATGATCGCGGCGAAGAAGCTGCCGCCGATGATCGCGATTTCTATCGGAAATGGCGGTGGCGATGGTCCGGGCAGCGAACGCGGCCTGGAGTACGATACGATGTCCGGCAAGTACGCCGAATTCGTGGAGACCGAAGTTCTTCCTATGGTTGAGAAGCGTTACGGCGTGAAGCTCAGTAAGGATCCGGATGCGCGTCTGGCGATGGGTGGCAGTTCGGGTGGATCGGTTTCGTTCGGCATGGCGTGGTTCCACAACGATCTCTATCACCGCGTGCTCACGTATTCGGGGACCTATGTGAATCAGCAGTCGCCGACCGATCCGAATCTGCCGCACGGCGCGTTCGAACTGGAAGAGCACCTGATTCCAGCGGCGCCGGCGAAGCCGATTCGCATCTGGATGGAAGTCGGGGACCGCGATAACGGGCGTCCTGGCGATGACACTCACGACTGGGTGGCTGCAAACGAGATTATGGCTCGCGCGCTGGCCGCGAAGGGCTATCACTATCAGTTTGTCTTCGCGCGCAACGCCGGTCACACGGATGGCGCTGTGAAGAAGCAGACTCTGCCGGAAGCGCTGGAGTATGTCTGGCAGGGTTACAAGGCGAAATAGTCAGCGAAGGCTTGCGCCCGGAGCGTTTTGACGTGGCCGCGAATTTTCAGTTCGATCGGTGTACCTTCAAAGCCGGACCGCCTACGCACTTGATTTACGAGGTAACGCTCGTGAGAGAGAAGTGCAGGCAGTCCGGCTTTGTCGGTACATACGATGAATGATGGCGGGCGTGAGCGTCATGTCAACCGATGAGGAAACGAAGCGGTCCGGCTTGCTATGCGAGTCAAGCCAATGGCAGACATGCCGCATCCAGGCACAAACCGCGCACGAAAAAAGACCCGCAATCGCCCTGGATTCAGGATACGCTGCTGATACCGGTTACTGCCCGTGAAAGGCAGTAGGGAACGACAGCGCAAGCAGTCGCCATCATCGCGCAATCAGCCAACTCTCGTTCGGTAGGTGCCTTTCGGAAGGCCTGAATCATGATGTAGATCCCCGCCAGTGCGCCGAGAATCGAAAGTGCCCAGACTGCGCGTTTAAGTACGATCATCCCGAAGAATGTATCACTGCCCGGAGTCAAGCGTCAACTAACAGAGATGACGGCTTTATGATGTGCGGCTACTGGCCTGCCATTGAATCTTGTTCTGTGCCGGCACGGGTCGACATGGGATCTTGTTGTTCTACCGTCGCCTCATTCGCTATTCGCGAATCGCGAATATAGAATGGAAAATATGGCACTCAAGCCCCAGGACGTCTATGTCGTGCTCAAGCTCGTTGCAGCCGGGGCTCGCCGCGCTCCGTATTCTCATCTCGCGGCTGAGTTGGTGATGAGTCCTTCCGAGGTGCACGCGAGTGTTAAGCGCGCACAGGCAAGTGGTCTGATCCATGGCCAATCCCTTGATGACCGACCTAACATAAGCGGTTTAGAGGAGTTCCTTGTTCATGGACTAAAGTACGCGTTTCCGGTGGAGCGTGGGGAGATGACGAGAGGTGTCGCTACTTCGTATGGAGCGGCACCCTTGCGAGGTTTGGTCGCTCCAACCGATGAACCGATTCCGGTTTGGCCATACGCCGACGGCAAACAGCGTGGAATCTCAATCGCGCCTCTTTACAAGACTGCGCCGCCAGCGGCGTTGCGTGACGAGGCCTTTTACCAATTATTGGTGCTCGCTGACGCGTTGCGGGATGGTCGTGTTCGCGAGCGCAAAATCGCTGAGAAGGAGCTGCACAGGAGGCTACGGGAGGCCAATGCAAAGCTCCAATACTGAACAACTCATCGCCGCGGCCGAATTGTTGCGACCAATGCTCGGCGAACTCGTATTTGTAGGCGGGGCTGTCACAAGCCTTCTGGTGACGGATGCAGGCGCTGGTGCTCCACGGGCGACGCTGGACGTGGACGCCATTGCGGAAATCACATCCTATGCGGAGTACGCTGCCTTTGGGGAACGCCTTCACGCCATCGGATTCTCGGAGGACACAAGCGAAGGAGCGCCCTTGTGCAGGTGGGTGCAGAAGGGCACGATCCTCGATGTCATGCCCCTGGATGAGAAGATTCTCGGGTTCTCAAATCGCTGGTATCAGCAAGCGATGGACGCGGCAACTTTACATGTGCTGTCGCCGGGATTGGAAGTTCGCGTTATCACCGCTCCGTACTTCCTTGTGACGAAAACCGAGGCTTTCCTCGGACGGGGCAAGGGCGACTTTCTCGCCAGTCACGATCTGGAAGACCTGGTGTTCGTCATCGACGGGCGTTCTGCGATTGTCACCGAAGTACAGGCCGAAATTCCCTCGCTTCGCGAGTACCTCGCTATCCAAATCAAAGAAATGCTCACGACACCTGCATTCATGGACGCTCTGCCAGGCTATCTTTTTCCGGACGCCGCCAGTCAGGCAAGGATCGGAACAGTAATTCGCCGATTGGAAGCAATCACTGCAGTCTGAATACTACGGAACCCGCGCGTTGAAATACTATGACGAACCCCGTGGTTCCATCGCCTGGAGCATCGCCATGCTTTTGTTGGTTCCGAGCGCCTGAAGGCCCTGCTTCACGCCGGCAATATCCTCGGCGCTTCGGTTCTGGCTGATCTTCCATTTCCCTTCCAGTCCCGTGATCGCGATTTCGAGACCTACGATGGAACGCGTGAGGCCATTGATGAAATCCGCAGGTGCGTCAGTCACGGACCAGGGTTCAGAGAAAGTTCCCTCATTCTGAGTGGTGAGTTCGGCCACGTTGCGAAGCAGGAATTCTGTTTGGTCAACCACTCTGACCTCTCCCCGCACATGGACGACGATGTAGTTCCAGGTGGGCACCACTTTTCCATGTGCCCGTTTCGATGGATACCAGGAAGGCGTTATGTAGTGTTCCGGCCCGTGGAATACCACCAGAACGTTGGAACCCGCGAGCCTGGTCCAGTGTTGGTTGGCCCGGGCGACGTGCGCCCGTAAGACATTGTTGACCGTATCAAGAATCATGGGGATGTGCGAGCATTCGATATTCCCATCGTGGCTGGAGACCAGCGAGCCGAGCGGATTTTCACGAATGAGACCATGCAGGACTTCAGGTCGGCCTTCGATGAACGCTGGACTGTTGTACATAAGAATTGAGTTTGCCACACGGCGCACTGCTGGGTTGCCGCAGCGAGTACGTTGACACGTTGAATAGAGCGGGCCTCGCTCATGCAGTTCCGTTTAGTCAAAGTGGCGATTTGCGTGCTCTCGACTTGGGGTGCCCCATCCGAGCACATATTCGGGAAAATCAGGCCCGGCTGCCCGAAAACCCGCGCGAGGCGGGCGGCTCGTCATCCCCGACGACACGAAGGACGCCGACCTCACCATCGACGGTAAGGTGGTTCACCTCACCAATCTGAAGAAGCTGTTTTGGCCCGACGAAGCCATCACCAAGGGCCAATTGCTCCAGTATTATGCCGACATGGCGCCGGTGCTGCTGCCGTATCTCCAGGATCGCGCCATGGTAATGAAGCGCTATCCCGATGGTGCGTTCGGCAAATTCTTTTTTCAGAAGCATTCGCCTGAATCGAAGCCGGACTGGATACCGGTCTGCAGGATTCTGCATCCCTCCGCAAATGTGGTGGATTTCCCGGTCATACAGGATCTGCCGAGTCTCCTGTGGGTGATCAACCTGGGCTGTATCGACCTGAACCCCTGGTACGCGCGCTGCGAACACGCCGATTTGCCGGACTACCTGCATTTCGATCTCGATCCAACACCGGGCGGCAGCTTCGCTCAGGTGCGGGAAACTGCGCTGCTGGTTCGCGATGCGCTGGCGGCTATGAAGATTGTCAGCTACCCGAAGACGACGGGATCGAGAGGCATCCACGTCTATATCCCGATCGTGCGCGGCCCCGATCAAAAACAAGTGTGGACGTTTGCCAAGGCGTTCTCGAAAGAGCTGGAGGCGCGACACCCGAAAGTCATCACCGCGGAATATCGTGTGGCGAAGCGGCCCGGCAAACGCATCCTTGTCGATTACAACCAGAATGCGTGGGGACGCACGCTGGCGTCGGTTTATTCGGTGCGGCCGAAGCCGGGCGCCACTGTGTCGGCGCCGGTCACGTGGGATGAAGTTGAAAAAGGAATTGAAATCGAAGATTTCCATATCGGCAATATGAAGGCGCGGGTGGATCAGGCCGGCGATCTCTATCGGCCGCTCCTGCTGCAAAAAGGGCGGGTGCGGATGGAAAAGTTCCTGTGAAACTGCTCCCCATGGAAGCGAAGCTCGCCGCCGAAATCCCGACCGGTCCCGGCTGGCAGTACGAACCCAAGTGGGATGGCTTCCGGTGCATCGCATCGCGTTCCGGCAAGGAAGTCGATTTGCAGTCGAAGTCGGGACAGCCGCTGACACGCTACTTTCCGGAGATCGTGGAGACGCTGCTTTCCGTCGGCGCGAAACAGTTCGTTGTGGATGGAGAGCTGATCGTGCCCGTTGACGGCAAGCTTTCTTTCGACGATCTTTTGCAGCGGATACACCCGGCGGCCAGCAGGGTGGAGACGCTTTCACAAAAGACGCCGGCGCGGCTTGTCGTTTTCGATTTTCTGCGGGACGACAAAGGGAAGTCGCTGGTTTCCGAGCCGCTGGAACAGCGACGACAAACGCTCGAAGCGTTTTACTCCCGATTCCTGGGGAAGAGCGAACGCATCGATCTCTCGCTCGCAACTGACAATATTCAGACTGCCAAAAGCTGGTTGAAAACTATGCGCGGCCAACTGGATGGGATTGTCGCCAAGCGCCTGGATGAACCTTACCGGTCCGGGGAGCGCGCGATGGTGAAGGTCAAGAATATCCGGTCCGCGGATTGTGTGGTGGGGGGATTCCGGTACGGCACTGGCAAGCGCGTCGTAGGTTCTCTGCTGCTGGGCCTCTACGACGACGACGGGCTGCTTAATCACGTCGGCTTTACATCGTCGATTGCGGCGGCCGACCGCGAAGCCGTGACGCACAAACTGGAGAAGCTGATTCATCCGCCGGGTTTCACTGGACAGGCGCCCGGTGGGCCCAGCCGCTGGAGTACGGAGCGATCCACCGAATGGCAGCCGCTGAAGCCGGAATTAGTGGTGGAGGTGCAATACGACCACTTTACCGGCGCGCGCTTTCGACATGGCACGAAGTTGTTGCGATGGCGGCCCGATAAAAAGCCGCGGGAGTGCACCGTAGCGCAAGTGCGGTTCGAGAGCAAAGTTCCGTTTACGAAGCTGCTCGCACAAGCCTGAGATCGTTCACGGCTGACTTTGGGCTTGACATGCGACTGTAGTCGCTGTAAGGTGTGACTGTAGTCGCACTTTAACGGAGCTCATTAGCGTGAAAAGACCAAGAGCGATTCCCGATCGATTAGGGGGGCGGGAGCGAGAGATTCTTGACACGATTTTCGCGCTCGGAAACCGCGCGTCTTCGGAGGAGATCCGCGCGCGCTTGATCGAACCACCCGGCGAGTCATCGGTTCGGGTGATGCTCGCGAGGCTGGAAAAGAAGGGCTTCCTGAAACATCAGCAGGAAGGTCTCCGGTACGTATATTCGGCTACGGCCTCGCCGGCTGCCGCAAAACGCACGGCGTTGCAACGATATGTCCAGACTTTCTTCGGCGGCTCACGGCAGGAGATGCTGACGGCTCTCATCACGGAGTCACCGCTGACTGACGAGGAGTTCGACGCACTAAAAGCTGAGATTGACCGAGTCCGCGATGAAAGGAAGAAGCAATCATGACGTACGCAATTAATGGAGTCATGCTTGCACTGGGCAGTTCACCTGCCGCGTTGATCGTCGCCAAAGCGACCCTCATCGCAGCCGCGGGTCTTATTGCCGCCTGGCTGGCCCGCCGGAGCCGGGCGGCCCTGCGCCATGCGTTGCTGGCCGTCTCCCTCGCTGCGCTGTTAGCGTTGCCGATCGCGGCGTTCCTCGTCCCCCCGGTGCGCATCGCTGTCGCGCAGCCGCCGACGGTGCCGTCTCATCAGGCTGAGACTTTCGACCGGATTCAACCCGACGCGCCGACGGGCGCAAACGCCGGCGTTACGCCTTCAACTTCGCGCCGATCGCTGCCATCACTGCCGCCACTATATGATTTGCTGCTTGCGGGATGGTTCGCCGGGACCGCGCTCCTGCTGTCGCGGATGTTAGCTGGCCTGTGGCAGGTACGTCGCCTTCGTCAATCCGGTCTACCGTGGCGCCGTGGACAGGCAGTCGTCGAACGACTGGCGCCGGACGACGGCATTTCCCGGTACGTCGAAGTGTTGCTGCACGAGTCGTTGCCTGCGCCGGTAACCTGCGGCTTCGTCCATCCGGCCATACTGCTTCCCCCCGACGCGCAGGTTTGGGATGCCGACGATTTGAATCGCGCGATCCTGCATGAGCTGGAGCATGTGCGTCGCTGGGATTGGCTAAGCCACTGCCTCGCGCGAGCAGTGTGCGCCGCCTATTGGTTTCATCCTTTGGTTTGGATCGCGTGGCGTCAACTCGCGCTTGAAGCGGAGCGATCATGCGATGACGCGGTGCTGAGGCGGTCAGAAGCGACGGACTATGCGGATCAGCTGGTCAACCTGGCGCAACGCCTGTCGACTGTCAGGAAAACACCGGCACTCGCGATGGCGAACCGTTCGGATCTCTCGTCTCGCGTAAGAGCTGTGCTCGATAGCCGGCAGAGACGCGGGCGCGCGGGGACCCTCCTGGTCACGCTGGCCTGCTTGTCCGCGAGCGTTGCCGTAGTCGCGATGTCACCCCTCCGGATGGTTGCCGCGCCGCAGCAGCCGACACCGACTCCCGGCGCCCGCCGCGCTCAGCAAGCGCGGCCCGTGTTTGAGGTGGCGTCAGTCAAGCCCAGTTTTCCCGCGGCTCATGGCGCGACCATCATGCACGAGTTCTCAAACGGGAGCGTCAGCGTGGAGGCAACCACGTACTCACTGATTGAGACTGCCTTTGGAGTCAGGAGTGATCAGATGTCCGGCGGGCCCAATTGGATTTTCGATGACTATTACAGCGTCATTGCAAAGGCAGACCACCCAGCCGGCGCCGATGAGATGTGGCACATGATGGTTCCGCTGCTCGAAGAAAGATTTCATCTGAAGGTGCACCGCGAGAAGCAGCAGTTGCCTGTCTACAAACTTTCCCTGGCGAGCGCAGGGCTGAAGCTCAGGCAAGGGGCATGCGCTTCATGGGAGGAACGGACTCCACCGCCACCGCCCGCACCCGGAGCAAGATTTGCACTTCCCTGCGGAAAACTTATAGCCTACGTGATCGACGCAGGAACTGCGGAGGAATATGTTGGCGGCAAGGTCTCGATGTCATCCCTGGCGGAGTTTCTGACCAAACATCTGGGACATCCTGTTGTTGATGAGACAGGTTATAAGGGAACGTTTGATATCGACGTGAAGCTTTCCAGCGATGAAATGTGGGGGCGTATCCCGTCCGATCCTTCCGGATTACCGGATACCGCGGGGGCTCTGCGGGAACTCGGAATTAAGCTGGAGAGGGTTAAGGGTCCTGTCGAAGTGCTCGTGATCGACTCAATCAGCAGGCCCGATCCAAACTGAGAACCGCTGACTGAAAATGCAGTTCGAGAGCAAAGTTCCGTTTACGAAGCCGCTCGCACAAGCCTGAGATCGTTCACGAAGCGCTCGAATTCCAGATGCCGCTGTTCGCCGGGAGCACGCAGAATCGCGGAGGGATGAATGGTGGAAGTTGCGCGAGGCGCCCAGGCATGTTCGACAATTTTTCCGCGCTCGCGGGTCACACGATAATCCGGGCCGAAGACGGACTGTGCCGCGGTGGCGCCCAGGCAAACCAGAACCTGAGGACGGATGATGACGAGCTCAGCTTCGAGCCAGGGTCGACAGGCTTTGATTTCCCCGGCGGAGGGCTTCTTATGTATGCGGCGCTTGCCGCGCTCCTCAAACTTGAAATGCTTGACCGCGTTGGTAACAAAGGCCTCGGAGCGGTCGATGCCCGCCTCATCGAGCGCCCGATCGAATAATCGCCCGGCCGGACCCACAAAGGGGCGGCCGGTTTTGTCTTCCTCATCGCCGGGCTGCTCGCCGACGAACACGATACGCGCCTTCTTTTTACCTTCGCCCGGCACGGCCTGAGTGGCGAATTTATAGAGATCGCAATTGCGGCAATGCTGTAGCTCGTCGCGCAGCACCGGGAGTGTCTTTGCCGTCATGCGGCTTTACGCCTGCGTGCGGTTTTGTGCGTTGCTTTGGACATCGCTTTGGGTTTTGCGCCGCTGTTGAGGCTCTTCTTCAGGGCCTCCATGAGATCGATGACGGGCGCGCGCTGAGGCTTCTTAGCGGTGGTGATCTTTTCACCCTTGGCTTTTTGCTCAATCAGCTTCTCGACATTCTCGCGATAAGTATCGTGAAACTCTTTCGGCTTGAAAGGGCCGGAGAGCTGTTTGATCAGCTGCGTGGCCAGTTCGATCTCCTTCTTCGTGGCTTCCGCCTTCGCCGGGATCTTTTGCCTGTTGGCTTCATGGAGTTCGTTCGGATAGAAAAGGGTGTGAAGCAGCAATTGATCGTTCTCCGAACGAATGAGGACGACGTGCTCGCGACCGTGCATCGCAACCTTTGCAATTGCCTCGTGACCGGAATCCTTCAGAGCCTTCACAAACAGCACGTAAGGTTTGGTGACGTCTTCGGCCGGGGCGACGTAGTAGGAGTGCTCGAAGTAGATGGGGTCGACTTCGTCTGTGCCGACGAATTGGACAATATCCATCGTGGTTGCCGTGGGCGGCGCGATGCTCTTCAGTTCGCCGTCTTCCACGACGACGTATTCGTCTTTAGAAGTTTCATAGCCCTTCACGATGTCGGAGCGGTCAATGGGTTTGTTTTCCTCGGCGCAGTACCAGACCTCTTTCACGCGCGAGAGATCTTTCTTGTGCAGCATGTGGAAATGAACGGACTCGGCTCTGCCGGCTGCGTAAAGCCTGACCGGAAACGAAACGAGTCCGAAGCTCAGATAGCCTTTCCAGACGATTGCGGGCATAGTCTATTTCTCCTTTGGCGGGTCCGCCTTCATTGCCTTTTCCACATTTCCGCCGGCTGCGGAAGCGATCCCCGCCATCAGGCGGCGGGAGAGGACCGAGCGTGGCTTCGCACTGGCGATGTCAGTGTCGGAAGCATAGCGATCCCTGTGTTTGATCAGGAGCCAGGACGCTTTTCCGTCGCTCCCGACCTTCGTGCGAACCAGAACCCACGAACCTTTTAGTTTTGCGCCTTTGAGACGGAACTTGAGTTCCCCCTTGCGGAGAGCGGCCGCCACGTCGGGAGTTTCCGGCTCCGGCTCCCACGTTCCGCGGTCCCACACCATAACGGTTCCACCACCGTACTCGCCCTCGGGAATGACGCCTTCGAAGCCGCCGTATTCGAGGGGATGATCTTCCACTGCCATGGCGAGACGTTTCACAGAGGGGTCAAGCGAAGGACCTTTGGGAACGGCCCAGGAGACGAGGACACCATCCCATTCGAGCCGGAAATCATAGTGGAGATGGCTGGCCTGATGCTTTTGAATTACAAAGGAAAGTTCCGGATGCGCGGACTTGCGGGCGGAGCCGCGCGGCTCAGGCGTGATTTTGAAATCGCGCTTCGCCTGATAGGTCGCGAGAGGCATTTACTTTCTACGCAAAGCAAGCAGGTTGCCAAGTTCAGCGCCGGTCATTGCGTTCAGAACCAACTCCCGTGACAGGCCGGCTCGCCTCGCCTGGTCGATTCCGTACCGAACGAGATCGAAATCGCGAATGCTGTGAGCATCGGTGTCGATGGCGATCCGGACGCCGGCCTGAGCGGCCGAACGGGCGTTTTCAGCTGAGAGATCCAGCCTGTCGGGGCTGGAATTGATTTCGAAGAAGCAGCCGGAATCGCGTGCGTGACGAACAATACGATCGATGTCGAGCTCATAGCCGGGGCGCTTCAAAAGCAGGCGCCCGGTGGCATGGCCGAGGATGGTGAAGTAGCGATTGTCCATCGCGCGCAGGACACGTTCGGTCTGTTCCGTCTTGCCGAGACCGAAACGCGAATGGATCGAGCAGACGGTGTAGTCGAGTTCTTTGAGGAGTTCATCGGGATAATCGAGCGAGCCATCGGCGAGGATATCCACCTCCGCGGATTTCAGAACGCGAATGCCGTCGAGACGTTCATTCCACTGGTCGATTTCGCGGATCTGCTCCCAGAGTGCTTCCTCGCTGAGACCGCCTGCGAGCTTGAGGCTTTGGGAGTGGTCTGTGATGCCGATGTATTGGTAGCCGCGTTGCCGCGCCGCGGCAGCCATTTGCCCGATGGTATTTCGTCCATCGCTGGCGGTGGAGTGCGCGTGCAATTCGCCGCGGATATCGGATTCGGCGATCAGGCGGGGTAACTTTCCGGCGGCGGCGAGTTTGATTTCGTCGCGGCCTTCGCGGAGTTCAGGCGGAATAAACGGAAGTCCGGCGGCCTGGTAGACGGCGATCTCCTCCGGATATGAAGCCGTCGAACGAAGTTTTCGAACGTGGCGTTGCGAGCCAGTTGCTTTGATGAGCGCACTTCCCCAATCGGCAGGCACGGCCCGGCAAAGCCGAAGCAGGATTCCGGAAGGCAGCAGGAATGATGCTTCGTCGTCGGCAACAGCGACAGGGGTGGTGCCGCCGCCAAATTCGGGAAGCCTGCGGCAGACGGAATCGAAGTCGGCGGTTTCGACTACAAACGATAATTCGGAGACGACTTCAACTCGCCGCCGGAATTCGCCAGCGGCTTCGGCGCGCGTGACGCGGCAGCGGTCGAGCAAAAATGTTTCGACAGCCGCCGCCATGCGATCCGCTTCGTAAAGGAGGAACTGCGTTCGTTGGGTCAGGGCTTCGCGAATGTAGCGAGCCGCGCGGTCCCCCATGCGCTGCGCCAGTTCGCCGCTCTCCAGGCTGTCGCGCAATTCCGCAATCGTGGAGATGTTGAGTTTTTTGTAAATGCGCAGAACGCGCTTCGCATCGAGAAGCGGGTATTCATTGATGGCGGCGCGTTCGGGACTTGCCTCGGCCCGCAGCGCCTCCACCTGGCGGAGGCTGCCGGTGCGAACAATTTCCTGAACGGCGCTGGCGATTGCCTTGCCGATGCCGGGATAGCTGGTCAGGTCGGCATCGGTCTCGACGAGTTCGGCGAAACTCTCGCCCAGGGTGCGAATGGTCCTGGCGGCGCGGCGATAGGCGCGGACCTTGAAAGCATTGCCTTTATGCTCGGCCAGAAACTGCGCGAGTTCCAGAAGTTTGTCGGCGATGGCAGCGTTACTAATACGCTGGACAGAGCAATCAGATTTCCAGAATGACGGGCATGATCAGCGGGCGTCGCTGGGCTTCGCGGCTGATGAAGCGTTTCAGGTCGGCCCGGATCTTTTCCTTAATGACGGAGGCGTCACCGCGTTCTTCATCGGAGGAGCTTTCGAGAGTGGTATCCACCGCATCTTTGGCGCGGGCCATGAAATCGGGGTCGTGATCGAGGCCGAAACCGCGGCTGACGATTTCGGTGGATTCGATATTGCCGGTCAACTGGTTGATGGCGATGACCGGGATGACGATGCCGTCTTCGGAGATGACTTTGCGGTCGCGAATCACCATATCGCCGACTACTTCGCCGACCGCGCCGGAATCGATGCAGACTCTGCCGACAGTGACCCGGCCAGCCTTGCGGGCGCCCTTCTCGTCGAATTCGAGAAGATCGCCAGTGTCGAGAATATAAGTCTCTTTGAGGCCCAGGGGGCGGAGGTGATCGGCCAGCCTTGCGTGCTTGGCCAACTGGCGATATTCGCCGTGCACCGGTACAAAATATTTAGGACGCACCAGGTTCAGCACCAGGCGAAGTTCTTCCATGGAGCCGTGTCCGGAAACGTGAATGGGCGGGTTCATGCTGCCATAGATCACGTCGGCGCCGCGGCGCGAGAGGTGATCGATCATGCGGAAGATGGTTTTTTCGTTGCCTGGAATAATGCGCGAACTCAGCGCAACCATGTCGCCGGCATTGACGGAGATGTGTTTGTGGTTATCGACGGCGACGCGCGAAAGCGCCGACATGGGCTCACCCTGCGTGCCGGAAATCAGCACGGTCACTTTGGAGGGCTTCGCGTTGGCGACGTCCTGCGGACGTATCAGGACGCCATCGGGAATTGAAAGCAGGCCGTGGCGATGCGCGATTTCCGTCACGGAATTCATGCTGCGGCCTACCAGAGCGACCTTGCGGCCGTTCTCCTGAGAGAGATTGAGAATGAGCTGGAGGCGATGAATTGAAGAGCTGAAACAGGAGACGAACAGCTTGCCTTCGGCGCGATGGAAGCAGTCTTCGATACGCGGGCGAACGGCGCGTTCGGAATCGGAGTAGCCGGCGCGATCCGCATTGGTGGAATCGGAAAGCAGCAGCAGCACGCCGCGCTTGCCGTAATCGGCCAGAGTATGCAGGTCAAAAAGTTCGTTATCGATTGGCGTGGGATCGACTTTGAAATCGCCGGTGTGGATGATGACGCCAAGCGGAGTTGTGATGGCGATTGCGACGGCGCTGACGATTGAATGGGTGACGTGGATGAATTCGATTTTGAAAGGCCCGATGTCGAAAAACTCTTTTGGCTTTTTCGGGCGGAGGTCGGGATTGGCAACGTCGTATTCTTCGAGGCGGCGCTCGACGAGGGAGAGGGTGAACGGCGTCCCGTAAACCGGAACATTGAACTCGCCGAGAAAGAAAGCGACTGCGCCGATGTGGTCTTCGTGGCCGTGCGTCAGCAAAAGGGCGCGCACGTTCTGGCGATTTTCCTTGAGGAATGCGAGGTCGGGCGTGACGATGTCGACGCCGAGCAGTTCGTCTTCGGGAAACATCATGCCGGAGTCGATGACAATGATGTCGTCGCCGTAGCGGATGCACATCATGTTTTTGCCGAATTCGCCGAGGCCGCCGAGGGCCACGATCTGGAGTTTTTTATCTGACATGTTTATAAGAAACGAATTAACGAAGTAATCCAGATTCTAGCGCGACCATTGGGCACTGGTTTGCATCGAACGGTCATATGCCTGAAAACCATCAATTGCATGAACTGATCCGGCGCCGCTGGAGTCCGAGGATTTACAACGACGCCGAGGTAGAGCCGTGGAAGCTGCGGACGCTGTTCGAGGCGGCAGGCTGGGCGGCTTCGTGCTTCGGCGAGGAGCCGTGGCGCTTCATTGTGGCGAGCCGCGCCGACGAGACGCAGTTCGACAGGCTGCTGGGTCTGCTGGTAGAGAAAAACCAGGACTGGGCTCAGCATGCGGGAGCGCTGGCGATTTCGTTCGGGAAGAAAACTTTCAGCCATAACGGGGCCCCGGACAGGTTTGGGATTCACGACACGGGAACGGCATTCGGACAGCTCAGTCTGCAGGCGGTTGCCCTGGGTTTACAGGTGCATGGAATGGGGGGATTCGACGCGGCGCGGACGCGGGTGGAATTCGGCGTTCCCGACGATTTCGAGGTGGGGGCGGCGTTTGCGATCGGGTATTTGAACGGAGACAATGCGCCACCGGAGGGCAGGAAAAGGAAGCCGCTGGGGGAGATTGTTTTCAGTGGCGGCTGGGGGAAGGCGGCCGCGTTTTAAGACGTGCACACCGAATAAAGGGGCTTGAATTGGCTCTGGCGGGCTCTTAGTGGCGTTTGGGGGCTGGTTCCAGGGGTGTTGGTCCGGCCTTAGGCTTGAGGTCGTCTCAGGCGGCTATAAGCAGAAAGCCCACATCTTTCGATGTGGGCTTTGCACGCACCCTGTTTTATCAGGGTTTTCGATTGGGAGAATCATTTTCGACGGCTACAACACCGGCAAAAACTTTAGTGATTGGATATTACGGCTTGCGACGGCGCTTCGTCAAGACGAAAAAAAGACACTGATTCTCCACAAGGTAACCCCATGAGTTCCAGCGTGTTGCGAAAGCTGTGGATTTTCAGTTGAAATCGCAGCCAGTTCGTGCATGGCTCATCCAAAACGCCCGAAAACACCTGCAATTACCACGAAACAGGGGAGTTATGACCTGCCAGACAAATGGAGGGAGATCATCTCATCGGCTTCATTTGCCGAATTCGAGCGGCGCGCGGCGTACCGGATTCCGCCGAAAACCAGCCCTGAAACCAGGCAGAACGCGATCAGCACTCCGCAGAGAATCATGATATTCAGGAACAAGTTAGCGGGATTATTCTTCAGACTCGGCGGCGGTTCCGCGACGGTCACTTCCGCCTGATACTTCACCTGTGAGAGGAGCCTTTCAGCTTCATTCGGGCTGGCGGGATTCAGGGCGACAGCTACCAGGGGACCGGACCGTTTGGCCACCGCCCCAGGAATGGCTTCGAATTGCGGATACTGCTTCTGCGCCATTTCGATGCCCGGGAAGTTGAACACTACCAGGGTAGTTTTACCCGCCGCCCCGGGGGCCTTGTATTCGGCCAGTTCAGCCTCCGAGGTGAAGTGGAATGCGGCGGTGGAGGCTGGAATTGCGGGAGCAAATTTGGCAAGACTCTCGGGTCCCAGAATGTAGCGCTCAGAATTCTCGATGGCGCCCGGGGGCATGAAGCCCGGGAGGCTGGGGAGAGGACTGTGGGAGTAGTGCGGGGCGGTCAGAAAAACGTGCGCCAGTTCCTCTTTGTTGGGCTTGTAGCCGTGGAAAATCAGCAGAAGATTACCGACTGCGATGTACTGGTCGGTGGCGGTTTCCGCGCCGATTCCGTCTACTTCGAACTTGCGCGCATCGGAGGGGCGGACGCCGATCCAGGCTGCAAATGCGCCGGTTGAATCGCTGAAACGGTAGCCGGTAATGGTGAAC
The DNA here is from genome assembly GCA_025928545.1 of Bryobacteraceae bacterium. GTDB lineage: Bacteria > Acidobacteriota > Terriglobia > Bryobacterales > Bryobacteraceae > BOG-234. Next base: position 1,970 of record JAICJH010000093.1, on the reverse strand, counting down.
GATTTTGCCGTTGCGGGATCCGAGTAGGGAGTCGTTTCCGATTCCTGGAGTCCGTATTCATTCCAGACTTTCACGTCCGGCGCGGGTGCCGCTACGGTGTCGCCGCGCTTCAGCTGTCCGATGGTATCGGGTAGAATCGCGGAGAAGGCCAGGGCGGGAAGCAACAAAATGAGTGCGGCTTTCGGAAGCATACAGTTGTTGGACGCATTCAGGCGCATTATCGATCCCACAGGTTTACGCTCCGTGGCACTTCTTGTACTTCTTGCCGCTGCCGCAGGGGCATGGATCGTTGCGGCCTACTTTCGGGCCTCCGTTCGATACCGTCTGGCTGGCGGTGCCTGCTTCGGCGGCGCCCATTTGCAGCTCTTTCATTTCTTTTTCGTGCTTCTTGTGGATACCGCGATTGATATCCTGCACGGCGCTCTGTGCGACCCGGCGGCGTTCTTCCGCTGCCGCCCGCGATTCCTCTAACCGAAGCCGCTCGGCTTCGGCTTCACCGTCGCCATCGGGTTGCCCGTCCTCTTCTTCGTCATCGGTCGACTGGAACGGAAGAGTGGGATTGCTCATTTCAAAACGGAGGAAGTAGAGATAACGCACCGTCTCGTCTTCGATCCGGTCCATCATGTCCTGGAAGAGTTGGAAGGATTCCTTCTTGTATTCGACCAGCGGGTCTTTCTGCCCGTAACCGCGCAGGCCGATGCCTTCCTTCAGATGATCCATCGAGAGCAGATGGTCTTTCCACTGATCGTCGATGATGTGGAGCATGATATTGCGCTCGGCTTCGCGCATGAGGCTGGCGCCCACTAACTCTTCTTTGGCGTCATACATGGCGGCGGCGCGCTGGGCCATTTCGTCCTCGATCCGCTCGGCTGTCATGCCGGCCAACTCGGAGGGATTCATGCGCAGGCCGAGACGGCTGAGAAGCTCCGTCTGGAGCATGGTGAGATCCCATTCGGCGGGTTTCGAATCCGGCGGGCAGGCCATTTCGACCGCCGCCGCAATCACGCCGCGGGTCATTTCCATAACGCGCATTTTCTGATCGACGCCTTCGAGCAGGCCGCGGCGGAGGGTGTAGACCGCGAGGCGCTGCTTGTTCATCACGTCGTCGTATTCGAGCAGATGTTTGCGCGAATCGAAATTCTGCGCTTCGACGGCTTTCTGTGCGGCGGCGATGCGCTTGGTGATCAGATTCGACTCGATCGGCACATCCTCTTCCATGCCGAGCTTCAGCATGAGATTCTGCATGCGGTCGCCGCCGAAGATACGCAGCAGATCGTCCTGCAAAGAGAGGTAGAAGCGCGAACTGCCGGGGTCGCCCTGACGGCCGGCGCGGCCGCGAAGCTGATTATCGATACGGCGGGAATCGTGACGCTCGGTGCCGGTGATATGGAGTCCGCCCAGCCCGACTACGGCGTCGTGCTCGACCTGGCATTGCGCTTTTACTTCGGCGAGAGTCTTTTCCCAATCGGCCTTGTATTCTTCGCGATCCGGATCTTTGCCGTTCTTCCGCATGACGTCGCGCGCCATGGAATCGGGGTTGCCACCCAGCAGAATATCGGTACCGCGTCCGGCCATGTTGGTGGAGACGGTGACTGCGCCGCGACGACCCGCCTGCGCCACAATGTGCGCTTCGCGTTCGTGGTTCTTGGCGTTGAGCACTTCGTGCTTCACGCCCATTTTCGCGAGCAGCTTCGAGAGATGCTCGGATTTTTCGACCGAGATCGTGCCCACCAGAACGGGCTGGCCGCGCTCCTGGAACTCTTTAATCTCTTTCGCCGCGTTGCGGAATTTCTCTTCTGCGGTGCGGAAAACCACGTCCTGGTTTTCCTTGCGGATCATCGGCCTGTTGGTGGGGATCACCGTGACATCCAGCTTGTAGATCTTCTGGAATTCCGCGGCTTCGGTTTCCGCCGTACCCGTCATGCCGGAAAGTTTGCTGTAGAGACGGAAGTAATTCTGGAAACTGATGG
>JAICJH010000170.1 GCA_025928545.1 Bryobacteraceae bacterium | reverse complement strand
CACATTGAGCACGCGCTTCACTCTGCCCACCGCTTCCGTGATCGGCTGCAGGTCGTAATATTCGCCGAAATAAAGCGGTTCGTTCATGGCATTTCCGCCATTCCGGGCAATAATTTCGCGGGGTACGCGTACTAAATTCGGCGTCTTTCCGATCGCTTTTGCGAATTCGGTCACCGCCTCCACCTGCGTGAGCGGCTTGTCGTCCGCCACGTTGAATGCGCGTCCGGGCGCCGTATGTTTGGTCAGCGCATTGAAGCAGGCTTCCACCAGATCATTCACGTAGACGAACTGCATCAGGCGGTTGCCGTCGCCGGGGATAATGATTGGCCGATCCTGAAGCAGCCTGTCCCAGAAGAACGCCTCCCGATAGAAGGGATTCTCCGGGCCGTAGACGAAGGGCGGTCGCATCGTCACCACCGGAAACCGGCTCTCGTGGTACATGCGGAACAACGCGCGCTCGCTGCCGGCCTTGTTCCGGACATACGGATCGGGATGCAGATCCGAAGCAAGTGGGTCGTCTTCAGCGTGGTTCAGGCCATCGCCATAAGCCGCCACGCTCGACATGAAGATATACCGGGAGATATCGCCCGGGATGCTCTTCGCGGTCGCTTCCACCTGCTGTCCCGTGGTGCCGCGTTCCCAGTCGTAGGCTATGTCGTAAACGGCGTCGAACTTCTGGCCCGTCAGTGCGGACTTGATGGAATCGACGTCGTTCCGGTCGGCGACCACATTCCTGACCCGCCGCCCGAATGGGTGAGCGGTTTTGCGGTGCAGGATGGTGACCTCATGTCCCGCGCCCAGCAACTTCTTAACCAGCAACTTTCCAATGAACAGCGTCCCGCCGATTACGAGAACGCGCATCGTGTGTTCGCCCCCTGGCCATCAAACGCCGCATTCGGGCCCATGCACAGCGGCGCTGCGGCGGCTGGACGTGATTTTAGTCGTAGTACTCGAGTCCGAGGTGAGTAATCAGCTGCTCGCCCTTCATCCAGCGCAGAGTATTCTTCAGTTTCATGAGTTGGATGAAGATATCGTGCTCGGGATAAAGCCCCTGAGCCGTCATCGGCGCCTTGAAATAGAAAGAAAGCCACTCCTGAATGCCTCTCATTCCCGCGCGCTGCGCCAGATCCATGAACAGCACCAGATCCAGAACGAGCGGCGCCGCGAGAATGGAGTCGCGGCACAGAAAATCGATCTTGATCTGCATCGGATAGCCAAGCCACCCGAAAATGTCGATGTTATCCCAACCCTCCTTCGCATCGCCACGGGGCGGGTAGTAGTTGATACGGACCTTGTGGTAGATGTGCTCGTATAGTTCGGGATAAAGATCTGGCTGCAAGATGACTTCCAGCGCAGAGAGCTTGCTCTCTTCCTTGGACTTGAAAGAGCCTGGATCGTCCAGGACTTCGCCGTCCCGGTTGCCCAGAATGTTGGTTGAGAACCAGCCGGAGACGCCGAGCATGCGGGATTTAAGGCCGGGCGCAATCAGAGTCTTCATGAACGTTTGACCGGTCTTGAAGTCTTTGCCGGCGATCGGGACACCGCGTTCGCGCGCCATCTCCACTAGAGCTGGGGCATCCACGGCGAGGTGAGGAGCTCCGTTGGCATAAGGCACGCCGGATTTCAGCGCCGCGTAAGCGTAAATCTGGCTGGGCGAAATTTCCGCATCGCTCTTGTGCAGACCGCACTCGAAATCCTGAATCGACTGGTGTACGGCAGCCGGGCGGTGGAAAACCTCAGTCGATCCACACCAGATCATCGCCAGCCGGGAAGCGCCGGATTTTTCGCGGAATTGCCGGATGTCGTCCATCAGCATCTCGGCATAATCCATCTTTGAGCCTTTCGGCTTCAGATTCGGCCCGTGGATCCGCT
>JAICJH010000139.1 GCA_025928545.1 Bryobacteraceae bacterium | reverse complement strand
CGCCGATCTCGAGCGTGTTTACGATCTTTGTGTTTGCCGTCCTGCTGGCCGTGATTGTGCTGGTAGGGGTGCTGTGGGAGAGTGCGGCCGTAGCGATCATGGCGACTTTCGGCATCATGATCATTACGCCGATTCTCGCGCAAAAATCCACTATTGAACGCCTGCTCAGTTCGGACTTTTCGCGCAATGTCGTAAAGGTCCTCTATTATGTGCTGCCGAAGACTTCCGACATCAGTGTGATCGTCCGGCATTTGATCCTCAACGAGCCGATCGAAAGCTGGATGCCGGTCTGGAGCACCGCCCTGTTCGGAGCAGTTGTTCTGGGCGCGGGGATCCTGCACTTCCGGCGACGAAGTTTTTGATATGCGACTCCTGTTTAGCGGTATTCTTGCGCTGGCCCTGCTGAGCGAAGCACAGGCCGCGCCCCGTATCGATAATGTCCTGATCCGAATGGTGCCGCCGGGTGCGACTTCCCTCGTGGGCGCACATATGGATCAGCTGGTTGCCTCACCGATTTACCAGAAGCTGGTGGCACAACAAAGACTCCCGCAGCTGGACCAGTTCGCCCGGACGACGGGGTTCGATCCGCGTACCGATGTCCGCGAAATCCTGCTGATCACCATCCCGACCGGCACGGTGCTGGTTGCCCGCGGCAAATTCAATCTGAAGCAGGACCCGGCGCCCGGGATGAAATTCGTTCAACACGGTCAGTACAGCGTTCGGACGCTGGAGACGAACGGCTATTGCATTCTCGATTCCACCCTGGCGGCAGCGGGCGAACTCAACTCCGTGTACGCTGTGCTGGATGAGTGGAAGAGCGGCGGCCACAAGGGGGCGCCATCGCTGCTGGCCACCGTCGGCTCGGTGAACGAACAGACACCGCTGTGGGGAGTATCGACAGGCTTCGCAACTTTCCTGGCAGGCAACCTGCCGCGGACCGGGAATGGGATCGACTTCTCGTCCATTTTCCGCGGCATTGAAAGCACCTGGTTTTCAGCGACGGTGGCCTCTGGGTTTCAGGCGGGCATCCACTGCACCACGGCGAACGAGAAGGACGCAGTCAATCTGAGGGACACGGCAAAGGGCCTGGTCGGGCTGGGCCGTCTGAGCGTGCCGGAAAATAAACCCGATCTGCTGCGCTTCTGGGACGGAATCACGGTGGAGCAGGTGGGCCGCGCGTTTACCCTGAACGCCGACATCTCGGTGGATCTGATCGATGAGATGGTGCAGATGTTGTCTGCTCCGGGCGGACGCGGAGGCCGGGGAGGCAGTGGCCGCGGCGGCCGCGCCGGACGGCAAGGCCGAGCGTAGGTTACCTCAACGCGTTCAGGCCATCCGTGGCCTTTTTGAACTGCGGATCGAGTTGCAAAGCTGCGTGGAACGCTTTCGCCGCCCCCTCGGCATCCCCTGCCGCCTGTAGTGCGCGGCCGACTCCGTATTGCGCGCTGGCCGAGGCCGGGTAATCGGCGGCATTGGCTCTGAGAAGCTCGATAGCCGACGCGAAGTCTTTCGTTTTGGCCATCTGGTAGCCGGTGAACTCAATGCCATCGCGAGTATCGATATCGGGGTGAGTCCGGCGGAACAGACGGTAGGAGTACATAACGCTGACCGAATCGGAGCGCTCCGCATAGAGCTTTTCGAGGAAATCCTGAAGCGGTGTTTTGAGGCGCGGCGCCGGACTGAAGATAGACGGGTCGGTGATCGTATTGGCCTCCACGATGACGGAACGGCCGTCTGCCATCACTTTCCCTGTCGCCAGATCAACCTCCAGCGTGCGGCGCGGGATCAGGACCCCATTCACCGGCTGGTAGTCCAGAAATCGGCCTTCCGAAGTCACAGCTTGTCCGAAGGCGTGGACGGGGGCGGAGATGCGGCTGGCGAGGATCATAAAGGTCGACTTGTCCACGAACAGATCTTTCTGAAAGCCGTCGGACAGAGTTGTCAGAATCCGATAACAATCCCTGCCACCGATTGGCTCAGTTCCGCGCAATTCAAGACGTGTTCCGTTCGCGGCATAGTCGATAAAGGAATCGTGCAGGAATTCGGCGGTGTGGCGGGTGGCGGCCGCTGCCGCGCCGACGGTCCGAATAGCGATTCCGGGATCGCCATAATATTCCCAACTACTTCCGTCGAAGCCTTCCCTGAGAGCGGGATTGGGAATGGCGGGATCGCCGATGACCTGGTAATAGGGGCGCAGGAAAGCCATGTAATTCCGGGGCTCGATGGGGGTTTCCGCAGGGATTTCTCCGCCCTCGTGGTACATGCCCCGGATGACGAGGGAATGGATGGCGTTTATTTTCTCCATGCCGCCGATCGCCGCAATGTGACGTTCGACAATCTGCTCCAGGGTCAAAGATGGCTGGGCGAGGGCGGTTCCGGCCAGGATTGCGGGCATCAATAAGCGGATAATAGAGCCAACGGACATATCCGTTAGACGCGGGTGCGAGCACGCGTTAGCCACGGGTACGCGGAAACGCCATGGCCTGTAGTATCATAGTGATTCAACCCACCAGAAGGTTCCCGATATGCAGAATGCGTTGCTACAGAAGTACATAACTAAGAATTTGCGCCCCACCCCGACGACAGCTTTTCGTCCAGGCGACACCATCAAGGTTCACGTCAAGATCAAGGAAGGCGACAAAGAACGCCTCCAGGTTTTCGAAGGCGTAGTCATTGCCCGCAATAACAGCGGCATCAGCGAGACTGTGACCGTGCGAAAGATCAGCTTCGGTCAGGGCGTGGAGCGTATTTTCCCGCTGCACGCGAGCATCGTGGATCACATCGACTTCGTGCGCACCGGCAAGGTTCGGCGCGCCAAGCTTTATTATCTGCGCGGCCTTAAAGGCAAGGCAGCCCGTCTCAAGGAACGCGCCGTCTAGCAGAATGCGCGGCTCAGTACGGGCCTATGCGACTGCGTCACTAACCGTTCAGGCTTAAACGGGCTGGCATGCGAACTAAGCCAAAGCCGCGCTGGAAATGCCTGGGGCACACTGAAGCCGAATTGCGCGCGCGGGGATTTCGTTTTGTCGCCGGCGCCGACGAAGTGGGGCGCGGCTCTCTGTTCGGAGCGGTTGTGGCCGCTGCCGTAATTCTCTCTCCCGATTCTCCAATCCGCGGACTCAACGACAGCAAGCAAATCGAACCGGAACGCCGCGAAGCGATGGCGGAGCGGATCCGCGAACGCGCGGTGGCTTGGGCGGTGGCCGCGGTCGATGCATCCACCATCGACCGAATCAACATCTATCAGGCATCGCGGCTAGCGATGAAGACTGCCGTTCTGCAACTGAAACCAGCTTCCGATTTCGTGCTGGTGGATGCGGTGCCTCTCGACCTGCATGTCCCGCAACAGCCACTGATTCAGGGCGACGAGCGATGCCACGCGATCGCAGCGGCGTCTATCATTGCGAAGGTCTATCGCGACAGCATGATGCGCGAATGGGACCAGTATTATCCCGAGTACGGGCTGGCCAGCCATAAGGGGTACCAGACGCCTGAGCATATGGCAGCGATCCGTCTGCACGGCCCCACGCCGTTACACCGCTTCAGTTTTGAGCCGGTGCGCCAGAACTCGTTCCATTCCCCGATGGCCCAGGACCGCCAGATGGAGATGTTCGCCGTCTAAGCGGCGAAGGGCATGACTCCAGAACAAAGGCAAGTCACGGACCAACCCATTGCGGCGCCACATCGTGTTACGTGGTTCTCGCGGATAACGACAGTTCTGCTGATTGTGTTCTGTCTGGAGCTCGGCCTGTTCCTGCTGATCTATCCGTGGACGGACAGTTGGTCTGCGAATTACTTCTCCTGGATCGGACCGCTGAAACTGCAACCGTACTGGCATGAATTCTGGAACAACCATTACCTGAGAGGCGCGGTCAGTGGCATCGGCCTCGTGAATATCTGGGTAGCGGTGGCCGAAGCTCTGCGGATGTATATCGGCAACGACACGTCGTCCGAAGGTTGAAACCGCTAATAACAAGGCGGCCTTGTGCCCCGACGCCACAGGTACTCAGGAGCTTTCGGAAAATTCGGGAGACACGTATCCCGCAACCTGTGGCGGTAAATATTCGATTTTCAAATAACAGGGACATCCTTTTTCGAACGCCTTGCGGCGAGGAAAAAGAACGTCGTTGCGGCGGGTCGGTTGCCCATGTCGTTGCAAGCCCCGTGTTACCCGCCGCCAATGAATTGAGCGGCTTCTGTAGCGCGGCGG
>JAICJH010000061.1 GCA_025928545.1 Bryobacteraceae bacterium | reverse complement strand
GTCAGGATCGCAGCAAGGTTGTAGAGATGGTGCAAATCCCTCGAAAAAGTGCCACTGGCAGCGATTGGGGGTTAATGGGAGTTTGGGGTCCGCTGGAAAATCCGCTCGGATTTATTAGGATCCTGAGGTAGGATTCGAACCTACAACCCTTCGGTTAACAGCCGAATGCTCTACCGTTGAGCTACTCAGGAGCAATGCAGGAAAAACAAACTTTTCCTATAATAACCTACGCTCTTTCGCGTCCGCGAAAACACCGCTAAACCCCCGCGACAATCTCCGCCGGAACCGCGCGCGCCAGCCTCCTGAACAGCTCCAAACCTTCCCGATGGCGTGCACTCAGTTCATACACAATGTGTTGCGTCAGGTATTCCCGCGCCAACTCTTCCCCGAATCCCCGCTCGCGCGCAGCCGCCGCCACAATCTCATCCATGTGCCCCAGACCCCACCGGCAGGAATCCGCAAACGCCGTGGCGACATCCGCCGTCAGATGCTCTCTCTTTCCGGCCCATACCGCGAACACCATCGGCAACCCACTCCACGCAACCCACTCCGCCCCCAGGTCCAGCGTCCGATAAGGCAACTGCTCCGGCTCGATGTGCAGCGCCGGATCCCCGATAATCAACGCCGCATCACACTCCGACAGCATGTCTTGCAGCCGCGGAGCCATCGGTACGAACCGCGGCCGGCAGCCATATCGTTCCGCCAGCAAAATCCGCGAAAGCGCCACCGAACTTCGCGAACCCGAATCGACAGCCAGCGTCCCGATCTCTCGATACGGCCGCTTCGAAATAAGCAGAATGCTCCGCACCGGGCCCTCGCACGCGATTCCAAGGTCCGGCAAATATTCCAGACCCAGGCGATCCAGTTCCGCGCACGGAACCAGTCCGATGGACGCATCTCCCGTGCCAAGCGCGTTAGCGCACTCCGCGGGCAGATCGAAGCGGAAATCGAAGCGACCACGCCCGGGACCGTGCAGAAAGCCCCAAACCAGGGGCCATGTATTGAGATAACTAACGGCGGAAACGCGCAACCTTCAGTTTATCCGAACACGCTAACAGCAGACGGCGTCCATTCGTCGTATGCTCCAGAGGTGGGCAACATGAAACCACGCGAATCGGCGATCGGGGCAGTTGGCGCGCTGGCCGCGCTCCTCGCCGGACTCTTGTGCGCTCAGGCGCCCTCCTTCGACGCAGCCTCAATAAGACCGCTGCCCAGTCCCGATGGGCCGGCCCATTTCAACGTGTACCCGAACCGGCTCGACGTCAAAAATATGAATTTGCGCGTCCTGATTGAGGACGCCTACGCTCTGCCCGACTTTGAGCTTTCCGGTCTGGAGTCGGCGCGTTCGACGCACTATGACATCGCCGCGACAACCGCCGCGCCCGTATCGCGCGATCAGATGCGCGAGCTACTGGCGAATCTCCTGGCCGAACGGTTCCACCTGAAAACCCACTGGGATCCGCGAATCGAGCCTGTCTTTCGCCTGGAGAAGCTTCCCGGCGCGCTGAAAATGAAGGCGTCGGACGTGGGCTATCCCCTCCCGAACTCCCCCTTCAGGGACGGCGAAACAATCCGACTCATGGGTCCCATGTCCATGCATCAGTTAGCCGATAGCCTCAACCGCTACGCCGGAAAGCCGGTGATAGACGCAACCAATCTCGAAGGCTACTTCACAATCGCGCTCACCTTCGCATCGGAGGAAATCAACCCCGGCGGAAACGGCGGCGGCACAGCGCCATTTCTCAAAAACGCAATTCAGGAACAGCTCGGCCTGAAACTAACGCCGGTTCAGGAACAAATCAAAATCCTCGTAGTAGACCACGCAGACGACAAGCCAACCGAAAACTGAACCCATGGTTCCATCGGCGTGAATCGGCGTGCATCGGCGGCTATTTAAGTTTTTCCGCATCCTGCCATAACTCCGGCGTCTGTCTGAAGCCCAATCGTAAACCCCCGCGCGTGCTATGTTGCTCTTAAGGGATTTCCGTTCACCCCTTGGCAGCTTCACCAGTCATGAATTTATCCCGCCGCGCGGTCCTGTTTTTCCTCGTTTTTTTGCTGAATGCGGCGGCCCAGATTACCCTGAATCCGCTGCCCACCCGCGTCATCGGCCAGCTTTCCACCAAAATCAACAGCCTCACTCCGAATCTCGTTGAAGGCCGGGAATTCTTGTCCCCCGAGAGCGTCGTTGTGGACACCAGCACCAACCCCGCCTCCCTTTATGTATCGGATACAGGCAACCATCGCGTCCTCGGCTTTCGCAGCGCCACCGGCTTCGCTAACGGCCAGGCTGCCGATATTGTAATCGGCCAAGTCGACTTCCAGACCACGCTCCAGCAGGGACCGGCATTCTCAACCAGAACAACCGGCCTTACCTCGCCCGAAGGCCTGGCCGTCGATTCCTCCGGCAATCTCTACGTCGTCGACGCCGGCAATAACCGCATTCTGCGCTTCCCGCAGCCGTTCAAACAGACGGGAAACATCTTCCCGGATCTCGCCATCGGACAGCCCGACTTCACCACCGGCACCGCCAACAAAGGAGGACTCTCGGCCTCCAGCGTCTCGTTTTCCGGCATACCGGCCTCCATTGCTTTCGATTCGTCGGGCAACCTGTGGGTCGCCGACACCGGCAACAACCGAGTGCTCCGCTTCAACGCCGGCGCGCTCGGCGCACAGGCGTCATCCGGACCGCCTGCCGATCTTGTTTTGGGCCAGGCAAACTTTACAACCAACAGCGAAAACGGCGTCGCCCCCCCTCTTACCTCGTTCAGCGCCATCGGAGCCCCCGCCGGACTGGCGTTCGATGCTGCCGGGCGGCTTTTTGTTTCCGAAGCAATCAGCGGACGCCGCGGACGCGTACTGGTTTGGTTCCCGCCTTTCACCACCGGTCAACTGGCCTCCCGAATGTTGGGCGTCGACCAAAGCACCCCGCCTCCGCCAACCATTAGCCAGTATCAGTTCGCGGCGTCGCCCGACGCGCTATTCGCAGTCGGCAATCGCATAGCCGTCTCCGATACGTTTAACCACCGCATCCTGTTATTCCCGCCCGTCGAACAGTGGAACAGCAACAGCTTCTTCCAGGCTGCTGTCGCTGTTTTCGGACAACCCGATTTCTCAACGGGCGATTCCAACCAGACGCTGCCTTCCGCGGGGCCGTCAACCTTGTCCCAGCCCGTCGGCGCCTTTTTTTACAACGCATCTCTTTACGCGGCGGATGCGGCCAACAATCGCGTTCTGGTCCTGCCGCAAAACGGTTCCGGCTTCGGCCCCGCCACCGCGGTTCTCGGCCAGTTGCAGCTGACTCTCAACTCCCCAAATCTTATTGAAGGTCGCGAATTCAATTTCTCCTCCGCGGGCGATGGGGGGATCGCGGTCGACGTCAATTCGCCCGTGCCCCACCTGTATGTCGCGGATACGTACAACCACCGCATCCTCGGCTTCTACGATCTGCGCAACATCCAACCGGGCCAATACGCGGACATCGTCATTGGCCAACCCGATTTCCTGCACAGCGTCAGAAACTACCCCAACAATCAGCCCACTTCCAATAACCTGAACGCACCCACCGGCCTCGTAGTGGATCCCGCCGGCAACCTGTATGTTGCCGATTCCGGTAACGGACGCGTCCTGCGCTTTCCGTCGCCCTTCGCAAACTTCAAACCCGGCACTCCCGTCGCCATCACCGAATCCGCCGATCTCCTGCTCGGCCAAATCAACTTCACAACGAAGATCAGCGATGCCACGTCGCAAACCATGAGCGCGCCCTACGGGCTGGCGTTCGCCGGCAACAACGGCCTTCTCGTTTCCGACTTATTCAATAACCGCGTCCTCTTCTTCGCTGGAAATTCTCAGACCTTCACCAACAGTCAGGCAGCTTCCATCGTCTTCGGGCAGGCGGACATGAATTCGGCGGCCGCCGGATCGGGCCTCAACCAGATGAACGGTCCGCATCACATCGCTGTGGATTCCGACGACCGCCTCTATGTCGCCGACAGCGCCAACGGCCGCGTCCTGATCTTCAACCGCGCACCGGCAGCGGGCAATGGCGCCTTTGCCGCCCTCACTCTCACAACCGGTCTTCGTTCTCCGCGCGCAGTTCACGTGAACCTGGCCACCGGCGATATCTGGGTGGCCGACGCCGGCACAAACTCCGCTCTGCGCTATCCGGATTTCAACAAACTGATCGGCACCGGCAAATTTGCCGCGAACGCTACCTTAACCGACTACGCCCCTCTCGCCATCGCCGAAGATAACTGGGGCAATGTCTTCCTCGCCGACAATGCCAACCGCGTCCTGATCTATTACCCCGGTTTGTCCGCTGTGAATGCGGCGAACTACTGGGGCCTGACCACCACTCCCGCATTCCCGCTTGCGCCAGGCCTGATCACCGCGCTCTATTCGACCGGCAATGCCGGGCAGTTCGGTACAACCTCCGCATCCGCCAAATCGGTCCCATTGCCCTTCGACCTGAACGGCGTCCAGGTTCTGGTCAACCAAACGCCCGCGGCCCTGTTCTACGCCGGGCCTGACCAGATCAATTTCGAAGTCCCCTCTAATGCGCCCCGAAGCGGAACCGCCGATGTCGAGGTGCTTGAAAAGGCCACCGGCCGTGTCCTCGGCGACACTACCGTCGTCATGGAATCTGTCTCTCCCGGCATCTTCACCCAGAAGGCAAACGGCAGTGGCGATGGCGTGATTGCCAATCAGGACGCCACTCTGAATACGTCAGCCAATCCAGCCGCGGCCGGCAGCATTGTCACCATTTACATGACGGGACAGGGCTACATTACCGGCATGCCGCCCGACGGCGACATCCCCAACGCCGCGCTGAAAACACCCTATACGCCGACCGTCTATGTCGGTGGCGCCGATTTCGTCCCGCCCGAAAATATCCTGTATTCCGGTCTCGCGCCAACCCTCGTCGGCGTCTGGCAAATCAACGTCAGAATCCCGAAGGATGTGATCTCTTTACCAACCGCGCCCGTTCAGGTTGTGGTTCAGGTGAATAGCCTCGTCAGCGGTGGCGGCGGCTCCGGCCGGCCCGTTTACATCTACGTAAAAGCGCCATAATCATGACGCAGCCGGCGGCAATGTGATCATCGATAAGCGCCCGTGACCGATTATTTTTCGCCCGATTATCCTTCCGCGAGGGCGCGCTTCCGCGCCGCGGTGTTCGACGCCGGCGGCCATATCGAATCCATTCTGCTCGATGCCAGGGGCCCAAAGGTTCACGATTCCAGCACAGACGACCTCACCATCGATATCGGCTGGTTTGGCTCCCCCGAGCCGGCCCGCGTTCTGATTCACTCCTGTGGACTCCACGGTGTCGAGGGCTTCGCCGGCTCCGCCATTCAGTTGCAATGGCTGGCGGAAAACCCTCCGAAGCAGCTTCCCGCCGATGGCGCAGTTGTCATGGTCCATGCGCTCAATCCATTCGGCATGGCCTGGCTACGGCGCGTGAACGAGAACAACGTCGACCTGAATCATAACTTCCGCACAGCGGACGAAGAGTTCCAGGGCGCGCCGCCCCTCTACCAGTCCCTGAATTCATTTCTGAATCCCGCCGCGCCGGATTTCTTTTTACTCCGCGCCGTTCTGGCACTCGCCCGCTATGGACCATCCGCCTTCCGCCAGGCCCTCGCTGCCGGACAATATGAATTCCCTCAGGGCCTGTCTTTTGGTGGCAAACGGCGCGAGCAGTCGGTGCGACGCTTTCAGCTCTACATTGCGGGAAAACTAATCAACGCCGAACATGTGATCGGCATAGACGTTCATACCGGCGTCGGCTGTTGTGGGCCCAGCGCGCTGGAGGGTCTCTATCGGCGCATGTGCCCCACCGCCAAAATCGACTTCTCGCTCCAGCAGTTGAACTCGTGTAATTCGCTGTCTGCGTTGCGTACGCTGCGCGACGAGAATCGCCAGCACCATTCCGGCGTTATTTCCAGTCGCACTTCCTCGGATCTCCTGAGGACATTCGCCCCAACCGGCAGCCGATGGCGTGAGCGGGCTCTCCACCAGGGTAGCGAACTGATTCAGCAGGGCATGGCGCACGCCTTCGCAACAACACCGCCGCCAGTTACCGATTCCCGCTCCGATTGATCATCGCCAAAATCACATCCTCATCCACCTGGGCTTCCCGCAGGGCGATGATGGCGCTCGGGCTGACGTCATAATTGGCGTCCGATTTACGCATCATTTGAAGGATGACCTCGGCGCTCACCTTTGCATTCCACAGCCGCAGGATTGTCGCATTATCCATCGCCGTTTTCTGCCCTTGCGAAGGTGCCTGTTCGGCCGGCATGACCCGCTGTCCCCGTGCAGGTTTATCCGTACCGGAGGTACTAGTGAAACCGGAGAGGAACGCAGGCGGATGCTGTATGAAATAAACCGTTCCCCCCAAGAGCGCTAAGGTCGCCGTAATTCCCATAACAGCCCTCCACGACATCCGAAAGACATCGTGACGCCTCTTGCAGCGCGCGCAATGATAGGCCTGCCGGAAGAAAATCCGATCCTGAATCGTCCGATTGGCTCGCCGTATTTCATGCGAACCGCAGATTGCGCAAACCCTCAGGTCGCCGACTCTCTTGAGCTCTGATTCGGGTTTTGTCTGCATCTTTAAAATCTTTTTGATTCAACAAGATGCTGTTGATCGCCCCGCCGGACCGTCAACAGTATTTCCGCCTGCCGCCACAACCAGATGTTTCGTTTATAACTGCCATCATACTCCTGAAGATTGCGCAGCCGACCCTGACCCAACGGCGGCGGCCCCCGGCTTGCCTGACCATTGGTCGATAACAGAATGCACATCCTCGATTACATCGCCGGGACCTGGAGCACGCTGACGCGCACCCACTCCGGCCTGTACGACGCCGCGGCCGATCCAAAGTTCCCGCTGCTTCCGGGCGATCGAAGAATCGTCTACGTATCCCCGAACGAGGATATTCCGGCCATCGTACGCCGCTTACATGCCGTTGTGCCGGCCGCGGAGTTCCCGAAGCTCGATATCGTGCCCCTGCCCACCGGCCGGTCGGAGATCGCGGTTCCCGGTTTGTTGTACCTGCCGAAACCCTATGTCGTGCCGGGCGGCCGCTTCAATGAAATGTACGGGTGGGACAGCTTTTTCATCCAGATGGGCCTCCTGCGCGACGGCCACATCGACCTCGCCAGAGACCTCGCCGATAACCTCCTGTATGAAATTCGGGAGTACGGCAAGGTCCTCAATGCAAACCGGACATATTATCTGACCCGTTCCAATCCTCCTTTCCTGACGCCGATGCTTCTTGCGGTTTACCAATGCACGCGGGATCTCAAGTGGCTGGAGGATGCTCTGCCCGCAGTTGAGCGGTATTACCGCTTCTGGGCCACCGAACCCCACCTGACAGCCGAAACCGGCTTATCGCGATATTTCGACACAGGAACAGGCCCCGCTCCCGAGGTGCTGGCGTCCGAAAAGAATGCTCGCGGCGAAGGCGATTATGCTCTCATCCGGGATTATTTCCGGACGCACACGGTTTCCGACTATGACGTCTCGCACTACTACGACGCGGACGCCGATCGCCTCACCGACCTCTTCTACAAGGGCGATCGCGCAATGAGGGAATCCGGTTTCGATCCCTCCAATCGCTTTGGCCCCTTCAGCGCCGATATCATCCATTACAATCCCGTTTGCCTGAATTCCTTGCTGTGTCTGATGGAACAACAAACCGGAGAAATTAATTCTCTGCTCGGCCGCAGCAATGAAGCGACCGTCTGGAAAAAACGGGCGGAGGAACGCGCCCTGCGCATCGACAATCTCATGTGGGATGCGGACACCGGACTCTATTTCGATTACGATTACAGCCGCGGACGCATTCGGCGCTATCCCTTCCTTGCCACGTTTTATCCACTCTGGGTCGGCATTGCCAGCCCCGCACAGGCGGCGGAAGTCTGTCGCAACCTGCCTCGGTTTGAGAAGCTGGGCGGCCTGCAAACCAGCGAAATCCCCAGCGGCGATCAATGGGATGCCCCGTTCGGCTGGGCGCCTTTGCAATGGATCGCCGTTCAGGGACTTCGCCGCTATGGCTATCAAAGCGATGCCGACCGTGTCGCCAAACGATTTCTATCCATGGTTCTGCGGGAATACCAGCGCCACGGTGATCTCGAGGAGAAATATGACGTCGTGCGCGCTACTGATGCCGTGACATGCATTCTGCGTTACGGCTACGACACCAATGAAGCCGGTTTCGGCTGGACCAACGCCGTCTTCACCGCCCTGTTAGACCAGCTATCGGTTAACGATCGGCGGGAATTGCTGCCCGCCTGAACGCGAACTTTCCTGTTATATACTTGCGGTCGGCTGAATCCATGACTTCGAGGCGCGAGTTTCTCGCCATCGCCACCGCGACTCTCACCGCAACTTCCAATCCCCTCCTTGCCGCTCCCGACGATCCTGATACCCCCTGGTATCACCGCACCTACCGCTGGGGGCAAACCAACATTACCGAGAAGGATCCGGTCCGCTACGACATCCCCTGGTGGCGCGAATTCTGGAAGCGCACCAAAGTCCAGGGCGTCATTATCAACGCCGGCGGTATCGTTGCATACTACCCGAGCAAATATCCT
Organism: Bryobacteraceae bacterium; assembly: GCA_025928545.1. GTDB lineage: Bacteria > Acidobacteriota > Terriglobia > Bryobacterales > Bryobacteraceae > BOG-234. Next base: position 31,774 of record JAICJH010000061.1, on the reverse strand, counting down.
CTCCAGCATCGCGCGGAATATCTCGCTGACCGCGATTTGTACGGCGAATTGGCAAAGGCCGCTCACGACGATGGCCTCACCGTCGTGGCCCGTATGGATTCCAACCGGACCGCCGAAGACTTCTTCACCGCGCATCCCGATTGGTTTGCGCGCAACAGCAAAGGCGATCCTTATCGCGCAGCGGATAAATACGTCACCTGCGTCAACAGTCCCTATTACGATGAGTACCTCCCCTCCGTTCTGACCGAAATCATCGACCGCAGCCATCCCGACGGTTTCGCCGACAACAGCTGGAGTGGTCTCGGTCGCGACAGTATCTGCTATTGCGGCAACTGCGCGCGAAAATTCCGCGATAAAGCCGGAGCCGCCCTCCCCTTGAAACAGGATTGGAAAGATCCCGTCTACCGCAAGTGGATCGACTGGAACTACGCGCGCCGCGTCGAAATCTGGGATCTCAACAACAGCACGACGAAAGCGGCGGGGGGCGCAAACTGCCTTTGGTTCGGAATGAACAGCGGCTCAGTCACATCGCAAAGCAGTTCGTTCCGCGACTGTAAAGCCATCTTCGAACGCGCCGAAATGGTCTTCCTCGATCATCAGTCACGCGGCACGGCTGGCTTCGAAGAGAACGCCGACACCGGCAAACTGGTTCACGGCCTGCTCGGCTGGGACAAACTCGCGCCGGAAAGCATGGCCATGTACCAGGCGGGCCGCGGCACCTTCCGCGTGGCCTCCAAGCCCGCTGCCGAAGCCCGCATGTGGATGTTTGAGGGCTTCGCGGGCGGCATTCAGCCCTGGTGGCACTATATCGGTGCCTATGAGGAAGACCGCCGCGAGTATCGCACTCCGGAGCCGGTCATGAAATGGCATGAGACCAACCAGCGCTATCTGGTGAACCGTCGGCCCCTGGCGACGGTCGGAATTGTTTGGTCCCAGCGCAATACCGATTTCTACGGTCAGGATCGCGCCGCCGAATTGGTGGAGGCGCCCTATCGTGGCTTCGCCGCCAGCCTGGTTCGCGCGCGAATCCCCTACGTCCCGATTCATATCGATCACATCGAGCGCGACGGTGCCGGACTGAAGGTGCTGATTCTGCCGGCAATCGCAGCGATGTCTGACCTCCAGTGCGCGGCTGTGCGGAATTTCGTTTCCAAAGGCGGCGCCGTGATCGCCACAGGCGTCACCAGCCTCTACAACGAATTTGGCGATCCGCGCAGCGACTATGGCCTTGCCGATCTTTTCGGCGCTCACTTCACCGGAACCGCCGGTGCGGAACGGACAGCCGGCCAGACACTCCATACTTACCTTCGTCTCAGTCCTGAGTTGCGCGCGGGCGTCTGGGGGCCGGAAGTCGGCGATGAGCCCCACGATTCCGGCCAGCGCCACCCCGTGCTCCGCGGCTTTGAAGAGACCGACATCCTCCCGTTCGGTGGCACCCTGACACCCATGAAACTCGATAGTGGCGTCACGGTACCGCTGACTTTCGTGCCTGCATTTCCGGTCCTGCCGCCCGAGACGTCCTGGATGCGCCAGCCGAAGACGGATATCCCAGGCCTCGTGCTGAAAGAACGCGTGGCATTCCTGCCGGCTAATACCGATCGGCTGTACTCCAGCCTCAATCTGCCGGATCATGCCACGCTTCTCGCGAATCTGGTGCGCTGGGCCGCGAACGACGGGATTCCCCTTCAGGTGGAAGGCCGCGGTCTGTTCGATTGCAATCTCTACACCCAGCCTGGCCGCGTGATCGCACACGTCGTCAACCTGACCGCCACAGGACGTACTCCGGTCACCGACGACGACCTGGTCCCCGCAGGTCCGCTGAAGTTCGGCCTGCAATTGCCCGCCGGTGTCCGCGCCCACAGCGTCAGGCTGCTGGTGGCAGGCAAGAACCTGACCCCCGTCATTGCCAATGGCTGGGCCCGGGTTGTTATTCCAACCATCCTCGATCACGAAGTTCTGGTGTTCGAATCGGCGTGAATCGGCGTGCATCGGCGGCTATTTGGTTTTTCCGGGTTCTCCGTGAGTGCTACTCCCGCAGCCCAAACGCAAACAGCGCATTCCCCGACGCAATCGCCACGAATTGCTTGCCATCTACCTCATAGGTCACCGGGCCGGCCGAAATCTGACCTCCCGTCATAGTCTTCCAGAGAACGGCTCCGCTCCGCGCATCCAACGCATAGAAATAGCCCTCCCGGCTGCCCGCAAATACAAGGTCCGATGCCGTAGCCAGTACTCCGCTATCCGTGACGTCAACCATTTTGAACTGCCATTTGACATCGCCCGTTTGCGGATCCACCGCCTGTATAGCGCCCCAGCCCGTTTCCGGCAGACGTCTGTTCATAGGACCAGCCCTGATCCCCGGCATCTCATGCGTGGCGCCCCCGCCGTTGTACATGTTTCCTTCCACGTACACATCATTCCTCGCCGTATTGATGGAATGCGTGTCCATCCAGCTCGGGATGTAAAACAGCCCTGTTCGCTGGCTGTAAGCGGGGTTATACCAGTTCGTGCCACCCTGATTCTCCGGATAAATGACCGACCCCTCCGGTGTCGAGTGGCCTGTTCGGATCGGTCTCCCCTTGGCGTCGAGCCCGCTGTTCCATGTCACTTTCACAAAAGGCTTGCCCAGCAGAAACTCGCCAGTCACTCGGTCGAGCACATAAAAATAACCGTTGCGGTTCGCAAACAACATCAGCTTGCGCGGAGTCCCGTGCCACGCCGCATCCACCAGCACCGGCACCTGCGTGGAATCGAAATCGAACTCGTCGTGCGGCGTGAACTGGTAATGCCACTTCAGCTTGCCGGTCTCCGGATCGAGTGCAATCACGGAACTGGTGTAAAGGTTGTCCCCCTCCCGGCCTGTGCCGTTCCAGTCCGGACTGGCATTCCCCACGCCCCAATAAAGCAGCTTCAGAACCGGATCGTACGTGCCCGTCGTCCAGATCGACCCCCCTCCGTGAACCCACGACTGACCTGCCCAGGTTTCATTGCCCGGCTCGCCAGGCTTGGGAATTGTATTGAAGCGCCAGAGCTCTTTGCCGGTCTCGGGTGCAAATGCAGCCAGGTAACCGCTGATGCCGAATTCGCCCCCCGCCGGACCGGCAATGATCTTATCGCCCACCACGAGAGGCGCCACCGTCACCGAATAGCCGGCCTCCGGTCTGCCCAGCGCCACACTCCACAGTTGGTGTCCGTCCCGCGAATCGAGCGCGATCAAATTGCCGTCAATCGTGCCCATGAACAGGCGATTGCCCAGAATCGCCAGCCCGCGATTCACCCGTCCGCAGCAGGCGCGCGCAGTCGCCGCGGGGTTATAAGCGTGTGTCCAGAAAATCCGCCCCGTAACGGCGTCCAAAGCAATCACCACGTTCGGTGGCTGCACCGTGTACAAAACTCCATCCACCACCAGCGACGTCGCTTCGTACTTGCTGGCGGCTTCAGCGGGAGCGCGCGATTGCAGCACCCATTTCAGCTCCAGCTCCTTTGCGTTGGCCGGAGTAATTCGATTCAACAGGCTGTAACGCTGCCCGTTCAGATTTCCCGAATACGTCAACCAGTTCTGAGGCTCCGTATCGGCTTTCAGGATGCGATCGAACGTGACCTGATCGGAAGCGACCTGTGCTTGAGCCAGGACCAGCGCCGCAGCGCACAAGAAAGCAACGGACACGCGCGCAATCATTGTGTGAGCCCTTTCAGTCCGCCGAGATAGCTGACCACATCGGCGATTTCCTGTGCGGTGAGTTTGTCTTTATAACTCGGCATAGGCGAAGTTTTCATGAACTCGTATTCCTTCAGCTTGTCCTTCTGTAGCGCGCGCAGGTTGCCCTTCGTATCCATCAGCTGAATCGAGTAAGTGTCGTAATTCAGCAGAGTCCCCTGGATCACCGCGCCATCCTTCGTGACCGCCCGGACCGGCCGGTTAGTATCGCGAATCTCAAAATTGGGATCCGTGATGGAACGCTCCAGGTCCGGCAGACGCCTGCTAGCGCCGATTGCCGTCAGATCCGGGCCCGTGAACCCGCCCGTGTCATGGACGCGATGGCAAATAAGGCACCCTCCTTTACCCGCGAAGATAGTCCGGCCGCGCGCGGCGTCACCAGCGTTCGTATTAGCGCTGGCGGTGCGGGGCGCCGTCGCCATGGAACGAAGATACGCCACAATCCCGAATGCCTGATCGTCTGAATAATTACCCGGCGGCATCGCCGTGCCCGGAATACCTCCGCGGATCAAACCGGTCAGTTCGGCGTCGGTTTGAGCACGGCGGAATCTGTTGGAGAAGAGGCTGACACCCGCGATGCCATCGCCATTCTCACCATGGCATCGGGAGCAGCTTGCGAAGTAAAGCTGCGACCCGCGCTGGATATCGGCAGGCGTCACGCCATGCCCTTCCTGCCCGGCCAGCGGAGCTGTTGCGATAAAAAGCCAGACCAGGGCTCTAGCGAATTTCATGCCGAGCAGTTTATCAGTTTTATCGGCGTGAATCGGTGTGCATCGGCGGCCATTCCCGGTTTTCGGAACATCGCGTGCACTATGCGGCAGCTGGGAGATTCACCATGGCCAAACTCAACGCAAAGAAAAAGAACGCGGAGCCGAGTAAAGAATTCGGCCTGCCCGAACAGCGTAAGTACCCGATGCCGGATGAGAGTCACGCCCGCAACGCGAAAGCCCGCGCCTCTCAGATGGAGCATCAGGGCAAACTCAGCGCCGCCGACAAGAAGAAGATCGACGCCAAAGCCAACAAGATATTAAGTAAATAGCGCTACTTGCCTGGCCTGCCCGGCTGCACTGCCTCTACCTTCTTGAAACCGGCCGGAATGGCGAACAGCGAGGCGTCCACCGCGGCCGTTGAGAACCCGGTATTGTCGATGGTCATTTCCATCAGAGGCCCGGCCGCCTTGCTGTTGGCCGAGGCGTCACCTGCCTGATCGTTGGCCGGGGGAGCATCCTGTTTCTTCTTCTTGCCGAAGCCGAATCCCCCCAACGCTCCACTCAGCGCATCGCCGACCGAGGGCCGCGGGGCAGATGCTTTACCGGATGCGGATTTGCCGTCCGCCTCATCCGCCGGCACGGTTCCGTCTCCGCCGATCCGCATGATCTGGTGCACGGGCGTCCCGTCCATCTTTCCCCCCTCCGCCAGCATCTTCGCCATAGCCTTTGCAATGTCCGGACGGTTCATCATCGCGCCCATGCCCGTGGGTGCCCAGTCGAGTTCTTTCGCCATGCGCGTATAGAACTCCCGCATCTCCGCGGCTCCCGGGATGTCTTTCGACAACCACATCTCGGAAACCATCTTCATCTCGCCCGCCTGTCCGCTTTGGGGATCGCTGGCCTTCATCGTCATCGTCATGATGACCTGATGGGCCTCGAGCCCGTTGAATGTCTTGGTTTGCCCTGTATTTTTGATATCGGCATCCAGGTCTAAATTCACTTTTTCGCCGTTCTTCGGCTGTTGGGCCATTTTGTCCGAAGCATCCTGAAGCATCTGCTTCATCTGGTCGAAAGTCATCTCGGAGTAAGTCTTCTTATCGAAATTGACATTGGTGATCGTTCGCTTATCCAGATCGATAATCTCCGCCATACCCTTACTCTTCCGCACCATGCGGTTACCCTGCACCGAAAGCGTACTGACCTGCGGCTCCTTCATGGCTCCTGTGCCCGGCACGAACCGCATCATCTGAAGCAGGCTGCCACCCGTCATCTGCGAAGTGGATTGGTATTGAAAATCGGCCTGCGCGAGCGTCAACGAGACAACCCCGCAGAGCAGGATTCGGATAAACATGGCTATAGTATGCGGATTTCGCTCCGCAAATTCCACGGCTAACCGCGGGCCGAATCCTGCGCCGGGTACGAAAAGATACAGCGCGCGGTGTCCCTGCTCACGCTGTAAGCAGATCGGATAGAATCCATGCTATGAATCGACGCGAATTTAATCGACTCGGTGTACTGACCGCTATTGCACAGGGCGCGCTCCTCCGGCACGTGGCCGCCCAGACCGCGACCATGGCGCCCAAGCCAAAGCTCTCAGTCATGCTGTGGACGCTTGGCCGTCAAATGCCGGCCGATGCTCAGGCGGATATCGCGGCGAAAGCCGGCTATGCCGGCGTGGAACTACTCACTGATTACAAGACCTGGAAGCCGGACCAGCTCGCGGCCTTCAAGGCAAAGCTGAAGTCCACCGGCTTGGTTGTTGACAGCATGGTCTCCGGCGGCGGTCCGCTCGTCGATCCCGACAAACAGCAGGAGCTGGTGGATTCGGTTACCGCTTCGATTCCGTTTGCGAAGGATTTTGGCTGTTCGCAGTTCATCCTGACCGCGGGAGCCTCGCTCGCCGGTCAAGCCCCGGACGCGAAGCGTAAGGGCATTGTGGAAGCGCTGAAACGGGTCTCGGATGCAACAGCGAAGGACAACATCGAGGTGCTGCTCGAACCAATCGATCTGCTCGAGCGCAAGAACTCCGCGGTGACGAGCGTGGTGGAAGGCTTCGAGATCGTCCGGGAAGTAGCCCGGCCCAACATCAAAGTCCTGTATGACTTCTACCATGAGCAGCGCGGTTCAGGAAACCTGTTGCAGAAGCTCGATGGAAATGTTGACCTGATAGGTCTGGTGCACATCGCGGACGTCCCGAAGCGGACCGAACCGGGCACCGGCGAAGTGAATTACATCGACATCTACAAGCGACTAGCGGAGCTGAAATACAACCGCTGGATCGCGATGGAATTTTACCCGACCGGCGATGCCGTCTCAATTCTCAAGGCGGCCAGGATCGAGGTTGAGAAAGCCTTCGCCAGTTCCTAGCCGGAGAAGTTACTTCCGCCGGTAGCGAGCGAAAACACCAAAGGCCGAAGCGCCCTCCCCAAGCCGGCATCCCGTCGTGACCGTGGGCGAGCGGATAACTTCGCACCTTCCTCAACACTTTTTCAGGAACTGGATCCCTTCAAACGCGATGGCCTCGGGAGTCTTCTCGATGTCGCGCCATATCGCCGCAGCTGCACTAAGGTCGCCCAGTGCGAATCCGAAGCTCTCAATCGTAATCCAGCCGCCGTACTTCAGGTCTCGCAACGCCGCGAAAACAGCCCCCCAATCGATGTGACCGGACCCCGGTATGCCGCGGTCGTTCTCGCAGGTATGCACGTGCTTCAGATGCTTGCCGATCATGCGCAACCCGGCTGCAATATCTTTCTCTTCAATGTTGGCGTGGAAGGTATCGAACAATATCCCGACGTTCGGGTGGTCGACTTCCGAGGCCATCGCCGTTGCATCCGCCGCGGTGTTGATAAAAAATGTTTCAAAACGGTTAAGGGGCTCGATTGCAAGGATCACATTGTTCTTGACTAATGTGTCGCCCAGCAATTTGTATGCGTCCACTGCCCATTTCCACTCATCCATGGTTCGGCGTCTGCCCGGCAAATAACCGACTGGTGAATAAATCGGGCCAGCCATGACCTTTACGTTTGCATCAGCCGCCAACTTCACCAGGTCCTGCAGATGCCTCAAAGTTTTGCAGCGCACGCCACGATCCTCGCTGATCAGACTCAGTCCATCTACCAGAACCGTGGCGGCATTGCATTCGAGACCGTTTGCCTCAGTTGCTCTGCGAAGGTCAGTTGCCGGGAAATTCGACCTTCTGAACAACGGGACTTCTACACCGTCGAAACCCTTCGCCTTGATCAAAGGAAATAAGTCGTAAATCGTCTGATTGCAGGCAGCCGACCAGATAAATGTATTGACGCCAAATTTCATACGCTTGGCACTCCTTTTGCGGTCCATGCCAGGCGCACTCGTCGAATTTCCACCAGAATCCCCACAGTCAGTGCGATATCTCCTGCGGCAACGATCGCAATAATCGCCGCGGCATTGCGCTCGGCGGCGGCAGTGAACGAAGCGACCTGATGGGTAGATCTTCCCTGGCGACAGAGCAAGCCGTTCAAATGTCAATAATCCCGATGACCTTGTTCAGGCTTGCAACGGGATCATTACCCGGCGTGGGCGACCACTCGTGCGAGATAAACCCCGTATACTTCAGGTCGTAGATCGATTGCGCAATGTAGCGCCAGTTCAGTTCCTGGGTTTCATCGAGTTCGTGCCGCCCGGGCACGCCACCGGTGTGGAAGTGGCCGATCCACTGGATGTTGTCGCGAATCGTCTTCACAATGTTTCCATCCATCACCTGCGCATGATAGATGTCGTAGAGGATTTTCGATTTCGGCGAGTTCACTTCCTTCACGACCTTCAGGCCCCATGCCATGTGGTCGAACATGTAAGCAGTCGGGCCGCCTGCCGAACTGATCAGTTCCGTGCACAGGGTAATATTCTTGTCTTCCGCGTGCGCCTTCGCCTGATTGATGAAATTGATGGCGTTTTCCGCGCCCTGATCTTCGCTCACCTCCGGCGCGCGGCTACCCGCCAGCAGAATAATATTCGGAATATTGTTGGCGGCCGCGATGTCGATTGCAGCATGCAGCGCTTTCAGATATTCGCCGGTTGCCTCCTTATGGGAGATGGCGCCCCAGCCGGGAGGATTATTGCCTCCTCCGCCGCCGCGCCCCGATGCACCGCGCGCACCGCCCGCGGCCTGAGCGGCAGGTGCCGCGCCCGCGCCGGCAGCAGCGCCTCCCGAAGCGCCTGCCGCTCCACCGCGTCCTCCGCCGGCCGGCATCGCGCCGCGACCGTTGGCTCCATTCGCCCACCGCGGATAATCAAGCCGGTACATGGAGAGTTGAAGACCGTATTTCTTCAGCGTGGGCCAGTCCGCGGGATCGTCGATGAAATCGTAGCCCTTGATGCCCAGCCGGGAGGCTTCGCGACATGTGTCTTCAAAAGCCATGCCGCGAAACACGCCACTGGTCACCCCCTGTTTGATGCGGCCGTTTCTTTTGACGGGCGCTTCGGCTTGCCATGCGGAAGCGCTCGCCGCCAGCGCCAGCGGAGCCCCCGCGGCGGCGATGAAATGACGTCTTTCCATTTGCTTCTCTCCTGCTGCGCTTCTGACGGTTACTCGTTGTAGACGAAAGACACGATGCGGGTGCCCATGGCGCCGAGCACATACTGTTTGCCGTCCAGCAGGTAAGTGATCGGCCCATTAGTAAGGGCACCCACTTTGCCCACCCAGAGCGGCTCACCGGTGGTCGCGTTATAGGCAGCAAGACCGCCCGAACCGCCGCCGAACACAAGGTTCCCGGCTGTGGTCAGCAGACCTCCGCCCCCGCCGAAGCGGTTCGTCGCCCACTTCTCGGCGCCGGTTTTCACGTCAAGGGCCTTGATATACGAATCGTTCCCGCCGCCCGCCGCCCCTCCACCACCACCGCCCCAGCCTGCGGGATTGTCGCTGAGATCGTAGGTGTAGTAAATACCGAAGCTCCGGCTCGCTCCTGTATAAAACAGCCCGGTCATCGGGTTGTAAGCAGGTGGCGGCCAGTTAGTCGCGCTGTTAGTGGAAATGGAACCGTCGGGTGTCGGATCCTTCGCCGGATTCGGAATCGGCTGGCCGCGTTCATCGACACCCAGGAACTGTTTGGTCTTGATGAATTCGGTCGATACGAGCGCCTTGCCTGTGGTGCGGTCGACAACCACAAAGCGGCCGGCCCGGTTGGCCTGCGCCATGTACTTGCCCTTCCCCGGAATGTCCAGCAGCACGGCGGTCTGAGTGGAATCGAGGTCGTGCGTGTCATGCGGGGAGGTCTGGAAATACCAGGACATTTTCCCCGAGTCGGCATGCAGCGCCACAACCGCGGCTGTGTAGAGGTTAGAGCCTTTCCGGTCCTTCCACGCGATAACGGGCTGCGGGTTGCCGGTGGTCACATAAATCAGATCCGCTTCCGGATCGTAAGTAATCGGCTGCCACGTCATGCCGCCGCCGTGCTGCGCGGCATCGAGGTTGGGCCACGATTCAATACCGGGATCATCCTTCTTTTGCGGGGTTGCGTACCAGCGCCAGATCAGGTCGCCCGTCTGAAGATTGCGGGCGTCGAGATAGCCCGGCATATCGAGATCGTCTCCACTCACGCCGGTGATCAGCATGTTCTTGACGACCGTCGGCGCGACTGAGCCGTAGTAAACCATCTCGGTGGAGCAGATTTCCTTGAACCACTTCTCTTTGCCGTTGGCCGCGTTCAGCGCGACGAGATTGCAATCGGGCGTTTCGAAATACACCGTGTCGCCGAAGAGCGCGACACCGCGGTTGCCGATGTGGATGCCGCCGCGATTGCGGGTCCAGGTGTAATGCCACAGCTCGCGGCCGGTACGGGCGTCCATTGCCCACGCGTTATCGGGCGTTGCCCAATAGAGAACCCCGTTGACCATCAGTGGGGTTGCTTTGATTCCGCCGTAAGTGGTGTCCGCCATCCAGGCGAGGCTGAGGTTCTTGACATTCTTATCGTTGATCTTCGCCAGAGTGCTGAAGCGACGCCCCGAATAATCGCCGTTATACGTGGGCCAGGAATCCGGAGGAGGATGCAGCAGCATCGCGTTGGTCACGTTGGTTACCGGGGCCTGCCATGCGGTCAGACCCACTGCCAGGGCGAGAATGCCCGCGACGGGAAGTATGCGTGTCATCACTGTTGTGCGCGTCATTATTTGGAGCTCCCATCTTTGAGTGTCCAGAGGTAGGCAGTCAGGTCATGCATCTGTTTATCGGTAATCCGATCGGAGAAATCGACGTGCCATTGCATCGGGTTGTTCTTCACGATCTTCATGCCGGGAGTTTTCTTCATGGTTTTCAGAGAGCCGTCGGTATCCCAGTAGGAGATATAGAAGCTGTCCTCATCCTGAACAATCGCGGTGATGGGCTTCCCTCCGGCCGGCGTGATCGTCGTGGTGACTGCGTTCGGATTCGGCGCGGGCGGCGCTAATGGGGTGGCGGGAACTACCGGGCCACCGCGACCGCCACGTCCGCCGCCGCGACCGCCTCCGCCGGCAGCGGGATAGACGACCATGCCCTGCAAAGTCTGCGGATTGTTGATGCGCGTCGCGATTCCGGCAAGGCTGCGGGTGGTCGAGGTATGGCATTCCACACACGTGCCCTCACCTTTGAAAAAGGCTTCTCCCGCTTTCGCGTCCCCGGTCAGCAGGTTTTCGGGCAGCACGATGTAAGTGGGCGAGCCGCGCATCGTATCACTCACCTTCTCGCTCAGAAATTCGGCCAATTGAAGAATTTCGGCATCGGTAAAAGAAGCGCTGGCTTTGCCGCTCTGCGTAGGGTGACCCTTTTTCAGAAACGGCCCCAGAACGGTGCCGTACCCGGCGGCGGGTTTCGAGCGGTCATAATTCACTGTTTCCGAACGAATGAGGTTCGGGCCGCTGTCTGAGCCCCGCGCGTTCGTGCCATGGCAGGTGATGCATTCGCGTCCCCAGATTGCTTTGCCCTGCTCGACGAGTGCCTGGTCGGTTTCCGGACGTCGTGAGATCTGAGGAATCGCCGCCGCGGCAGGCGCTGCGGCCGGACCCCCGGCTCCTCCGCCGCGTCCTCCGCCGCGCTGCGCGAATGACACCGGCGCCATTCCGAGCGCCAGCAGGAGCGCTCCGCCAATCGTTTTTGTTGTGAGTTTCGAAATCGGCTTCATAACCTTCCTTACATAACCGCCGTGAATCACCGCGAAAACGGTGTCTGCGAATTAATATCTTTTTCGAATTCGTTCAACCGTAGCTATTTACCAGCCGCGCAGCTCTGCCCGTTTTCCGCAATTCCCCAGGCCATCGCATTGTCAAGCAGGCGGATCATCAGCGGCTCGGTATAGAAAGAGGCTGAATGCCCCAGCGCCGAAAATACCGCGTGCCCCTTATCCACGCAGTGCCACCAGATCAGCGGATGATCGCCGGGCATGGTTGCCTGGCCGGCATCGTAGCTCTTCTCGTCGACTGTGGCGAGGATGTGATAAGTGGGCTTGCGTCGCGGGCTCTCAGCGAAGGCATAGACTTCCTCGTCGCGATGCCAGACCGCCGGCAAGCCCTTCGTAATCGGGCTCTTCGTATCCTCGATATGGATATCCACCGGCTGAATCCGCGGATGCTCCAGGAACTGTGCGCCTACGAGACTGTCGATATACCACTTCCAGTCGGCGAGTGAGCTGCGGTTGCGTCCCGCTGGATCGCCACCCGCGCCGTGGGTGCCAAGCCAGGATCCGCCGTTTTCCATCCATGCTTTGAATGCCGCTTTCTGGCCATCGGTGAGAACGTCACCGCTCGCGTTGTTCCAGATCACGAGCTTGAATTTGGCGAGTTGTTCCGGGTTCATGATTGCGCCGTTTTCAGTCACAAACACCGGAAGGTTCCGGACCACGGCTATCGCTACCAAAGCCGCGTTCGATGCCTGAATGGCCGCGTCGTCGCGGAAGCCGTTGGTCTTGGAGAAAATCAGGACGCCGCCGGGTTTCAGATCAGCCGGCAGAACGGGAGGATCCTTTTCAAACACGGGCGTGGCGGTGAAGCCGATAAAGCTGCCCCGTCCGCGTCCGCCCGAACCGCCGAAGGCGCCTCCTCTGCCCGAACCCCCGCCCGGTCCTCCAGGTCCCTGCCCCAAAAGCGCCACTGCGGCGATTGTCAAAGTACCGATTGCCAGCCCGATTCGTGTAGTTTTCATTTGATATTCCGAGCCAATCCTGTTCGCACCGGTTAGCAGAGAATGGCGGCCCATCGCTATGACGGGCCGCCACACCTTCTCAAAGACTCCAGCCGATCCAGAGGCCTGAAAAAAAAGACCTCATCGGCGTGAATCGGCGGCTATTTGGGTTTTTCCGCATCCCGCTAGAACTCGAAGCGAAGAACCGCCGTCAGAATGCGCGACGGTCTGGTGCCACTGGGTGTTCCGAACACGTTGTTGATCTGCGCGCCCGCGGCGTTGAACGTCGCCGACGTATTCAGACCGCTGAACTCCGTGTGGTTGAAAATATTCTGGCCTTCCACGCGGAAGACGAAGACGCGGCGTTCGCTGTTGCCCACCTTGACCCGCTTCGCGAGACTCGCGTCAAAGTTGACGAAACCAGGCCCGTAAACCTGGTTGACCCCGGCGTTGCCCAACGTACCTACGGCAGGTTCGGCAAAGGCCGCTGTGTTGAACTGCACAGGGAGTCCGTTGATGGTGGCGTTTGCGGGGGCTGCTTTGGCGTTGCCAATTACGTTGATGCGCGCGCCAATGCTGGCGGAACCGGTGATATCCACGGTTGGAGAGGTGGTGAAGCTCGGCGTGAACGGAGCGCCAGTCTGCGCCTGCGTCACTCCGGAAATTACCCAGCGACTCGTAAGCGCGCTGAGGAACTTCACATTCTTAGCCACGTCCGGAATGTTGTAGCTGTAGTTGAGCGAAAACACGTGACGGCGATCGGCGCCGATCGGTCCGTAGTTATACGCTCGATTGTCGGCCACCAAAGGCTGAAATGAAGTTACGCCCATCCCGCGGGACCACGTGTAATTCACATTAAACTCAAGCCCGCTCCGGGAATGGTGCCGGAAACTCGTCTGGAGCGAATTATAGTTGGTTGCCCCGCCCCAGCCTTCCGCGTTGAGATCCTGCCAGCCAGGATAATTCTTACGAAGGAACGCCGAGGAGAGCACTGATCCCGACTTCGTGGGATCCGCATTCGCCGCCTGGAAATCGGCTCCTACCGGAATCGGATTCAGGTTCACGCGCCAGGGCTGATTGACACCCCAGTTGGCGACCCAGGAAACGTCCAGAACAGAGCCCCAGCCCAATGAATGCTGAACACCCAGACTGGCGTTTCTTTCGGAATCCCACTGTCCGTCGGTATAGTAGCTGACACTGCTCGGAGCAATGTAGCCCTGACCCGGAGTGAGGCTGCCGATAGTTCCGTCATACACAGTCGCCGTGTACGAATTGGGCGGGTTGCCCGTCATGTTGTAAACGGAGTTGCCGTTGACGCGATTGTAGAAGATACCGAAGCCACCGCGCATGGCGGTTTTGCCGTTGCCGAAAACGTCATAGGCGAAGCCAATGCGCGGGCCCGCCACCACACCGGGACTCTGTTCGTACGAAGGCTGGCCCTTGCCGAGCGCAACCATGCCGTTCGCGAGATCTCCCGTGTTCGGCACAAACGCGCCGATCGCCGAGGCCGGCGCCGTCGCTTTCGTAACCGGGTCCTGTGCGACGCGCGCGCCATTGACGATTGCGGGCGCATAGAGCCGGGGCGCATTTGCGGCACTGTATTTCGCCGGGTTGAAAACAGCCCATGTACCGTTTTCGTCCACCTGTGGCGACTGGTGATAGAACCTGACGCCTAGATCGAGCGTCAATCTCTTGCTCACCCGCCAGCTGTCCTGAACAAACCATTCGGAATTCCAGTAGTCGACGGTGTTGGCGAGCCGGACCGACTGCTCGCTGTAGCTCGAGAAGTATCCGAGCAGCGCGTTGGCGTAACCGTTTTGTGCGCCGAACGATGCATTGTTGGCGTCGTTTCCGAAGTTATAGCTTCCCGCATAGGCGACGCCCGAAGGCTGATACTTCCACGCATACTCTTCGTAGATTCCCATCTTGAGCGTGTGCCTGCCCTTGACCCAGCTCAGGTTGTCCACGATCGAATAGTTGTGAACCGGATTCGGCGTCTCGCGTCCCAGCGATACGCTGGTGGCGCTCGACGGAATGCTGCCGAAGCTCACATTCGGAATGAAGTTGTACATGTGAAGATTGGCGGGATCCACGCTGGAGACGGTGGAGGGGTCGTTGAACTTCACCGGGAAAAGCTTGGCTGGATTGCCAAATACAGAGCGGTCCAGATTCGATGGATCGATGTAGTAGAAATTCCAGTCGCTGCCCGCTTTTCCGACATTGGTTTCATTCACCAGAGTCGGCTTGATCGTCCATGTGACCGCGCCTGACAGGTTGTAGGCAGGCAACGGGTGGCTCTGCGGAGAATAGACGAAATCAAAACCGGCGAACGGATCGGTCGTGATGTCTTTATCCTTCACGAGTCGCGCATAGGCGGAAACTTTCGAGCTGGGATTGGCATCGATGCGGAAGACGTCGTCGCGCAGCGGATGCTGGCCGCCATTCAGCAACTGGTAATTGTATTTCAGGTAGTTCGGGCTGCCGGGGGCCGGGAAATAATTGGGCAGCGGGAAAAAGTTGAGAATCTTTGACCCAACCCCGGTCGGATCGAAAAGGCTTTTCGGAATCACGTTACCGCTGAATGCAACGCCGGTCGTCGGATTCTTTACCACCACGAGGCTGCCGTTGACATTGAAGCTTTGGGAGAAATCGCCGGTCCGTTCGAGGGCTGTGGGCATATTTCTCTGAACCAGCGTCGCGCCTGGATACTGCGCGGTCCACTCTTCGGACGCGAAGAAAAATAACTTGTTTTTGTTCCGGTTAAACTTGCCCGGGATGTAAACCGGTCCACCCAGGCTCCAGCCGCTGATGTTGAAGCGATACTTCGGCTTGGCCACGCCGGCCAGGTTATTGAAGAACGTATTCGCATTGAACTCTTCATGACGGTGAGTCCACCATCCGGAACCGTGGAACGTCTGCCCGCCGCTCTTCGTCGTGAGAGTGATGGTGCCGCCCGAATTACGGCCGAATTCCGCCGCGTAGTTGGAACTCAGAACCTTGACCTCTGCCAGTGCATCCATGTTGGGGTTGCCTTCCAGAAGGCAGGCGCCGCACCCGACATCTTCGCCGGAGAGCCCGTCGACAGTGACATTTGTCATCGACGTGTTGCCGTTGATCGTCAGGCCGCCCACGGAATATGCGTTGCGGTAGTCGTGAGAACCGGTTCCGACCGACGTGTTAGAGCCGCTCGTATCCACGATCCCCGCCAGAGTTCCGATGAACGCAAACACGTCCCGGCCTTTTTCCGGGACATTCTCGATCTGCGTGTTATTCACATTCTTGGCATTTTCGCTGCTCGAAAGCTGCACCTGAGCCGCCTCGGCGGTTACCGTGACCTGATCTGAAGCATTGCCGAGTTCCAGCGAAATGTTACCGATGTCGCGCGTCTGGCTGGCCTGCACTTCGATGTTCGGCTGGACCCGTGTCTTGAACCCGGTGGCCTTCGCCGTTACCGTATAGCTTCCCGCCGTAATGCCGAGAACCCGAAAAACACCCTCCGCGCCGGTTTTTGCGACGTGAAGCGTGCCCGTGGTCTGATCTTTTACCTGGATATCGGCGCCCACCACCACCGCGCCGCTTGGATCCATAACCGTTCCCTGAAGCGAACTGGAACTGGTCTGGCCGAACAAGGACACGGAAAACAAAGACAGAATACTAACCGCCTTCAATACCGATCTGAGTTTCATCACTCGTATCTCCTTTTGGGACATGGGTGGCCGTGCCGATGTATCTCGATGGACTGATTACATGGCAGCAGACTGAACGACTCCCCTGGAAGTCCACGTTAGCGCTTAGGCGCGCCGGGAGCAAGCCTGTTGTTTTACAAAATTACATAAACTCTTTATAGATTGCTCCAGCTTCGAAGCTGCTCGCGGGCTCCGGACGAACTGGGGAATGACTGGCGGCAGGCCGAGTGGGAGCCTGTGGATGTGCGCTTTCTAACTTCCGATGGCGATTCTGTGCTTCGCCGGAGGATTGCCGAATGCGCGCCTGAACAGTGTCGTCATATGCTGTACGGAACGGAAGCCCGTAGCCGCCGCAATTTCCTTCAGCGCCATTGACGTATCGGTAATGAGGCGCTTGACTTCATCCAGCTGTACCTGACGCACGGCGCCCCGCACCGAACAACCCATTGCCGCCCGGAAATGCGACTCCAGTCCCGATCGCGAAACGGCCAGCTGGCTTGCTATATCAGCGACGCGAATTCCACCGACCGCACCCTTCTGGACGATTGCCATGGCCTTGGCGACAAGGGGATCGTCGATGGCTCGCAGATCCGTCGACTGGCGTGTCACGATGCCGACAGGATTGACTACATAACGCAGCCGGCGCACGCTTTTACCTTCCATGATCTTGTCCAGAAGAGAGGCGGCCTCATAGCCAATTCGCCGCGTGCCCTGCTCGATGCTGGTCAGCAGCGGACTACTCAGCTGACATACCAGCTCATCGTTATCGACACCAATTACCTTGATTTCCTGGGGCACCCTGATTCCCGCCGCGCGGCATGCTTCCAATACCTGCCGCGCGCGGTGATCGTTGGCCGCGAGCACACCGACGGGCTTGGGGAGCGTGCGGAGCCAGGCCGCCAGCGAACGTTCGATCGCGGCCCAGTTGCGGTCCCCGGTGCTTCCGGAATTGTAGGCGGATACTGTAAATCCGCGCTGTTCGGCCAGCTTCGTGAAAGCGTCCTGCCGCTCTTTCGACCAACGATGGCTCAGGCGCTGCGAGTATCCGCAATAAGCGAAACGTCGAATACCGCGATCGATCAGATGGTCGATGGTGAGACTCGCAATGGCGGCGTTATTGGAAAAAAAAGAAGGAATTTTCGCCTCAGGCACATACCAGCCCTCGCCACAGCCAAAGGCCACGGCGGGAATTCCCGAGTTGACGACCGCATCGGCAACCACCTGCGTATTGAAGTCCGCGATAATGCCGTCGCCACCCCATGCCCGGAGATCGGCGATCCGCCGATCCGCGAATGCGTTCTCTGAAATATAAACGCTGTGGACCGGAGCTTCCTGAAGATAAGCGGCGACACCCGACATCACCTTCCGGGAAAATGCCAGTTCACCGTCATACACAAGTGCGATTCGCCGTGGGGAACGGGACATGAATTGAGGATATGCCTTTCAGCAGATCTAAATCAACGGTTTATATAAAAACATGTCTGCCGCGGTCCCGCTACCTTGCCGCATTTCGCCCGAACGCCTGCCGCAGCGCCGCAATATCGGATGCCGGTCCCGCGAACAATTCCGGATGAAAAGCCGCATGGCGCAGCATTTCGCGATAGATGGGCCCGTTCTCATCGAGATTCAGCCCCAGTCCAGCCAGATACTCCAGACGAAGATCGCGGTCGCGATTGATGGCGGCGCCGCGCAGCCAGGGTTTCAGATCGGCGCCCGTAGCCGTGAAAGTCGATAGCAGCTCCACGGCGGACCCGATGCCGATGCGGCGCAGCGACCCCGCCACTGCCGCGTAGCGCGGGCTGAGCAGGCGCGCCTCAATGTCTTCCACGTCGATCCTGACCGGCTCCACCTGGCCGAGCAACACCAGATCGTAACCCTGCCCCTTGTTGGGGTTGCCCCAAATGACGGAGTTCGGAAAGGCGTCCACAAAGGTGGCGATCTCGCTTTTCACAGCGTCGGGGCTGCTTTGATAGAGCTGCACAAACTGGGTCACGACTCCGCCCGCGCGCAGACGGCTTTTCGCCAGTTCGAAAAACTTCCGAGTGAACAACGCCGCCACGCCTTTCACCCACGGATCTGTCAGATCGGTCGTGATGACATCGAACTTCACCGGCGACGCCGCCAGTACGTGGCGACCATCGTCGATTCGGCGCACAACCCCTGGCTGTCTGAGTACCTGCTCGTTATACCCGCCAAAATACTTCTCCGCCGCCTGAAAGACCAACGGCTCGATTTCGGCTATCGTAATTTCCCGCACGCCGGGCGCTAATGAGACCGCGCCTGCTGTAATACCGGCGCCGCACCCAATGACGAGAACATTCGCGGGCTCGGACGGAACGAGATGTGACAGATGGCCGAGCAGCAACTGAAGCCGCATATCCTCCGGCAGGGTAGATGCCTGGACCTTGCCGGCCGCGTGAAAATTGAGTTCGCCGGCGGGGCCCTGCGAAACCGCCACATACTCGCTCAGTCCCTCACCCGTATAAAGGAACTTCCCTGCGTCGGCATATCGGCTGGTCTGAATCCACTCCGCGGCGTCGCGGCCGTAGCCGATCAGCGCGTCCGGCACAAGCGGAACAATGGGAATGAATAATGTCACGACCGCGGCCGCGCAGATCCATTGGAAGGTCGAAATTCCCGCCCGCGAAGCAGGCAGCGCGGACATCAGGGCAATCAGACCCGCTGCGGCCGCAATTCCGATGAGCAGTTGTTGAACGTGCTGGCTGCCCAGACCGAGACCCAGCAGCAACGATGTTCCGAGCGCACCGAAAATCGCCCCTGCTGTGTTAGCTGCATAAACTCCCCCCGCAATGCGCGCGCGATCCTGGCCCGCATCGGTTATCGACGCCAGGGCAAGCGTGAAGCTTGCGCCCCAGAGCAGGCTCGCCGGCTCCACCGCGAGCAATGCGCGGAATAGATCGGCGCGAAATAACAGCCAGGCGTTGCGCCGCACGGAATCCGTCAGCTGCCAGCCGGGAAATACTTTTGTGAGCAGCCATCCTCCACACCAAACGGCGGCGCAAAGCAGGAACTGTGTCCAGCCGAGCGCAACCCGCGGGCGCGGCCGACCACGGCTTCCGAGCCACGCGCCAATCGTGCCACCCCCGCCGAGCCCGATCAGAAATGCGGCAAGGATCAGCGAAAAGCTGTAAACGGTTGCCCCGAAGTTGAGAGCGAGCAGGCGCGTCCATGTCACTTCCGCGGAAAGGGCGGTCATTCCCGAAAGCGCGATGGCGATGTACACGAGTATGGAATCGGACGCTGCCGGCGAGCTTGAATCGGCAACCGGCGAAGGGGCGGGATCCGGGACCGTCATCTTCCTGCCCAGCATCCAGGCGCTGACCGCAACAACAACGTTCAGGACCGCCGCTGAAAAAGTTGCGACCTGTACATCGAATACTCGGAGGAGATAGAATCCGGCGGTCAGAGTTCCCGCAACGCCGCCCGCGATGTTAGCCGCATAAAAGTAACCCAGCCACGCGGTTCCTTCGGGAGAGGCTTCCGTCGCTCGGGCCACAACCGGCAGCGTCGCGCCCATGGCGATTGTGGGAGGCAACAGGCATACGCACGCAATTGCCATGCGGATCCCGATATGCCCGCCAAGCCCCCGATAGAGGTGGTCGATAAGTGGTAACCCGAACAGCAGCGCCAGCCCCATCGCCGCCACGGTCAATTCGAGCATTGCGAACACCCGCATCGGGTGCATGCGCGGAGGGATACGCGGCGGCGCCAACCAGCTCCCGATAAACAGGCCGCCCATGAACGTGCCCAGAAGCAAGGAGAGGGACACAGCCGACGACCCGATGATCAGCTGCAGCAGTTGAAACCAGACGACTTCGTAGATGAGCGCAGCACATCCGCTAAGAAAAAACAGCGGAACCGCGGCCATCATTGCCGGCTTGAGAGATGCAAAGTCTGACGAATAAACTGGTCTGGCTATTCGCGATTCACGGTCCACTTAAACGCTCGCACGGTCATATCGCGAAAGACCGGGTCGTCCCATGTAGGCCCGTGTCCAAGCGACGTTCCGAAAACCCGGGTTCCATGATAATCGTTTGTCCAGATCACCGGGTAGACCGCATGGCCTTCTTCCGGACTGACCGCGGTGGCGAGCGCCGTGGCTGTCGGCCAGAGCTTTTCGATCACATAGAGCTCGTCTGTCGGCGTGCTCCATTCCGCGGGCATTCCTTTTGTGATGGAGGAGGCCGCTCCGTTGATCTTCACCGCAATGTTGTGAGCCATTGTATGGCGGTGAGACATGACGCCCATGAATTCGCGCCAGTCGTCAACGGTGGCGGCCCGATAGGAATGGAGCGAGCAATGAAACACCATCGACGGCACTCCGGCCTTGTGGGCGGCCGTGATTTCCGCGAGCAGCTGCGGATCGCTTGTGTTGGCGTAGCACTCGTTGTGAATGACGAGGTCGTAACCGCTGGCCCAATTGGGCTTGTCATAGGTCTGGACTCGGACGTCGCCGCCCGTGCCGCCCTCATAGATGACGGTCCAGTCCACAGGTAGCTGATCGGCCATGAGGTCCATCAGGATTTTGTCCTGTCCGCGATAGTCGTGACAACAGCCTCCGCTGATAATCAGGGCCCGGATGCGCTTCTGTCCCGCAAACTGGTTGCCCATACCTCCGCCCCGGCCGCTGCCGCCGCGGCCGCCGCGCCCACGTCCGGACGCCCCGGCAGGTTGTGGCTGACCAGCGGGAGGAGCCTGAGAGAAAGTGATGAGCGAGGTGAGTACGAACAGGCACAGAAGGCGAACGGTAGTTCTCATGTCGGGCGTCCTTTCAATGGCGCTCTTCAATGTACTTGATTCCGACTTATATATTCACGCAATTGTTTTACAAAAATCACCGGCGAAAGGACTTTCCAGAGCCCGCCAGCCACCCGCTCGATGGGAATGTAGGCCTGATAGGTCGTGCGCCTCGCGGACGTCCCCAGGCGGACCGAACCGGGAACCGGCGATGTGAACTACATCGACATTTATAAGCGACTCGCGGAGCTGAAGTACAACCGCTGGATCGCGATGGAGTTTTACTCGACGGGCGATGCCGTCTCAATTTTCAAGATGCCAAAAGCGACGTTGAGAAAGCCTTTAGCGAAAACCTGCGAGCCGCGCGCGTCAGCGAGCGGCTAAGCGTACCGGACTTCTTAGTCATTTGCCAATCCTATAAATTCCGCAACCAGATATTCCGAAACGAAATCCGCATTGTGCCGCTGCCCGCACACTACAGCCCGATCAGGCCCTTAGTTTGGTGTAAGTGATCAATTCGTAAGATACTTGGCGCGCATTGGTACAACCTGAATGGTCGTACCAGGTATATGAACGATTACTTACCGATTCTGTGCCGCGCGCGTAAGCAAGCCGCCATGTCCTTCGGGACATCGGAACCACTGAACACCCAGGCACTTGTGCCTGTGTGTTCTACGGAGCGGTTTCACAACTCTTTCACCATCCCGTCCGGTAAAAACAAACGCCGGGCTTTCGCCCGGCGCAACCAACGATTACACTCCTGAACTCACGACAAAGCTTTCACGTAAACGTTGCGATACCAGATCTGACCGCTGCCTTCCAGCTGCAGCGACAGAATTCCCCTGGACGCGCGATCGACGGAATTATTATCAATCGAAATCGTAATCACCTGACCATTGATCATGTGCACGAGCGTATTACCCTGCGCGACAATTTCGATCTGGTTCCACTCGCCATCGAGACCCTTGTGTTCTTTCACCGCGGCAGCCGGATTCGCGTTCGCGATCCCGATCCGCTGCGTCAGACGGCAGGGTTGCAGAATCACAATGCCGCCTGGCGGATTGACGATACCTCGCCCCTGCCCTTCATACAGTTGACCCGTATAGCGATTGTCGGAACTCATGTCGTACTGATAGCCGCTGATCTGCCAGGGGTTCGGCGCAGCCGGCCCGCGTCCGCCGCCGGATCCGCCCCGCCCGCCACCTGAGCCTCCGCGACCACCGCCCGGTCCGCCAGGGCCACCCGCACCAATGGCCGGTGTCGGGCAGCCCGCGGGCAACGGACTCGCGCCCGGCCCTCGGCCAGCCGCCGCGGCATTGGCCGACGGCACGGATGTAATCCCCGCCGCGATCGCTTCAGCCAGCGTATGCACATTGGGCGGCAGGTTCTTCCCCATCGGGTCGGAAATCGATCCACCATGCCCGGGGCCAAGCAGTCGGCTTCGATACTGGATGCCGCCGTTAGCGCCCTGCGCCGACATCTTCATCTCCACTTTCAGATGGAAATCTCCCATGATGGCGCCCGGTCCGGTGTAGTGAACGTGGTGTTGACCGGGGGTCTTCGTTGTGTCGGCATGAACGGCGTCGTGATCGATCGACCAGACATCAGTCTCGCCATCCCAGTTGGTAAACGTCTTTCCATCCCACAGTTTCGTGAAGCCGGTGTAGTCGTCGTAAGGCGCCAGAGGCTGCGCGCCACGTCCACCGCCGCCAGCCGGAGGCTGCTGCGCCAACATCTCTCCCAGACTCGCCGCTCCCAGCGTAAGTGCGGCGCTGCGAGCCATCGCACGTCTCGTTTGAACTCCGAAAACGCTTCCGTTCATAACACCTCCAACCGGCTTAGTGTACACGGAGCAAGTTACATTGAAAAGCGTTATTTATGGGATCAATGGTCGGACCTTCGGTGTATCTGTTGGCGTCTTAGTTCGATCAGGTTAGAAACGGTTGCGATCGTACAAAGTCGGCAAGTGCGCTCGGCAGGGCTGATTTCATTGGTCAAAACGGGCGGGCGCCTCGTTGCGACACAAGGTCATTCGCAAAATCCGCTATTCTCAACCTGTCGGAATTCATGTACAATACTTTCGGTAATCGGGAAGAAGGTGCCGGAAAATTCTATGCGCAAATGGAAAATCTCAATCGTCGGAGCAATGCTCTGCAGCTTAGTTAGTGGAATCGCATTCGCTCAGGGACGAGGCGGCGCGGAGTGGACCACTGCGAACGCGAACGCCCAGCGGACCGGATCGTTTCAGACCGATCCGAAGATTTCCGTGGATACTGTCGCGAAGAGTTTTCAGTTCCTTTGGAAAATGAAAACCGATAACGCCGCCATGGGCGGAAACTCGTTCTCGGCTCCGGTGCTGATGGACCGCGCCATCGCCTACAGGGGCTTTCGCGCGTACGAATTTATCGCTGGCAGTTCCGACAATGTCATCGGGATGGATTCCGATCTCGGACGGCAGGAATGGAAGACTCACCTTACGCCGATGACTGGTGCGACATCACCTGCCGCTACCGCAGCCTGCCCCGGCGGGCTTTCGCCGACGGTCAGCCGCCTGACCCCCATGATTCCGATCGCGGCCCAGGTGGGCGGCGGTGGTGGCGGCGGGCGGGGCGCATCGGGCCAGGGCGGCGGTGGCGCCGCGCGTCCCCGGCTCACCGCGGTTCCGGATGCCAATCGCGTTTATGTTGTCGCGAGCGATGGTTCGTTGCGAACGCTGAACGTCCAGACCGGCACTGAAGTGGATCCGCCGGCGAAATTCCTCTCTCCCGGTGCGAAAGCCTCCGGCATCATCGCAGTGAACGGAACCGTCGTCGCGGCAACCGCCGATGGCTGCGGCGGCAACGCGAACGGCATCCACGCGATTAATCTTGCGTCGAAGGCCGTTTCGAGCTGGAAGACGGCGGGCGGCAGTGTAGCGGGCACGGCGGGCCCGGCGTTTTCACTCGACGGCACTCTTTTCGCCGCCACTACCGACGGTGAATTAGTCGCGCTTGACAGCAGGACGCTCCAGCTGAAGGATACTTTCGATGCCGCTGGTAAGTCCGCATTCAACTCTTCTCCCAGTGTCTTTAGTACGGGTGGCAAGAGCGTCGTCGCGGTGTCGAACTCTGACGGCAAAATTTATCTCTTCGATGCTGCCGGTATCAAAGCGCCGCTGGCCACTTCACCAAAATATGTGAATACCGCTCCCGGCACAACAGCCGGCGCGATATCGACATTCAAAGATTCCGAGGGAACCACGTGGCTGTTCGCGGCCGCGCTGGGCACGCTTGCCGCCGATACGAAGTTCCCTGTGAACAACGGCGCGGTGACGAACGGCGCGATTGTTGCGTTCAAAGTTGTCGATCAGGCAGGCAAGCCCTCGTTGCAACCGGCATGGGTATCGCGCGACATGGCGACACCTCTTGCCCCCGCAATTTCCAATGGCGTCGTGTTCGCGCTCGCCGGCGGCGCCCAGGGTTCCAAACCCGCCGTGCTTTATGCGCTCGATGCCAGGTCGGGCAAGGATTTGTGGAACAGCGGCACGACTATCACTTCGCATGCATCACCCAACGCGGGGCTCGCGGTTGCAGTCAGCCAGCTGTATTTCGGTACGGTGGATGGCACGCTCTGGACGTTCGGCTATTACATGGAGCACTAATTCAGAACCAGCCTCGGAAAGGACTAAATACTATGCGAATTCGTTTAATAGTTGTCGCGGGGGCCTTGATGGCGTGTGTTCTCGGCTGGTCGGCCGACTGGATTACCGATGGTTACGACGCCCAGCGGACCGGCTGGCAGCGTGACGAAAAGATCCTCAACAAAGACAACGTGAAGAATCTGAAAATTCTTTGGAAGATTCAGACCGATAATAAGGCGCGGTCGATGACGGCGCTGCTGCCGACGCTGATCGTTGAAAAGGTCACCACCAGCTCTGGTGTCAAAGAACTCGCGGTCACCGGCGGAGTATCCGACAACCTGTACGTAATCGACGTTCAGGCAGGAAAGATTCTCTGGCAGAAACACTTCGATTCGCCGGGCACAAATCCGGTTGCGGGCGGCATCCTCGGTCCCGGCGGCATGACGGATACCCCGACGATTGGTCCGCCGGACGCGAATGGCCGCCGCACAATCTATTCGATAGACGGATCCGGAGTACTGCATCAGGTGGATCTGCGCAATGGTGAAGATGTGGCGCCGCCGATGCAGTTCCTCCCCGGACCCGGGGGCAAGCCGCTGGGTCTGAATCTGGTTGGCGATACGCTCTACAGCATCGAACACGGCGGAGGCAACGCAAATGCCGTTATGTCCATCAATCTGAAAGATCCGGCTCACACGATCAATACATGGCTCTCCGGAACAGGCGGAATCTGGGGCCGGCAGGGCGTCGCAGTTGGCAGCGACGGCACAATCTATTCCGAAGCCGGAGACGGGTTGGCGGATCCGCCCAACGGCAAGTTCGCCGATACGTTGTACGCCCTCGATGGCAAGACTCTCAAGCTCAGGGATTATTACTGGCCGAGCAATGCGGACTGGCTTCAGAAGCGCGATCTCGACGGCCAGTTGACGCCCGTCGTGTTCCCTTATAAGGGCCGCGACCTCATTGTTGGCGGCTGCAAGGAGTGCCGCCTCTGGATGGTGGATTCGAAATCGATGGGTGGGCCGGACCACCGGACACCGCTTTTCCGTTCGGAACTGATCTGCAACGAAGACGTCAACTTCGCGTCCGCCGGTATCTGGGGAAATCTCGCCAGTTGGCAGGATGCAAAAGGTGACCGCTGGGTCCTGATGCCGTTCTGGGGCAAGATGCATTCCAAATTCAAGTTCCCCGTTTCCTACGGTCCAATCACGAAAGGTGCAATCGGGGCGTTCAAAGTGGAAGAGGTGAACGGCAAGACGCAGCTCACGCCGCAATGGGTCTCCCGCAACATGGATCAGGCCGAACCGCCGATCATCGCCAACGGTGTGGTCTATGCCTATGGCAGCGGTGAAGATACTGATCAGGCATATTCCGATGTCGGGCTCGAAGACATCGCCGAACGCCGCATCCCGGGCTCTACTCATGCGGTGCTCTACGCGCTCGACGCCATGACCGGCAGGGAACTCTACAACAGCGGCGATCAGATCAAGTCGTTTGTCCATACCGGAGAACTTTCGATTGCCAACGGCCGCGTCTATCTGGGAACATTCGACAATATTCTCTACAGTTTCGGTATTGATGCCTCGGTGAAAAAATAGCGGCAATGAAGATCCTGGTTTTACTCGGCGTGCTCACCTTGCCCGCAGTGGCCGGTGTGGCGGCCGGCGAGCAGGCTCTTCTGACGGGCGACTTCGCTGCTGCGCTGAGAGAACTGATGCCTCCCGCAAAGGCCGGAGACGCCGAAGCACAGTTCCATGTCGGCGTGATGTACACGAGGGGCCAGGGGGTCGGGCAGGATTTTTCGGAAGCCGCGAAATGGCTGCGTCTTTCGGCGGAGCAGGGTTTGCCGGCGGCACAGGCAAACCTGGGAATCCTGTACGAGCAGGGCCACGGCGTTTCACAGAACGACCAGGAAGCGGTGAAATGGTACCGCCTGGCGGCAGACCACAGAGATCGGACGGCGGCATCGCATCTCGGCCTGATGTATCTGGACGGACGGGGTGTGCAGCAGGATAACGAGCAGGCCGCCCTCCTGCTTCTTCAGGCGGCCCAGCAGGGAGACGTGAGCGCCCAGACACATCTCGGCGTTCTCTACGTCCAGGGCCAGGGCGTCGATCGGGATTTCGATGAAGCCATGAAGTGGTTCTTCCTCGCAGCAGTCCAGGGCGACCCACTGGCTGAATACAGTATCGGCGTCATGTACTACCAGGGCCTGGGCGTCGGGCGCGACTATGCGGAGGCGGTAACCCATTACCGCAAGGCCGCGGTTCAGGGCGAGTGGAAGGCGCAGGCCAATCTTGGCTTCATGTATGCGGAGGGGCAGGGTGTCGCCCTCGACAATATCCAGGCCTACATGTGGCTCACGCTGGCTTCCACGGGCGGCGATTCCGCGAATTCCGAGAATCGCGATCTGGTGGCGCGGAAGATGACTCCGCAGCAAATCGCCGAGGCGCAGCGGCTCGCACGCGAATGGAAACCGGCAACGAACCCCACTCGATAGACCGGCAATTGGTCCAGCAAATCGCTCGCGAAATGAATTGAAAAACCTGCATTTTCCTTAGGAATTTTGCGCTTTTTCGGCTATACTTCTTCTCAGTCCGCCGGCGTCCTGAAGCGGATTGAAACGACGAGGAGCAGATGCAGAAAAAGTTATTTGTAGTAGCGTTGACGTTCGGCTCGATGTTGGGCTGGAGCGCGGACTGGCTGGCGACCGGAGCGGATCCTCAGCGCACAGGCTGGCAAAAGAACGAAAAGGTTCTTAACACAGCGAACGTTAAAGGCCTGTCGCTGCTGTGGGCGGTGCAAACCGACAATCAGCCGCGTCAGATGCACAATCTGTTTCCTCCGCTCATCGTGGAAAAAGTGAAGACTGCCACGGGCACAAAAGAAATGGCGTTGCTCGCCGGCATCTCGGATAACATCTACGCAATCGATGTCGCTAAAGGAACAATCGCCTGGAAAAAGCATTTCACGAGCGCCTACTCGGATGCGGCCAGCGGCCGGGGACCCGGCATCCTGTGTCCCGGCGGACTCACTGCCGATCCGGTAATTGCGCCCTCGGCAACGCCGGGTAAATACACGATCTATGTCGCGTCGTGGGATGGCTCGCTGCACCAGATCAACCTCGCGGACGGAGAAGACGTCGCGCCGCCCGCGAAGTGGATGCCGCCGAACGGCAAACCGTACGGCCTGAATCTTGTCAACGGCGTTCTCTACACGATGACGGCGCAGAGCTGCGGTGGGAATCCGAACTACGTTTACTCGTACGATCTGGCGACGAAGAAAGCATCGATGTGGTCCGACGGCAGCGGCGGCATGTGGGGCAGCCGCGGACCGGCGGTAGGCGCGGATGGGACCGCTTATACGGGCACGGGCGACGGCATGTGGGATCCGGCGAACGGGCTTTATGGCAACGGCATCATCGGCGTCAAAGCCAACGCAGCGACGAAGCAGCTCGACCTGGTGAAATACTTCGCGCCCGGCAATGCGGATTTTCTTTACAAGCGCGATGCCGATATCAACGTCACTCCGACGATCTTCAATTTCAAAGGCAAAGAATATCTGGTCGGCACGTCGAAGGAATGCCGCTTCTGGCTGCTGGATACAGCGAATTTCGGCGGCGCGGATCACCGCACCAGCGTTTACACAACTCCGCACATTTGCAATGAATACAGCACGTATGACACGGGCGTTTGGGGCGCTCTCTCCAGTTGGGTGGATTCCAAAGGAACGCCCTGGGTTGTATCGCCATCGTGGGGGCCGCTGGCGTCGAACTACGACACCAAAGGCATCCTGACCTACGGTCCCGTCACTCACGGCGCCACCTACGGCTTCAAAGTGGAAGAGAAAAACGGGAAAGTGGTTTTGACACACGCGTGGGTTTCGCGCGACATGGAGTATGCGGATCCGCCGGTCATCGCAAATGGCATTGTGTTCGGCTACGCCAGTGGCGAAGACCGCCATCAATCGACGCCGGATGTGCCGTATGGGATGCAAATCAGCTACCCGGCCAGAGTCACGGCAGGGACGCACGCAACCATTTATGCTCTCGATGGCGAGACCGGTAAGGAATTGTGGTCGAGCGGCGATGCCATCAAATCATGGAATCATTTCAGCGGGCTTGCCGTAGCGAACGGCAAAGTTTACATCGGGACTTTTGACGGCATGCTGTATTGCTTCGGGTTGAAGAAGTAGCTGCCAGGACCGCTTATGACGACAAGAAAGGAATCAGATATGCGAAGAATGAGAATTCTACTTCCGGCGGCAATTTGCTGCGGACTGGCGGGCTTCATGGTATCGCCGCATTCGGTGCGGGCGCAGGGCAAGACCGCTCAGGATTGGGCAACGGCGAATGCGACGCCGCAACGCGATGCCTGGATTCGTTCGGACTTCCAGATATCGAAACAGAACATGCAGACCCTGAAAGGCTTCGGGGTCGTGCGCAAGGTTCAGCTGGGTGGTGCTGCCGGGCAGGCGACGCTTCCCGCATTCACGCTGCTGGCAAGCGCCCGCGGTGGCTACGGCTTTAAATCGATCGGTTATATTACCGATGCCTCCGGTAATGCGTCCGGCATTGACTCGGACATCGGAATTGTCTACTGGAAGACGCCGGTGGCCTCACCTGCCGCCGGAGTTTGCAGCGGAGTATTGAGTGCAGGCGTTGCGAACGTGACGACGCTGACGCTGCCTTCCGGCGCCGCGGGCCGCGCGGGGCGCGCCGGAGCTGTCGCGGTGCCGGCCGATTTTCCGGGACGCGGAAAGAGCGGAGCCATGGTGGGAAATCCGGGTGAAGGCGCTCCGAGTCTGAAATATTTCGGTTTCGATGCGACAGCGGCTCAGGCTGCCGCAGCACAGGGTGCGCCGCCGGCGGCACCCGGGCCAGGCAGGGGCGGCGCTCCCGTTACCGGTGGAACCACCGCACCGCTGCCGTTCAAGTTTGCGGTTCCATTTCCAAATGTCACGATCGGCGGTACCGCAGCCGGCGGACGCGGCGCAGTGGGCACGCCGGGCGTTTTTGTGCTCACGGCCGAGGGCAACGCGCGTTCGCTTAGCTTGCATATGGGCTATGACGTATATATGGGCCCCACGAAATTCCTGCCGCCCAACTCCAATGCTTTCGGGTTGGTGGCTCTCGATAGCGCACAGGCGAGTACTGCCGGCGTAGCCGCGGCTGCTGCGGCTGCGGCTGCTGCTCCGCCCGCCGCCGGTGGTGGCGGTGGTGGACGTGGCGGTGGAGGCGGCGCTCCCATCCTCTATGTGTCCACTACGAATGGTTGTGGCGGAACCCCCGGCGTCTGGGCTCTCGATCTGGCGACTCCGGATAAGACGGTTTCCTCCTGGAAGACGAACGGTGGCTCCGTGGCAGGTACCGCGGGACCGGCGATCGGCACTGACGGCACCTTGTATGCCGCGACAGCGGATGGCGACTATGGTCCGGCGGCGTTCTCCGACTCCGTGGTTTCGCTCGAAGCCAAAAGCCTTCGCATGAAAGATTTCTTCACGCCTGGCAAGTCGGAATTCGTATCGAGCCCGGTCGTGATCGAAAACAAAGGCAAAGATCTGATTGCCGTGATGAACCGCGACGGCAAAATGTATCTTCTCGACAGCGCTTCGATGGGTGGCGCGGATCATAAGACTCCGCTCTCGGCATCCGCGAAGTTCGCGAACATCACGACGGAATTACCCGGCGCGCTGGCGAGCTGGCAGGATACGGATGGCACGCGCTGGGTGCTGACTTCGGTCTCGGGCGCTCTGGCATCCACGGCGGGCTTCCAGGCAAACGGCAATGTTACTTCCGGTGCGGTGGTTGCTTTGAAAGTCGTGGATCAGGGCGGCAAAGCGACTTTGCAGCCCGGCTGGATTTCCCGCGATATCGCTTCTCCACTGCCGCCGATCGTGGTGAACGGCGTGGTTTTTGTCGCGGGTACGGGACCACAGCGCAATGCCGTCCTGTACGCGCTCGACGGTTCGACGGGAAAAGAGTTCCTCAACACCGGCAATTCAATGACAGCCGCTCCGAAGGGTGCTCTCTCGGCGCAGTTCGGCACTGTATATGTCCAGACTGCCGACAACGTCCTGTGGTCACTTGGCTTCCCGCAGGATAAAGAGGATTACGGGGCTCTGTCCAGATAGTCAGGCCGACAGCGCGGGCGGCGGCGTGTCGAATGACCCTGCGCATGGGAAAGCCGAAGCCGCTTTCGATGCTTACGGAATGCGGCGCCTGCGAAGTGAACCAATGTTGGGCAAACTGGTCGAGATCTGGAAGAAGCCGGCGGTTGTCGATACCTACAACTCCGATCTGCCCGCCACTCCAGCACCCGAGGCGAACAAGTAACGCGCGAGGAACGTGCCTGAACGCCGCATCGTCGGCGATTCGCGGAAATCTTGCTCGTAACCGAAGCGACCTTGAGCGTCTGCTGATCTGGTGGCCATACTCGGGTTCAGGCGGGTGGCTGGATTTGCGCGGCAGATGCCCATCGTTGAGTGCTCCGAAGATGATTTTGTAGACGAGCCAAACTCACTCTTTTCTCAGTGGCAATTCGGATTAAAACCTCACGGCTCCGCACGCAGAATGTCCGGGATTCGAGTCCCTGTGCGCCCACCATCTTTTCAATTACCTTGGGAATCTTCACTGGCCTGCCACGTAGATCGTGAAATCCGGGCTCGTCGTCGAAGGCAGCGACAAGTGATAGAAATCGGGGAAAGAAAACGAATAGCTCGCTGGATATATCTCGCCTTGAATATTGTCGGCTCGCTCTGTTTACTCGGGGGAGTTTACGACGACCGTCTCGATGCTGAGACTAGTCAATCCAAACTGAAGGCGCGCTAATTCAGGGACGACCTGTGGCTTCCAGCCGTCTGCTAATGGCATCTCATGGCGACCCGACGGAAGTTCGTTCGGCCATACTCGAATTTAAGGGATATTGCATGAACGAAGAAGGACCCAGCCCGAGAGAAATTGCGGTCGTCCAACGGCTCGAACGCTTGCGCGCATCCGCCGCGAAAACCCGGCAGGTATTGGGAGAACTCGTGCTCGCGCGCGTCTCTTCGGGCGTCTGCTTCCGAATCGTAGACGGGACCAAAGTGCCAGCGTTGCGTGAAATCTCTTCTAAACGATTTGATGTCCCACGGCATCATTGTATGCAGGGACCAAGCTGT
>JAICJH010000017.1 GCA_025928545.1 Bryobacteraceae bacterium | reverse complement strand
GGGCGGAGGATCGAAATTGGCGCTATGCACGCGGGCATATGTACTTACTAACCGCGGGCCGACAGCCCGATAGATCCCGCTCGATTCATGGGCGGCAGGATACAGCGCTATAACAAGGCGTCCCCTGCCGCCATCGACGTTTAACGTTGCCGTCGAAGTGTGTTTTTTTATGGCTCGTCTTCTTCAAGCCCGGCCGCTTCCGCCTGGGCCGCCAGTTCCTCATCCGATAACGGCGTGGCGGCAAGCATTCGAAGCGCCTGCTCGGCGGATGTCGCGGGCACCATCAACCGCACGACCCCGGGTTCGCTCTCCAGCGTGGCAACGATCTCTTCCGCCTCCAGCATTCCGCGCGCAAGGTCGGCCTCGTCGAGGTGGTCGTATTCGGCGATGCACACCGGAGCTTCTTCCCCGTCCGCTCCGGCGTTCGCCTCCAACTCTTCTGCCGTGCCGTTGTCTTCTTCGGTGTCCTGTTCATCGAGACCGCGCCGCGCCACTTCTTCTGCATGGCAGGCTTGTGCCGCCGGCACTAACTCGGTTACGTCGATATCCAGAAGTGCTTCGTCTGACAAGCTTTCGTAATGCTGCCGAAACTGCTCCGCGGTAATGGCCACAAAGCCAGTATGCACTACTTCTTGTTGATCGTCAGTTTCCCGCGGTCGGTCACGATCGCCAGTTGCGGGCCGCTTCCTACTTTGCCTTTTACCCAGGCGGATCGCCCGTCGCTGTGGTTGGAAAGCGCGTCGCCGAATTCGTTATCCACCTCGCCCGCGCCGGTCTTCGCATCCAGATCGAAACCCGCTTTATCCGGCAATGTCAGGGTGATATCGCCATTGCGCGAATGGACGTCCATCTTCGGCAGTGGACCCTTCGACGCGGTGACCTGAATATCCCCGCGATCGACGTTCAGTTCCAGCGAGTTTGTGACGTCGGTGACTTCAACGTCGCGGGAACCGGTGCGGAACTTGACCGGCCCCACGGCGTTGTTGATCTTCATTTCGCCCAGATCCATGGTGATCGAGCCAGGTAGCTGCTCTACCCGAAAATCCGAACGCGACGATTCGAAATGCAGCGGTTTCGCCAGTGCGCGAAATTCCAGCGTGCCGGAAAATTCGCCGTTGATTGTGACCTGGCCCGCGACGTCTTCGAGTTGCACGTCGCCGCCGCGGCCCTGAAGATCCACCGTCCCCTTGACGCTGGCCACGCGAATCAAGCCCCCGCGGACGCCCTCCACCCTAACGTCTTTCGCGATGTTGTTGAGGCGAATATCGCCCCGGCTATCGGTCACACTCACCGTGCCGCCCATATCTTCCACGTTCAAATCGCCTCGCGCTCTGGATTCGACGTTGAGGCCTTTCGGCGCCACGATGTCCAGGTCGGTCGAGATGCTCAGCATGCCGGAGTGCGCCGGGTCGCGGGCACTCAGCACCAGCGAATCGCCCTGCCGCTCCAGATGGAGCACGGTTTCCCTGTCGGCCCGGTCGGCATCGCTTCTACTGAAGGCCCGAACGGTTTTGTGGCCGGTCACTTTCACCTGTCCGCTGTCGTCGCCATGTACGGTCAGATTGCCGTTCAGGTTATCCAGCACCAGACGGGTTACGCCGTCGGTGGAGTTGTTCGCACTCACGTTGTAGTCGAACGTGTTGCCGAGAATACCTACGCTTCCTGGCGTATTCAGACGCCCGATGTGAATGCCGTTGCGTCCGGCCGTCCAGATTGCCATGACAACGCAAAGCAGGACCGTCCACAACACCCATCCGCCGCCGCCCGACTGCGCCTGGAGCGGTGCACCCTTGCTGACCTGAAACAGCACTTCGCCCAGACGGATGACACCGATTCCGATCAGGAGAAATGGCCAGTAATCCCGCATATACGTCCAGAATGGAATGTCATGTCCGAGATTATTCAGCAGGAACAGGACACCGATGACAACGAGAATCAACGGCCCGGTGATCGATTGGTTTCTCATGCGCGTGGCTCCTGATTCTGGTCGAGCCCGCTTTCGGCTCGCGGTGTTTCAGCCGGACGGAAAGGTGGCGGCGAGGTTACCACTGGCGAGGGCGGAGGAATATAGTCCGCTTTTACCCGGCGGCCCCCCAGCAACTGCATGATTCCAATCACGATCAGCAGCACCGGAAAAGTCTGGCGAAATGAGTAGCCGCTGAACTTGTCGATCGCGAACAAAACTCCCAGCGTGATCATGATGACCGGACCTTTAATGGCCCGCAACAACAACTGGCTTTGGCCGTTCATCGTCGTGCCTCCGCGTCTTTGGCGCGATTCGCCTGGCTATTATGATCGGGGCTGAGGCGGTTATAAAGCAGATACACTCCCAGCAGGATCAGCCCGACCGGCCAATACTTGCCAAATTCGTCGATGCTGATGATATCGGTGGTATCCAGCAGCAGGATAAAACCAAGGCCGATCAGCAGAATGGCGCCCGCCGGAAACCGTCCGCTTCCCGTTCGCAGTTCGAACTGGCCCGAAAATTCTTCGACGGCCACGCCATACCGGCGTTTTCGCGCCGTGTGGTACGCCTCGAAAACCATATAGAAGACCCACGCCGCGATCATGATGCCGATGAACGCTTCCATGCCTGCGCTGTGCCCGCTGGAAACGGCGCTGACCAGAAGAGCGAAAACGACGGCATGCACCAGGCCTTTGGCATATTGCCCGTTATAGATGGCGCCGACGCCCGGAATAAAACCCAGCAGCAGGGCGAGCACAGGATGCACAGTGTCGTCCGGTATAGCACTGGAGGCTGCCGCGGTATAAGGCGAAGAAACCGGGGGCGTCCTGTAGGTCGGGGCCGTGTAAGGAGAGGGCGGCTGCGCGGAAGCGGACGCGGTTACCGGCAAATGGGCGTCGCAGTAGACTGACCCGAGGGCGGGGCGCTGGCAATCCACGCACATCGGCTTACCGCATTCCCGGCAAAATGCGGTTGCGGCGATTTCGGTATGTTCTGCGCAATTCATAGCTGGCTTCCTCCGTTACCGCTTCGTTCCTGCTGGTTCGCCCGTGGCCGGTTTGGCGCCCGGATTTACACCCGGTTGTTCCGTATCCCGCGCCGGTATTCTTCTGCTGTTTGCCTTGGCCTCGGCAGCGGCCTCGTCATCGGCCGCTTGTTGCTGATTCCAGTCGTTAATCTGATTCCGTATCTCGTAGACCACCCGCATGCTCTCGTAGCCCTTGACAGCGCGATCCCAGACCCGGTGGCCCCGGGTTTCGAGCGAAGACCACAGGCGGATCGGATCCAGATCCGCCGCCGTCAGCGTACTTTTCGGGCCGCCCGCGCAACGCGTGAGCATCGTCAGCGACATGACCGTCAGCATGGCTCCCATGACGAAACGCGGTCGCAGCACCGGACCGAATGCCCGGTTAATCCAGCCGCGAATGCCCGGGCTCCGAAGTTTCAGCTCCCAACCGGAATTCGTCGCGTGCAGAATCTTTCCCACCAACGGCTGGGGGAACTCGGGTTCGGCGGCCAGTTCCATGAACGACAGGGCGCTTTGAACTTCCTTTGCCATGGCCGCGCAGTCTTCGCACGATGCCAGATGTTGCGCGAACAAATCCCGCTCCGTTTCCCGGCCGGGAGCGGCGAGCGCCCCGTCCAGGGAATCGGCCAGCAAGACTTCGAATTCGGCGCAATTCAACATTTCAATCTAAACGCTTCCCGATGCTTTTTCAGTAAGCGAGCCAACTCGGCCCGTCCGCGATTCAGCCGCGACTTCACCGTGCCCTCGGGAATGTCCAGAACCTGGGCGATTTCCCGGTATTCCATTTCCTGCAAATCTCTCAGAATAATCGTTTCCCTGAGCTCCGGCGAGAGCCGGCTCAGAGCGTTTTGAAGCAGTTCACTGGCCTCCCGGCCCGCCAATTGGGAATCCGGCCGGCTCACGGCCACAAAACCCTGCTCAACCCGGGGGAGTTGCTCCTCAATGGAGTCCGTCACTCGCTGGTTACGCGTCCGGCGATAGTGATCGATCAACAGGTTCCGGGTCAAACGGGTCAGCCAGGTGGTGAAGCAGCCTTCAGCGGATCGAAAGCTCCCCAACGCCCGGAAAACCCGCAGGAACACGTCCTGCGTCAGATCCTGGGCTTCCGAATCGCGTCCGGTAAACCGGTAGCAGAGACCGTACACGCGGCGCGTGTGCTGGCGCACGAGGTCTTCCCATGCGTTTGCGTCGCCGCTCAGGCAACGCTCGACAATTGTGCTGTCCAGATCCAAGGCGTTTGACGCTGTTCCAGTCCAAATGGCGCCCGAATTCGCCCAGTTTGGACTGGTCCAGTTCGCCGCCGATACTGCTGCCGCCATTGCGCTTGCCTCCTCTTCCGGACCCGGCTTTCCCCCACCTGCCAAACGGGCCCTTCGAAAGATGAAACGAGGCTCTCTCATCATAGGTTCATTATTTCGGGAAAGTCCACTAGGGGCAGAAATGTTTCCATTGCGGGGTCGCGGGCTGTTATTCTATTATTTTGATGAAGTTATGAGGATTTCCACAAACTCCGGGAAGGATCTGCACTCGTGACCTGCCCGTTTTGCGGCAATATTGAGGACCGCGTCGTCGATTCGCGAGAAAGCCGGGAGGGCGATTCCATTCGCCGCCGCCGCCAGTGCGTCAAGTGCGAAAAGCGCTTTACCACTTACGAGCGGATCGACGAAGTGCCCTACATGGTCATCAAGAAGGACAACCGGCGGGAGAAATTCGACCGGACGAAGGTCCTGAATGGCCTCATCCGCGCCTGCGAAAAGCGGCCGGTCAGCATGGTGAAGCTTTCGGATCTGGTCAGCCAGGTGGAAGTTCGGGTTACCGAATCGCCGGATCGCGAAATCACCACCTCCGAAATCGGCGAGTTCCTGATGGACGCCCTCAAAGCCGTGGATAAGATTGCCTACGTTCGATTTGCGTCGGTCTACCGCGACTTTCAGGACGAGCAGGCCTTCATGAACGAGCTCGAGCGGCTGGTCAAACCCCACCGGTAATCACTCCATGCGCACTTTCCTGGTTTTCATCGCCGCCGTTGGCCTGGCCGCGGCACAGGCTCCGGGCACCATTGCGGAAAAGACGAAGGGAATGACCGCCATGCCGGGCTATTTCCCGATGTTCTACGATGCCAAAGCCGGGCACGTTTTTCTCGAAGTATCGCGCTGGAATAACGATTTTCTCTACGTGAATTCACTGCCGGCAGGAGTCGGCTCGAACGACATCGGCCTCGACCGGGGGCAAATCGGCGGCTCGATCATCGTGCGCTTTGAGCGCTTCGGGCCCAAAGTTCTGCTGGTCCAGCCGAACCAGAACTATCGAGCTGTGACTTCGGATATCCAGGAACGGAGAGCGGTGGAAGAATCGTTCGCTCAATCCGTGATCTGGGGATTCACCACGGAAGCGGAAGAAGGCGACCGCGTCCTGATCGACGCCACGGGTTTTTTCCTGCGCGATGCGCACAACGTTCCCGAAACCCTCGCAAAGCAAAAGCAGGGCAGCTATTCGCTGGATGAAAAACGTTCCGCCATCTACCCCGACCGTACGAAGAATTTCGCCCGCAACACCGAAGTAGAAGCGTTGCTGACTTTCGGGGGCAAGGATGCCGGGCCCTGGATTGAATCCGTGACGCCGAGCCCGGAAGCGCTGACAGTCCGTGAGCACCATTCGTTCGTGGCTCTGCCCGAAACGCCCTTCACCCCGCGTGTGTACGATCCCCGCGCTGGCCTGATCGGTTTCAGCTACGCGGATTACTCCAGTCCCATCTCCGAGCCGCTGATGCAGCACTTCATCATCCGGCACAGGCTCGAAAAACGCGACCCGACCGCGGCGGTCAGCGAGCCAATCAAGCCCATCATTTACTATCTCGACCCTGGCACTCCGGAGCCCATCCGCTCCGCCCTGCTCGATGGCGCGCGGTGGTGGTCTCAGGCGTTCGAAGCGGCTGGATTCCGCAATGCCTTCCGGGTCGAAATGCTTCCCGCCGATGCCGACCCCATGGATATCCGCTACAACCTGATTGAGTGGATACATCGGTCCACAAGAGGGTGGTCCTATGGCGAAGCCATCACCGATCCACGCACGGGCGAAATCATTAAGGGTCAGGTCTCGCTCGGTTCTCTCCGTGTCCGACAGGATTTTCTGATCGCACAGGGGTTGATCGCAAAGTACGAGCAGGGACAACCCGTCGATCCCCGCATGGAGCAAATGGCGCTCGCGCGACTTCGGCAATTAGCGGCTCACGAAGTGGGCCACATGCTCGGATTGCAGCACAACTTCGCCGCCAGCGCGCATGATCGCGCTTCCGTGATGGACTACCCTCCGCCGTTCGTCACCCTGAATGCGGCCGGTGACATCGATCTGAGGAACGCCTACGCAACGGGCATCGGCGAGTGGGATAAGATCGCGATTCGCTACGGCTACTCGCAGTTTGCCTCAGGCGTTACGCCGGAAGCCGAACGGAATTCTCTCAACGCGATCCTCAATGAAGCGCGCGATAAGGGCATGGTTTTCATCTCCGATCGGGATGCCCGCGCCGCCGGGGGAGCGCATCCCCTGGCGCATCTCTGGGACACAGGGTCGAATGCAGCCGACGATTTGAATCGCGTCATGCTCGTTCGCGCGAAGGCGCTGGCCGGTTTCTCGGAGCAGAAAATCCGGTTCGGTTTTCCGATGAGCATGCTCGAAGAAGTGCTCGCGCCCGTGTATCTCTTCCATCGCTATCAAGTGGAAGCCGCAGCCAAAGTGGTGGGTGGCCTGAATTACACCTACGCGGTACGGGGTGACGGCCAGACGATTGCCGAGATGGTTCCCGCCGCAGAACAACGCCGCGCTCTGGATGCTTTGCTCAAGACTATCGAGCCCGCCGCCCTCACCGTTCCGGAACGCATCCTCAAACTCCTGCCGCCGCATCCGCCGGAATTTGAGGCCACCCGCGAAGACTTCCATTCACGCACCCAAATCACTTTCGATTCCATGGCGCCCGCGGAAGCGGCCGCCGATATGACGGCGTCGATGCTGCTGAATCCGGAACGCGCTACCAGACTGATCGACTATCATTCGCGCGATCCGAAACATCCAGGACTGGATGAAGTGATCGATCGCCTGATCGCCAGTAGCTGGAAGACATCGCGCGCCAACCTGCGCGATACGGAAACTCAGCGCACGATCGGCAATGTCGTGCTGTACCGGCTGATGACGCTGGCTCAAAGCGCACAGGCTTCGGAGCAGGCGCGCGCAATTGCTTTTGTGAAACTCGATGATTTGAGGAAATGGTTACTGGCGAGGCAAAACGCCGATCCAGCCGAGCGCGCGCATTCCGTCTATGCGGCGGCCCAGATTAAACGTTTTGAGGATGACCCGAAGCAGATCACGGTCGGCAAGCCGTCGGATCCGCCGGATGGTTCCCCGATCTAAGCTCTCGCATCGCGCGCTTTCAGCGCGAGGCCCCGGGCCACCGACGTGAATTCATTTCAGGCGCGAATCCGGTCTGTTCCGAAGCGCGATTCGAAGATGTGCCGGACAGCGGGAACGAATGATGAACCGCCGGTCAGGAACACCTTATCCACTTGCCCCGGCTCAATCCTGCAGTTCGCCAACAGGCCGTCAATGCAATCCGAAATCTGCGCCAGTTCTTCGGATATCCAGGTTTCGAACGACTCTCGCTCAACGGGTTCGGCCAGATCGATCACTCCATCGGAAAAGCGAAATGTCGCGGTGGTGTTTTCCGAAAGCTCGCACTTCACGGCCTGTACTGCGCGGTGCAGTTGATAGCCAAGGTCTTCACGGATCAGATGGACGAGCGCGGCGATCTTCTCCGCATCCACCGCCTGCGCTTCGACGCTACGCAGCATGTTCATCGTTTCTTTTGTTCTGAGGAACGATAGATGGTGCCATTTCTCGACCTTCGCGTAAACCCAGATTGGCACCGGCAGCATTTTGTTCATCGACCGCATCTGAGTGCCCGCTCCCAGAACCGGTGAAACCAGCTTCCGGACGATCTTCGCGTCGAAGGCATCGCCGGCAACTCCGACGCCTGAATTTCCCAGCAGATCCTCAGGCTTACGTCCCCGGCCGCGGATTGTTGGTCCCACGTGAATGAGAGAAAAATCGCTGGTACCGCCCCCGAAGTCGCCGATCAGAATCAGCTCATCGTGCTCCAGTTTCGATTCGTAGTAGTACGCGGCACCGACCGGCTCCATCTCGAAAGCAACGCTCTCGAAGCCAGCCAGACGGAAAGCTTCGCGAAGGCGGCCTTCGGCATAATCGTTGTCATCCGCGTGCGCCGCACCCACAAACTGCACGGGGCGACCCACTACGGCGGAGTTCACTTTGATCCCGAACTGGTTTTCGGCGAAGGCTTTCAGATCTTTGAGGATGCGCGCAATCAGCTCTTCGAGTGTCCGGCGCCGTCCGAAGACTTCTGTCGTTTTCAGCGTACGGCTGCTGAGAAACGATTTCGCCGATTGAATCAACCGTCCTTTGGTTTCCGCGGCAAGGTAGCGTTCGATTCCGGCCGGCCCGGTCCATGATTTTAACGTCTCGCGGCCGGCTTCCTTAGCCTGTTCCAGATAAAGCAGCGAACGATACGATTCCGTCAGCTTGCCCATGAAAGGAAATGCGGCAAGGTGAACCTCGCCTGCTTCATCTGCGAAGGCGATTGAACTGTTGGTGGTTCCGAAGTCGATACCGATGGTCGCGCCAGCGGCCTTTTTTCGCGTCATCCGGCGAAAGGCCAAACGCGTTCGATGGTGCGGTTGAGCATCCAGCGGCGGTCATCGTCATTCAGGAATTTCATGTCGTTGCGGACAACGCTGAGAGCTTTATCGTAGGTGGAGTTCGCTTCAATAATCGGCCAATCGGTGGCCCACATCAGTCGCTGCGGTCCGAACGCGTGATGCAGACGCTTCACATGCTCCTGTGCGTCAAGCCAGGGATACGGCTGCTTCGAAAGCGACCACGTGTGCGAAATCTTGACAAACACATTCGGATAGCGCTGGAGAGCAATCAGCTTTTCGAGTTCGGCGGGTTGATCGACCGGGCAATCGGCCATGTGATCGATCACCACCGTCAGCTCCGGCAGCTTTTCCAGTTGCGCGGCTACCGCAGGCATGCGCCCGATAGGCGCAAGCACGGTCATCGGAACTTTCAGATCGGCACATCTTTTCCATAGAGGCGGCATGAGCGGCCCATTAAACCAGTCCCCCGACGCATTGGCGGCGGGACTGATGCGGACGCCGCGAAAGCCTTCCGCCGTATGCTGCGACAAGTGATCGGGCGCGGCGGGGTCCAGCGGATCCACACGGCAAACACCCTGAAACGTTCCCGGATAGCGCTTCAGCACCGAAGCGAGAAAGCTGTTGTCGTATTTGTAATGGATCACCTGGATGATCACAGTTTTCGAAACGCCATTCGTCTTCATCAGGTCGAGCAACGTTTCGGGCGCGGCGTCGCGTGCGGGCACATTGGCGCCCTGCGCGAACGGAAACTGCGGATCGTGTTTCCAGACATGAACGTGCGGGTCGATAATGCGGTATTCCGTTTCAGCCATCAGGTTTCCTAAAGCGGCGGCACCCAGCAGAGTGCGGCGCGAGATCTTATACATAAATCGGATCGAGTTTATCGACTACGTATTCGCCGCTGCGTTCATAACTGGCGCGCGGGCCTTTGCGCGCGATATCCAGATCGACGATCAGCCAGCTATCGAAGGCAATTGACTTGAGCACCCGATGGCAGCCGGGAAAATCGATTTCGCCATCGCCCAGATCGAAGATGCTTTCGCGATCGAACGTATCCGGCTTCGCGTTCGGAAGCCGTTTCGCATCTTTATAATCGGCCAGGATCAGGCGGCTCTTGTGCTTCTCCAGCGTCTTGACGACATCGCAACCGCCAAGGTGCAGATGCGCCGTATCGGGCGAAAATCCAAACAATTTCGGGTCCGTCATCGCCATGCAGCGGTCCACTTCTTCCGGAGTCTGAACGATCTGTCCCATGTGGTTGTGCAGCCCGGCGCGAAAGCCCATTTCATTCGCGGCAGCCCCAATCTCATTGAAGCATTCGCACATCGTCTGGAAGGCTCCGGGAGCGGCGCCGTTGGTTCGGTTCGGCGAGAAAACCACCAGGTGCTTCGCTCCGAATTCTTTCAGAAAAGTCATGGCCGTCCTGGAGTTGGCGATGACTTCGGCACGGCGGGCAGCGTCATGGGAAGG
The DNA here is from genome assembly GCA_025928545.1 of Bryobacteraceae bacterium. Taxonomy (GTDB): domain Bacteria; phylum Acidobacteriota; class Terriglobia; order Bryobacterales; family Bryobacteraceae; genus BOG-234. Next base: position 94,671 of record JAICJH010000017.1, on the reverse strand, counting down.
CGGGCTGAAGGAAATTGTCACGATGTGGCATCCGCGCTTCGAAGCTTCGGCCGCCATCTGCGCGGCGGTCAAATTGTATGTCTGTAAGATCTGCGGAAATTGAGTGACACGCAAGCCGATGAAGCCGGTGTCTTTCATGACGTCAAGAATGTCGGTGAACGGTACCCGCGGGAAATAGTTCCACAGGTTGGAACCCAGTCCCCATTTCACGTTCTTATTGGCGGGCAGCCGCCCGGCGGCGCGGGTAAGAGTGGCGGCCAGGATTCCCAGCATGCTTCGGCGGGTCAAATTGTATCCGTGCATGCCCGAAATGCTATCAGACCGGGCCTGGGAACAGGCGGCGACGCGGGCTCACAGGCGAAACTAAGAGAATGAGTTTCCTCGACAATCTCGAAAACAATCTCAAGGCGCTCGAATCGCTGGAAGCCGGCGGGCTTGAAGATCACAAGCGCCGCGAGTTGGAGCGCGAACAGGCGATCGCCGCCGCGCCGTGGGCGGAGCGCCTGAAGAATTCGCCTTACGTTGGCAAGCTCATGCGGGATCTGACGCGCGAAGGCCACAGCCGCCGGATGAAAGTGAATTTCGTCTGGATCGGCAGAACGCTGCGGATGGAAGCCATGGAGGAGCGGCTGGAACTGATACCTGGTCCAAAGGGCGTGGATGCCGTGTTTCCGGGGCATCGTGTTCCAGTGGACCTGAACGGCGAGCCGACCTCCCTGATCCAGGAGTGGCTGGACCTCCTCGACCGGAAACGCCAACAACTGGAGTCTGTTCCACCCGAAGAGTTTGAAGACGAATAATTGAGCGAAAACAGCGCGGGCAGCCGATTCGCGGCATAATGGCATCAGATGCGTCGACTGATACTCCGTTCGTTTCTGTTCTGTGTCCTTTCGGCAGTTTTCGCCTTTGGACAGCCGAGCCCGACACCGAAAGACGTTAAAATCGTTGCGAAGGACGGCCAGTCCGCCGTCCCGAAGCTGGCGCTGTACCTGAACAGTCCGGCTCTCGATACGCGTATCGAAGTCGTGAAACAGTTGACAGAACTGGGGGGCAAGGACTCCCTGGATCCTCTGATCACCGCATCGCACGATAACGATCCGGAAATGCAGCTCCGCTCGATCGACGGACTGGTGAATTTTTACCTGCCGGGTTACGTGCGGCAAGGCCCGGCGGCATCAATCATTCGTGCCGGCGCCTCGATTAAAGCAAAGTTCGGCGATACGAACGACCAGACGATCGATGCTTTCGTAACCGTCAGGCCGGAAGTGATCGATGCCATAGCAAAGCTGGCGAGTGGCGGCAACGGCATGGAAGTGCGTGCCAGTGCATGCCGTGCGCTCGGAATCCTGCGCGGCCGGGCGGGCGTTCCGGCATTGGTGGACGCGCTCCGGACAAAAGACAACAACGTGATGTATGAAGCGCTGGTGGCGATCCGGAAGATTCGCGATCCGGAAGCGGGTTCGAAAATCACTTATCTGCTGCGGGACCTCGACGACCGGATACAGTCGGTGGCCATTGAGACAGCAGGGTTGCTCCAGGCAAAGGACGGGCTTCCCGCGCTTCGCGGGATTGTGGCAAGTCCGCGGGGAAGCAAAGCCGAGCGGGCCGCTCTTGGAGCGATTGCCATGATGCCGGAACCTGTCGATCGTGCACTGTTGCAGCGTTATCTGACGTCCAAAGACGACCGGATGCGCGCGGCGGCTGTGGAGGGACTGGGACGGATCGGCGATCCGGGCGATAAAGGGGCCATCGAGAAGATATGGAAAGACGACGACAAGATGCCGCCGCGCCTGGCTTCGGCATTTGCGCTCACTCTTACCGGCGATCTCGACTTGTCGCAGAACGCTCCGTTCCGGTATTTGCTGAACACGCTGAATTCTTCGGCCTGGCGCGATACGGCGTCGGCATATCTGGTGGAGGCGGCACGACGTCCTGCCGTGCTCGCGGCACTGCATCAGCCGATTGAAAGCGCCACTCGCGATGAGAAAGTTCAGCTGGCCAGAATTCTCGCCATCAGCGGTGATGCGAGCGTGGTGCCCTGGCTGGACGCGTTGAGTCGCGATTCCGATTCCACAGTGGCGCAGGAAGGGCTGCGGGCACTTCGGTCATTAAGGTCGCGGCTGTAGGGGAAATCCCCAGGTCCTTGTTTCGAAGAGCCTTAGCATCACCCCCAAATAGGGTACTAGTACTTACTATTCTTATTATTTCTTGTACTTTGACATACCCAAGACGGGGCAGTCACTGTACAATGACCTGCATAGCTGAATAGAAGGATACCCGACTTCCGATGCGCTCTCTCCTGGTTCGTTTAATCTGTTTCTCCTCGTTAATCGCTGCGCTGGCGTTGCCGCAGACAGCCAATGCCGCTTTGGCTATTACAACGCCCGCGAACTTAAATGGCGCTAATCCCATCGGACTCATTCAGATTCCGCTCGTGGCCACCGGCGGCACGGGCGCGCTGACCTGGTCGGTATCCGCCGGATCACTGCCGGCGGGATTGTCGATCCGAACCGACGTTCCCTCATTTTTCCCCGCCGGGACTGCCGCAGGCATTATCGGTGTGGCAGCTGCCAGTGACGCCGGAACGCCGTACTCATTCACACTTCAGGTAACCGACAGCACGGCCCCCAGCCCACAAACCGCAACTCTCCCTGTCACGCTCCATATAACCTCCGAGCGGTTTAAAGATCTGTTTAATCTGCCCGACGCATTTGCCAATAGTGCGTATAACTATGCCTTCACGGTTCTGAACGGCACCTCTCCCGCGATTTCACTTTCCCCATCGAGTGGCGTTCTTCCCGCTGGTCTCAGTGTGACGGGCGGAGCTTTGACGGGAACGCCAACGGCAACCGGCAACTTTAATTTTCAACTCCAGATCGTCGACGGATCGGACACGATCTTCAGGAATTTCAATATCAAAGTCGTCGGCCCCCACATTACGACCGCGGGTAATCTTCCGATTGGAACTCAAAATACGGTCTACAGCGGTGTCACGCTCGCCTCGAGCGGTGGGTCCGGAACCGGATACACGTATCAGATTACGAACGGCGGCCTCCCGCAAGGTCTGACGCTCACCGGAGGAGTGATCGCGGGAACCGTTTGCAGTTGCGCGTCTCCGGGTCGCTATGCCTTCAGTATTACCGTCACCGATTCCGCGTTGGCATCGTATCAGCAGAATTTTGCGCTCTATGTCGCAGGATCAGTGCCGAGCCTGCCCAGTCTCGGTAGTCCCACCGTGGGAGATGCCACGGTCGGAAACACTTACACAGCATCGTTCGCGGCGGGCGGCACGCCACCCTTTACCTGGAACGTGACGGGGTTACCGAACGGAATGACATTCCGCACCGGCGCCGGCAATACGAGTACGTATGTGACCCCCGGCGATGTGGAAATCTGGGGCGCTCCTCTGGCCACCGGTAATTTCACGTTCACACTCACAGCTACGGATGCAAATGCGGTCACCGTATCCACCCCTGTAACGCTGAGGGTATCTCCTCTGGCGCTTACAACCGGTACGCAGCTGTCGGGCGCCGCGCTGAACACAGCCCTCGCTTCGCCGATTCAAATCCGTATCATAGGCGGCACGCCTCCATACAATGCGGTCCAGACGTTCGGCACAATGCCGCAGGGTTTGACGGTCAATTCGTCCGCAACCGGAGGCAATGTTACGGGGACTCCGACGGAAAACGGCAACTTCAATCCCACCATTCAGACTTACGATTCGACAGGCATCTCCGCAAGCCTGATCCTCACCTACAATCTGTTCGTTTCGAACTCTCCATCGAACATTTCAATTAACAACAATTCCGATCTGGGTACCTATACCGTGGGGTCCAGCATCAATTTCGGGCTGAATGCGTGTTGCGTAGCGGGCAACGTTTACAACTGGTCGGTATCAGGCGGATCGCTGCCGGCGGGGTTAACGCTCAACGCGAGCACCGGCGTCCTGAGCACCACCAGTAGCCCGGCGACGGTCGCGGCTGGAACATACACGTTCACAGTGAAAGCGGCAGACCCCGCCACCCCCGCGAACGCCGGTTACCGGACTTTCACGCTCAAGGTCACACCGATTGCCATTACCACAAATTCCGTGCCATTCGCGAATCTCTCCGTTGCGTATAACGGAGGGGCCGGGGTCACCTTCACGGCAACCGGAACTTCCGGAACTGTGAATTGGTTTATTTCCAGCGGTTCTTTACCGCCCGGGCTCACACTTTCCACTGCGGGCCTGCTGAGTGGAACACCCACCAGCCAGGGGCAGTATAATTTCACCGTTCTGGTCGTTGACGCGAGCTATGATCAGCGCCGCAGCTACACCATTAACGTTTATTCCGTTACGGGCGCCCCGCCGGTAACGATTTCCAGCGGAGCATCTCTCGGAGTATTCACCAAAGGCGATCTGGAAGTCGGTCTCAACGCTTCCGGCGGCAACGGGACTTTCACATGGACGAAAACCGCGGGAACTTTGCCTCCCGGCTTATCTATCCGCTCGGATATCAGTTCGTTCACATCCGGCTCAGGCGCACAGGCAGCGTTGATTGGCGTTGCGACGACCACTGGCACGTACAATTTCACACTTCAGGCGGCGAGCGCCAGTAGCGTCGCGTCGCAGGCGTTCACCCTGACCATTCAGGGACTGAACCTGATGGACAGCTTCAATCTGCCGGAAGGCTTCATGAACAGCGTTTACGTGCCGGGCGCCACCGCCGGATATGTCCTGACGCCGGTGAATGCGACCGGCGCAGTGACTTTCGCGCTGGCCCAGAATAATAATCTGCCTCCCGGGCTTTCGCTGAATAGTTCCACCGGACGGATATCCGGTACTCCCACGGCGACCGGGAATTACGGTTTTAGTATTGTCGCTACCGACGCGGGCACGACGGGTTCCGTCAGCCGGTCCTTTAATATCAAGGTGTCGCAGATCCAGATCACCACGGCAGCTCTGCTGCCGAACGCGACACAGGGTCAGACTTACACCCAATCGCTGGCCGCGACGGGCGGGTCCGGAACGGTGACTTTCACCGCGAACGGATTGCCCGGCGGTCTCAATATTTCCAGCGGCAACGTGATCACGGGAACGGTCAATTCCGGCGCCTTCCCGGGTATCTACTCCGTTAACATCACAGCCAGCGACGGGACGAATTCTACAACCAAGACGTTCTCAATCGACGTGATTGCCACCAATGCCCAGTTGACTCGTGTCACTCTTGGCGGCGGATTTACAGACCCAGTAGTGGGGAACTTTTTTAGTCTTCAGGTGTCGACATGCTGCGGCGGCGTTGGCCCATACACGTGGGCGGCATCTGGTTTGCCCGCCGGCCTGGCCCTTCGATATGCAGGGTCCGGAACCGCGGGAACGGCCAGTGGAACGATGGATAGCGGCGTCGCGCCTGGTTACGCGCAGATCTACGGTATTCCATCCACGCCCGGTGACAACGCGGTAACAGTCACGGTGACGGACAACCTGGGTGCGACCACCAGCCAGACCTTCAATCTGCATGTTTCCGTCCTCGACGAAACCGTGTTTCTGAATAATGGAACCATTGGGGCGGCTTATTCGCAGACGCTCCGCGAAATCGGCGGCACTCCGGGCTACACGGCGACTGTGCTGAATGGCGCGCTCCCCGCCGGTATTGGTCTCGGCGTCGCAACCGTCGGCGGTGTCTCCACGGCAACGCTGGTTGGCACGCCGATGGAGAGCGGGTCGTTCAATTTCACCATTCGCTTCACGGATTCGGCCGCGGGTACGGCAAATACGTTTGATCGTGCGTTCTTTATTAACATCGCGAACGCGAGCAATACGAATCTATTTATTAACACCACTTCTATCCATCCGCTGGTGACGGGCACCAGCAATATCAATATCGGACTGAACGCCTGCTGCACGAGTGGACCTTATTCGTGGGCGATTACACTCGGAGCTCTGCCGTCCGGACTGTCTCTCAACGCCTCGACCGGCGCCATTACCGGAACGGCTACTCCGGCCGGAGACTACATTTTTATCGTTCAGGTGACGGACGCGGCTGCTCACACGGCGCTGAGAGAATTCGCGCTGCAGATTTCGTCTTTGGCGATCACGACGACTTCGATTCCGTTTGGCGCTTTGACCTCGTCATATGGCGGGGCGGGCGGTTTTAGTCTGGCAGCCACGGGCGGAACGGGCACTCTGACCTGGTCGCTCGCGCCCTTCACGCAGTTGCCTCCCGGCCTGACTCTTTCCGCGGGAGGAGTCGTCAGTGGAATCCCCACGAGCACCGGCCAGTATGCCCCCACTTTTGTGGTTACGGATACTGGTGGCCACAGTACATCGCAGTCATTCCAGTTGAATGTTTATCCGGCCGGCGGCGGACCACCCGTGAGTATCTCAACAGGTTCGAGCTTCGGGACATGGTCTGTCGGTGAATATGAATTTGAGCTCAACGCCACAGGCGGAACAGGGGCTTATGCCTGGTCGCTGATCAGCGGCGCACTTCCCACCGGTTACGCGATCCGCACCGACATGCCTGCGTACTTCTCCGCCGGCGCCTCGGCGGGCCTCATCGGTGTCGGAACAGTTCCCGGGACCTACAATTTCACCCTTCAGGTGACGAGCGGCACTCAGACAACCAGCAAGGCCTTCAGTATTACGATTGCGGCGCTCACGACCAAAGAAGGCCAGTTACCGGACGCTTACGTCGGCGGCCAGTACAACGGATCCGCCGCCGGCTACACGATGACTGCTCTGAATGCCGCTCCGTCCAGCTCGGTAACATTCACAGCTTCGCCCGCGAGTTGCTCCGGAAGTTTTCCGACCAACTGTCTGCCGCCAGGACTTTCCATGTCGTCCAGCGGAGCAATCACGGGAACAGCGACTACACCCGGAGCCTACAGCTTCAACGTCGCTATCAGCGATGGCACCTCCACGGTGAATCACCTTTACGGGATCAATAGCTACGCGATCACGATTACTAATGCCGGAGTTCTGCCGAACGCGACACAGGGCGTCGCCTACTCAGGGGTCACCCTGGCTGCAACCGGAGGAACCGGCACCCTCACGTGGTCTGCGAACGGTCTTCCCAACGGATTCACTCTCAACAGTTCGACAGGCGTGCTTTCGGCGCCGTCAGGTTTCAGCGCCGGGCCAGGCCGCTATTCGGTTACAGTGACTGTCAACGATTCCAATCCCGGTTCAGCCCAGTCCTCGGTGAAGCGGTTTGCTCTGGATGTGATCGGTGTACCCGTGACGTTACCGCAGCTGAACCTCGGAATCGTTGACGATCTGACCTTCGGCGCGCCAGCGAGTCTTTCCGTGAACACCAACGCCGGTGGCACCGAGCCGTTCACCTATACTGCCACTGGCCTGCCGGCCGGAATGACAATTCGGACCGCCCTTACCCAGCAGAATTTCGGCAAGACCGCCGGTGATGGCGAAATCTGGGGCACTCCCACAACGTTGGGAACCTTCAATGTCACTGTTACGGCAACGGACGCGAATGGTGTCAGCGTGACAGCCGCGTTCCCGCTCACAGTCTCGCCTCTCGCGCATACTCCTTCGCTGCCTCAGGGAACTCTTGCTATCGCCTACAACTCAAACCTTCGCGTCGTGGGTGGCACAACCGGAACTGTCGCCGGCGGCGGTGGTCCAGGCGCGTACTCGGTTATCAAGAATGTGGCAGGTTTTCTCCCCGGTGGGCTGGTCCGTACCGGCCTGAACGTGGCGGGCACGCCGACCGAAAACGGTGGCTTCAACGTGACCTACAAGTACCAGGATTCGGCCGCGACACCCAATACTCTGGTCCGAACGGACTTCTTCAGTATTGGCGGCGGAGCAAACACGTTCCAGATTAACAGTAATGGAAATCTGGGTACGATCACGCAGAATTTGAGCTTCAGTCAGACGTTTACGGCTTGTTGCGTACCGAACAACCTTACATGGACAACGATTCCGCCCACCGGCGCCACTGGGCTGCCACCCGGGATGACCCTGACGACGGTGAATTCCAATGGCCTGCTCAGCGGTACGCCCACTACGGCGGGAACCTACACGTTCCTCGTGCAGGCTGACGAGGCACTCGGCAACGGCGTCACAGTGGCCAACACCGCTTACCGGCAGTTCACCGTTGTGGTAACGCCGCTTTCGTTAACCAGTACAACCAATCTCCCGTACGGCAATGTTGGTGTCGTTTACAGTCAGACTCTCACCACCACCGGTGCCGCCGCCGCAATGACCTGGACCCCGAGCGCGAACAATTTCCTGCCGCCCGGACTCACCCTTTCCGGCAACACGCTGTCCGGAACTCCCACGTCGACCGGCCAGTTCTCCTTTGGGTTGACCGGCACCGATGGAACGAACACCATCGTTCGTCAGTTCACGTTGAATATTTACGCAGCCGGGGCTTTCCCGCCGCTGTTCCTCAGTACCAACCAGAACCTCGGGCCATGGTCCGTGGGCACTCAATTCGTTCCGCTCAGCGCGACCGGCGGCAATCCGCCTTACACCTATTCACTGACACCCGGAGCCAACGTGGTGCCGGGGTGCCGTGTCCAGAACGGTCAGCCGTTGCCCACGAACAACACCAGTTTCCCCTCGTCGGTCACGGGAGGTTATCTGTGCCTCGTGACAACCGAAGGATCGACCGCCACTTCTATTCGGGTGACGGATTCCGCCACCCCGGCGAATACGTTCGACCGCGCGATCAACGTGACTGTTTCGCCACTGCTGCTCACGATGCTGCAAACTCTGCCGAACGCGACTGTGGGCCAGTCCTACACCTTTAATCCGGCGAGTACAGGCGGAGCGGCCGCGTACTGCACCAGCACTTGTACAGGCGCCTTCACGTTCTCCACCCCGGCGGTGGGCAACAACGGCAGCCTTGCCAATATCGGACTTTCGATCAACAGCTCGACGGGTGTCATAACGGGTACTCCAACTACCGCCGGCACCTTTACGGCCACGATCATCCTCGGGAATGCCTCCCTTGGCAGCAGCACCGTGAGCTTTAACCAAAGCATCACTGTCACTCCGTTCGCAATTACTACTTCCCCATCGCTGCAGGGAACGTCTGGCACCGCTTTCTCCCAGACGATCGTCGCGTCCGGCTGCACCAGCGCCTGTACCTGGAGCGTGGTTCCGGGCTCCAGTCTGCCCTTCGGTTTCTCGCTGACCACAGTGAACGGAAACGGTGTCCTCTCAACCGGCACCCAGACCACCAGTCCGCTGATGACTTCGTTCACGCTTCAGGTCAGCAACGGAAGCTCGTCCGTCCAGCAGATTTTCTCGCTGGTGATTTCGTACCCGACCTCTATTACGGCGGCCTTGTCGGTAACGACTAACATCTCAACGACGTCCTCGGTCGGGTCTTCTGTCAGTCTGTCTCTGACGGCGGCCGGTGGAATTGCGCCGTACACGTTCACCCTGCAATCGGGAACCCTCCCCCCCGGTATTACTCTCCAGGGTCCCGGAAATCAGGTGGGTAATCTCGCACCAGGCTTCCAGTATCTGGCCGGGCGGCCGGCTCTGGCGGGAACGTATAACTTCACGCTTCTCGTTACGGACTCCACATCGGGCACTCCTCAGACCGCAACAAAGGCTTTCGCGTGGACCATCTCGCCGATGACCTTCAATTACGTCAACCTGCCTTTGAGCAGCACTACTCTGCAATACAATGTGGCGTACACGCAGGCGATGCTCGTAGTCGGTGGAAGCGGCAGTTACCCATCCTGGCAGGCGCCTTTGCTGCCGCCGGGTCTGTCGGTGTCGTCATCCGGCGTCGTCAGCGGTACGCCCTCGAGTACCGGTAATTTTTCGGTTCCCTTCACCGTGACGGACAGCGGCGGAAAGACGCTCACATCGAACGTCAATTTCAACGTATCCTCGGTTGGAGCGAGTACAGTTACACTGGGCGGCCCCGCCAGCGGCACGGTCGCACCTCTTGGAATACTACAGAATTACGACATTACCCCAAGTGGCGGCATCGGACCCTACACGATCACCGCGGTTGGCTCTCTGCCTACGGGCGTGATTCTCGAAAATGGCACAACCCTCGGGGGATCCTTTGGCCAGGGGAGGAACGGGATGCAAGTGCTCATTTCCACCCCGGGTACCTACACTTTCACGCTTCAGGCAACTGACTCGTCCAGCACCCCCATACTCGGCGCACGCACATACACGCTCGTCGTACCCGGATTCGACCAGATCAGCAACAGCCAGCAGGCGCCAAATCAGCTGACCCCCGGAACGGTGTCGGTGGCGTACTCGCAACAGCTGTATTCGTTCGGACCGAGCAGCGTGACGTGGTCATTGACTGCCGGCTCGGCGTTGCCTCCCGGGCTATCTATCTCGACGGGCGGTCTCATCAGCGGACTACCCACGGCTGCGGGAACCTACAACTTCAACGTGACCTACAGCGACGGTGTTGGCTCGATCACCACGAATCTGACGCTGAAGATCTCGGCTCTCCAGATCACGTCGTCAGGTCAACTGCCGCTGGCATTGCAGAATATTCCCTATGGCGTGAGCGGCGCAGGCGTAACTCTGGCAGCCTCGGGCGGTTCGGGCAGCACAACCTGGGCGGTCACCTCCGGTTCGCTGCCTACCGGCCTGAGCCTCAATACGAGCACCGGCCTGATTTCGGGCACAGTAACGGGCAGCACAGGTGCTTACTCCTTCACTGCCACCGCAACCAACACCGGCGGGTCGATCTCGAAGCAGTTTACGCTGTTCGTGGGCCTGCAGAATCCCGGCATTCTCAATTACACGCTCCAGGCCTCGCTTTCCGACGCCATTGTTGGGCAGTTTTATCAGGTCTCGCTGATCCCGAACGGCGGCGCGCCGCCATACACATGGACAGTCGCCTCTGGTTCCACTTTGCCACCGGGTTTGAATCTGGTGCCTTTCTCGAGTATCAGTGCGAGCTTCGGCCCGGGAATTACGGCTCTTGGCGGGGTGCCCACCGCCGCCGGCGTCTACAGCTTCAATCTGGTGCTGACCGACTCGGCGAGTGCGACCATTACCCGGACATTCACGCTGAACGTCAGCCCGTTCTCTATTACCGCGGGCAATCCGCCGAACGCTCGCCAACTTTCAGGGACCCCGTATTCATTCCAGTTCCAGGCCACAGGCGGCACCAGTCCTTACACCTACTCACTGGCACCGAACCCGAACAGCCTGGGACAGGACGCACTGCCAGCGGGTCTGAGTCTCAATAGCTCCGGACTGCTCAGCGGAACTCCAACCGGTACCGGCAGCTTCAACTTCCAGCTGACTGTGACTGATTCCGCAGGTCGTACGCTCACCAGAAACCTGAACATAACGTCCACCAATTCGAGCGGCGTTCAGGTCACACAGGGCAACGGAAACCTGCAGGTCAACGGGTTTATCGATCAACCCCTGAATGTCGGTGGAACCGGTAGTCCCTACACATGGGCCATTCAGGCCGTCACGCCCGCGCCGGCGTCACCGATCGTGGCAGGCTTACCGCCGGGAATCACCCTGCAAAACAATTCCGGAGCGTATTCTCTCAAGGGTAATGCCACCGCCGCCGGAACTTATCAGTTCGTACTTCAGGCGACCAACGGCTCCGATGTTGCGCTGAGAACGGTTACTTTCAAAGTGTCCCCGATCTCGCTGACGGCACCCGTTCAGGGAGGCGGACTCTTCGCGCCCATACTGCCCGTCGGCGCTATGGGCTCACCCTACTCATTTACATTTGCCGCCGCCGGCGGAACGCCTCCTTATACATATGTGGAAGCGACCAACTTCTCGTTCCCGCCGGGACTCACGCTGAACAGCACGACCGGCGTCCTTTCGGGAACGCCCACTCAGTCCGGCGCCTACACGATTCGGCCGATTGTGACCGATTCCACCGGGAAAACCGACATCAACACACAGATGACGCTGATCGTGACGACCCCAACGGGCAAACCGTCCCTGGAGTCGCGGAACGACAATTACGCCATCGATCCTTCGGTAGGTATCCCGTTCACTCTGCCTCTCAACCGGTTCATCACGCCTGGAGTTGCCCCGTACACCTGGACAGTCACTTCGGGCTCAATGCCACCCGGTCTGAGTCTCATCGCAGGGTCTCAGGGACTATCTGACATTATCGGCGGCACGCCGACCGCCGCGGGTGACTACAACTTCACCCTCAACGTGGCCGATTCCAGTGGACAGAATCTGTCAATCCCGGTGAATGGTATGCACGTGTCGCCAATGAGTCTGACACCGGCATCGCTGCCTGCCGCGGTGCGCGGCACGTCGTATTCTGTCGCGCTGGCGGTTTCCGGCGGTACGCCACCCTACAGCTTCAAGTTCGATCAGAACTTTGCTCCGCCTCCCGGATTATCCATCAGCGGCGGAATACTGTCCGGCACTCCAACTTACGCCGGTGTTTTCCCGATCGGCTTTGTTGTGACGGACAGTGCTGGCGGCGTCGCCAACACCCTCACACACGATTATGAATTCAGCGTGGACGATGCGGCCGCCGAAGTGCCATCCATCTCGATTGCGCCGAAACCGGTCAACATCCTCTACATTCAGGGTCAGGGCGCAACTGCCGCGCCTGTCACTGTCAGGTCTTCCGGCGCCGTGCTGCCGTTCAATGTGACGCTGTATGGCCTGCCCGGCACCGCCACTCTCAGCGCGAATACCGGCACTACCAACAGCTCCGTAAATCTGAACTATGGCTCGGTTCCGGCCGGAACTTATTCGGGTTTCCTCGGAGTCGGTTCCGCACGCGCGGTGAACGAAGTCGATTTCACTCCGGTGAACATTACGGTACTGACGCCTCCGCCCTGCTCCTACACGCTGAGCACGGATACAGCGAGTTCGCCGATCGGCGGCGACTCGGGCAATATCAATATTTCAGCCGGCTCGACTTGTACCTGGACGGCGGCACCCGACGATCCATTTATTACTCTGACCGGCCCAACCTCCGGTACAGGTAATGGAACGGTCTCGTATTCCACGTCCGCCAATAACACAGGTAATCCGCGCACCGGAACCGTGACGATTACGGGATCCACGAACTCACCGAAGTTCACAATCAATCAATTTGCGGCGGGCTGCTCGTTCTCGATCAGTCCTTCGACGCTCAGCATCGGTTCTGCGGGTGGCGGAGCCACGGTCAATGTGATCTCCTCGGGTTCCGCCTGCAACTGGACGGCGTCAAGTCTGGGCGCTACGCCAGCGAGCGGCACGGGCAGCGGACCGGTCAGCGTCACAATTCCGGCTAACGCGAATGCCGGCTCGCAAGTGGTGACTGCGACCATCGCGGGTCAGACATTTACGGTGAACCAGACGGGAGTCAGCTGCACCTATGCGCTGAACGCTTCGACAGCACTGTTCGATCCGGCCGGTGGCTCGGGGTCAGTCAACGTCACGGCTCCCAATGGCTGCCCGTATAACACGATTCTGGGTCCGTCGTGGATCAGGGTCACGTCCGGTGCTTCCGGCACTGGAACCGGCAGCGCGCAATCGCTGACTTACACCGTGGATGCCAACTCCACGACTCTTGCGCGAACCGGCGCTCTCACAATCGGCGGTCAAACCTACGCCGTCACGGAACAGGCGCTGGCCTGCTCGGTCAGTGCGGATACTTCAACGCTGGGCAGTCCGTTTGCATCTGGTGGCGGAACGGGCACAATCGGCATCACGACGAACGGCTCGAACTGTTCCTGGAATGCAGCCAGCAATGTCGGCTTCGCGACGGTCTCACCGCCGACGGGTTTCGGAAACGGCCAGGTGACGGTGACTGCATCGTCGAACGCCGCGTCCACTTCTTCGCGAAACGGATCGCTGACAGTTTCCGGCCAGACGATTTCGTTCTCGCAGGCCGGCACGACCTGTAGCTATAGCCTGCGGGCGACGTCCAGCTCGATGCCATCGCTCGGAGGTTTGGGGACGATCAGTGTAGTGGCGCCGGCCGCATGTAACTGGACGGCGACTCCCACAGCGACACCGTGGCTCAGTATCATCGCTTCAGGCAATGGCGGAACTTCGGATGTATCGTTCATTGCTGCCGCAAACGCCAGCGCGACGCCCCGATCCGGCACGATCACCGTGGCGGGACAGACCTTCACAGTGAACGAGGGCGGAGCGCCCTGCACCTTTACTCTGGCTTCGTCCAGTTCCGGCACGCTGGCAGCGGCCGGAGTTTCGAACCAGGCCGTCAACTTTACAGCCTCCACCAACGGCTGCGCAGTTCCGGCGGTGACCAGCTACGCCAGCTGGATCACGGCTTCGGGTACCTTTGCCGATCCCGGTGGGACCATGACTTACTCGGTGGCGGCTAATTCCTCCGGTACCACCCGCACGGGCAACGTTCAGATCGGAGACAAAGTGTTCTCGGTGATCCAGACGGGGGCCGCGTGCTCGTACAGCATGAACGCCTATGGGCTGTCGGTTAACTATCTGGGAGCGTCGAGTAATATTCTCGGGAGCGCGAACCTGAATACTTGTCCCGATCCACCGAACGGGTCAACACAACCGTTTGTCACAGTCGGAGGGCTGACCGGAACGCCGGCGCTCTACACGCTGCCCTTCACGGTCAGCCCGTTCGTATCGGCTACCAAGACCGTTCGCCAGGGGCTCATAACCTTCGGCGGACAGCTCTTCTACGTCAAGCAGACTTCATTCTGAGGAAACCAGACATGCGCGCAAACACATCAATCGGGAACCTCAAAATGAAAAACAATTCCATGATTCGAATACTGATGGCAGCGGCGGCGCTGGGGCTTGCGTCGCTCGGCGGGGCGACGACCGTGGGCCCCGACGGCGGCGGCTATACGGCCACCGATCAGACGGTCTATAGCTTCGTCGATATCTCCGGGGCGGGCGGCGGCACGTCCGTTCTTTCCGGAGCGGACGATGGCGCAATCGCTCTGACCATTCCGTTCAGCTTCACGTTTTACGGCACCGCCTACACGCAGGTGTGCGTCAGTTCGAACGGCGCGGTCTATTTCGTCACCAATCCGAGTACCTGCACCACACTGGCCGGCGACTTCGCTCACATCGATCTTAATGGCGGCTCGCCCGCACCCGACTTGCCGGCGCTCTATCCGCTCTGGACGGATCTCACGTTCCAGGATCCCGGCGCCGGCTCGGTCTACTATCAGACGATCGGCTCGCCGGGTAACAGGCGCTTCATCGTTCAGTGGAATACCGCGCTGTTTCAGGGCGACGCCAGCGGCGTCACCTTCGAAGTGATTTTGGCGGAAGGCACCAATTCAATCAACTTTCAGTACAAAACGATCACGCTCGGCGCGGGCGACAACAATCGCAAAGGGTTGACAGCGGCGGTGGGCATCCACAATGCCGGTGGCTTCCTGGCCGCGCCGACGAACCAGATCGAGTGGAGCTTCGACTCGGCGGTTTTGACCGATAGCCTTGCGTTATCGTTCCAGACCAGCGCGGCCCCGGGCGCGCCGACGCTGACTTCTCCGGCCAATAACGCGACTGGTGTAGCTATGCCGGTCAGCCTGACATGGAATGTCGCCACAGGCGCGACTTCATACGACGTGTATTTCGGCACCACCAATACGCCCCCGATTGCGACTTCCAGCATCACCGCTCTAACCTATTCACCCACCGGAATTGTTGCAGGGGGCACATATTACTGGAAGGTCGTCGCGAAGAATGTAGCGGGATCGACTTCTTCAGGAATATTCTCTTTCAGCACCGCGCCTCCGTCAGGCGGTGGTGGTGGCGGAGGCGGCGGTATCGGCGGCAGCGCCCTGACAGCATTGCCCACGACCGTGAGTATCAGTGCGGGTGTCGGCGGCCAGCCAGCTACCAAGACCGTGACCCTGAGCTACGTGACGCAATCCGCGGTAGCGCCTACTTATTCGAGCAACTTTAATACGAATCAGGGCGTGGGCTGGCTCAGTTTGAGCCCTGCCTCCGGCACGATGACCCAAGCGTCCTTCGCCGGTTTCGTCTACACGTATACCGCGACAGTGACCATTCAGGCCGATCCGAAAGGAATAGCCGCCGGCGCCATTTACACAGGCACCGTGAATTTCACGGCCGGTAGCGGAATTGCATCTGTGCCGGTAACGCTGACTGTTGCGGCGGTGCCCTTGCCGCAACCCACCGGCGGAATCGCTAACGCCGCTTCCGGCGGCCAGGCAATCGCCTCGGTCGTTTCGCCTGGAAGTTACGTCGCAATCTACGGGACGAACCTCGCAGGTACCGGCAATCCGAATGCAACGACTCTGCCCTTGCCCACCACGCTCAACGGAGCGCAGGTCACGCTATGCGGTGTGCCGATGCCGTTGCTCTACGCGAGTGCAACGCAGATCAACGTAATGATCCCGCAGAGCATTACGCCCAGTGCTTCCTGCCCGCTCGTCGTGACCACCGGAACCGTGCAGTCCGCGCCGATTCAGCTGGTTGTGACCGAGTTGCAGCCTGGCATCTACACAGTAGATACATCCGGCTCCGGACCCGGTATTATCGTCGATGCCGTCACGAATCTGCTCAACAACAGTTCGAGACCGGCCAAGACGAATGACTTCCTGGTGATTTACGCCACTGGTCTCGGAGCGGTAAAAGGACCCAACGGTGAGGCGGGTCCGGCGGATGGCGCGGTGGCTCCAAGCACCACTATTTTCCGTACGACATCCACCGTGACGGCTACCATAGGCGGAGTTCCCGCAACGGTACTCTTCTCCGGGCTCACTCCGACGTTTGCCGGTCTTTATCAGGTGAACGTGCAGGTTCCGCCCGGTGTGACTGCGGGCAGTGCGGTGAAGGTCGTGCTCACTGAGACGGATCCCGTAACGAAGGTCACGGCTCAGTCCAACACCGTCACGATTGTAGTTCAGTAATCAGGCAAAAAAGGGCCCGGCCGAGACAATCTCGGCCGGGCCCTTTTTCATTTTGCGGTCTGTGAATCCGGACAAACGACAAAAAAATACCGCTGCGGCATGCGCCGGTCGGATACGACTCGCATGCCGCAGCGGTATTCTTTTTTGAGCCTTAAAGAAACTACTTGGCTTTTTTCTGCTTCTGCTGACCGACGCGGACCTTGGTGTGCAGGTTCTTCGCGTCCTGGAAGGCCTTGTGATCGTGGCGGGCCACAACATCGGCCAGATACGCATCCACGTTGGTGTCACGAGGCAGGACAGCCATTACAGAGAAGCTCTCGTTGCACGTTGTGCAGAAGGGGCGGAAACGCTTTACATTTGGAATTGCCATAACAGATTTATGGTACCAACCGTCATTTGACGGCGCGACATGCCGGCGGGAAGCTTCGAGCTCACGCCAGAGCGGCGCGAATTGCTTTTCGCAGGGTCGCTAGTCCGGCATTCACGTCGGCCGGAAGATGTACCCGCAGCGCGCGACGTCCTCGCTCGGCCAGAACCTCGAAATCCCCGCGGGATTGCGCCGCTTTCACGGTTCCGAATGTAAAACTCTGCCCCGGAATCGGGAGGTCGCTGGCGTCGTCACAGGTTACCTGTAAGAACACACCAGAATCCGGACCACCCTTGTAGGCCTGGCCGGTCGAGTGCAGAAAACGTGGCCCAAAGCCGAGACAGGTCGCCACCTGCTTGCTGTCGCGGACGTTCAGGCGGATCTCCCCGAGCGTCTCTTCATGATCCATCGTCATGGCGATGTAGGCGAGAATCGCGAAGTAATCGCCTTGGCCGATGCGGTTCAGGTGCGAACGCAGAATCGCGGAGGCGCTGTCTCCTGTTATGGCTGCCGCATTCGCCCGATCCATAAAGAACTTCAGGCCGTCTGCTTCCAGAACCGCCGTTTCGTCGGGTAACTTGCCTGTTGCCTCGTAAGCGTCGGTGAGCTTGCGCGTTTCAATCTTGCTGGCCTCGACGTCGGGCTGGTCGAAGGGATTAATTTCGATCACCGAACCCGCCACGGCCACCGCAACCTCCCACCGGAAGAATTCAGCGCCCAGATTGTAACGGTCGGCAACGGTCAGTCGGATCACCGGATGATTGGCCGCCTCCAGCTGCGCTACAGCCTCATCCTGAAGCGGATCGGGCAGAGGGCCAAATCGGATATAAACAAAAACGCGATCCTTCCCGTAGTCCGCGGCATTGCCAATTGGCTCGCGATCCACAGGAATGAGCGCGCGCCCGAGCTTGCCGGTCGATTCCGCTATCAGTTGTTCCAGCCACGCGCCCAGGTCATAGATGGCAGGCGAAGTAATCAGGGTGACCTTGTCGCGTCCCTGCCGCGCAAGTGTTCCCAGGGCCAGGCCTAAGGACACCCCCGGGTTATTCGCGGCTTCCGGTTCCTTGCAGGCCGCCACCATTTCGCCTGCACGGGCCAGCATATGCGGAATGTCGAGGCCCATCACCGCTCCTGGAACCATGCCAAAGTCGGAAAGGGCGGAGAAGCGTCCTCCGATCGACGGCAACCCGTAGTGGATTTCCCGGAATTTGTCGCCCTCGGCAACCTTTTGCATTTTGGATCCGGGATCGGTGATGGCGATAAACCGCTGTCCATCGCGCCCCGATTTCTCAAAGAAATACTGCTTGAAAATGTTCGGTTCCAGCGTGCTGCCGGACTTACTCGAAACGATAAACAGCGTGCTCTTGTCAGCCGGATCGGCAAGCAGTTCCACGGATTTCACCTGTGCCGGATCCGTCGAGTCCAGAATATGCAGCGCGGGGTACCCCGCCTGGTGGCCGAAAGTCAGCGATAACACTTCGGGGCAAAGGCTGGAGCCGCCCATTCCCAGCAATACGACGTTGCGGAATCCGCCGGCCTGAATCCGGGCAGAGATTTCCCGAAAGCGCTGCGCATCGGCTGTCTGCCGCTCGACGATATCGAGCCAACCCATCCACTGATCTTCCGCACTGCTGCCGGAGGCCGATGTCCAGAGGCTCTTGTCGCGATTCCAGAATCTGGCAATCTTGCCATTAGCCGTCCAGTCGGTTAGCGCGGCTTCGAATGCCGTTGCAAGATCGGGTGGAAGGGTCTGGGTCATCCTGGTTGTGTCTCCTGTAGCGCAGAGTCGGAAATCGATTATCGAGTGCGAAGCAAACGCACCCCCTCGCGCAACTTTTATTTTCCACCAGTGGATGTTCCGTCGACCATTTGACAGTTGAAAGGGGTCGTCAGGCGGGGGTTCCCGCTGGCTCCGGCGTCGGAGCGTCCAGACTGATCACACGAGCCAGTATCTTTCGCCGGGCAGGATCGCCCAGCCCGAAGGCCGCCGCGAACCGAAGTCCGATCTCGCACTGCATTTTCTGACGACGCACGTGCCGCACGGTGGCGTGTCCCATCCTGCCAAATTCATTGCATGAGACCATGACCGATCTCCCCGACTCAAGACGTTCTTTGGTTTCCACCTTTATGCCCGCCGGAGAAAGGTCCACGCAACGCCCGTTGACGCGGCGGATCAGGCCGCCTTCTTCCCACATCAGAGAGACCGAAAAACTTACGGAGTACCGCTCCTCATTCGTCCCCCGCCGTTCGCGGCTTTCTTTGCCATTGGTGAGTTCGTTGCCTGGCTTTATCGTCATTGCTCAGCCTCAGACAAAATATCCCGTCGCGGCGCGGTCCACTTCGGCGCGAGTCGCAATCGGATCCCTGTCTTCGTAGAGCGCAATGGAGCGCAATGCGTTGCAAAGATCCCGCGGATAACAGGGACGCAAATCGCCTCCCTTGCTCAGGCAAACCTCGCGGCAATAGGGTCCGATATCGGCTTCGCACTTCACACCTGTAGCCGCGGCGGTCAATCGGAAGATGGCGTCAAAGGTCTCCGCATCCACGCCGGGGATGAGAATCTTGTTGGGGATACGGCGAAGGAACGCCTCGTCCGCCAGTTCACTCGGCTCCAGGTTCGTTGAAAAGACCACCATGAGCTCAAAGGGAACATCGAATTTACGCCCGCTTCCCAGCGACAGAAAATCCACACGACGATCGAGCGGCACAATCCATCGGTTCAACAGATCGCGCGGCGACATCATTTGACGGCCAAAATCGTCCATCAGAAGAATCCCGTTATTCGCCTTCATCTGCAAAGGAGCCATGTAAGTCCCGGAGCCCTCATCCCTTTGCAGGTCGAGCATACTGGTTACGAGCTCTCCTCCCACGGAAATAAAAGGCCTTCGGCAATACATCCATCGCGGGTCGATGTAGGTGCCTTCCAATGGCAGCAACTCGTGGACCGCCGGATCGCCGACACTGATGATTTGCCCGTCCACTTCCACCGCGTAGGGCACCAGAATTCCGTCGTCGAAGACGCGGATCAGTCGCTCGGAGATTGTCGTTTTGCCGGTGCCGCTCGGACCATACAGAAAAACCGAAAGCTGCGAAACCAGCGCGGGGCCGATTGCATCCAGCAGTGCGTCGCTTAGGATGATATCGGAAAATGCTCTTCGAAGGACATCGCGATTGATTCTGACTCGCGCCTTCTGAGCGCGCACCGCTGTTGTATATGCGGCGAGCGAGACCGGCACGGGTCCCGCATAGCGCATGGTGGCCGATCTTTCAATCGCCATCCGTCGCCCCGACGGGCTCAGCGCGAAAACATAATCGTCGCCCACCATCCCGCGAACTTCGAGGTACTGCTGGTCCACCAGCCTGCGGAACAGAGACTCGGTTAGTTCCAGAGACAGTTTCATGAGACCGGAAAGCAACTGGATGGTGCACGAGCTTCGCAGATAGACATGGCGCAGTGCAATATCCACCAGCAGGTGTTCCGAAATATCGATGTCTTCAAATACCAGCGGCGGCGCGGGGCTAAACCCGAGCGCGCTGCCCGGTTTCACGGCTGTGTCCGCGGGCTCCGGCGAAAGGCTGGCCGCAGTCTGCGCACCTTGCGTCACAGGCTGAACCCCGGCCCTGTTTTTTTCGCGATCACGGAATTTCGTTCCGTATTCCGCCCGTGCCCTTTGTCGTGGTGGCCGTGGATTTTCAGGGGCCCGTAGAGTTTTATTTTTCGGATCAGGGTGCGGCGCGAGATCCCCAGAATGTCCGCGGTCTTCTGTTGATGGCCGCCCGTCTGCTCCAGAGCGCGGAGGATCGTATCCTCCTCCAGCCGTTCCAGCAAATATCCGGGCTCGCTCTCCGTCCTGGTTTCGTGGAGGCCATCGGGCAGGTCTGCCGGCGTTAGTTCGTTGCCGTCGGCGAAGACCATGGCCTTATTCAGCACGTTCCTGAGCTCCCTAACGTTCCCAGGCCAGGAGTATCTCAGGAGGAGCTGCATTGCATCATCCCGCAATGTAAAGCCGGACGTTCTGAGAAAAAGTTCGCACAGAGGCGCAATGTCATCCACGCGGTCCCGCAGCGAGGGAACCACGAGCTGGATGGCATCCAGCCGATGGTAGAGATCGGTCCGGAACGAACCCCGATGAACCAATTCCTCCAGGTCGGCGTTGGTTGCGGCCACCACGCGCGCTGCCGTCTGAATCTTGCGCGTGCCGCCCAGCCTGTAGTAAGGCTGACCGTCCAGGACGCGAAGCAGTTTGGCCTGCATGTGCGGCTGGAGTTCGCCGATCTCATCCAGAAAAATGGTGCCGCCGGCGGCCGTTTCGAACAGCCCCTGCTTGACCCCGTCCGCTCCACTGAAGGCGCCCTTCTCATAGCCGAAGAGCTCGCTTTCCATCAAATTTTCCGGAAAAGCGGCGCAATTGACGTCGACAAACGGCCTGTCCCTGCGTGGGGAATAATGATGGATCGCCCGCGCTATCAGTTCTTTCCCGACCCCGCTCTCGCCGGCTATCAGAACCGTCGAATCCGTTTGAGCCACCTTCTCTACTTTGTCGAGGATCTGCTGCATGGAATGCGAAGCAATGATTGCGGGCATTCCCACGAATTCCATTTGCCTGGGGTGACGATCATCACGGCGTGACGAGGGCGCGCGTAATCGCGTCAATTCGTCACTCTGCTGGCGAAACGGAGTCATCTGGGTTCCGTATCTATATTGGTTGCAACTGGTTGATTTGTCAATACTAACGTCGGACAGAGAGCCTCCCGTGTTCGGCCTGGAGGTGCTGGTGGCGCGGCATGTGTCATTTTGGCAGCCAGCCACGGGAGCTGAACGCCGACGGAGCACGCTCGAAATCTACTTTGGATAACGGTGTCGATTACCCCCATCTTCCCGTGATTAAGGGACTTACACGACCAGCGGAGACATGCTACACTTGGGGCGTCTCCTATAGGTTGGTATGCCGTTACGGGCCAAATTTTACATCACCCTGATATTGGCGTTGGGGCTGATCGGGCTGGCCTTCCAACTCCTTCACTTCCACTCGCCATCTCCATATTTTTTCTGGTTCTTTTTCGCAATTACCATCCTGACCTCCGGCGTTAAGGTTCGCCTCCCGATGGTGACGGTGACGCTGTCCGTCAATTTTCTTTTCATCCTGGTTGCGATCGCGAAGTTTACTCTGCCGGAATCCCTGGCCGTTGCCGCCGCGGGCACAATCGTACAGTGCGTGTGGCAGGCAAAGGTGCGGCCGCGTATTATCCAGGTCGCGTTCAGTACGAGTTCCATCTGTCTGGCCGTGATGGCCGGGCACTCCGTTTTCTGGGGGCCGCTGCTGGGCATTCTGGGCAAAGACAACTTCGTCCTGCTTGCCCTGACGGCGGGTGTTTACTTTGTGGTGAACACCGTCCTGGTGGCCTTCGTCGTAGCTGTCACAGAAAACAAATCGCCTTACAAAACCTGGGTTGAAACCTTCTTCTGGGCGATGCAGTATCATCTGGCGGCCGCCGTGGTCGCATGGCAGATTCTGATTCAGCAGAATCTGTACGAGCGCAATGGCTGGCAGGCGCCGGTCGTGCTCCTGGTCCTGGTTGGTTTTGTTTATTATCAATACAAGATTTATCTGAACCGCCTCGAGAATGACAAGCTGCACGTGGAAGCACTGGCGGGGCTTCACCTCCGTACAATCGAAGCACTTGCGCTCGCCATCGAAGCGAAGGACGCCACCACGCACGATCACCTGCAGCGCGTCCGCGTCTACGCAACCGAGATTGGCCGCGAGATCAAGATGAGCACCGAAGAACTCGATGCCCTCCAGGCGGCCGCTCTGCTGCACGATATCGGCAAGCTGGCTGTGCCGGAGCACATTATTTCCAAACCAGGCAAGCTCACGCCCGAAGAGTTCGAAAAGATGAAGATTCACCCGCTGGTGGGCGCCGAGATTCTGGAAGAAGTGAAGTTTCCCTATCCGGTGGTACCGATCGTGCGCGCCCATCACGAGAAGTGGGATGGCACCGGGTATCCGTTCGGGCTGGCCGGGGAAGAAATCCCCGTTGGCGCACGCATTTTATCCGCGGTGGATTGTCTGGACGCGCTCGCTTCAGACCGCCAATATCGCCGCGCGATGCCTCTCGATGAAGCGATGAAAATCGTGACCGACGAATCGGGCAAGGCCTTCGATCCTGTCATCGTCGATATCCTCAAGCGCCGCTACATCGAACTGGAGCGCATGGCTGTGGCCGCCGGCGGCGAGAAGAGCGCCAAGCTCTCCATGGATGTAAAGATCGAGCGTGGCGCGGCTCCAGCCACAGGCTTCGCGTCTTCGACTGAAACAAAGACTCCGGTGATGGCGGGAGCCCCGGTGACCGACCCCATGTCGACCATCGCGGCCGCCACTCAGGAGGCCCAGATGCTGTACGAGTTGACTCAGGATCTCGGCAGCTCTCTGAGCCTCCAGGAAGCTCTCGCGTTTGTCGGAGTTCGCCTCAAGCGCCTCATCCCGTATGAAACGCTGGTGGTCTACATCCGCCGCGACGAAAAACTGACGCCCGAATATGTCTGCGGCGAAAACCTTCGCCTGTTCAATTCCCTTGAGATTCCGGTTGGCCAGGGCCTTTCCGGCTGGGTAGTGGAAAACAACAAAGCAATTCTGAACGGGAACCCTTCGGTCGAAGCCGGTTACCTCAACGACCCCACAAAATACAGTACGCTTCGTTCCGCTCTTGCCGTGCCGCTCGATGGTGTGTCCGGCGTGCTCGGTGTGCTCGCGCTGTATCGCGCCGAACGCGACGCGTTCAGCAAAGAAAATCTCCGGATCCTTCAGGCCATCAGTTCCAAAGTGGCGCTCGCAATCGAAAACGCGTTGAGCCAGCGGCTGCTCGAAACATCGATCACAACCGATTACCTGACCAACCTCCCCAACGCGCGTTCGCTCTTCCTTTCGCTCGATCACGAGGTCTCCCGAGCTGCGCGAACAAATACTTCGCTCGCCGTGGTAGTCGCCGACCTCGACGGGTTCAAGCAGATTAACGACCGCTTTGGGCATCTGGCAGGCAATCGGGTGCTGCGAATCGTCGCGAACGGGTTGCGCGAGTACTGCGGGCCCAACGACTATCTGGCGCGCCTTGGCGGCGATGAGTTCGTCATGCTGATCCCCTCCACAGGCGATGAGGAACTGGAGTTGAAGATCGAGCGCATGCGGGCGGTTGCCCGTGCCGCCGGTGAAGCAACGCCGGAGCCCAGCGTTCTTTCGATCAGCATCGGCATCGCGAATTATCCGCAGGATGGTTCTGATGCCGAACAGTTGCTTGCCGAAGCGGACCGCCGCATGTACAAAGGCAAGCGTCAGCGCAAGAAGGATCGTGCGTCTGTAGTGGCCATGCAGGTTGCGGAGCTTACAGCGGGCGAAGCGGACGGCTCGGTACCCCCACCCGGCGATTTCACCGCCCCTGAGATTACGGCTGCCGCGTCATGACGCCGCACGGGCCTCCGGCGCGACGCATCGGAACCAACAGCCTGCCGCACCGTTTTATTCGTAGTTTCACCAGCCTCGTTCTGGCCGTAGTTGCGGGCGGCTTCATAGCATCCGCTTTGGTTCGTTACAGCCCCGGTTTCGACGTGGACGAAAACTCCTGGAATCCCAAACTCAGTGCCGCAACCAGAGCCGCGTTCCACGCGCGCCGCGAATATGAAAACCAGCTGCCGCTTTTCTACACGCGCTACCTGAGTAAGGCGCTCGGCGGCGATTTCGGCGAATCCGACTCCCTCCATGCTCCAGTCTCTGAATTGCTTCGCCAGCGCGCCGGAGTCACGCTGCGTCTGATCGCCTCGGGCGTAACCGGAGGCATGTTGCTGGGCGGCTGGCTGGCATGGCTCGCGGTGTGGCCGCGACGGCCGGTGCTTGAAGCGGCCGCGGCTTCTGTGAGTGGGTTTCTGCTCGCGGTACCCCCCGCAGTAATCGCACTGGCTTTTTTTCTGAAAGGCGGACCGCTCGATGTCGCGGTCACCCTTGCCATCCTCCCGCGAGTGTTTGGAACCATGCGGGCGCTTTGGCAAGAACTCTACCGCTCCGGCGCTCTGCTGGCCGCCCGCGCCCGCGGCATCTCACCCCAGGTTCTCGCGTGGCAATACGTGCTGCGCCCCGCGGCCACCCAACTCATCGCGCTCGCAGGTGTTTCCCTCGTACTCGCCTTTGGAATCCTGATTCCGATGGAAGCCATTTGCGACGTTCCCGGAATTGGCCAGTTAACCTGGCACGCCGCCGTCGCGCGCGATTTGCCGCTTCTTTGCGGTCTGGCCCTGATCATCACGTTCATCGTAGCGGCGGTCGCTTCATTCGGGGAACTAGTGGAAGGAAGCGAAGCCGGACCTGCAAACGTTTTGGCCGAACCCGTATGAGAATCGCCATCCGCCGAACAGCTCTTGTCGTGCTTATATTGATCTGTCTGGGTGCAATGTTCGGACCGGCGCTCGCCCCGTTCCCTTATGACCAACAGTTTCGGGATGCTCCGTCCTCCGCGCCAGCCGGACGGTTTGTTCTCGGGACCGACGAAATCGGGCGCGATCGTTTCTCCCGCCTGCTCTATGCAACCCGTATTTCGATTGTGCTCGCACCCGCTGCGGCGGCTATCTCAGTCGCGCTCGCGCTGCTCATCGCACCTTTTTCCGCCGGGGCCGGAACTCGCCGCAACCTGACCAGCCCCGTCGTTTCCGTCATCACCACGATTTGCCTGGCCCTGCCCTGGATTTTTCTGTTCATCATCCTCCGGGCGGAACTCCCGCTGAATACCAGCCCCGCGGTTTCCGTGCTCGTAACATTCGGGCTGATGGGGGTCGCAGGGTGGGCCTGGCCTGCCCGTATATTCTCGGCCTCGATCGCACGCATGGAATCATCGGGCTGGATGCTCCAGGCCCGCGCTGCCGGCATATCCGGACGCCGTATCGCTCTGGTGCACGCCTGGCCGCATCTGCGCGCTGTCGCCATCGCTCAGTTTCGCGTTTTGGTGCCGGCCTACATTCTGGCCGAAGCGAGTCTTGGCCTGCTCGGCCTCGGCGTCCCGGAGCCGCTTCCGTCCTGGGGCAATCTGCTCGGCGAACTGCGCCACCCCGATCTCATCCGCGCGAATCCCTGGGTTCTGACTCCGCTGATTCTCCTCATGCTGGTGATGATTTGTCTCGAAGCTCTTCAGTCCGGACCTATGCCGGCCGGGGAGATTGACTGATGCGCATCCTAATCGTTGCCTCGGCGGCATTCGCAATGGTGGCCTGCCAGTCCGTTTCGAAATCACCCGCGACCAAAGAACTCCGCATTTCGATCGCAGGCGATCCCAAGACGTTCGATCCGCTTCAGGTCATCGAAAATCATTCCGAAACCGTCCGCTATCTGACCGCCGGTGTTCTTGTGCGTGTCAATCGCGCCACCGATGCGCTCGAACCCGAACTTGCCGAAGCATGGAAACTTTCCGACGACAGCCGGTCGATTTCATTTCACCTCCGTTCGGGCCTGAAATTCTCCGACAACTCGCCGCTCGATGCCAACGACGTCGCCCGCACTCTCAACCGAGCCCTCGATCCTAAAGAAGCCTCTCCAGTAGGTGACGCGTTCAGTGCGACCGCAGGCAATCCATCCATAACCGTTTCCTCGCCGCTCGACGTCTCCATCGTTTATAAAGATCCGAAGCCCGGCCTGGACCGCCTTTTCGATACGTTGCCGGTAACGCCGAAAACAATGGCGAAGCTCCCGGCCTCCGCCGGACCGTTCTATCTGACGGAATACCGCCCCGGCGAATACGTGCGCATCTCACGCAATCCGAACTACTGGAAACACGACCAGGCCGGCAAACAGTTGCCCTATCTCGATTCTGTTCGCATCGATATTCAGGCGAACCACGATATCGAACTGGAACGCTTTCTGCGCGGCGAAGTTCACATCATCGAAAAGCTCGAACCCACCGGCTTCGACCGCATCGAAAAGGAAAAGCCAGGGGTTGCCCGCTCTCTCGGACCTTCTCTCGATTCGGAATCCATGTGGTTTAACCAGTCCCCGGCCCATAGCCTCCCGGAGTGGAAAAGGAAGTGGTTCCGTTCCGCCGCTTTCCGGCACTCCGTCAGCCTTGCAATCAACAGGACCGACATCTCGCGCGTGGTGTACAACGGGCGCGCTCATCCTTCGGCGGGTCCAGTCTCCGAAGCCAATCGTTTCTGGTTCAACACCGCGCTGAAGCCGCTGCCGTTCGATCCGCAGGCCGCCACAAAGTTCCTGACCGATGATGGCTTCTCCCTCCAGGGAGGCTTCCTGCACGACAGCGCCGGACACCCGGTGGAATTCTCCCTGATCACCAATGCAGGCAATGCCCCGCGCGAACATATGGCGCCTTTGATTCAGGCCGATCTCGCGAAACTGGGCATAAAAGTCACCATCGTTACCCTCGACTTCGGCTCCCTGGTCGATCGCATCGCGAAGACTTTCGACTATGAAGCCGTGCTGCTCTCCATCAACCTTGAAACCGATCCGCTCGAAGTGATGAACGTCTGGATGAGCTCAGGCGACCATCACGCCTGGTGGCTTTCCGAAAAGTCGCCGGCCACTCCCTGGGAAGCCCGCATCGACGAACTGGAAAAAATCCAGGCATCGTCCGGCTCGCGCGACGTCCGCAAAAAAGCTTTTGACGAAGTGCAGCGAATCGCGGTGGAGCAGGAGCCGATCATTTATCTGGTGAATCCCGACTCCCTCTGCGCGATCTCGCCGAGCCTCAAAGGCGTGCAGCCTTCCGTGACGCCGCCGTCGGTGTGGTGGAATGTCGAATGGCTGCATCTTGAATGACTCCCGTTCTCGACTTCCGCATCTCGGCGCGTTACGGCGCGCGTGAAGTCCTGCGCGAAGTCGGCGCACAGATCGCGGCGAACGAAATCGTCGCTCTCGTCGGGCTGAGCGGTTCCGGTAAAAGTACCCTGTCCCTCTCCCTGCTTCGTCTGCTTCACTATCGCGGTGGAGAAGTTACGGGAAGTATTGTCCTCGAAGGCAGCGAACTGATTTCCAAAACGGACCGGGAGATGCGGGCCGTCCTCGGCAAGCGCGTAGGCTACGTGCCGCAGAATCCAGCGTCCGCGCTGAACGATCGGTTACGAGTCGAGACACTGCTTGAAGAAACCTGGCGAGCCCATTCGTCCGTCCCCCCCGACAACGACGCCTTTGCCCGCTTACTGACAAGCGTTCAGTTGCCCCATGAAACAGCCTTCCTTCGCCAGCGGGCGGGCCAGCTCAGCACAGGGCAGGGACAGCGTCTTCTGATCGCCCTGGCGATCATGCATAAACCCGCGCTGCTGATCGCCGATGAGCCGATCAGCGCGCTCGATGCAATCACGCAGGCGAGTGTCCTCAGGCTCTTCCAGGAACTGAATCAGCGTGATGGCACGGCAATTCTCTTCATCTCGCACGATCTGCTTTCGATCGCCTCCATCAGCCATCGCGTCGAAATTCTGCATGAAGGCCGCATTGTGGAATCGGGTCCGCCGGGAGAAATCTTTCACGCGCCGAAGCATGAATTCACGCAGCGCCTGGTAGCCGCAATGCCACGCCTACCGTAGCCGGAAGCGCGGTCAGAACGTGAATTTCAGCCCGCCCTGTACGGCAAACGGCGCGCCCGGCGACAAGAACGTCGAGTGAACCTGCGGATAATCGCCGCTCGCCGTTGCCGGAAAAGGACGCGCCAGATAGTTGCCCTGAGGCGTGATCCCGGTAATCGCCAGTTCAGCGCCCATGGAGTAGTGGCGATTCAGCAGATTGTCGATGTTGGCGAACAGCTGCAGGTGTTTTCGCAGCTGATAATGCGTGGAAAGGTCCACTATGGCATATCCGGGCGAGATGCCCGTGCCGATGTAGTAAACACCGTCCGGCTTATCCAGGTTATTGTCATTGCCGCGCGCGAAGCTGCTCGATATCGCATTCAGATTCGCCTCCACGAAAAACTTCTGGGTCGGCTGCCATCCCGCAAACACTTTGAGCATGTGATGCGGAATCTCAGGAATCCGGTTGCCCGGCGAAATTGCAATATTGCCGTCGAGCCCGGCTGTCCCCCCATCGTTCGCACTGTTCGCTGCCCCGTCGATCGTTTCCCGCGACTGATAGGTCGCATCCACAAACGTGTAATCGCCACCGACTTCGAATTTGCGGATCGTCCCGCTGAGATCGACCGTAACGCCCTGTCTGCGCGTCCTGCCGAAATTCTTGAAGTAGCCGTTGTTTGCCAGCGGAGAAGAAACGAACAGCATGTCGTCCCAGTTGCCCGCACGGAACAAACTGACACTCCAGTTCATGTGCCTTTCGGGCGTGCCCCGCAGACCGGCTTCGAAAGTCCGCGTGATGACTTGCCGCAGTGCCGGATCGCTTACCAGCGAGTTCGGCAGGTGACACGGGTCGTTCGGATCGGCGCAGCCAAGTTCGATGGATGTCGGCGCGCGGCTGCCTTCGTTGTAGCTGGCGTATGCATTCACTGCGGCAGTCGGGCTGAACGTGATCCCTACAGCGGGGTTCAGCCGGTTGAACACGTACGTGCCGGTGAGCGAGCCGGGGCCGGCCGCCGGCAGCAGCCGGTCCAGATTATTCACCCTGGCGCGGTTGAAACGGCCAGACGCCGTCATGGTCCACTTGCCGGCGGTCAGTGAGTCCGCGGCAAACAAGCTCCACGTCCACGGAGTTCCGCGCAGGTTTACGCGCGTATCGAAAGGCCCTCCGTTTGTGTTTGTGGAACCGTCGGCCCAGCCGCCGATTCCTGTCATCGTGCGGTCCGGATTAATATATGCGAACTGCTGATTCTGTTTGAAATCGAGCACGCTGCGATCGAAACCAAACCCGGGTGTGAACTGATTCTTCGCCTTTCCGAGGTTCGTGCTCCATGTCATCTGCCCCGCCCCGCCGTAGTTGCTTTGATTCGTCCACGAGCGCGTGAGAAAAGCATCGCACTTCTCCGCCGGTTCAGTCAGCAACAGCACTTCAGCGATGCACCGCCATTTCGGAAACGGAGTGTTGGCCGCGGTCGCGCCGCTGGTGGGGAAGCCGGAATAGCCCGCTTTCGTAAGCGCCGCCTGTTCCGCCGCGCTGGGCTGATAGACCGCTTCGGAAAGGGAATCCGAATTGAAGTCTGTGTTGAAGGTATCCGAAATGATGTAGCGGAAGTAAGCGTTGCCGGAAAACGTCAGCTGATTGGAAACCGCGTGCCGTACAGTCAGATTCAGAAACGGCGAACGATTGAACGTCTCGTCGGAAAGCGTGTACCCGCTGGAATAATTCTCATTCAGCAGACGTTGTTCCTGCGGACCATGTCCCCATAAATCGTTATATGCATACGCCAGCGACAGGCCGAGCGATGTTTTGGTCCCCTGCCATCCCAGATGCGCGAATGTCTGACGAACATCGGACGGCGACAGCGGACGCCATCCGTCGTCATGAAACACGTTTCCCGCCACGTACCAGCTCAACGCGCTTTTGTTCGAGCCGCCATGCTCAAACTCAATCGCCCGCCGATTGTTGCTGCCGCCGGTTGCGGTAATCGTGCTGCCCGGAGCGCTGCTCCCGTCTTTCATTTGCACCGCAAGCGCGCCGCCCAGCGTATTCAAACCAAAAAGCGGGTTCGATCCCGGCATGAGCGTCGCCTGCTGGATGGCAACTTTCGGAATCAGGTCCCAGCTCACAATGTCGCCGAAAGGCTGATTCATCCGCACGCCATCCATGAAAACTGAGACGCCTTCCGGGGTGCCCAGCAGCGGCGATGCCGTGTACCCGCGATAATTGACATCCGGCTGATACGGATTTTCCTGACTCTGGTTCACGTTCACGCCGGCCAAGCGCTTGCTGAGCAGATCGGAAAGATCGAGCGAGCCGGATTCCTCCAGATCGGCCGCGGTCGCCGACTGTACCGGCGCGGCAATCTGATTTACCGGAACGTCGAAGCCCGCGAGCGGAGTCGATTCCACTACATTCACCCGGAATGCGGACGCGCTGAGGGTCAGCGTGATCTCGCGCGTCACCGTCGCGCCGGGCTTAACTTCCACTGCCTCCGACCATGATGTAAATCCCGTATGCGTCAGTTCGAGCCGATAACGGCCTGGCGCCACATCGGGCAGATCGGCCGAACCTTTGTCGTCCACTTGAAACACCCGGTTCGTTCCCGACGCTGTGTTCTCGAGTTTGCCCGAAGCCGTAACGGCCGCTCCGGATTGATCTTTCACCTGAAGCTTGATTTCGCCGGTCGATTGCTGGCCACGAAGGAGTATCGCAAAAGCTGCCGCAGCGAAAGCCGCGGCGAACACACGAATGCCGCAAGCCGCACGGCCACTGAAAGAACCCATAGTCTATATATTCCTCGCAGGGGCCGCCTGTTCAGTTCATTTCATGACAGACATGTACGCCACCCATGGTCCGACCTCTGGCTTATAGCGCTTCGCCATAACCCGGCTGATCTGCATAAGGTGGTTTAAATCGTGAGCCGTCCACGTCGCCAGAAGTTGCCGGGCCGTCACCAAACCCAGCGCCGGATGCATTCCCTTCGAGTCCAGCTGTTCGGACGTCAGATTCATCGCGCGCAGCCGGGCGACCCCGTTCTGCCGCAACTCCCTGAACTCATCGAGCAGCGCCGCCAACGATTTCCCGCCACCCTCCCGGAACTGTCCTTCGTGATCGTAAGGCTCAAATGGCCGCGACGTTCCATGCTCCTGGATCAGTTCCATCCGCGGCATCCAGTCCGTCTTTTCGCCATAAATCAGATGCCGAACGACTTCGGAGGGGCTCCAGGTGCCGGGGCCCTCGCTCGCCGCCGTCAACGTTTCCGGCAGATCGCGAAGAAGTGAATCGAGCACTACCGGTGTGCGCGAAAGCACCGCGAGACATTCTTGCAGGAAGGGCTCCGTCATTCAGTCAGCGTAGCATTTGAAACAATTGCCGACGTGCTCAGATGCGCTGCAACTGCAGGAAATCTCCTGGGATGATCAGCCGCGTCGATGCGAGCTAAGTCTCCGCGGTGCGAACTCCGGCGCTCTGTCCCGGCAACATCACTTTGGCTCGGTACGTGCAAATTTCGAGGGCACCATGTACCACCACATCAAAAAATTAATGTACACAGTTCGCGTCGATACCCCTGATCCGCGTTTCGGCAATATGCTCCTCGAACAATTCGGAGGCGCCAACGGAGAGCTCGCCGCGGCAATGCAGTACTCCATTCAGGGACTCAATTGCGAAGACCCTGCACGCAAAGACCTCTTAATGGATATCGGGACGGAAGAGCTCAGTCACCTTGAAGTGGTCGGCAATCTCGCGCGGCTGCATCTGAAGCCGATGAAGAATTCGCGAAACGCCGGCGAAGCCGACCCCCTCATCGCCATTGCAGGCGGTGGCGGCGTTGGACTCATGAATTCAATGGGCGACCCGTGGACCGCCGACTACCTCAAGATCACCGGCGAACTCGACGTCGATCTCCGCAGCAACATCGCCGCCGAGGCCCGCGCCAAGATCGTTTACGAGCGGCTGATCAAGTTCACGGAAGACAAGGGCACGATAGATGCACTCCAGTTCCTCATGACGCGCGAGATCACCCACATGAAAGCCTTCATGCGGGCTCTCGACAGCATGGGAAAAGACCCGCTGCAGATTGGGCAGATTCCTCCCACTCCGGAACTTGTCAATCAGTACTTTAACGATTCCACTGGCGACGGCGATTTCGGCGAGCATGATATGCGTGGCCCCTGGAATAATGGCGATGGCTGGGAATTCGTGGATGCGCCCGCGTTTCGCGAAATGAAATCCGGCGCTTCCGGTGCCCGCCGACCCGTCGAGTCGGAACGAGAACCGCTCTCAGGCCCGGGAATGAGACGCACCGGGTGAGCCCGAAGCCTAAAAGATGAACCGCCGCCGGCACGACGAGCCAGCGGCGGTTCATCGGCCGCCGATTCGCAAAAACCCATGTAGTGCAGTAACCTGAAAGATCGGCGCCCGCACTCCGGCGAGCGCCCTTAACTACATGGCTGAATCACCTATCACTCCCCGTCAGAAAGACTTTGCCGCCTGGTATCAGGATGTCGTGCTCCAGGGGGACATGGCGGAGCCGGCGGAAATCGTCAAGGGCTGCATGGTGATCCGTCCCAACGGTTATGCCGTCTGGGAAGGCCTCCAGCGGGAGCTGGATGCGCGATTCAAGGCGACGGGCCACGAGAACGTTTATTTTCCGCTGCTGATTCCACAGAGCTTCCTCCAGAAGGAGGCGGAACATGTGGAAGGCTTCGCTCCCGAACTCGCCGTCGTAACGGTTGCCGGCGGCAAGAAACTGGAAGAGCCGTATGTAATCCGGCCGACTTCGGAAACGATCATCGGGCATTTTTTCGCACGCTGGGTGCAGAGTTATCGCGATCTTCCGCTGCTCTACAATCAGTGGGCCAACGTTATTCGCTGGGAACTGCGTACGCGCATGTTCCTGCGGACCACGGAATTTTTGTGGCAGGAAGGCCACACGGCCCATTCCAATCACGCCGAGGCGGAAGAAGAAGTTCTGCGCATGCTCGACGTCTATGCCGACGTGGCGGAAAACATCATGGCAATGCCGGTGATCCGCGGCGTGAAAACGCAGACGGAGAAATTCGCGGGCGCGCTCCGGAGTTTTTCTATCGAAGCCATGATGCAGAACGGGCTCGCCCTCCAGGCCGGTACCAGTCACGATCTGGGTCAGAACTTCGGCAAAGCGTTCGACGTGAAGTTCCAGAGCAAAGAAGGGCAGCTGGAATATGTCTGGCAGACCAGTTGGGGTGTTTCGACCCGGCTCATAGGGGGTTTGATCATGAGCCACTCCGACGACAAGGGTCTCGTGCTGCCCCCGAAGCTCGCGCCGAAGAAAGCCGTGCTGGTGCCGATCTTCCGCAAAGACGATGAGAAGGCCGCCGTCCTCGAAGCCGCGCACAGAATCGCCGCCGATACTGGTGCGAAGGTAGATGATCGCGAGGGACTCAATCCTGGCGCGAAGTTCTTCCATTGGGAAAGACGCGGCGTGCCGGTCGTGCTGGAACTCGGCCCGCGCGATCTGGCTTCCGGCAATATCGTACTGAAGCGCCGCGACACCGGAACGAAGCAGATTCTGCCGCAGGAAGGCATTGCCTCGCGGGTGACGGAAACGCTCGACGTGATGCAAACGGACATGCTGGCTGCCGCGCGGGCACGCTTGAAGGAAAATACCGTCCTGGCAAATTCGATCGAAGAAGTCGAATCGATTCTCCGTGAAGTGACAGCCGAAAAGGGCGGTGGGAAATTCGTGATGGCGCACGTGAAAGACGATGCCGTCTGCGACGCGCGCCTGAAGGAATTCAAGGCCACGGTTCGCAACATTCCGCTGAAGGACGAATACGACGGCGGCGGCAAGTGCATTATCACCGGCGAAGAAGTGGATCGCCGCGTAGTGATCGCCAAATCGTATTGATTCGCCGCGATTTGCGGTAAGATCCAAAAATGCGATGGATTTGCCTGGCTGCGTTCGCTCTGTGCGGCTATAGCCAGGTCGTTGGACCAGCGGCCTCCGACCAGACGGCCATGATCGCGCGAATGCGTGAGGCGGCGCTGAAATACAGCGATCGGCTGGAGGACTTTCTTTGCACGGAAGTCATGACGCGCAGCGTCGGCCAGGCTGGCGCAAACACCCATTGGAAGCTGCTTGAGACGCAGGAACTTGAGCTCGGCTACATCGCTCATGGCGAGCACTACCGGCTGCTGAAAGTGAACGGCCAAACGACGGATCTCGAAAAGCGGATCAGGAAGGGCTACTTCCGGCCGGGGGGAGAATTTGGCACCGCGTTGCGGTGGATCTTCGATCCGAAGGCGGCCGCCGAATTTAACTGGGATCACGACTGTGTGTTTCGCTATCGCGTCCCGGAGCCAACGAGCACTTACGTGATGCGGGCGGACGCCGATTACGTCAGAATGGCTCATCACGGCTTCGTCACGGCGGACTGCTCATCCGGCATGGTCACGCGCATCCAGATCGAAACAGAGCCGGCGTCAGTGATACGCCGCGGTTCGAAAGTCGCGCTCGGCATGCAACTCGATGTTCGCTACGGCGTTGCCAGCGTGGCGTCGAAAGAATTTCTGCTGCCGCGCGAAGCTGTCGAAATCGGGCACTTCGGCAAGACCCTGACGAAAGCGGAAATTCAGTTCGGCGATTATCGGCGATACGAAGCGAATTCGAAGATTACATTCGATCAGAACTGACGCTACAATAATCTGAGCCATGCGATCCATTACACGCCGGCAATGGATCACTTTGTTTGCGGCACAGGCCGGCTACATGCTGGACGCGATGGACGTCCTGTTGTTTGTCTTCACGGTTAACGTCCTGCGTTCGGAATTTCATCTCAGTGCCGCGCAGGCTGGCCTGGTCAGTTCGTTCACCCTCTTATTTTCCGCAGGCGGCGGCATCGTGTTTGGCGTGCTGTCGGACCGCATCGGCCGGGCGCAGGCGCTGATCTGGTCGATTCTCATTTTCAGCGTTGCGTCGGCCGGGACGGCTTTGAGCTGGAACCTGGGTTCACTGCTGTTCTGGCGCGCCTTGATCGGGATTGGCCTGGGAGCGGAGTGGTCGACTGGCGCCGTACTGGTTGCCGAGACGTGGCCGGCTGAACATCGTGCGAAGGCTGTCGGCATCATGCAGTCGGGGTGGGCGCTGGGCTACATGCTGGCCGCTGGAATGACCGCTCTGATTCTGCCGCGATTCGGTTGGCGTGCGCTCTTCCTGGCCGGGTTGCTTCCCGCGTTGCTGGTCCTCGTGATCCGGCAATATGTCCCTGAACCCGAGGTCTGGCAACGCGGCGAAGTGAAGGGGAGCAGCGTCGGCGAGTTGTTCCAGGGCGCGTTGCGTCGGCGTACGATCTTCGCATCGATACTGGCGAGCTGTGTTCTTTTTGCCTACTGGGGCCTGTTCACATGGATACCAGGATTTCTGTCGAGCCCGGCTTCCGGGGGAGGCGCGGGACTTACCATCGTTCGCACCAGCGGCTTTGTGGTCCCCATGCAATTGGGCGCGTTCGCGGGATACGTTGCGTTCGGATGGCTGGCGGACAAGATCGGACGCAGGCCCGCGTTTGTTTCGTACGTGCTCGCCGCGGCGATCCTGACGCCTGTTTACGGGGCTACAAGGGATGAACACACGCTGCTGATGCTGGGCCCGCTGATCGGTTTTTTCGGCACGGGATTCTTCAGTATGTTCGGCGCGATGCTGTCCGAGCTGTATCCCACCCGCGTTCGCGGAGCCGGTTTGGGCTTCGTGTACAACATTGGCCGGGGTTGCAGCGCGCTGGCGCCATGGACAGTGGGCTATTTCGCCGACCATTATGGGATCGGGACGTCGCTCGGCCTGAATTCGGCTTTCTTTGCGCTGGGAGCTGTGCTGGTGTTCAGCCTGCCTGAGACGAAGCAGGCTGAACTGGCCTAGACGCAAGGCTTTCTACCGTCCCGGAGTCTCATTCAAATATGCTATGGCGGTAATCAGGTTATTTTATAGCCACTACCGTTGTAGCCGTTAAAATAATCGAAACGTTTCTTAATCTTCTTACCCTTGCAATGGTTCGCCCGGTATGATTAAGGACATGGGATCTTTACCTTTCAAACCATTTCTGACCAGGTGCGCTTCTACCGTTGCCCTCCTGGTCTGCATTGCTTCAGGGTTGTTCGCACAAGGCGGCTCCGGCACTATTACCGGCACCCTGACTGATCCGTCCGGCGCGGTTGTGCCGGGCGCAAGCGTTGTCATCTCCAACACCGAGACAGGCATTGACCGCTCCACCAACACGAACGACGCCGGAATTTACGTGGCCACCTTCATGCAGCCGGGAAATTACACGATCACTGCGTCGAAGGCCGGATTCGGCAAGATGGAACGCAAGGACCTGGTTCTTCAGGTGGGTCGCGTACTCACGATCGATTTCAAGATGACTGTTCAAACCAGCTCCAACACGATCACCGTGAACGCTGAGAATCCGATTGTCGATACCGAAAAAACAGAAGTCTCGCAGATGGTGAGTCAGGTTCAGGTAGAAAATCTGCCAATTGCCGGACGGCGCTGGGACGCGTTCGTGCTGCTCACCCCCAATGTAACCACCGATGGCGGTACGGGACTGATTTCTTATCGCGGCATCTCGGGCCTCTACAATTCAAACTCGGTCGATGGCGCCAACAACAACCAGGCGTTCTTCTCCGAAGCCAAGGGCCGCACGACATTGCCCTACGTTTACAGCATGGATTCCATTCAGGAATATCAGGTCAGCTCCAGCAACTACAGCGCTGAACTCGGCCAGGCGGCTGGCGGCGTAGTAAACGCGGTTACCAAGTCCGGCACCAATTTATTCCACGGAGATCTTTTTGAATATGTCCGCAACCCGGCGTGGAACGCTATCGATCCGTTCCAGAAGTCGAAGGGCATCTATACACAGCCCGTGCATCAGCAGAATCAGTTCGGCGGCAGCGCCGGCGGCCGTTTGATCAAGGACAAGCTGTTCTTCTTCCTGACCTACGATGGATCGCGCAAGGTTTTTCCAATTACCTATACGAGCAGTGCCACCTTCCCCGTGGCCTGCACGAACGCGGCGATCAGCGCCGCCACATGCGCGTCGGCGAACGCCTACGCTGCGGGCCTGGTAGGCTCCTACCCGAGATTCCAGAATCAGGATGTCGGTTTCGGCAAGCTCGATTACCAGGTAAACGCGAAAAACCGGGTCAATGCGTCCTTTAATCTGGACAACTTCCGCGGACCTAATTCGTACAGCACCGGCATTACGGTCAACAACAGTTCCATCACCACAAACGGCTTCGCAATCACCCACGAGCGGTTTTTCGTTGCCAACTGGAACTCCACTCTCAGCAGCACGATGGTGAACAGTTTCCGTTTCCAGTGGTCACGCGATCTCGAAATCATCAAAGCGAATTCCACCGGCCCCAGTGTTTCGGTTCAAAACGTCACAGGCTACGGCTTGCCGAACGCGTTGCCTCGCCCGGCGTTCCCGGATGAGCACCGCCTCCAGTTCTCGGACACGCTCTCCCTGTCTAAAGGCCAGCACACAATCAAAGCCGGATTCGATGCAAACATAATTCATGAACTGCTGATCAATCTCTTTCAGGGAGGCGGCGTTTATAACTACTCGGGAACATCAGCCTTCACGAATTGGGTGGCCGACGTTACCGGGACCAACCTGGGCGATGGCCTGACAGGACGGCACTTCCTGACCTTCGTCCAGGTAACCGATCCCGTCACCGGAGTCGGCAAGGACGATTTCTACGATAAGGATTTCGATGGTTTCGTGGAAGACACATGGAAGGCCCGGCCGAACCTGACGGTCAACCTGGGCGTTCGTTATGACATCCAGTTAATCCCCGCGCCGCCGAAGCCCAACACCTCCACGCCCCTGACGACGTTATACACGTCAACCATCAATATCGATAAGAACAATCTCGCTCCGCGCATCGGCCTGGCCTGGACCGGAATGAAAGGAACAGTCGTCCGCGCCGGATATGGAATTTTCTACGGCAAGACATCGAACAGCACGTACTATGCAACCCGCGTCGAAAACGGTGTTATTCAGCAGACGTTCAACTGCAATCCCACCACCTGCCCGACGCTGACGTTCCCGAATCTCATCTTCACGCCTCCGGGTGGCACTCCAACCGCCCCGTTCGCCGGTGCGGTAACGCCGAAGGTGGTTCCGTTTACACCGCCAACGGCTACGCAGACGAGCCGTGGTCAGACGCCCGATTGGGTAAACCCGCTGGTGCATGAAGGCGAATTCGCGGTCGAACATCAACTCCCGATGGGCACCAGCCTCTCGGCCTCCTATGTATTCAGCCGCGGAATGCGGTTGCCGATCTTCGTCGATACAAATATCGCACCTGCCACCACCACCAAGACCTTCACCGTGGTCGATGCAGCCGGCGCTTCCAGCAGCCTGACGGTGCCGTTTTACACCAGCCGCATCGATGCGACCGGTCCGGTTCTGACCGGCTTCAGCGATGTAAATTCGTGGTACAACAGCCTGGTTATCACCTTCAACAAACCCGTCTCGCATGGCCTGGCATTTACCGCTAACTACACGCTCGCTAAAGCAACCGATGGTGGCCAGGTTCCCGGCCAGTTCGGTACTTTTAATGGC
This sequence comes from Bryobacteraceae bacterium, assembly GCA_025928545.1. Lineage (GTDB taxonomy): Bacteria > Acidobacteriota > Terriglobia > Bryobacterales > Bryobacteraceae > BOG-234. The sequence goes on along the minus strand of JAICJH010000017.1, from coordinate 55,348 downwards.
ACCGATTCGCCGATCGATCCTTACCACCGCAAGCTCGAATATGGCCGTTCGGATCTCGACCAGCGTCACCGCTTTGTCGCGAACACGGTCTGGGCGCCCCAATTCACCCACAAGATCGCCAATAAAACGGTGCGGTTCCTTGTGGATGGCTTCAACTTCTCTTCAATCGTGACGGTATCCGCTGGTCAGGGTCTCACGGGCACTGTCAACGGTTCCGCGTCGGGCGGTCCTGCCGGTGGCCTGACGGGCGCTGTCGTGAATAACTCGGGTACGGCGCTTTCATCGTCCCGCTTCCCCGGCGAACCCCGCAATAACTTTACGGGCCCCGGTCTGGGATATGTCGATTTCCGAGTCGCGCGTGACTTCGTATTCAAAGAAAAGTACAAGCTGGCGCTGCGAGGCGAGGCTTTCAACCTTTTCAACTTCACGAACTTCTTCTCAGTCAACAGCACCGAATACAACCTGAGCGGAACTACGTTAACCCGCAACGCGGCGTTTATGGCGCCGACCTCATCGAACAACAGTCTCTATGGAGCACGGCAGTTACAGCTGTCCGCACGCTTCTCGTTCTAAGCAGGTCGAATTGAAAAAGGGGCCGGCACGCTTTGGCGCGCCGGCCCCTTTTTTTTCGATCCGCGATCTCCGCCTAAACGCCCGTAGACGCTCTGCCCGCCCGCAACTGCTCGCAGATCTGCCGCGCCGCATTGTGCGATGCCGATTTCTTCGAAGGTCCCCCCGCTGTTGCCGTCAAATCCCGGCCCAGCCGAACCTCGACGATAAACGTCCGCGCGTGGCCCGGTCCGTTTTCCCCCACCAGACGATATTCCGGCAGCGGCAAAGCCCTGTCGCGGGCCAATCGATCCAGTTCAGCCCGGAAATCGCGCGGCGGACCAGCTCCCGCCAGGCTCGAAAGCTCATCTTCGGAAGGTATGGTCTGGCTGACAATCACGGCTCGCGCCGCGTCCACACCGCCATCCAGATAGACCGCAGCCAGCACCGCCTCAAACGCATTGACTAGAAGCCGTTGCTTGCCGCGCCCCCCGGCAGTCTCTTCGCCGCGGCCCAGATGAAGATGCCGGCCCAGATCCAGCCGATGCGCCGCAGCCAGCAAATGCGATGCGCTCACCAGATGGTTTTTCAGCAGAGAAAGCTGGCCTTCGGTGAAATTCGGAAAGCGGGTGAACAGCCACTCGCTGACCAGCCAGCCAAGAATGGAGTCGCCCAGAAATTCCAGGCGCTCATTGTCGGCGCGCCCGCTGTCCGGCGCCGGCGGAGGCTCGCCGGCCGCCAGCAGTTCGTTGGCGCTGGAACTATGCGTTAATGCGCGGTCAAGAAGGGCGCGGTCCCGGAATGTGTAGCCGAGCGACTGTTCCAGTTCGTCCAGATTCGGCGTCATCTTGTTGCCGGGACCGCCGGTTTCCACCAACACCGCGCGCTTCGTGGCCGCGGCCCCTGCGTCTTCAATAATCAGTTGGCTTGCTTCTTCAGCGCCTGGACCCGGGTTTTGTCGTTATTGGCAATATTCTTCACCTGGTCGTTCGCGTTCGGCGAAGCTGCCGCTTTATCGATCCACATCAACGCATCGTCATAGCGCTTGGCTGTGGTGTAGGCGCGCTCGATGTACAGCATGTCGAGAGGATCCGGGTAAAGTGTCATCGCCTTGTCGAAATTCGTTTTCGCTTCGTCCAGCTTCTTCCGCAGCAGCGCCGACAACCCGAGCGATACGTAGGCACGCTGCGATTCACCCTGCTTCAACTGAACCCAGTCGTTGTCGGCGATTTCCGGCTTCGGCTTTTGGGCTGTTTCGAGTTCGGCGAGTGCATCTTTTGCGTACTTATCCGAGCGTGCCAGGCGATCGTCCATGTCGAGATCGGTTGCACGAGTATTGCGCGAATAAATCTCGGACAGCAGCAGTTGCGTTTCGTAGCTCTTCGGGTCCGCCGCCAGAGCCTTTTCGCCGGCCACAATGGCCTTCGGCTCATCTTTTTTCTGGTGGTAAGACTGGGCCAGCGCCAACAACACCTGGGGCTTGTAGTCGGTGTCCGGGTACTTTTCCAGGAAATCCTCCGCCGCCTTGATCTGCGCATCGGGATCCGTTGCCTTGAAAAGGTTCACGAGGGAGGCATTCTCCTCGGGGCTCTTGGGGTGCGGTCCGGCTGGTGCGGCCGGTGCGGCGGCTCCCGCGGCTGGTGCGGCCGGAGCGGCGGCTGGTGGTGTCTGACTAAAGGCCTGCAAAGCGGCTAGAAGTCCAGTGGCTAAAATGGCGGTGCGCCTCATGGTGTTTGTTTCTCCTGATCTTTGGGGATTTCCTGTAATTCTTTACGAGCGGCTTCTTTCGTCTTGTCTGATGCGCCGCTCACGGCCAGTGCGGCCTCGTAGTACTTCGCGGCCACGGCGTAATCGCGTTGGCTGCGATAAAGCCTGCCGAGATAAACGTTCGCCCATCCGCGCGTAAAATCGTCGGGGGACGACTCAAGCGTCTTTTCAAACGCCTGAACGGCGACCTCGCCTCTCTTCTGAAGCAGCGCTATCCGCGCCAGGCCGTACCAGGCCTGCGCATGCTCTGCGGGCTCGCCCTTCTGCTCCAGGGCCTTGCCAAACAGCGTTTTGGCCTCTTCGATATTGTTCGGCGCCACCGCGTGATCGTTGTAGAGCGCCTCGGCCTTCTCCAGCGTCTTACCGGATGCGGAGAGTTCCGGACCAGCCACCACTACCGTCGTGGGCTTCCGCTGTAACTGCGCGTTATCGAACTTGACCGTCGAAATACGCTGGCTCTCCGCGTTGAGGTCGATCGCGTTAATCATCACTTCCGCGAACGATCGCAGGCTCTCCTGCATGCCCTCGAAACCGTGCAGCTGTTCCGCGAAAAACGGCGTCAGAACGTAGCCCTGCCGGGTTGCGCGGCCAATCGCGTCGGTATTCTTATCGAGGCGGGCTTCCACGGCTTTGACCAGGCATTGGCTGGCGAGCAGCACAAAATCGCTTTTGTACGCGTCCGGAAGCGGCGTGTTCTGCACAAGATCCGTGATCGATTCTTTCTGATGCAGATCCACCCGGTACGTCAACATCACCGGATCCACAAGCGAAAGAATGTACGCGTGGCGAATATCGTAAAGCAGGGGTTTTTCGGCCGGAGAAATCACCACAAACGTATCGTCGCCGTAGTGAAATGCCTGCACCGACTGCGGAGCGGTGAGAAGTTCCACGATCGCATGAAAGCGCCTGTTCGGGAAATCGGCTGACGATGTCCTCAGATAGCCGTCAACCCCGTTGGTCATGTTCAGAACGGGCGTATGGTACCGCGCGATTTCGGCGTCATACGCCGGCTGAACCTGCTTCCAGAGGTCTTCGAGACCCGCCTGGCGATAGAAATCGATCATCAGGGGCTGAAAGCCTTCCAGGCCAAGGGCATCCGCCGGAACATCCACGTCGCGGCCTTTCCACGCGAAGTCCGGCGCACCTGTCACTGAGAACGTCCAGGATATGTACTGTGACAAGTCCTGCGTGCCGGTCTTCTGCATGTGTCGGCGGTAATAAGTCTTCAGCTCGGGCAGAACGGCAATTTTCCGCGAAGCCAGATAATCCCGAACCTGCTTCCGGATCGGATTATTGTCCGGCAGGTTGATGCCTTCGTCGTAACCGGCGGCATTCATCGCGGCCGTCACGAAAAAGAGGGTCTTGTTCGATTCCAGCTGGAGAGATTCAGCGCTGAGGCGTGCTGGGCCAGCCAGTGACAATGCGGCAAGAAGGCAGACGAAAGCGATCCGCTCCAGGCGCGGGACACGGACCTTCGCACACCCGAGCGCCAAGGGCGTTTCCGTTGCGCGCGAGTTACATCGAAGAAAAATACGCTTCAAGACACTTCCGCCCTGGATGTCCATAAGTCTACCATTAAGTTACATATGGGTATGTTGCGCAGCCGGGTCATGATGGTGTCCTCCGAAGTAAGCCCCTGGGCGAAAAGCGGAGGCCTGGCGGACGTGCTGGGAGCCTTGCCGAAAGCACTCGCCGACCTCGGTTATCACGTCGCCGTCGTCGTCCCCCGCTACATGAACGCCGCCGACTCGGCAGCCACGCGCGTCATCGACCGGATGCCAGTGCCTCTCGGCGATCGGCAGGTCGAAGTCGGCGTCTGGGAGATGTCGGGCGCCTCCGGTGTCGGCTCCGTCTCCCTGTATTTCGTCGAAAATGCCGCTCTCTACGGACCGCAAGACCGCGCCGGACTCTACGGCGATGCCGAGGGGGATTACCCAGACAACCACATCCGGTTCGCCGTTCTGGCCCGCGCGGCCCTCGAAATCTCCCGCCATCTCTTCCATGCCGACGTCTTTCACTGCCATGACTGGCAAGCAAGTCTGCTGCCGGTCTTCCTGCGTGAGACCCTCGCCGGCGACCCGGAATTCAGTGCCGCCAGGACCCTCCTCACGATCCATAATCTGGGCTACCAGGGCCTGTTCGACGCTCCTCTGCTGAGCGAGACCGGCCTCGGGGACTACCTGTTTAACCCCTCCCAACTCGAATTCTGGGGCCGAATCAACTTCCTGAAAGCCGGCATCGTCTTCTCCGATGCCATCAACACCGTGAGCCGCAAATATGCCGAAGAGATCCAGACCGAGGAGTACGGCTTCGGGCTCGATGGCCTCCTGCGGGAGCGCAGCCGCGTCCTGAGCGGAATCCTCAACGGGGTGGACTACACCAACTGGAATCCGGCGACCGACGCCCACCTCCCAGCCCGCTTTTCGCCGGAAAACCTCGAAGGAAAGCGCGAGTGCAAGCGTGCTCTGCTGAATGAAATGGGGCTGCCCGAGCGAAGCATCGACCAGCCGCTGCTCGGCATCGTCTCCCGGTTCGCCACCCAAAAAGGCTTCGATTTAATCGGCGAGATTGCGCCGCGGATCTTCGAGCGGGATGTCTGCCTGGTCGCGTTAGGCAACGGTGAGCTTCGCTACGAAACGCTTTTCGCCGGCCTTCAGGCGGATTTTCCGGATAAAGTGACCGTGAAACTGGGCTTCAGCGATCCCCTCGCCCACCGGATCGAAGCCGGCAGCGACATCTTCCTCATGCCAAGCCAGTACGAGCCCTGCGGCCTGAATCAGATCTATAGCCTCAAGTACGGCACCGTCCCCGTAGTGCGGGCGACCGGGGGCCTTGACGACACCATCGACGAATCCACCGGATTCAAGTTCGCCGATTACAATGGAGATGCATTGCTGGCGGCGGTTCGCGATGCCTGCCAGGCGTGGGAAAACCATAACCAATGGGAGGCGCGGATGGTGCGGGGGATGCGCAGGGATTTCTCCTGGGCGCCTTCAGCCCAAGCGTATTCAGAGCTTTACGAGCGGTTGTAACCGCGACTGAATCTTTTCAGTGGCAATATTATCTAAACTTTTGAACGAGGAACAGAAAAATGGCTGGAGCAAACACGCTGAACTTTACCGATGCCGCCTGGGACACCGATGTCCTGAAGTCGGAGACGCCCGTCCTGGTGGACTTCTGGGCCACCTGGTGCGGCCCTTGCCGTCAGATGACCCCGATCATCGACCAATTGGCCGATGAATACGCGGGCAAGGCCAAGATCGGGAAACTGAATGTGGACGAGAATGGTCAGACCGCCATGCGTTACCAGGTGCGTGGTATCCCCACCATCCTGATGTTCAAGGGCGGACAGGTCGTCGGCAGCAAAGTCGGCGCTGTAGGCAAAGCCGATCTTCAGAAGATGATCGACGCGGCTTAACTCTCACTTCCCTCTGTTCGGGCCGGCCGATTTTGACCTGCCCGAATTCCGGATGGTGAGGCTCCATCAACGTTCCGGTTTCTCGAAGTGTTGGTAATCCTTGCGGTCCGTCCATGAACCGCCCCACTGCCACCCCGCGGTCCCGAATAGCTTCACGATAAAACTGTCCGCCAGAATCGATCCGGGGAACGCGCGTGTACGGTCCAGATACTCCCGGCCGGCCGGCGGCAGCACCTTCTCACCCTTGATGTACGGGTTCGTCAGCGGATTGATGTCGATCGCTCTGCCCCAGCTGTGATTGGAGAACTTTCCGGGTGTCCCCGTGACATCGCGGCAATTAAACGCCGAGGTGTTATTGGCAGCCATCGACGCATCGTCGTCGCCATTGTAGTCCTCCACCGGCGTCATCTTCTCGATCAGAAATCCATGCTTGAAGAGATCGCGGAAAACCTGCACCACCTCCGCCGCCACGTCCTTGTGCACAATGAGAACGCCGCTGGCCGGCTTTTGATGGAAATCCCAATAGGTCAGATTCAGTTGTCTGAGATCGTCCGGAGAAACCGGACAGCCCGCGTGCCACGTCGTCCTGCGAATCTTCTCCAGCAGTGGCGCCGATACCCGCACCGCTTCAAAACGTGCCTTCCGGCCGCTGCTGCCGCCATGATTTTTGCTGAGAATTTCGGGAGGCTCCGCCGAAAAAGCAGCCGCAGCCAAAAGCAACGGAAGCAGCCGCGAAAAAATCCGAAAAGTACATTTCATAGGACTGTACCGTCAACTAATCCGAGCCCGACCGGTCCGAAGCCGCTCCGCCCAATCCGGCCGCCCGTTACTTTCCGCGGCGGCGGCCGCACCCTCCACGTCATAGCCGATCGCCACCTGATCAACCCGCCACCCGACGCCCGATCGCTCCACCACCGCGTAACGAGCGTGTGGACTGCCCGTCTCCATCAGATGCGGCTCGGGAGTTTCGTCGCTGTAAGCCTGTAGCCCCACGCTGCCGGGATTCACGATCAGCCTGCTCCCCGCCATAACCGTTCTCGGAATATGCGTATGCCCGCAAAGCAGCAACGATTGCCCTGCATCGCCGACCCGCTCCCGAATTTCGACGGGCGTTGCCGGGGAAACAACGCCGCCCGGGCGTACTGTTTCCAGCAGATAGACATCGTCCCGCGCCGGGGTGCCGTGAAACATCAGAATGTCGCCAGGCAACTCCAGCCGCGCCGGCATCTGCGCCAGCCACTCGGCATAGAGCTCCCCCAATTCCCGATCCTGATTGCCCGCCACGCTCGGCAATGCCAGGCTCATCAGCAGGTCCGCTGTCCCTGCCGGATCCAATGGCCCGAACAAATGATCGCCCGCATTGACAATATCGCGAATGCCACGCCGAGCGATATCTTCCAGCACGGCCTCAAGAGCCCAGCGGTTACCGTGCACGTCCGCAATAACGGCGAACCGATCCATGGCCTTAATCGGCGTGCATCCGCGTGCATCGGCGGCCATTCAGGTTTTTCCGCATCCCGCTAACGTCCACCCACGCCGATACACACAATCCCGCCCACAATCAGCACAAGTGCTCCGACTTTGCCGGCCGAAATGTGCTCGCCAAAAAACAATTTCGACCAAAGCATCGCAAACACATAGCTGAGCGAAACCATCGGATACAGCACCGAAAGCTCACCGTGTTTCAGCGCAATAATGAACGGGATGCTGGAGCCAAGAAATAAGCCAATTCCGGCTGCCAGTTGCCAGTTCAGCAGCCCCCGGATTCCCCGATTCAGATGCGCCGCGCCCAGCTTCAGAAACACCGCGCCAAACGACCCGATAAAGGAAGCCCCGATCACCATCAGAATCGAACTCAACGGGGTAGCCGTCATGCCCGTGTGCTCACCTTCCCCAGCAAACCGACCCCCGCGATAATCAGCAAAATCCCGGCGCCCTTCCAGACATTCATGTGCTCGTGGAAAAAATATAGCGAGAGCAGATCCACCCAGATATACGAAAGAGCGTAAATGGGATAGAGCAGCGATAATTGCCCCTCCCGCAGGGCCAGAATCAGCAGCATTGCATTGCAGCCATGCAGACTGTAACCCACCAGGAGTTGCCAGTTGCCGAGCATAGCCTGAACGAAGCCGAGGATACTGGAAAAATCGTTGAAGTGGACCGGCGGCATGGGATGCAGGGCGCCGAATTTCAGCAGCACCTGGGCGAAGGCCGCGAACACCGTGCACCCCAGGACCATGTAAATGGGCCTGCGGTCCGGCGCGACAGACGATCGCGAAGCGGCTCCGGGACTGGGCGGAAGTGTAGTGGAACCGGTCATGAAATCGCGTTTACGCCAGTCCCCTCAGAATAACAGCCCCTGCCGCTACAATGAAAAGTAGTGGATCAATCGGAAACAGCTATTACGGAGAACACCGCGGCCGCAAACGTGGTGGAACCGCAGCCTTCATCCCCCCCGCCTGAGCCGCCCCGCGGTTTTATCGCCGAGTGGACCGTTACCATCATTCTTCTCCTGTTTGGCACCACCACCCTGGTCCAGGCGTTTGTCATTCCGACAGGTTCCATGGAAGATACCCTGCTGATCGGCGACCATCTTCTGGTCGACAAACTGGCCTACGCGCCCGCCGGTCCCGTGACGAAATACATGCTGCCCTACAGCGATCCGCACCGCGGCGACATTATTGTCTTCCGCTATCCGGAAGACATCAAGCAAACCTTCGTCAAGCGTGTGATGGGCGTCGCCGGCGACCGCATTCACCTCGAGAACAAACGAGTCTGGCTGAACGGTCACTTGCTCGACGAGCCCTACGTCGTTCACAAAACCGAATATACAGACTCCTACCGCGACAATTTCCCCAACGATCCCAATACTTCCATCTATCCCGGCGCTCACGACATGTTGGACCACCACGTGAAGAACGGCGAGATCGAGGTGCCTCGCGGCTATTTCTTCGCCATGGGCGACAATCGCGATTATTCGCTCGATAGCCGCTACTGGGGGTTTGTGCCGCGCGAAAACATCATCGGCAAACCGCTGGTCATTTACTGGTCCTACGATGCCAGCACGGAGGACCTGTCGAATCCCGGTGCGACGGTTTCCCATCTCATCGACGTCGTCATCCATTTCCCAACCAAGACCCGCTGGGCCCGAACTTTCCGTCTCATCCGTCCGTATCCCGTTAAGTAACCTATGCCTTCGAAACAAGAACAGGAACCCGCGCGCGGTTTTATCGCCGAATGGTCCGTTACCTTTATTCTGCTGCTGTTCGGGACCACGACTCTGGCCCAGGCCTTCGTGATTCCCAGCGGCTCCATGGAAGAGACGTTGCTGGTTGGCGACCACCTGCTGGTCGATAAACTGGCCTACGCCCCGTCTGACGCCGTCACCTCTCATCTGCTGCCCTACAGCGAAGTTAAGCGCGGCGACATTATCGTTTTCCGCTATCCCATCGACATTCGCCAGAATTTTGTGAAGCGCGTCATGGGCGTGCCCGGCGATCACATTCATCTGGAAGATCGCCAGGTCTTTCTCAACGGCCATCCGCTGAACGAGCCTTACGTCGCATATACCCGCCCGCCTTCGCACTATGCCGACAACTTCCCCAGGGCCGCTGTGGAATATGGCGTGTTCCCGCGCGCCGAAAAAATGCTGGCGGAGAACGTTCAGAATGGCGATCTCGTAGTGCCCAACGGCTTTTATTTCGCCATGGGCGACAACCGCGATAATTCCTCCGACAGCCGCTTCTGGGGACTGGTGCCGCGCGAAAATATCATCGGCAAGCCTTTGGTCATCTACTGGTCTTATGAGGCGAGTACGGACGAACTCACCAGCCCTGGTGTGGGCCTGCCGCACCTGATCGATATGGTGATCCATTTCCCCACCAAGACCCGCTGGAGCCGCACGTTCCGGCTGATTCATTCTTACCCTGTTTTGTAAATGGCGCTTGGTTCGTAAAGTGCCTAATTAAAGATTTATCGGCCTTATTTTTCAGCCAGATAGCCCAAAAATAATCCCAACCCCCGCGCCCTGTCCGCTACTCTCCAGGCGAGGAGAAGTAGTATTACATGGCTTACAACATTGATTTTCTGGAGTCGTACGATCTGCCGACCATCGCCGCCGAGCTGCGGCGCATCGCCAGAGTTACCGGCAAATCCACCGTCTCAATGAGAGACATCAGACGCTTCGGCCGCGTTCATCCGCGCACCGTGATCCTGAAATTCGGCAGCCTGCCCAAAGCCTGCGAAGCGGCCAAACTCGACATGCCGCCCGTCAAGAGATGGACCAACGACGAATTGCTCCGCATCGTTGCGGACCTCTGGGCGATGACCCTGAAAGACAAGGGCCGCAGCCCTTACACGACCGATCTTCGGAAATATGGCTTCGAACTGGCCCCCTGCACGATTGCAGGCCGCTTTGGCACCTGGCGGAAAGCCCTGCTCGAAGCCAACAAGTTCGTCATCGCGATACCGCCTGCCGGACCCGTGGAGACGGTCCGCGGCCGGAAAACGATTTCGGACCGCAAGCGCTTCCTGATCTTCAAACGCGATCAATACACCTGCCAGATCTGCCGCCGCTCGGGCGTGGAACTCGAAATCGATCACATCATCCCCCTCAGCAAGGGCGGCACCGACACGATCGAAAACTTCCAGACCCTTTGCGTCCCCTGCAACCGTGGTAAGCGCGACAGCCTCCAGTAAAGCCTGCGGCCCGCGCTTGCTAATGTTGTCTGGTAATGGCAAAACAAAACTACTACGGCCTGATCCTGGCTGGTGGCCGTGGCACGCGCTTCTGGCCGCGCAGCCGCAAACACAACGCGAAACAGGTTCTCAATATCGGGGTTGGTGATGCCACCCTCATTCAGGCGACTGTCGAGCGCCTGGCGCCGATCATCCCGCCGGAGCGGATCTGGATCCTGACCAACGATTTCGTGCGCGATGAAATCGTTCGCCAGCTGCCCAATGTGCCGGCAAAGCAGATCATCGCGGAACCGGCCCAACGCAACACCGCGCCTGCCATCGGCCTCGCCGCTCACATCCTCGAATCCATCGACCCCGACGCGATCTTCGGCGTCTTCCCCTCCGACCACGTCATCGGCAATCCAAAGCGTTTCTTGAGCCTCGTCCGGACGGCATTTCGGGCTGCGGAGAAGGATCACATAGCAGTCCTCGGCGTATCGCCGCGCTGGCCGGAAACCGGCTATGGATATATCGAATTCCCCAAAGGCACGCAGGAAGGCAAGCTCGAAAGCGTTCCGGTGAAGCGCTTCCGCGAGAAGCCCGAATTGAAAGAGGCGAAGAAATTCGTGCGCGCCGGACACTTCTACTGGAACGCCGGTATGTTCTTCTGGAAGGCTGCCACCATCCTGGACGGTCTGCGCCTTCACCTGCCGAAGACGGCGACGCTGCTCTCAAGCCTGCCGCACTTTGAACACAAAGAGTTCGCGTCGCGCGTAGCGAAAGTATTTCCGCTTTGCGAAAACATCTCGATAGACTACGCCGTACTCCAGCGCGCCGATAACGTAGTCGGCGTAGCCTGCGACGATTTCGGCTGGAACGACGTAGGCAGTTGGCACGCAGTCTACGAACTGCTTTCAAAAGACAAAGGCGGCAACGCGTCGCGCTCCGAGTTGATCGTCACGAACTCCGGGGGCAACTACGTCGATTGCGGCAAGAAGGTGGTCGCGCTGCTCGGCGTCAACGATCTGATCGTAGTCGATACGCCGGACGCGATTCTAATCGCGGATCGCAAGCAAGCCCAGCAGGTCGGCGATATCGTCAAGCTTCTGGAAAAGCAAAGCCGCCACGAACTGATCTAGTCGAGACCGTCTGCCAAACGGGTGCAACAATTCAGAGGGTGTTGACGGAGTGATCCTAAAATGTATGTAGACTTATTTTTTTGTCGCTGAGACAGGACGCATTCCAGAATGGCTTACGTAAAGACTGTCGTCTGTTTAGCGAACTCGATCAAACAGCATCCGGGCCGCTGTATAGCGGGCAGAGAATGGCTTGAAGGCGATAAGATTGGGGGCTGGATCAGACCCGTAGGTAACCGGCCGGGAGATCACGTAATGCCGAGCGAGTTCTCATGTGACAAAAGGGCTCCGCGGCTGCTGGACATCATCGAAGTTCCCTTGCTTAAGCCTGTTCCGCATGATCATCAGGTCGAAAATCATTTAGTCGATGCGAAGCCATGGAAACGAGTAGGCGAGCTGCCATACGAGCGACTCCCTGAATTGTTGGAAGCGCCGCCGTCGCTATGGATCAATAACCATGCGAACGACACGGAGCACGGATTTTACAATTGCCTCACGCCAGCCGAGGCCGCGGAGCAAAATTTCTCTCTGACGTTAATTCGCCCCAGGAACTGTGTCGCCATAGTGGACTCGGCCACGTGGGAAGGGGTCACGAAAAAGAAATATCACGCTCGTTTTCAACACGAGAACGTAGAATACGTCTTGTCGATCACCGACCCTATGGTAACCGATGTGCTCTACAAGAAGGATGTATGCGAATATCCCTTGGAAAACGTCGATTTATGTGTCAGTCTGACAGAGCCAAATCTGAAAGAAAAGAACCCACGCTGTTACAAACTTGTCGCCGCCGTGTTCAGTGAGCGACCATTGTTGAGATAGCCCAAATGCAGGAAACCGTTTTCACCGTCGGCCATTCAACTCATACACAGGAGCGCTTCATTGGGCTGCTTTCTGCTCACGCCATTACCGCGGTTTGCGACGTTCGATCAAAACCCTACAGCCGCATTAATTCTCAGTTCAACCGGGATGAGCTGAAGGAGGTTCTTCCGCACCACGGCATTGCCTATCTGTTTCTCGGCAAAGAGCTCGGCGCTCGCAGCGATGACCCTTGCTGCTACGAGAATGGCAAGGTGCAGTATGATCGGTTGGCACGCACCGATCTTTTCCAGCAGGGTCTTTCACGCATCCAGGATGGAATGCAGAAGGGCTTCAGAATTGCCCTGATGTGCGCCGAGAAAGAACCGCTGGAGTGCCACAGGACGATTTTGGTGGCGCGTTATTTGGCTGCAGCTGGCATCGACGTCAAACACATCCATGCGAACGGCAAACTCGAACCGCATGCCGATGCTTTATCACGCCTGGCCCGCATGGTGGGCGTTCCGGAAGATGACATGTTCCGGAGTGCTGAGGATCTGCAGGCCGATACCTATCGTCGGCAGGAAAGCCGCATCGCATACGAGCTGGAACGGGCACCGGCCTCGACCCACGCCGCTATGCGGAGCGCATTGGGATGAAGATTTTCACAATCGGCTTTACGAAAAAATCGGCGGAGACTTTCTTTACGAAACTGAAGAGCTCCGGTGTAAAGCGGTTGGTGGACGTTCGCTTGAACAACGTCTCGCAGCTTGCGGGCTTCACGAAGAAAGACGATCTTCGCTACTTCACGAAGGAGATCTGCGGGATCGACTATTTGCACATGCCGCAACTCGCGCCCACCGCCGATATCCTCGATCCCTATAAAAAACAAAAAAAAGGCGATTGGGGGCTTTACGAACGCCAGTTTCTCGACCTGATGAAAGCGCGCCGCATCGAAGAGAGTACGCCGGCCGAACTGCTGGACGGCGGATGCCTGCTGTGCAGTGAAGAAAAGCCGCATCACTGCCACAGGCGGCTTGTGGCAGAGTACCTGAAAGAACGCTGGAGCAATGTCGAGATTCAGCACATTGCTTAATCGCGTGGGTCAGATCCCGATTCGCTCGACGTCATCAAGGCTAACGCCATCATCGCCGCGATCATAGAAGCCCGTCGTTCTCGCGCTTTCGTGGTTAGCCATCTGCCGCCACTTCGAATCGGCGGCCCTTCTTTAGATTCGCTGCGATCCCGGAATCGCGTTCGGTTTGAGCCCGGATTTCCATTAAGGCAGTGCTGGGTAGCCTCCTTGAGAAAGGGAGGATTGCTTGCCAACCAGGAGATCCGATCAAATAGGCGGAGGTCGCATAGCGGGAAGGCCTTTGGGCACAATACTCTCCACCGGGTAAACCCAGGCGAGATTGCGATGCCCGGCAGGATGCTACTTAGCGTAGTTAGAGTACTCGCGAGTACCATCCGGAAAATTGATTTCCCAAATCTCATAGCCGGTGAAGTTAAGCACCTGAAGCGTGATTCTCGCAGCGAACTCAAAAAGCAGGTCGCCAGTATTGTAGTCGAGAAGGGCATTCGTCAACGGCTTGTCCTGAAGAATCTCGCTCAGACTCTTGACCGCGTCGATTGGTGCGGGCAGGCCGTACTTCTGCTGGTGATCAAAGCTGCTTATGCCAGCCCTACCGTCTATTACCAGACGCCAATACTCCGCGCTGAGTCGTGTTCCATTCGCGAAGAGCAGTTTTATCGAAGCTTGCCCCGGCGCCGGAAATCCGCCCCCTGGCAACACCTCGACGGATGCCTCTCTCAAGTTCGACAATGATTTCTCGAAATTCGCCATCACGCTTCGAGATTACATCCATGACCACGGGTCACGCTGGAAGCTGATTCCTGTAGACGTTCGAATCGGAGCGCTCTTCGCCCTCCGATTCGCTCTGTGCTGAGGCGGGGTGAAAAAGCGGCTTGGGCGCTGCGGGCTTGCGAAATCGACGCTATTTGCAAAATGAGGGGATCGGAGCGCCACTGGCTTCCGGGATCGCTCTTACGAACGTGTTGCCAGATGCATCGCGGATACGCCATTCTCCATTCGTGCCCAAAACAAGGAAATCCGAGCCTTCGGACCGGACTCTCACAGGCCATGAAACGCTCACGAGGTGCATGGCTGTTGCCGGGGCGGTTGTTGCGACTTCATTCAGCGCCTCGGTTCGTCCGGTGTTGAGATTCAGCACCTTCGCCGACTTACTGTCCGCCTCTTTGAAGTCGGCACCTGCCACATACACCACACAGGAAGCCCCAATCCAACCGAGAGAGAACTGAACACTGCCCCCCATCCTGCTATCGAGCGACTCTAATGTATCTCCCTGCTCGGTGGTAATGGCAGACCCAGCTTCAAAGTTAACCAGCACATGTTTGCCATCAGGAGACCACTGGGGCGCATTCGCATAGGCAGCACTGCCTTCGCTCACTTTGGTCGTGGATTTAAGGATGGTGACCTTCCGCGTGCGGAGATCCATTATGGCCAACGGACCTGCCGTTTCAACGGCATCGCCGGCTCGCTCCGCGTGCACCGCAAAAACAACCGACTGCCCGTTTGGTGAAAACGATGGATCGGAATAACCTTCTGATCCGTGACCCGATCGATAGTAATACGGTCCCCGCGTTAATTTTTCAACATTTCCGGTCGAGACGTTGAGTGAAAAAAGATTGTCAGCAATCAACCGCTGATTGAGCGGAGTGAAAATGGCGGTCTTGCCATCGGGTGAAATTGCGAAATTGCCGATCGGCGGCACCGTGCTTATTGACTTTACAGTTCGGCCCTCGCCCGTCGCGAGATATAAGATACCTGCATGGCTGTACGCCACGCTCGGACTTCCAGCCGGCCATGTATAGCAGGCTGTTATGCATCCGATTAGAGCTACGGCAGTCGCATTGAGCCGAAGAGAATTCATTACCTAACGTTCTACTCTGGGTCAACTCCAACCGTGAAGTGTCCTTGCGGCTGGCAACCTTTCGAAAACGGCTTGGCCATTTCTGGCAATTTTAGTGAAGCCACCGTTCGCCTACCGTCTCCTGTCCGGCGCGTCTCCTGCTCATGGCCCCGGCCCGATTGGGGCCGACTAGGCAAATACCGCGCCGTTTCCTCAGATGAGTTCGCCGCCCACCGACTTGCCGCGGAGCCACTCACGATCTTCTTTACTGCGCGCCGCACTGGCATCGCATTGAGTGAGGAGTTCATCCAGTGTGTCCAGGGGGCGCGGATGTGGCTCCACGATAAGCTGACCGCTTTCGACCGCAATGCCGACCTTTCGCGCCATACTTTACTTCCGCACCAAAGCCAAGAACTCGTCGCGAGTTTCCTTATTCTCCCGGAAAGCCCCCAACATCGTACTCGTCACCGTCCCGGAATGCTGCTTCTCCACGCCGCGCATCATCATGCAGAAGTGCTGCGCTTCGGCAATCACCCCGACCCCCAGCGGATCCAGCATGTCCTGAATGCACTGCGCCACTTCCTGAGTCAGCCGTTCCTGAATCTGCAGTCTGCGCGCGAAAACGTCCACGATCCGCGGCAGTTTGCTCAGCCCGATCACCTTGTTTCGCGCCAGATACGCGATATGAATTTTGCCGAAAAACGGCAGCATATGGTGCTCGCACATGCTGAAGAACTCGATGTCCTTCACGATCACCATCTCGTCATACCGCACGTCGTAAATGGCTTCGTTGACGATCTTGTTCACGTCCTGCGTGTACCCGCTCGTCAGGTAGCGCAGCGCCTTCTCCACCCGCTCCGGAGTGCGCAGCAGCCCGTCGCGTTGCGGATTTTCCCCGAGTGCCTCCAGCACTCCGCCGATAAGCGGAGCGATCGGCTTCGCGGACATCACTTTCACAACGGCTTGCTTCTTTTTCATTTCACCCCTGCCCATCGCACCCCCGCCGTTGAATTACCCGGCAACTTCACAGATGTTTCGCTCCGTCTCCCAGATGCGGATTTTTTCCAGCCGCGGCAGTCCTGACGGAAAAGCACCCGACCATGCATCCCGCAAACGCCGGTCCACTTCAAATGCCAGGTTTTCGGTAGTCGGAACTGCGACCCGGAAAGCCGCAACTTCTTCATTCAGATTGCGATACCGCAGCGGCTCAATCACTTCGCGCGCCGCCAGCGCATCCAGAGCTTCCAGCGATACCGCGCGGCCCGTGACGCTGTCCACCGGCCCGGCCACCGTGATCTCGACCTCGTAATTATGGCCGTGCCCGTTCGGGTTATTGCATTTCCCGTAAACAGCGCGGTTTTCCGCGTCGCTCAAACCTGCGGCATGCAACCGGTGCGTCGCCGAAAAACCATATTTTCGCGACACATAAACCGTCATTTGCCGCCCCGGTACTCCACGAAAAGTTCGTTGGTCTCATGCACCCGCACCGAGTGCAGCCGAGCGCGCCCCGTCGGATCGATATTGCCTTCCAGGCGCTTCCAGATGTCGATTGATATATTCTCAACCGTCGGAACAAGTGCTTCAAATCCAGCAACTTCCCGGTTCAGCAGGCGATGATCGTAAACCGAAAGCACGCGCTCTTCGAGGACGTCTTTCAGCCGCTTGAGATCCAGAATCATCCCGGTCACGGCATCCGGTTCGCCTTCAATCGCCACTTCCACGATGTAGTTGTGTCCGTGACTAAGCGGGTTCGCCGCAGCCCCGTAAACCCGCTGATTCTCCGCCTCGCTCAATTGAGGCGACCGGCAGATATGCGACGCCGAAAATTCAACTTTTTTGGAAATGATCATCGTCCGCCCAGAGGGCCCGTCCGCCACCGTCTTCGATCCAATAGAATTATAGATGACACTGCAATGAAAGCCGACCGATTACTCCACGGCGCTTTGGCGCTCATGCTCGTTGCCTTCTGCTTCGCGCTTTATAGTTCGCTCCACGAAAATATCGTGAATGCCGGGGATACCGCTCCCAGCTTCAGTATTCAAACCGATTCCGGCAAAACCATCACCGCCCGCGATTTCGGAGGCAAGCTTCTGCTCCTGAACTTCTGGGCCACCTGGTGTGGCACCTGTATCGAGGAAATTCCCGATCTCAACGCCATGTCCCGTGAACTGATGCCACAGGGTCTCGTAGTCCTCGGCGTCAGCGTCGATAAAGACGAAACTGCCTATCGCAATTTCCTCAAAAGATCTCCCCTTGCTTATTTGACCGCCCGCGATCCGGAAGAGAACATCAACATGAAGTACGGCACCGTTCAATATCCGGAAAGCTACCTGATCGACCGCAACGGCAAAGTGATTGAGAAGTTCATCTCCTCGCAGGCCTGGGGCAAGCCGGAAATGATTAAGCACCTCCAGTCGCTGATGTAATCGAGGCCGCACCTGTCGACTCCCATCGAACGCCGCACCGTCCCCGCCGAGGCCAGACTCAGGCTGTACGACATCGTAGGCAAAAACGGCCTGCTCGAACGTCCCGAAGATCTTACTCTTTATGAATACGACGGCAGTGTGGATAAATCCCGGCCGGATGTGGTTGTCTTCCCGCGCGACACCGCCGCCGTTGCCGCGATTGTGAAACTTGCCGCTGAGTACGATCTTCCGGTGGTCGGCCGCGGAGCCGGCACAGGCCTCAGTGGAGGCGCCATCCCGCGCGCCGGTGGAATCATGATCGGGTTCGCCCGCATGAACCGCATTGTCGATATCGATATACCGAACGAGCGAGCCACCGTGGAGCCCGGCGTCGTGAATCTCGACATCTCCGCCGCCGTCGCGCCTTTCGGCTACTTCTATGCGCCCGATCCCTCCAGCCAGCGCGCCTGCACCATCGGCGGCAACGTGGCGGAAAATGCGGGGGGCCCGCACACCCTGGCCTACGGTGTCACCACGAACCATATTCTGGGCCTCGAATACGTGCTGCCCGACGGCGCCATCCACACCACTTCCGCCGACAATCCTGGCTATGACCTTATCGGACTCCTGACCGGTTCGGAAGGCACCATGGCCCTCACCACGAAAATCACCGTGCGGTTGATGCGCCAGCCGGAGCGTGTCAAAACCATTCTGGCTATTTGCAATCAGGCGTCGGATGCGGCCGATACAGTTGCTGAAATCACGGCGCGCGCCATTACGCCGGTCGCGGTTGAAATGCTGGATGGCGAAATGCTCCGCATGGTGGAAGACGCCACCCACGCCGGCTATCCGAAAGATGCCGCCGCCGTGCTTCTGATCGAACTCGAAGGCCTGGTGGAATCGGTCGAAGAGCAGGTGGAACAAATTCGCGAAGCCTGCATGAAGTGCGGCGTGCGCGAAGTGCGCGTGGCCCGCACCGCCGAAGAACGCGATCTTCTCTGGAAAGGCCGCAAGAATGCCTTCGGCGCGGTAGGCCGCGTCAGCCCGTCATATTACGTGCAGGATGGAGTTGTGCCGCGCACGCAGATCGCGCCCACGTTGCGCCGAATCGCGGAAGTGGCCGCCAAATACGGACTGGGAATCAGCAATATCTTCCATGCCGGCGATGGCAACATGCACCCGATTATTCTGTTCAACTCCCACGTCCCGGGCGAACTCGAAAAGGCCAGAGCGGCCGGCGAAGAGATTCTCGAGTGGTGCATTTCGGTAGGTGGCTCCATCACCGGCGAACACGGTGTCGGCATGGAGAAGAACGAAATGATGGCTCACCTGTTCTCCGGCGATTCGCTCGATTGCATGGCGCGCCTGAAGACCCTCTTCGATCCCACCAATCGGTTGAATCCCGGAAAAGTACTGCCAACCGGACGCGGTTGCATGGAAATCCGCCAGTCTCCGCTCACCACCGCCAACGCTGTCTGAACGTACGGTTCCTCGCACTTCTCCTGTATTTTTCACCCCAAAACCGAAACGCGAAAAAAGCCCGCCGCATCGGCAGGTGTATGAAATTCAGGAATCTTTTCCTTGCCTCGATTGTGATCTGCGCGCCCGTGATCTCTGCGCCGGTTTTTGCGCAGTCGCTCTCGGTCGGAGTGGTTGGCGGCACAAGCCTGACGGATGCCTTCTCAGATAAAACGATCACTGGTGTCGACACCAGCACTCATCTCTTCTCCGATTCAAAGGACTTCATCGTCGGCCCGATGCTCCAGGTCAATCTCCCTCTCGGTTTTTCCGTGGAAGCCGACGCGCTCTACCGGCGTCTGAATCTCACCGCCGTCAATCGCCTGTTTGCGGGCCCGGGGCTCACGGTGATAAACAACAATTCGACCAACAGTTGGGAATTCCCGATATTGGCGAAATACAGTTTCGGAACGCCCTTCATTAAGCCGTTCATCGAAGCCGGCCCTTCATTCCGGCACGTGAGTGAGTTCACCGGAGACAGCCCTCATCTCTCGCGAGACGGCTTCACCGTGGGTGTCGGCGTTGGGTTCAAACTACTGAGCCTCAGGGTCGATCCGCAGCTTCGCTACACCCGCTGGGGTTCAGATTCGAAACCGAGCACATCGTCATTCAATCCGGCCTCGCACGCAAATCAGGCGGAGTTCCTTCTCGGCCTTTCGTTCTGAATCCCCGTCGGACCCTGGTCACATCGCCTCAAGCGAAGCGATCCGCAACGTCAACCGGCGCATCGTCCTCAACCTGATCCGCGCTCGCCATCCGATCTCCCGTGCCGACCTGGCTCGCGTCTCCGGAATGCAGTGCAGCAACAAGCTGGAGCGTCCGATCCCCGGTCAAAGGACGTTCTGCGGCCGCAACCGTGGTGTCCACGAGAGACTGGCTCACTGAATCGTCCACTGGCCCATTGCTCTCCAGTACCAGTGAAACCACCGGTGTCAGGCGGGCGACATCCGGCGAAGTCTAGCCACCCAGCATGAATACGGCGAGGAGGAGCCCCGCGCAAAGCCGGTACATGCCGCGATCATAGCACCGGAAATCGCCGGGCGCACCCGACTATCTATGCCCACTATCTATGCTGGTAGCTACATGCCCGCGCGCGCCCTCGACCCCAATCACATCGCCTCAAGCGAAGCGATCCGCAACGTCAACCGGCGCATCGTCCTCAACCTGATCCGCACTCGCCATCCGATTTCCCGCGCCGACCTGGCTCGCGTCTCCGGAATGCAGCGCAGCACCATCTCATTGATCGTGGAAGAACTCATCCGCGAAGACTGGGTGATCGAAGGTCCCACGGGCCGTTTGCCGCGTGGCCGCCGCCCCACATTTCTTCACCTCAATGAGGATCGCGTGATCGTCGGCGTCGACATCCGGCCTATCCAGACCACCGTGTCTCTCGCCGACGTGAACGGCAACTTCACCGCGCAGGAAACTTTTCTCACTCCGCGCGATCCCGCCAAAGCCATCGCGCTGCTCATCAAGCGGATCAAAGCCATCATTGCCTCGTCCGAAGGAAAGAAGATCGAGGGCGTCGGCATCTCGGTGCCTGGCCGGATTAACCGCAGTGAAGGCCATCTGGTCTTCGCGCCCAACCTGAAGTGGCGCAATATCGATCTTGGCAAACCCATCGCTAAAGCAACGGGTCTGGAGGTCGAAATAGAGAACGCAGCCAACGCCTGCGTTCTGGCCGCCGCGTGGTTTGATCGGATGGACGATTGCCGTAACCTCGTGGTCGTCACCGTCTCCGAAGGCATCGGCATCGGCATCTACATGAACGGCGAACTTGCCCGCGGCCACAACAATATGGCCGGCGAATTCGGCCACGTTCCCATCGACCCCAAAGGACCCGCCTGCACTTGTGGCAGTCGCGGCTGCTGGGAAGTGTTTGCCTCCAACCGGGCCGCTATCCGCTACTATCACGAATCGGCGGTACATGACGAGCGGCCGAACTTCATGGATCTCCTCCGTCTGGCCGATATGGGGGACAATCGCGCCGCGAAGGCCCTCAACAACATGGCCCACTATCTCGGCCGCGGGATGCGGATGATTGTGGCGGGTCTGGCCCCGGAACGGATTATCGTCATCGGAGACCTGACGAAGGCATGGCACCGTTTCGGCCCGGTGATTGAATCGGAGGTGCGGGCGCTCGTGCTACAGGGTGGCTTTCCCCCGTTGCTGATTCCCGCGCATGAAGAAGGCACAGCCCGCCTGCGCGGGACCGTGGCGCTGGTACTTCAGAAGCACTTCGGCTGAGCGCTCTCCACCGTTTTCAGGCGTTCCTCGAGCGCGCTCAGACGTTGCTTCAGTTCTTCGATTTCCTGACCTTCCGGATCCGGCATCATCCCGTGATCCAGTACGCCTTCCTGTACCCCGTGATACCGGACCACGCGGCCCGGAATTCCCACCACGGTGGAATTATCCGGCACCGGATGCACCACCACCGCGCCCGCCCCGATGCGAGCGTTGTTTCCAATCCTGATTCCACCCAGCACCTTCGCCCCGGTCCCCACGACGACATTGTTGCCCAAAGTGGGGTGTCGCTTACCCCGCTCATTTCCGGTTCCGCCCAGAGTGACGTTCTGGTAGATCAGAACATCATCCCCCACTTCGGTCGTCTCGCCTATTACTACGCCCATGCCGTGGTCTATAAAAAATCGCCGGCCGATGATGGCCCCTGGGTGGATCTCGATGCCCGTAAAAAAGCGGGAGATCTGGGAGATGACCCGGGGGAGGAGGGGTACGTTGGCCCGATAGAGGCGGTGGGCGATTCGGTGCAAAATCGCCGCGTGGAACCCGGGGTAGCAGAGGAGGATCTCGAGGACGCTCTTGGCGGCCGGGTCCTCGCGAAAGATGGTGTCGATCTGTTCCCGGATTACTCCGAACATAGGCATCAGATGCCGTTTAGTGGGCGGAGGGTTCAGCCCACTCTGAAATCACCGGCGGCTTCGCGCCTTCCGGAATCTTCACCAGCAGGTCTTCCTTACGGTAGATCAGCGTGGAAGTGTTGTAGCTGGATATCTCGAAGCCATGGCCGTGCGTGATCGCATCCGTGGGGCAGGCTTCCACGCAAAAACCGCAGAAAATACAGCGGCTGTAATCTATGTTATAGACCTTCGCGTAGCGCTCGCCGCCGCTCATCCGCACCTGGTCTGTGTTTTCGGCCGCTTCGATGTAAATGCAGTTGGAAGGGCAGGCAGCGGCGCAAAGAAAGCACGCTACGCACTTCTCCATGCCGTTTTCGTCGCGCTGGAGCTCATGGACGCCGCGGAAACGTTCCTGGAGCTTCGCAGGCTCGTCGGGGTAGTTCTCCGTCACCGTCGGAGACATCATTTCCTTGAGGGTGACCCCCATGCCTTTGACAACCGCGGACGCGGCTCCAAAAACGTCGCTTACATTTGCCATGTTCTTATTATGTTAACCCGCGTGTATGCGCCGGTCAGTCGTACTTTTCGTAAATGATGCGTTTGCGATCCAAGCCGTTGGCCTTCAATTGGGCCCTCAGGTCGTCCACCATCTCGCGGAGACCGCAGATGTAGACGTCGATTTCCGTCCGGCCGGCGAGGGCTTTCATAACGTGGGCCTGGACGCGCCCGATCCGGCCGGCCCAGCCCGGATCGGGGCGGGTAAGGGTCGGCCAGTAGGCAAAACCCTCGCGGGAGCGCACCAGATCGCGCCATTCCGGGTCATACAGGAGTCCGGCTTCCTGACGGGTTCCGAAGATCAGGGTAGCTTTGCCCTTCAGGGCTCCGCCAGCCAGGAATGACCGAAAAGGGGCGATTCCGGTGCCGGTAGCCACCAGAATCGACTCCGATTCATGCTGCCGGGGGGTGAAAGCGCCATAGGGGCCCTTAAATTCGATCTCATCGCCCAGCCCGAGGTTAAACATCCACGGCGTGAAATGCCCGTCCGAGACGAGATTGGCGCAAAGGGCAAACTTCCGGCCGCCGGGAGGCGAGGCGATGGAATAGGCGCGGGTGATTTCGCCTTCGGTCAGCGACAGAAACTGCCCGGGCGTGAATGCGCCATCCCAATCGATGGCTTCGAATTCAAAATGGCGGGTGTCCGGCCCGATTTCGCGGGATTCGATCAGACGTGCCTTCACAGACCAGCCTCCATCGCGCGATCCACCAGCATTTTCCCCAGATCGGGATGGCCATCGAGCGGCGGCGCCACCCGGATCGGCACACCGAATTCCGCGGCCAACTCGTCGATCAGCTTCGGGAGATCCCGCTGGAGATGAATCCCAAGCGTCAGGAAGTAGGGGAGCACGAGAATATTCGCCGCGCCCGCGGCCACCAGATTACGGACCGCATCGCTCAAGCGCGGGGCGCATTCGAGGAAGGCGGTTTCATAAAGCCGCCATGACCCCTGGCGGGCTGCGGCGGCGGCTACCACCCGTACCGCGTCATTGGCGGAAGGCACGCTGGAACCGTGCCCGAAAACAACGATGCCCGTTCCCGGCATGGCTATTCCCGGCATAACTAAAGAATGACCCGGGGCTCATCCGCAATGGCTTCGATAGCCTCTTCCTCTTCTTCCTTCATGTTGACGTAGAACTGCGCGAGAAAAACCAGGAAGGCCTTGCAGAGTTTGCGGCTGTTGTTCATGCCGAACGCAACGCGCTGGAGGAATACGATCACGCCCAGCACGATGTTGTCAGGCAGCGTCTGGGTACTTTCAGCGGCCTGCATCCGCGTCCGAATGTCCTCGACTCGGGCCTTGATGGCGTCAAACATTTCGAGGGCGATCGGATTCACCGGCTTCGTTTCGTAATAAAGCCCCGAGATCTGAGTCCGCCAGGTCTTCGCCAGGCAGTCCAAAGCGTCCACGGCATCGGCATCGGTGGCTCCGGCGTGGGGCCGTACGGCCTCGGACATGGCAGACCCGAGGAGCACAATCAGGAACTCATTGGCGCGGAGGAAGTCATCGTCGAGCGGGACATCCTGGCCGGGCATTTTTTCGGGATCCTGCGCCGGCTTCTTTTCATGCTTATGGGCTTCGGCGAGAAATTCACAGGAAATAGGGCAGTCGATCGTGTTCTCCCGACTGGTGGCACAGCACCCGGTGCAGATTTCTTCACCGATTCCGGGGCAGAATCGTTTCGCTTTGGCAGTCTTGCAAATGGCACAGGGCACCTCCTTAGTATAGAAAGAGAATGCGAACCAACCTTTTCATCAAGGTCATCGTGCAGCACGATGAGAAAGAGCTCCCCGAAAAACTCGGCGCGGAGTTGTGCCGGCAACTGGAAAAAAACTACATCGTCCGGAAGGCGGAGCTCTCCAGCGTGGCTCCTCTTGAGGAGTAATTCCGGGTAGTGCCAGTTTCCGCCGATCGGATACGCCTACTCAACGACGCCCCGGCGAGGCAGCAGGCGAGCTACGTTCTTTACTGGTCGCAGATGAACCGGCGGGTTGCGCAGAACCATGCTCTTGCGCACGCGGCGGAAATCGCCAACTCCCAACATCTGCCGCTCCTCGTTTATGAAGGGTTGACCTGCGATTACCCGGCAGCGAATGACCGGCTGCACACGTTCGTTCTGGAAGGCGTGCCCGATACCGCGGCGGAATTGCGCAGTATTGGCGCAGGCTATCTGTTCTATCTGCGATCGCGCCCATCGGATCCGAATGACGTACTGTATCGGCTGGCCCGCAATGCCCACTCGCTGGTGACGGACGACTATCCGGTCTTTATCGCAGCCCGGCACAATGCGCGAGTGCCCGCGAGGATCGGAATTCCGTACATCGTGGTGGATTCCAGTTGCATCGTGCCGATGTACGTACACGACAAACGCAATTACGGCGCTTATACAATCCGGCCGCGGATAAAGCGCGCGCTTGCAAAGTACATGGAGCCCGTCGAGATGCCGGTGCTGCAACGCAGGTGGCGTGAAAGCCTGCTGCCGCCCGAAGTGGCGGGTCTGAGAACGACAGTCGCGAATGAGAACATCGCCGGGCTGGTTTCCGGTTGCGAGATCGACCACACGGTGAAGCCGTCCATCGAGTACCGGGGCGGCGCGCGCGCGGCGGGACAGCGCCTCACGCGCTTCCTCGAAGAGCGCCTGTACCGCTACGCCCGCGAGAGCAGCCAGCCTTCCAAACACGCTACCAGCAATCTCAGCCCGTACCTGCACTTTGGCCATATTTCCGCTCTCGAAGTTGCGCTGGCGGTGCGCGAGCATGCCGAAGAGCACAAATTAATGCCGGAGGAGTTTCTGGAAGAACTCATCGTACGGCGCGAACTGGCCTTTAATTTCGCGAAGTTCGCGGGGAGTCTCATCGAATCGCTGGACGCTTTGCCCGACTGGTGCAGGCTCACAATGACCGAACACGCCGCAGACAAGCGGCCTTTCATCTACACACCGGATCAAATCAGACAGGCAGCCACTCACGACGAGCTCTGGAATGCGGCGCAACGCGAATTGCTGCTGCGGGGCACGATTCACGGCTATTACCGGATGTACTGGGGCAAGAAGATCATGGAATGGTCGCCAACATATGAGGAAGCTCTTCGGACGATGCTTCATCTCCACGACGTCTATGCCCTCGATGGGCGCGACCCCAATACGTACACCAACATCCTCTGGTGTTTCGGGCTGCATGATCGTCCCTGGGGAGAACGTCCGATCTTCGGAAAACTACGCTACATGTCTTTCGACGGGATGAAGCGCAAGACAGACGTCGCGGCGTACGTTGACGAAATCGACCAACTGTGGAAGTTCCACGCGCCGCGTTGATGCGGGGTGCGATGTGACCCCGCATAATGATCTAAGCACCAGTTTCGAATAACCAATCAATTATGAAATGCATCGTTTCCGGCGGCACCGGTTTTATCGGACGCCGCGTCGTTGACCGGCTGTTGAAAGATACCCACTACGTCGGAGTCTGGAGCCGCAAGCCCGGCCTGGACCGCCGTACGGCCGTTGCCACCCACACCTGGGATCCGCTGGCGGGAGATCCGCCTCTCGAAAGCCTGAACGGCATGGATTGCGTGATCCACCTGGCCGGCGAGAACGTTGCCCAGCGCTGGACTCCCGATGTTAAACGGAGGATTCACGACAGCCGCGTCGTCGGAACTCAGCGGATTATCGACACGATTGAGAAGGTTCGTCACAAGCCAAAGATCTTCGTCTGCGCTTCCGCCATTGGCATCTATGGCGATCGCGGCGATGAAATACTGACCGAGGACTCGGTCCCCGGCAGCGGTTTTCTGGCCGATACGTGCCGCGCCTGGGAGGCCGAGGCCGATCGCGCGCGCCGTTTCGGAATGCGCGTGGTCAAGATCCGGATTGGCTTTGTGCTGGGGAAAGACGGCGGCGCTCTAAAGAAAATGGTGCCGGCGTTCAAGGCTTTCGCCGGCGGCAAGCTGGGCTCCGGCAAACAGTGGATGCCGTGGATTCACGTGGATGACGTGGCTGAAGTCTTCGCCCATGCCGTGAATAATGAGGTTTCCGGCGTTTGGAACGCAACCGCTCCCAACCCCGTCCGGAACTCGGAGTTCACCAGGCAGCTGGCCGGTACACTCGGCCGTCCGGCCTTATTCCCCGTTCCTCCCATTGCTCTGAAGCTGGCGTTCGGAGAATTCGCGCAGCACATGATCGACAGCGCCCGGGTGGTTCCGCAAAGCCTTTCGAAAGCGGGCTTTCAATTCCGGCATCCCGAACTCGGCGAAGCGCTGCGGAACATTCTGGGTTAAAGCCGCCGACCGGGGCGCCGGGCAGGGCTCTCGGGCGAAATAATTTTGCGGCACCCCCATTCACACCGGCAGTTTTTTGGAATATAATTTCCCACCGAGGAGGTAATTGATTCCATGTCGATTCCCATGATTGGCTTGCTGCTGCTGGTTCTGGCCAGCTGCGCCATGGCCGCTTACCGCAAGTTTGTGACCCGCGAGGAGGACGATCTCGTCCACCTGGGCGAAGGCTCCATGCAGGCCACAGCCAAGCAGGAGGCACTCGCCAAAACGCTGACACAACTGGACCGGGTCACGAAAATTCTGGTCACCGTCACCGTCTTATACGGTCTCGGGCTCGGCGCGAGCATGATTTATCAGGCTCTCCAGAATAATTCCGCGACATAGGGAAAACCCAATAGCCGCCGATGAACGCCGATACACGCCGATCAGGCCATTGTTTCGGCAGTTACCGGCTGGCCGGAATAAATTTTAGCTGGCTCCCCGTTTCCGCGTTGCGAAACGGCATGGGAAAACTGTCGCCGTAATACCAGGCCTCAAACTGATCGCGGTAATGGGGGCTGGCGCGATGCCCCGATTCACCCACCGCAAGATTCCAGAGAGAGTCATCCCAGTTTGCCGTGGAGAAATTCATTCGTTCGGAAGGTCCCAGGCGACCCGTCGTCTGCTTCACGGTTGTGCTGCCTCCGCTCAGCGGCAACGGCCCGATGTTGAACCAACTCCCCACAACAGGCAATTGTCCTGCCACCGGATTCCTGATTTCGAGATAAAGCGACTTGCCCCATTTCCAGCCCTTCGGATTTGTTCCCTGGAGGCGCTGCCCCTGCTCCATTCCGTCGGCAAACGCGTGCAGCAGAAGGGCATTGTAATCCGGGAACCAGTCGGCAGGCTGCTCCCGCAATAATCGCTCGACCACGGCCGGTGAAATGGCCGCGTCGTAGACCGACCCGCCTCCGGCCGAAGCCCGTTCCGCCACTGCTTTGCGCAAGTGCTCGAAGACCAAAACAACGATGAGCGGCGCAGCGTGATCCTTATCCATTTGCCCGTCCCACCCGCGCAGCAGACCGATGGCGTCGTTGAGCGAGCCCGTTACCGCGCCGCGTTTGTCATAGGCTTCCACTACGCGGTGCGCCAGGTACGCGTGAAACGCGCTGTAAACGTCTTTCTGAATTCGCAACATATCGCGCGGCTTCAGTTTGCCGCCGGCGGACCGCAGCAGATTCAGGATCTGCACCATCCGATCGGGCGGCGCGAAATTGCCGCTGACCGCATACGGGTAGTCAGCCGGAAACGGATTCGCGTTGGCGGATGCGATCATGCCCTCCGGCGGGTCGAAGCGCTGCGGCAATTCGTCAAACGGAATGTAGCCGTCCCATTCGTTCTGGCCCGTTGAACCATCCAGAACAGAAGCGGCATTGACGCTGAAACGCCGGATTGGCAACTTGCCGGCAGCATGGTAACCGATGTGGCCATCCACGTCCGCATAGACGAAATTCTGGCTCGGGCCGCCGTAGCGGGAAAGGGCGTGTTGGAACTCTTCCCAGTTGCGCGCTCTGTCGAGGTCGAGAAAGACGTATTGAAAAAGCCCCGGTTCGTAGACCGTCCAGCGCAGCGATAACGCCCGTGAAGCAGCCTGTTCCAGAACCGGGCCGTGGCGGGTTACCCACAGCTGCAGTTCTTCGGGCGCGCGGCCTTTCACCGAAATTACTTCCCGATCGAGGCGCGCCTGTTCCAGTTTCCCGGCAAAAACATAACGGCCGGTGCGGACGTCCATTTTCTCGGCGTAGATATCCTGGACGTCGAAGCCGAGATTGGTGAGACCCCATGCGATGCGGTCATTGTGTCCCGCGATCACCCCCGGAAGGCCGGGCAGCGCGACACCCGCCACATTCATGCCAGGCGCCTCCAGCTGCACGGCGTGCCACACACCTGGAAGGCTGTATTCCAGATGCATGTCGTTCGAAAGCAGGGGCTTTCCGTCGGCTGAATGCGCCCCCGAAACCGTCCACGCGTTCGACCCCTGAAGAGGCGGTCCGGAAGGTCCGGTAAAGAGGTAGTTCACCAGATTCGGCTCGCCGGTTCCGAGCATCTGCTGGCGTTCAATTTTGAGCTTCCAGAGGTTCGTCAGCGAGCGGTACATGTTCAGACCGCAAAGAATGGAATCTGTGACACCCCACGGGCGCGGATCGTAGCGGAGCGCCGCGAATTCAAAACCATAGCTTCCGCCGTAAGCGCCGTGGTGAGCTTCGATATAAGCATTGACACCGCGGGCATAGGCTGCCATCGCGGCCTTGTCGGCGGAGGGAAGCACGGCGTAGATCTGTTCGGCGGCGCGGCGCAACTCCATTTTGCGGGATTCACGATCCGCGTCGAGAGTGACGGCTCCGAAAATGTCGGAGAGGTCGCCCGCCGCCAGACGGCGCATCGCATCCATCTGGAACATGCGGTCTTCGGCGGTTACATAGCCCTGGACGAAGAGCGCGTCCTCCAGGGTTTTGGCTTTGATGTGGGGAATGCCGAGATCGTCTCGGGAGACCGCCACCTGTTGGGTGACGAAGGTTGTCAGGGAACCGGACGTTTTCGGTAATGCGCGATAGAAGATCCAATAAAAGCCGATTGCCGCTACAACGCAGGCGATGGCGATCAGGATATTGACGACCCGGAGGATTCGGCGCACTTATGTTGATTGTAAGCGGGGGTGTGCGGGAGGGTTGTGGTATGGCTGAAAGCCGGTCCTGACCCGTCCAGTCGAATGGCACGAGTGTCGGCGTCAGTCCTATTTGGGTGAATACTGCTTCGAGGTGGGCGTGCTTCTATCGTATAAAACTCCGGAAGCCTCGGATCGCGGCCGCGCTGATTCTCAATCTGGACAGCGTCGCACTTGGCGAGAAACAAGAGCGTGCCCCGGACCGCGAACTCACAAAGTTCACGATTGTAGGGATCGCAGAGATCCTAGCATTGGTCGCACACGGCGAAGTCGCCGGGTGATGGCGTATTCCCACAGGCAACGCAGATGCCGCGCGTCTCTGTATAGCCTTCCTCGTAAACTAGCGCTTCGTTGTCGCAGTTCGGGCATTCGCTGGATCGAGAACGGACGCCAACAGCGCCGATTCATACGCACGTTCCACTTTAGGGCTCAATCACTTTCAACTGAACCGGAATACCGGCCGGTGTTGTTGACAGTAATCCCCGGAACAAATCTTGCGAAGTTAAATATCCGCACTCGGAAGCAGCGGAATCCAATTGACGGATACTCCGTTCAGAGTTACAGTACCGCTTGCCCATAAAAGTGGCAGCGATGCCTTGGGGACTGAGTGCGGAAAAGCAAACGCTAAACCAAGTCCTTCCATGCCGAGTGCGCATCGCCTCACGCGATCGTCAGGCCAATCTGTCATATTGAAGTTCTTCTTCGCGAGGTAGCTTCGCCAGAGTTGTTCTCCCACATTTTCACAGAACGTCCTCGCTCTGTCCCGGGCTGCCAAATCCTTCCATCCTTTGTCGCCTTGAAATACAAATGGAATCACTCTAGAACGAAGTTGGGATCCAAACGCGGCCTCATCTGCTAAAGTGGCTCCATCTGGAGATGGCAGCACGTCGAATTCACTGGACAGGACGCGTATCTTCCGCGCGGCACCACTGACAACGATCTGAATATTTGGCAAAGAGTTCGCTGCCATATACCGTCGCAACATCGCCTCCCCGAAGTCGGCAACAACCCCAAAATGGACCTGAGCAGGCACGCGGGACAAAACGGTTGGGTCTTTCAACTGCGGCACCTTTTGGCTGCGGCCAACAGGTCGGGCACCGCGGAGGCTATCGAAGATCGCCCGCATTTCAGTCCCGGAGAATAGGCCGTCCTCTACGAGCCGAAGTACTCGCGGATGAGCGCCCTTTTCAATCGCCTCGGTGATCGGCAGCAGAGATGCCGCAGTACACTTCTTCCGTATTAACGTGCTAACTGTACCCCAACTCTTCCCCCATTTGTCGTTGTTGAATCCCACAAGTAAATCGGAGCCGTAAAAGTCAGAATCGATCGACAGAGCTTCTCCCAAGTCGCTAAGCGGGAGAACATCAAGCAACTGGAGCAGATGCTCACCCACAGCTCGATGATTTCCAAGACGCTCAAATTGCCCAAGCCATTTGTCGATTTCTGGATCACCTACTGCACCGAGGGAATAATGTTTGAGACGACTGATGGTTTCGCTGCGCCAGTCGAGGCCTAATGTTCTTAAGTGCTGCAAGAGCCCATTACCGCGTACCATTTCAACCACAGGGGGCCCCATCACGACGGTGTATCCGGCCTCCGCGATCGCCTTCTCATTGCAGTGCACTCGCTTCGGAACGAGGACATACTCGATTTTGTTGTCTTGGCAATACTCAAACAGAGCATCTGCAGCGTTCAGGCCGGTGCCCTCATCGAGGGGGAATGTGTGGATCACTCCCCGAGAAGCCCAATCGAACGGCGCAATCTTGTGCAACGCTCGCTGAAGTGCGTCCAAGCTTGATCGGGGAATCGGGATGAGGAGAGCCATTCGAAATTGGCACCCTATTGTCGGCCGAGCAGCGAACGGAGAGCATGCATAACAGATCCGAGCGGAAGATTCAGATTGCCAATTTCTGAATCAGATAAGAATTCCATTGCCTTGATCGCCACTAATCGGGCGTCCGGGACCTCATCTCGTGCGCTCTCACGATAAGGCGGACGCGGTGGTTTCTGCACGGGTGGCGAGGAAGCAGCTTGTTGTAATCTACGGGTTCGTCCTTGTTGCTGAGATGAGCGTAAGGCGTCCGCCCAGCGTGAGACCACATCGGCATCGGCTCCAGCCGCACTCAAGCGATCTGCAAAGAGACGCAGTGCGCTGTCAACGCGGAACTCCTCCCATTTCGTTAGGAGGCCCTTCTCACGAACCAACTTCGTGAACTCCATGCTGGACGCCGCACTCTCTAATGCCCGCGCCCGACCGGTGGCATCAAGGTTTTCTGACGAGTTGACAAAGGCTGTGGCAATGTTCTGGTAGTCGATTTTTGTGAGCTTCTCGATTGCGACCAAGCCTTCAGCTGGCGGGACGCCGGCCGATGACTGGAACAGCACTTGTTCCTTTGTCGACCAGGCGAACTGTACATAAATGGAAGGATTTGTCACAGCAGACCAGAGGCCGGCGACCGGCTCTGCGGATACAGGCTGCCAAGCACCAACACTTTGATTCGATGGCTCCGCAGTGAACGCGATATCGTATAGATCATCGAGCCCCTTTCGTCCGCTCCAGATTATCTCCGCCGGGAAATAATGGCCCACAAAGCTCTTGAGTCCGCCAAAGCGGCCTTTCAAGTCAGGATTTGTGAGGTGCCGACGTATGAAGGCTCCAAGTTGAGAGCCGAGAACGCCTTTAGAGTTAGGGTACCGTGCAGCTATTGCGGGACGTAATTGCTCAAGCTCGGTAGGAGATAGAGCTGACGGCGGTAGAAGCGTCTTGGGGTCCATTGGCTATCCTTATTAAAAAAACCCCCCCATCCTAGGGGGGGTTGATTTCTTGTTAGACTGAAGACGTCATTCGTCTTCGAGTGCTAAAGGATTTAACAGCCCAAGGGAACCTTACGCCCCTGCGCAGCGGGGTAATTGGAGGTGACGCCCGCTTCTGGTGAGCCGCCTCACAGCAGCCTCCCCAAATCTGCTTTCGCAGATTCACCAATCACGAGTCAAGTATACACCTCTTTTTCCCACCGCCGCAAGATCATGTCCATATAATCCCATTCGCGCCGACGGTTTGCGGATGGAAATATATACTTTGTTTCGACAGGGTGTAGACCTGACCGGAAAGGACGCCCCCCCCGAACCACCCCATAATTCACCTTTCTTTTCAAGCATTATGGCTTTGCTTGATGGGAGAACTCCGCGCCTCTCGTACGCATCTTCCGGAGGGTTCTTGCCGTAACACATCTAGGCGTCTGGAAATTATTAAATTTCTTTGGCCGGTTTTTCCGCAGATGCAGCATGATTTGACACTTACGTATACTATGCTGTACACTATCTAGTATCCATATGGGATACGAGCTGTTCTCTGATAAAGCTACTAAGTTCGCTTCTCCGGAGGTGACTATCAGGAGCGGGAGGATCTTCCTCAATGTCGGGGCAAACGAGTTCTTCACGCGCCTCGGCGCTGCCTATGTGCACCTGCTGTGGGATCGGAAGGCTTGCAGGCTGGCGATCAAGGCTGTCCATGAAGAGGACAACAACGCCTTCCGGATCTCCGTCCCCAAAGGAAGGCGCGGCGGTACGCTCTCTGCGGAGTCATTCCTCAAGTACATCGGGTGGGTGGGGAAAGAACTCGCGAGTATTGCGGCACGGTGGAATGAATCCGAACAGATGCTGGAAGCAGACCTGCCGAAAGAACGGATCGCAATGTAAAGGAATCTATGGAATTTCGCTTGCCCAGCAAAGAGCAGTTCGACGCCATCCGGTTCACGATCTGGAACGTCTTCGAGATCGTCCTTATGCTTATCGCGATGGCCGCTGTCATCGTCATCTCCGTAAAGCACATTCCATGAGGACCGGAGCACAATCCTAATCCCAGAGCGTTGAGGGGGCGATGACGCGCGAAGAAGTATTTGCGATGTGGCCCGCCTTGGCTGATGCCGAAACGGAAACTCGGCAGGATCAAAGGTACGGCACGAGTCGAATTGTCGGGTGACGCGGACAAGGAGAATCCTGGATGTCTACCCGTACTAGATGCCGATGCAGCTCGAACCCTTGCCACTCGCTGCTCCATGCGCCAGGAATGGTGATACCAAACGCCATCATTGCTGAGCGCAAATCCAGTTGCGAACGCGAGCGAAGGATCGGCCTTGAACCGCAGAATACTATTCTCGTGGCACTCGTGTTTCCTTCCTTCGACGGGGACGACGTCAAGGTCGATGACAGCACCGCAGGCATCATGATTCCAATCAGGCGGTTTGCTCCGGGAACAGGCCGGGCATCCACCGGCCAGCCAATGACGCAGGGAACACCAGACGCAATGGCCCCCGCGAATTGTCAGAGGCCAACACTCCTTTTTCCATAAGCGCTGAGACGATGCGGCGCGCCTGGCGCTCGCCAGTGCCGACAATTACCTCGGCCTCACTTCGCGGTAACTCACCGCGATACAGGATCGCTTCGAGGATCGCACTTGCTTTGGACGGCAATCCGCCAAGTCTTGTTTCCTCCTCGGCCCACATCAGTATGCGGGTGCGCAGGCGGTCCGGCTGAACAAGGCCTTCCATGAAGCTTACCTGGTCTATACAAGTTATGAGGAAAAAGCGGATGAAATCAGCAAGTGCTTCTTCGCTCAAAGTGCCGCGCCCATCGAGATCGTTGCGGCGGTCCATGTCGCACTTCGCGAGATGCCCCTTGTACGCTTCAACGTTGCGGGCAAGGCCGCGCGCTATGGACCAAACTGCACTGGTGTCGAGTTCGTCCAGCAATGTCGCGTGCGACATCAGCCTCGCGACGCGCCCATTGCCGTCGAGAAAAGGGTGCATCCACAACAGGCGATGATGAGCGGCGGCGGCAGAGATGATCGAGTCGGCCCTGCCAACCTTTCCATAAACATCCTCGAAGCGTTGAAGGAAGCGAGGCAGAGCGCCGGGGCTGATAGCGACGTGCTGTCCGACCTGGATGTCACGACGGCGCAATTCTCCGGGTATTACGCGAACTCGCTCTTTTGTTTTTGGGTTTTCTACCCACAGAAGATCCTCGGGGAGCAACTCGCAAAAGCGAAAGTGTGTTTCACGGATGCCCTCGTCGGTGATGGCGCGACGGCCCTTCAGGCCTCCCGCGTCGATCCACTGTTGAACGGCGATGTGAGCCTGGGCTTCGTGCTGGAGGTCGCGCTTGCGGGCATCGGCGCTGTACTCATTCTTCAATGCCCGCTCGATATCCACCGGATGCGTATTATGTCCCTCGATCAGGTTTGAGTAGTAGCAGTTCATCGAGCGCACCAGATCGGCAAGCGACGAGAGCATACCTGGCGGCAAGCTCCGGCAAAATCCAGCTGATTTCCGGGTGAGATCCAGCGCGAGATCCGTCAGAGATGCCCGATGTCGGGAGTTTTCACTAATGAGCAGTGGCTCCATCAGGGATACGACTTCGCCTCTGTCAACAGCATTTATGTCCGATTGCATGTCCGTCAATAAATGTACACCAAATTCATACATATCAATTATATATGAGATCTTGTGCTGCGCCCAAGACCGGGAAAATGTCCGCCTAAGTGTCCGGACAATATCCGCGTGCGTGTGCAGTGAAGCAGGCTTGTGGCGTAGTTCATTCCTATTATTGCCGTCTCGGCCCTGATTGTTTATTTTTACTTAAGGCGGCACATCTTTATGGCGACATCGAGTTCCAGTTATCCTCAGGCGTGTCTCGCGGTTAGCGGCGGACCGAGCTTTTACGAAAAGCTCAACGCGGTCTGGCACGAGCGGGCTCTTCAGCTTTTCATGCTGGTTGTCCTCGGGCATTGGGGTGAACACCTGGTGCAGGCCGTGCAGATTTTTGTCCTGCACTGGCCGCGTCCGAAGGCGAACGGAATTCTTGGTCTTTGGTATCCCTGGCTGATTAAATCGGAATCACTGCATTATGGATACGCAGTGGTTATGCTGATCGGCCTCTGGACGATGCGCAAGGGGTTCACAGGCAAAGGGCGGAAGTGGTGGACCATATCGCTGGCGATTCAGTTCTGGCACCACATTGAACATCTGCTGCTGATTTCGCAGGCCACCCTGCACCACAATCTGGGGCACCGACCGGTTCCGATGAGCGTGCTGCAGTTCTTCTTTCCGCGCGTGGAACTGCACCTGTTTTACAACACGATCGTTTTCATCCCGATGGTGATTGGCATGTACTATCACATGTTTCCGCCAGCCGATGAGGCGCAGCACAGCACCTGTACCTGCGAGTGGAAGCCGCGCCTGGCAAAATCAGCGGCGTGAAAACCGCGGCCCTGATCTGCGTTGGGTTATTCGCGCTTTCGGGGTGTCGTCCTCGTTTAGAAAAACCTCCGCCCGATCTGAAGATCGAGTCGGAGATTTCACCTCAACCAGTTCAGACAGGATTGTCTGCCGTCGGTCTGACAATTCACGATGCGTCGGGCGCTTCGGTCACCGGTGCACGCGTTCAACTCGAAGGCAATATGTCTCATCCGGGCATGGCCCCGGTGTTCGGCGACACTAAAGAAGTGAGCGCGGGCCGCTATGCGGGATCGCTCGACCTGAACATGCAGGGCGACTGGGTAATTCTGGTTCACGCGGTCCTCTCCGACGGGCAAAAGGTGGAGCGGCAAATCGACGTCAAGGGTGTACGAGCGAAATAATTGTCCAACGACTCCGACACATTCGACCTGCTTCGCGTTCCCGTGATCGGCCGCTTACTGAAATGGCGGCATGCGCGTACTTTACTCCAGATTCCGCTGTTGATTCTGAGCATTGCGATGATCCTGCATGGATTGTTCGGGCCTGCGCTGGCTCCGAAGAATCTGGCGACTACTCTGACCTGGGTACATTTTCGCGGGGCCCTGGTTCTGGTGTTGTTGTGTGCCGGGAATTTCTTCTGCATGGCTTGTCCGTTCATGCTGGTGCGCCAGTTTGCGCGGAAACTGTTCCGCCCCCGGTTGAACTGGCCGCGGGCTCTGCGAACCAAATGGCTATCGGCAGCGCTGTTTGTGGCGATTCTGTTTTCCTATGAGCTGTTCGATTTGTGGTCGTCACCGCGCTGGACCGCGTGGCTGATTATCGGCTACTTCGGGGCGGTGCTGATTGTCGATGGCATGTTCAAGCACGCCGCGTTCTGTAAATTTGTTTGTCCGATCGGACAATTCAATTTTGTGGCTTCGCTGGTTTCACCGCTTGAAGTGAAGGTGCGGGAACACGGTGTTTGCGATGGGTGCAGGACGAAGGACTGCATTCGCGGGCGGCGGGACGAACTGGTTGTGATTCAGCGCGGGTGTGAGCTGGCGCTGTTTCAGCCGCTCAAAGCCGGAAATATGGATTGCACATTTTGTCTGGACTGTGTGCAGGCTTGTCCGCACGACAATGTGGGGATTCTCAGCCGCCTGCCGGCGAGTGAGTTGATGACGGACCCGAAGAGATCCGGCATCGGCATCTTTTCGCGGCGCAGGGATATTGCAGCGCTTGCGATGGTGTTTGTGTTTGGGGCGATGCTGAATGCGTTCGGCATGATCGGTCCTGTTTATGCGGTGGAAAGATGGATCAGGGCTTTTTTTCATTTCGATCATGAGGCGCCGGTATTGGGGTTGATTTTTGGATTCTTCCTGGTTGCGGAGCCTGTGTTGCTGGTTGGACTGGCTGCGTGGGTTAGCCGCCTGTGGGGAGGCAGCCAGACTCCGGTGATTCCGCTTGCGGTTCGTTACAGCTACGGGCTGGTTCCGCTGGGATTTGGGGTTTGGCTGGCGCACTACGGATTTCACTTTCTTACGGGACTCTTTACAGTGATTCCGGTGACGCAGAGTGCGGCGGCCAGTTTGGGATGGACATGGTTCGGCGAGCCCCGCTGGCGGCTCACAGGATTGCCTGCGACGTTTGTGCAACCGCTGGAGCTTGGTTTCCTGGTGATGGGCCTTGCGGGATCGCTTGTCGTGATGCATCAGCTTGCGTTACGGGAGCCAGGCAATCGGACGTCACGCGCATTTGCACCCTGGGCGGCGGTTTGTATTGTCTTGTTTTGCGCCGCGCTGTGGATGATGTTTCAGCCGATGGAAATGCGCGGCATGCTGGCTGCCGGGTAAAGAAAAATCATGCGCAGATTTCAGAACGCACTTTTGCTTGCAGTTTTGCTGGCGCCGTTTCGTACGGGGGAGGCTCACAACGGGCCTCCATTTCCGATTATTGAGAACAAACAGGTGGGGCCGTGCATCATCGCGCTGTGGACGCATCCGGATATCGGGCTGGGAACTTTCTTTGTAATCCTGGATCCCTTGCCGGGACACAGGATGCCGAAGAACCTGGATGTGCAAATCGGCATTCAGCCCGTGAGCGGCAGACTGCCGGAAGTGATGTACAAGCTGGATCGTGACGATCAGGGGCAGGTGCAGTACAAGACCGATAGGGTCAATTTCGATCGCGATGAAATGTG
The DNA here is from genome assembly GCA_025928545.1 of Bryobacteraceae bacterium. Taxonomy (GTDB): domain Bacteria; phylum Acidobacteriota; class Terriglobia; order Bryobacterales; family Bryobacteraceae; genus BOG-234. The sequence goes on along the minus strand of JAICJH010000017.1, from coordinate 17,345 downwards.
GCGCGCGCGGCTGGTGCTGCATACTTCCGATGGCGATGGCGAAGCCGTGGCTACCGTGGAGGCAACACCTACCGGTCTGGGGAAATGGGATCTGCTGTGGTTCGGGGCGCCGTTTCTGGGCGCGGGATTTTTGTGGTTCCGGGCGGCGCGGCGCAAGTTTCGGCCCGCGAGGCCGTAAGCCTCTATTCCGCGGTTCAGCCGCGGCCGTGATTGCTTAGTGCTTATCGACTATTGGCAGGAATGCCGGAAATCTGTACTCTGGGCACAGATAGATCCAAATGATGAAACATCTGAACCCGGAACAGCAGCGCAGTGTACTTGATGGCGCGGCGCATTTGTTCACGAAAGAACGGCTGCGCGACATCACTCTCGACAAGCTGGCGAAGACGTCCGGCACCGGCGCATTCGATATCCTGCGGCACTATCAATCGAGCGAAAATATTCTGAAGTTCGTGCTGGAGAGAGAACTGGAGCTGATGGCCTCGGCTGTGCAGCCGCCGGAACTTAGGATGCCGGGCGAGACGCTGCTCGATGAACTGCGCGTGTTGGCGGGAGTGATTCTCGATCAGTACCGGCTGCGGCTTCCGTTTCTCGGGAAACTGCTGGAGGAATCGCTGCATGATCCGAAGGTAGGTGCGTTGTTCTATCGCACATTCATCGTGCAGGGCCGGATGCTGTTCACGGAATTCCTGCGAGTTCGGGCTCAATTCGGGGAGTTGCGCGAGGGAGTGGACATAGAAGCGGCAGCTGCGACATTTCTGGCTTCGTTGACCGGCATGCTGATGATGAATGAATTATTTGGCGGGAAACAGGTAGAGGCGCTGGATGACGACCGGATGCTTCAGCAACTCTGCGATGTGTTCCTGCAGGGCGTCCGGAAGAATTCAGTCAGTCTTCGATCGACTTCAGAAGAGCCTCAATGACCTCAGCGGCTTCGCGTTGCCTAAGAGCGCGGGCCTCACGACTGTCTTCATCCTCTCCCAACTCAAATTTCGCCACTGCCACAGGGCCATCTCTTAAATACCCTTCGATTCCTCGCCCTGAAACAAAACGTTCGCGCAGCCGTGTGAGCGAATCGCGGATTACCTCACCGTGCTTGCCCGCAGACTGTTCGCGAAAGAGAGCCGCGAGTGATTTTTGATCCTGCCGCACGTTCTCGAGGCAATACACCAGATCGTGTGCATCTTTACGTTCCTGTCTGTCGTCATAGGCGATCGCCTTGAGGCAGGTAAAGCTGACAATATTCGCGTGCTTGATCGTTTCGGTGGCTATTCCGTTCCCACCGAGCAGTTCTGCCGTAACCTCTGCTGTCTCATACAACTCGAATACGATGGACGAATGCGGGATATTCAGGGCCGAGATTTGACCCTCACCCGGAATGGGTTGTGTACGGCCGCCTTTGATTGTGGGGTCGTCTGCCAGGAGCTCAAGGATGATTGTAGCGCCGTGATCCATGCGGATAGCCCACCTCCAATTGACTTTTTTCCCATTGTTTTCGCCGCGCTCGAAGCCAATTTTCTTCAAATTATCTTCGAGGGTTCTGTACGCTTCGGTGTCCCGAAGAACGACCAGGTCGATCACCACATCTATGTCGAGCGTGCCTGCATGTTGTTTCACGACCGGAGGCCTATCCGGCACAAGGTATCGAGGCGTCAGCCCGCCGACCAAAACAAGCGAACCTTTGTGCGGCCCGAGATTGCGAAGTAAGGTGACGAGAACGCGCTCACAGTCCCGGGTTACCTCTTCGCTGTAGCCTTCCAGGGTTTGAGGTTTCGCCACTAGAACCGAATCCTTTCCCGCCGCAAATGATCAGCCATTTCTTTGGCGCGCCCGTCACTCTGGAGAAGATCGAGGTAAACGATTATCGGATTTGCGAGCCAAACACCCCGCTCTTGTTCACGGAAAAGGAAATCTCCGGAAGATCTCGATTCCAGCACGGCGAGATTGCTTCCTTCGTGGACTTCCCGCGCATTCAACTCGGACGCGAGGGCCAAGCCAACTTCACCAGCAGGAAGACGGCAGCGAACTTGTGAGATGGACGACAGAAACGGACTGTAGAGTTGAGCCGCCCACTCCCCCGTTATCGCGTAGATACTGCCTCGGGCCGTGCACACCCGGTCAATGCGGTTCATGAGATCTTCCGCTTTCGTCGATGGAACAAAGAAGCGCTTACTGCGAGGTTTTGGCAGAGATGTTGCGTGTTTCGCCCACGCGTCGAGCAGACTGGCGGGTTGCTGCAGCCGTCGTTCCTTGTGCGGACCGCTACCCCTCGATGACATCCATTCGCGCTTTTCCAACTCGACAAGCACTTGCGAAACCGTGGCAGGTGAGACGAACGCCTGTTCCGCGAGCGCCTTTACGCTAAACCACGATTCGGGTTGATGCAGAATCGTGTGCAGCACCTGGGAACGTCTCCCCGAGAACAAAGTTCTGTTCGTGCGTTCCGCTGTTTTGGTTTGGGGCCTCTCCAGCAGAATGTAAAGATCTGGACGAATCAGGAAAAGACTCCCCCCTTCCTCGTAATAGCCGATGTTCTCGGAACGAAGAAAGACCTTCGCGCCGTCCGAAATCGAATTAGATGCGATGACCGGCAGGAGGCTCTCCAACCCTTCTGAATCCCGAAGCGACTTCTGGGCACGTCGAAGTTGCCACGCGATCTCACGTGCATCGCGCGGGAAGACGGAGTGCTTAGCCTCGATTAAGAGGGTAGTCGGCTTGCCATTAGCTTCGATCTGGATGATGGCATCTACTCCAATTGGTCGAGATTCTGTTCGAAGCCGGACGTTGTTTCGTACATTCTTGACGGCCAGATTCGGCAAGCTCTCCAACGCGTTTTCCAAGGCGCAAATCAGATCTCCCTCGGGAAAATGGTTCCACGTAGTTTGCATCATTTTGGGTACAGTAAATATACCTGCTTCCTATCTATACCATATTTTATACGGTTATTTACTGCTCAGAATATAATCTAGAATGTCTAAAATATGCGCTAGGAAAGCATATAAACATATTAATTTCAATGGCTTCGTGGTTGGCACCAGTGTGTAGCGGCTGAAAGGCGAACTAGTAACAATCCGATTGTGCATTCCCTCGCAATCCCCACGAAGGGATGCGCCAACCTCCCAGACCGAAGTTTTGGGCAGGCCGGGCGATCCAACTGCTAACCGCTATCTATAATCTTCACTAATACATAGATCAAAATAAATAAATTTGCTTTATTCATCCACCCCAATCCATAATGGTTCCGGAGTACCTTCCACCAATGAAAAACAGAGTCTGGATCTTTGACACCACTCTCCGGGACGGCGAACAGTCGCCCGGCTGCAGCATGAACGTACCCGAGAAGCTGCGAATGGCCGCCAAATTGGTCGAACTCGGTGTGGATATCCTCGAAGCCGGTTTTCCCATAGCCTCTGAAGGCGATTTCCAGGCTGTGGACGCGGTCAGCCGCGAATTTCCGTGGGTGCAGGTAGCCGCGCTCGCCCGTTCCATGAAACTGGACGTCGAACGCGCTGCCCGCTCCCTCGAGAAAGCCAAACGGCCCCGCATCCACACCTTCCTCGCCACCAGCGATATTCACCTGAAGCACAAACTGAAAAAATCGCGTCAGGAAGTGCTCGATGCCGCGGTTTCAGCCGTCGAACTGGCTCGCAGCTACGTCGATGACGTCGAGTTCTCCGCCGAAGACGGGGCTCGCACCGATCCGGATTATCTGGAGCAGGTTTCGAAAGCCGTGGTAGCCGCCGGCGCCCGTACCGTGAATATTCCCGATACAGTCGGGTATTCGACGCCCGACGAATACGGCGAACTGATCGGCCGCATCGTCAAAGCTCTGGGCGATACAGCCGTGGTCAGCGTGCATTGCCATGACGATCTCGGTCTCGCGGTCGCGAATTCGCTGGCTGCTGTAAAAGCCGGCGCGCGCCAGATTGAATGCACCATCAACGGCATCGGGGAGCGAGCCGGAAACTGCTCTCTTGAAGAAGTTGTGATGGTGATGAAGACCCGTCACGACCGTTACCCGTACAACACCGGAATTCATGCCGAACACCTCTATCCCGCCAGCCAGATGCTGAGCTCCATCATCAGTTTCGGGCCACAGCCGAACAAGGCGATTGTGGGCAAAAATGCGTTCGCGCACGAAGCAGGCATCCATCAGGATGGCTTCCTGAAGGAGCCGACTACGTATGAGATCATCAATCCGAAGTCGGTTGGAGTGCCGGAAAGCCGCCTGGTTCTCGGCAAGCACAGTGGCCGCCACGCCCTCAAGAATCGATGTGAGGATCTTGGCTTCCACCTCAGTGCCGCGGAACTGGATGTGGTTTACAACGAGATGACGGCGCTGGCCGATAACAAGAAGGGTTTGATGGACGACGAGATCGCCGCCATGGCCCTCCGCAGCCAGCAAGCCGTAGCCGTAGGAGATTAGGAAAAACTTTGAACCTGAACATATTGGTGCTGCCCGGTGACGGGATCGGCCTTGAAGTCACGAGAGAGGCCGTACGCGTCCTGCGCGTGGTGGCCGAAAAATGGAATCATCAGCTGACATTGCGCGAAGGTCTGCTGGGTGGAATCGCAATCCACAAGACCGGCGGACCTTTTCCGGCTGAAACCGAGAAGATGTCGATTGAGGCCGATGCCGTCCTGATGGGCGCTGTGGGGCTTCCCGAATTCGACAACGTGTCGCCGGAAAAACGACCCGAGCGCGGGCTGCTGGGTATCCGGAAAACGATGGGCGTTTACGCGAACCTGCGCCCGGTGCGCAGCTACAAAGCGCTGCTCGATTCCTCGCCGCTTAAGAACCATCTGGTGGATGGGGTCGACATGGTGATTGTTCGCGAACTCACCGGGGGCTTGTATTACGGCTCTCCGCGCGGCATTACAGGCGAAGGGACATCCTCCAGCGCCGTGAACACGATGGCCTATAGCTGGGTGGAAATCGAGCGCGTGGCGCGCATGGCTTTCGAACTCGCCCGCAAGCGCCGCAAGAAACTGGCGTCGGTGGATAAATCGAATGTTCTCGAAGTTTCGCAGCTGTGGCGTCGCGTGGTCACTGCCGTTGCGCCCGACTATGCGGATGTCGAACTCGAGCACATCCTGGTCGATAATTGCGCCATGCAACTGGTACTGAATCCGAAGCGCTTCGACGTGGTTGTTATGGAGAACACGTTTGGCGATATTCTCAGCGACGAGGGCGCGGTGCTGGCCGGGTCGATCGGCATGTTGCCATCGGCCTCCATCGGCGTAAAGAAGGCGTCGGGCGCCTGGACCGGTTTGTATGAGCCAGTGCATGGTTCAGCGCCGGATATTGCGGGACAGAATAAGGCAAATCCGTTCGGCGCAATCGGCTCGGTTGCAGCGATGCTGGAATACAGTTTCGGCCTGACGGAAGAAGCCGCGGCAGTGAACCGCGCGATCGAAACGGTGCTCAACACCGGCCGCGTCACGGCGGATCTGCGACCGGCCGGAACACCGGCAACAACGGAACAGGCCGGCGAGGCCGTCTGCCAGGCAATCGGATAAAGATATGAGAACTCTGAGTCAGAAAATCTGGGACAACCACGTTGTCCACGAAGAGCCGGGCGCACCCTCGCTCCTTTATATCGACCTGCACCTGGTGCACGAAGTCACTTCGCCGCAGGCTTTTTCCGGCCTGCGTGAGCGTGGCCTCAAAGTCAGCCGTCCGGACCGCACGCTCGGCACGGTAGACCACTCGATTCCAACCACGGACCGCTCGTTGCCGATCCTCGATCCGATCGCAGCGAAGCAGGTCACGCAGTTCGAAGAGAACTGCCGTGAATTCGGAATTCCGTGTTTCGGAGTGAATTCCGAGAACCAGGGCATTTGTCACGTTATCGGACCCGAGCAGGGCGTAACACAGCCTGGCATGACCGTTGTCTGCGGCGACAGCCACACGGCAACGCACGGGGCCTTCGGAGCGCTGGCATTCGGCATCGGCACCAGCGAAGTGGAAAATGTGCTGGCCACGCAGTGCCTGCTGCAACGCCCGTCCAAAACTTTCCGGATTCGCGTCGATGGCACGCTGAAGAAGGGGGTGGGCGCGAAGGACATCATTCTGGCTCTGATCGCGCGCATCGGCATCGGCGGCGGCACCGGAGCGGTGATGGAATATTCCGGTTCGGCGATTCGCTCGCTCGACATGGATGGACGCATGACCGTCTGCAACATGTCGATTGAAGGCGGCGCGCGCGCCGGCCTGATCGCACCCGATGACACAACTTTCAACTACCTGCACGGACGTCCGCTCTCGCCGAAAGATGCGGCCTGGGATGCGGCAGTAGCCCGCTGGAAACAACTCCCGAGCGACGCCGGAGCAATCTTCGATCGTGAAGAAATTATCGACGCCGATTCGCTGGCGCCCATGATCACGTGGGGCACGAATCCCGGGATGGGCGTTCCGGTGACGGGGGCGATCCCCGCTCCGCAATCCATCTCCGATCTTCGCGAGCGCGAATCGGTGGCGAAGGCGATCAGCTACATGGGTCTTGAGCCCGGCAAGCCGATTCTCGGCCATCCGATCAACGTGGTCTTCATCGGCAGCTGCACCAACTCGCGCATTACAGACCTGCGCGCCGCGGCCGCAATTCTCAAGGGCCGCAAAGTGAATCCGAATGTTCGCGTGATGGTGGTTCCCGGCTCTATGGAAGTGAAGCGGCAGGCCATCGCAGAGGGACTTCCCGAACTCTTCCGCGCGGCCGGCTGCGATTATCGCGAACCGGGCTGCTCCATGTGCATCGCGATGAATGGCGATCAGCTCAGCCCCGGCGAATACAGCGTATCCACTTCGAACCGCAACTTCGAAGGCCGTCAGGGGAAGGGCGGGCGCACGTTCCTGGCCTCGCCGCTGACCGCCGCCGCCAGTGCCCTGACCGGCACAGTTTCCGACGTGAGGACAATCCTTTGATCCCGTTCACTCCTTTCAAATCGCGGCTGGCGCCGATTCTGATCAACAACATCGATACCGATCAGATCATTCCCGCGCGCTTCCTGAAGACTGTTTCCAAAGAAGGTCTGGACAAGAATCTTTTTTGCGACTGGCGTTACAAGGCCGATGGCAGCGAAAACCCGGATTTCATCCTGAACACGCCGCGCGGTAAAGGCGCACAGATTCTGCTGGCCGGGGATAATTTCGGCTGCGGCAGTTCGCGCGAGCACGCGCCGTGGGCCATCACGCAGTTCGGTTTCCGCGCTGTGATCAGCACCAGCTTCGCCGATATTTTCAAGGGCAACGCTCTTAAGAATTCCCTGCTGCCGATTGTGGTTTCGCCGGAAGTACACGCGAAACTAACCGCGCTGCCGGAAGGCGCGGAGATCAAGCTCGATCTGCCATCGCAAACGATCGAACTTCCCGATGGCACGAAAGTAGAATTCCCGGTTGATCCCTTCAGCAAGACGTGCCTGCTCGAAGGTATCGATGAACTGGGCTGGATACTCAAGCAGCGGCCTGCCATTGCCGCGTACGAAGCGAGCCATCCTGGAACGCTGAACACGCTCCAGGTTCTGTAAGCGTCAGTCCATGAAGAAAACAGCCGCCCTGATCCTGCTCTGCGCCGCTCTTCTGTTCGCGCAGAGCAGGGCGGCGTCGCCCGCTTTTACGCCCACGGTCGGTGCTCCGGAACTCCATCTTGCCGGCGACAATCTCACTGACATTCTGCGTACGCTCTACAACTATGCGCAGACCGGGCAGTATGAGCGTGAAATTAATCAGGTGGTAAGACCGGCGCGCGACTGGATCGACACTCGCACCGCGCGCGCCACGCCCAACGAAAAGCTGGCGGCAATTTTCGATATCGACGAAACCGCGGTTTCGAATCTGCCGAACTTGCTGGCCTGCGGCTTTTGCTCTTCCGGCGCGCGCGCCAAGCTGTTCGAGGACGAACGTCTCCCGGCAATTCCGCAGGTGCTCGACCTCTACAGACTCGCGAAATCGAAAGGCGTGGCCGTTATCTTTATTACGGGCCGCACCGAGCCGAGCCGTTCGGTGACCACCGGCGATCTGATCGCGGCTGGCTATACCGATTGGGAAGATCTTCTGATGCGCCCGAGCGGCAACTCCGAACCGGCGCGAACGTTTAAGGCCGGCGTTCGCCAGACGGTGGAGCGCAAGGGTTATAAGATCATCCTGAATATCGGCGATCAGATGAGCGATCTGATCGGCGGCTACGCGGAACGCACCTACAAGCTACCCGACCCCTTCTATTTCGTCGAGTAACGTAAAACGACTCCCCAGGTTCGTTTTGTAAAAGGGCCATTCTCACGAATCCGCATGGCCCAAAAAACTGAGTGCTGTCGAAATGCAAACTTTATTTGCCGTGGCTGCTATCACTTACAAAAAAATGCGCCTGGAACCAACCCCTCGCGTGTTAGTTTTCAAATCGAGGATAGCTCTCATGACAAGTCAAAAACAGATAGAAGCCAATCGACGTAACGCGAAGAAATCCACCGGCCCGAAAACGGCGGCGGGAAAACTCAACTCATCCAGAAACGCCCTGAAAAACGGAAAATACTCAAAATCGCAATCTCCGGTGGAACCGACCGCCGAAGAGATGAATTCGATGTGGGAGGAATTGCAACGGCAGGCACGGGCGGAGGAAGCGTATTTCACCTGCGATCCGACCACGGAAACCGAACGTTTCGTTGTGACGGACCTGGTGGAATACGAGCGCGACGGCCATACTTTCGTCGGCACCGAGAATTCCATCTGGGAGTGTGTGACGACCAGGCGGCGGATCGATCGGGACAAGCTGCGCGAAGTCCGCGAAATGCACCAGCGTCAATACGATGAAGCGTTGGCGCAGTTGCTGGCTCTCCAGGCCAAACGGAAAGCAAAGGCAAACAAGGTCGCCTGAGCGATGGGCGCGGAATGCTGCGGTACGATGGCTTTCGGTGCGTAAATTCCTGTTTCGCACGTTAAGCATGGCGGCAACGGCGTTGCTGATGGCCAGTTGCGTCCGTTATCAGCCGCATCCGCTCGATCCGCCGCGTTCCGAGCAGCAGTTCCGCGCCCGCTCTCTCTCCGATCCGGGTCTGGTGGCGTTTCTCAAGCGCGCCGACTGGCCGCCGGCAAAGCTTCAGTTGCGCGATCTCTACGCCATCGCCCTTTATTACAGCCCGGAACTGGATGTTGCGCGTGCGCATTTGCGGACCACCCAGGCCGCGATTCTTACCGCCAACACGCGGCCCAATCCCACCGTTTCAATTGGCGGCGGATGGACCAATGCGCCGGAATCGCCAATTGTTTTTCATCTGGATCCAACAATGACGATTGAGACCGGCGGCAAGCGGGCTCTGCGCACTTTGGAAGCGGGAAAGCTGGCGGAGGCTGCGCGGGTGGAAGTAGATGAGGCAGCGTGGCGGGTGATGAGTAAGGTGCGAACGGCGTGGATCGATTACGCCATGGGGCAACGCTCCGTTGACGTTCTGAACAACGAAGTGACCGCCCGAAACGAGACTATTGCCATTCTCGAAAAACGTCTCAGCGTGGGTGAGGGCGCGCGGCCCGAACTGGAAACTGCGCGCGCGCTTCAGATCGGCGTCCAGGTGGAGGCCCGGGCCGCGGCGACTTTGGTAGACGAAGCGCTCGCGAATCTCGCGGCTGCCGCGGGGCTGGTCACGCTGCCCGCAGTCGACACCAGTTCTCTGCCGGAAACCGGCGGGGAACCACCCCTCGGCAACATTCAAAAAGCCGGGCTGCTGCATCGTGCGGATGTTCGACGCAGCCTCATTGAATACGCGGCCGACGAAGCCGCCCTGCAACTGGAAATCGCAAAACAGCGGCCCGATATCCAATTCAACCCGGGCTACTCGTTCGATGAAGGTCACCATAAGATCAGCTTTAGCCCGGGGTTCGAGATTCCGGTTTTCAATCGCAACCGCGGGCCGATTGCCGAAGCGGAAGCCCGGCGCGCGGAGGCCGAGGCGAAGTTCAACGCTTTGCAGGCGCAGGCAATCGGCGAGATGGAAACCGCGCTGGCTCGATACAAGGGCGCCCGTGCCGAAGTTCAGGAGGCGGAACGTACCCTGAGCGCGATCAACAACACGCGTATGGCCGCGATGAAGCGAGCCGTTGCGGCCGGTGAAGAAGACAGGCTCTCTTTATCCGGTGTGCGGATCGAAAGTGCTGTGGCGGCGCGCGCCAGGCTGGAAGCCGAACGGCGGCTCCAGAATGCGCTGGGGGCTCTCGACGACGCCGTGCAGCAACCACTTGAACCCGGCGCGCCGCTGCCGGATCCGGAGACGAAACCATGAAGAAGCGGATTTTTGCGTGGGTGCTGACTGTGGGCGTCCTGCTGGCGGCGGCTGGGCTGCTGATCTGGTCCTACTCCAGTCATCGCGACGAGCTTACGTCGGAGACAACAGCCGACGCGGCGATTAAGAATCCGGCCAAAGTGGCAACTGAAGGCGGGGAGCCGGTCGTCACGATCGACGACGACGTGCAGGAACGCATGGGCGTTAAGTCGGAGCCGGTCGCAGCCATGACGCGCCGCCGCCAGGTAGTGGCCTACGGGGCACTCGAAGAAGACACGTCGGGTTCGTTTATTCTGCGCGCCCCGATCGCGGGAGCTATTGAAGGCGCTGCCGGTAAGACATGGCCCGCGCCGGGTGAAACCATCAGCGATGGCGCGCGCATCGGGCAGGTGGAACCCCGCCTGGCGCCCGCCGACCGCGTCAATCTGAACGACCGGCTCGCCGCGGCGCAAGCCGACCTGGATGGCAGCCGCGTCGCGTTCCTCGCAGATCAGGCTGCGCTGGCGAGAATGCGCACGCTGAATGCCGACGATAAGAATGTCTCGGACCGGGCTGTGCAGGAAGCGGAGGCGCGGGTGGCCTCCGAGCAGGCAAAGATGAACGGCATCCAGCAGAGCATCAAGCTGCTCACCGGCGCGCTGGCATCCATTCGCGAAGCGGCGGCCCCGCTGGAAATGACGCGCGGCGGCATGGTGGTGGAAGTATTGGCTCATCCCGGAGAATCTGTCGAATCCGGCCAGTCGATACTGCGCGTCTCGCGTTTCGATAAACTGCTGGCGCGCGTGGATGTGCCGGCCGGCGAAACGGTCGCGCCCGATCTGAAGACCGCCACCATCCTCCCGCTGGGCAACGACGCGAAACCGCTGACTGGCGAACGCGTGGGTTTCGCAGCGGCCATCGATCCGAAGACCCAGGGGCAACCGTTCCTGTTCCGCATCAGCGACCCGGGCGCCACTCTCCGGCCAGGGCTTTCCGTAACCGCGTATCTGGAGGCCCCAGGTGCCGCGCGCGCCGGGGCAGTGGTGCCGCGATCTGCCGTCATCTGGCAATCGGGGAAATCGTGGGTGTATGTCCAGACCGGTAAGGAGAAGTTCACGCGGCGTGAAGTGAAGCTGGAGGACCCGGCATCGGCCGGCTGGTTCACGCTTTCGCTGCAACCCGGGGACAAAGTGGTCACCAGCGGCGCTCAGATGCTGCTTTCCGAAGAGTTCAAATCGCAAATCCGAGTTGAGGACGACGACAATTGATCGCGCCAGCCCCAGGCGTCAACACTAGCCAGTCTAATCGCAGGAGCGCCGGCACATCATGATCCGCGCTCTCATCGATTTCTCCATCCGCTTTCGCGGAGTAGTGATTGCCCTGGCCTGCGTGCTCACCGCCTATGGCATCTACGTCCTGCGGAACGCCAAGTATGACGTCTATCCCGAATTCGCTCCGCCTGAAGTCGTGGTTCAGACGGAAGCGCCGGGCCTTTCCTCCGAACAAGTGGAAGCGCTGGTCACACTGCCCATCGAAAATACTCTCAATGGCGTCGCCAGCATTGAATCGCTGCGTTCGGAATCGACACAAGGACTGTCGGTTATCACTGCCATCTTTCATGAGGACACGGACGTTTACCGCGCCCGCCAGGTGGTCGCTGAACGACTGACTGAAGTCTCTGCCGGTCTGCCGCAGGGAGTGCATGAACCGGTCATGGCGCCGTTGACATCGGCGGCCAGCATGGTGCTCGCGATCGGACTCACCTCCGACACGCGCTCGCTCATGGACATCCGCACTTTCGCCGACTGGACATTGCGGCCACGGCTTCTGGGGGTCACCGGCGTCGCCAAGGCCGTGATCTTCGGCGGCGAAATCCGGCAGCTTCAGATTCAGGTGATGCCAGATCGCCTGGCCGCCTACGATCTGACGATGAACAATCTGCTCGATGCGGCGCGTGCCGCTACCGGAGTTCGCGGTGCGGGTTTCGTCGAGAACGACTCGCAGCGAATTGTGCTGGAAACGCAGGGTCAGGCACAAACGGCGGCCGACCTGGGCGAAGCGATGGTTTCCCACCACAACGGTGTGACGGTCCGGCTGAAGGATGTCGCGAAGGTCGAAGACGCGCCTGCGCCCGCCATCGGAGCCGCAGCCATCAACGGCAAGACCGGCGTGATGATTATGGTGTCCAGCCAGTACCTGGCCAACACTCTGGAAGTCACCAACGAACTGGATAAAGCGATCGCGGAAATCAAGCCCGCGGTAGCGGCCGAAGGCATCACGCTCGATGACCATATCTTCCGGCCGGCCAATTTCATCACCACGTCCATCCACAACATTAATCAGTCGCTGATGCTGGGCGCCGCTTTGGTGGCGGTCGTGCTGTTCATCTTCCTCTACAACCTTCGGACCGCGCTCATCTCGCTCACCGCCATTCCGCTGTCGCTGCTCATCGCTGTCGCGGTCCTCAGTTATATGGGGATATCGCTGAATACCCTGACCCTCGGCGGACTGGCAATTGCCATCGGAGAAGTCGTGGACGACGCGATTATCGACGTCGAGAACATCTTTCGGCGCATGCGTGAAAACAGGCTGCGCGAAAATCCGCTGCCCATACACCGGGTGGTGCTCGACGCTTCGCTCGAAGTTCGCGGCGCTGTCGTCTACGCAACGTTCGTGGTGGCGATGGTGTTTCTGCCGGTCCGCAGTATGAGCGGGGTGCAGGGCCGTCTGTTCGGACCGCTGGCGGTCGCCTATATTCTCGCCATCATGGCATCCCTGGTGGTTGCCCTCACGGTCACGCCCGCGCTCTCGGCGTTGCTGTTACCCAGGGCCGCGGAGCAAAAGGAACCGCCGTTCATCGCATGGTTGAAGCGGCATTACGGGAGCCTCATGCAAAGTCTGATGCTGCGGCCAGTCCCGGTGATTGCGGGAGCGGCGTTTCTTTGTGTTGCCGCCGCCGCCGCGCTGCCGTTCTTCGGAAGCGAGTTTCTGCCGGATCTCAAAGAGGGCCACTTCATCGTCCATATGTCGGCCGTGCCCGGTACATCGGTCAACGAGACCCTGCGGCTCGCCAAATCGCTGACCACGGAGTTTAAGAAGCTCCCGTTCGTGGCCTCCACAATGGATCAGATTGGCCGCGGCGAGCAGGCTGACGACACGTGGGGCGTGAACTATGACGAAGTCCACGTGGAACTGAAGCCGCTCGAAGGAGATGAAGCGGAGGCCGCTGAGACTCAGTTGCGCGGCTCGCTGAGCAAGATTCCCGGAGTCTATTTTGCGATCCGGAGATTCCTGGCTGAACGCATCGAAGAAACGATTTCCGGATCTACGGCCGATGTCGCGATTAAGATTTACGGCGACGATCTGGACGTGCTGGACGCCAAAGCGAAAGAGGTGGCCAGAGCCCTCCAGGCGGTGAAAGGCGCGGCCGATGTGCAGCAGGATTCACCTCCCGGCTCGCCCCGCATGGTCATCAAGCTCAAGCCGGAGCGTATGCGGCAGTTCGGGTTCCGCCCTGTCGACGTCATGGACGCGGTGGGCACGGCATACGAAGGAACTACCGTGGCGCAATCCTACCAGGGAAGCCGGGTTTTCGACGTCGCGGTAATTCTGGATGCGCGCGTGCGGCGCGACCCGGCGTCGGTTGGAACGCTGCTGCTTTCCAACGGCGATGGTCTGCGCGTCCCGCTGAATCAGCTGACGGACATCTATGAAGACTCCGGCCGGGCCATAGTTCATCACGAGGGCGCGCGGCGTCGCCAAACCGTCACCTGCGATGTTCGTGGACGCGACCTCGAATCCTTCGTCGAGGACGCAAAACAGCAGGTGCTGGCCAAGGTGAAATTCCCCGCTGGCACGTACGCGGTTTTTGGCGGCGCATCGGACGCGCTGGAACAGGCGCAGCATGAGATTTTGCTGTTTTCGCTCATGGCGGCGGCCGGAATTCTGCTGCTGCTGGCAGTTGTGTTTCGCCGCTTCCGCCATCTGATGCTGGTGTTGGCCAACTTGCCCTTCGCGCTGGTGGGCGGTGCCCTTGCCGTTTTCGCGACGGGAGGCTTGCTGACTGTTGGCGCCATGGTCGGCTTCGTGACTCTGTTCGGAATCACCATGCGCAACTCGATGATGATGGTTTCACACTACGAGCATCTGGTGAATAAGGAAGGGATGCTATGGGACGCTGCAACGGCGATCCGGGGCGCTTCGGAGCGCCTGGTGCCGGTGCTGATGACCGCCATCGTGACGGCGCTCGGCCTGCTCCCCCTCGCCATCGGCAGCGGCGAGCCGGGCCGGGAAATCGAGGGTCCGATGGCGGTCGTGATTCTGGGCGGCCTGGTCACGTCCACTGCCCTGAATTTGCTGGTGCTGCCGACACTGTCGCTGAGATACGGGAAGTTTGTCGCAACACCGGAATAACTCCAGCCGTCCATACTGTATAAGGGATTAGAACTTATGACGCTGAAACCGATCATCCTCTCCGCGTTTTTGGCTGGCTTCGCCGGGGCGCAGGATCTCCCCGATGCAGCCGGCAAGGACGTGACCGTGCGCATCTGCACCGGCTGTCACGGCGCGGAGATGTTTGCCGGCTATCACAAGAGCCAGCCGGACTGGGACAGCACCATCGCCACCATGACCGAAAAAGGTCTCGCCATCAACGATGCCGATTACGCGACGGTGCTCGATTACCTCTCGAAGAATCTGGGGACGGCGCCGGCGAAGAAGAATCCCGAAACACCTCCCGCGGCCACTCCACCTGCAACGCCCGCGGCTCCGGCTGCTCCGGCTTCGCAAAAGGCGCCACCCACGGCGCGCGAGCTGTTCAAACAACTCATCGAAATCAACACGACGGATTCCGTGGGTGACAACACGAAGGCCGCCGAAGCCATGGCTGCGCGCTTCCGCGATGCCGGCTATCCCGCGGCCGACGTGCAGGTCCTGACGCCGCTCGCACGCAAGGGGAATCTCGTCGTGCGACTGCACGGCAATGGCGGCGCCAACGGCCCGAAGCCCGTATTATTCATCGGTCACCTCGACGTGGTGGAAGCGAAGCGCGAGGACTGGTCTTTCGATCCCTTCACCTTGCTTGAAAAGGACGGCTATTTTTACGGACGCGGCACATTCGACATGAAAGGCGACGATGCCACTCTGGTCAACGCCTTTCTGCGCATGAAGCGTGAGGGCTTCGTTCCCGCGCGCGATCTCATTCTGGCGCTGACGTCCGATGAAGAGACCGGCCCCGCCAACGGAATTCAGTTCCTGGTCAAAGACCATCGCGATCTCATCGATGCCGCGTTTGCGATCAATCCGGATTCCGGTGGTGGCGATATCCGTAACGGCAAACACCTGATGATGACCATGGAGGCCGCGGAAAAGAGCTCGGTCCACTTCCGCCTGGAAGTCACAAATCCCGGTGGGCATAGTTCACGGCCATCCAAAGACAACGCGATCTATCATCTGGCCGATGGACTTTCCCGGCTTGAAAAATTCGATTTCCCGGTTCGGCTTTTCGACGTGAATCGCGCTCAGCTGGAACGCTCCGCGCCGTTTTACGAGGGCCAGCTGGGCGCCGATATGAAAGCAATCGTAGCCGATCCCAAAAATACGGCGGCACTGACTCGGCTTTCGGCGCAACCTCAATACAACGCGCTGCTGCGCACAACTTGTGTCGCGACTTTGCTCTCCGCCGGCCATGCTCCCAACGCCCTCCCACAACTCGCCACCGCTAACGTGAACTGCCGCGTCCTTCCGGTCGACGACATCGCCGACGTGGAGCGTACGCTGAACAAGGTTCTGGCCGACCCCCAGATCAAGGTGACTAACACGCGGACATCGAAAGTGACCCCGCTGACCCCGATCGACCCGAAAGTCCTGGGACTGGTTTCCGCAGTGACGACGAAACACTGGCCGGGCTTGCCCGTTGTTCCGAAGCTCATGCTCGGTGCGAGCGACGGCATTTATCTGGTCGGCGCCGGCATTCCGACGTACGGAGTGAGCGGCATCTTCAGCGATGAAGACGATAATCGCGCTCACGGAAAAGATGAGCGCGTTCTGACGAAGTCGTTCGATGAGGCGGTCGATTTCATGTACGACATCGTCACCGGACTGGCGAAAAACTAACCGCCGGAATCCGCGTGTTACGATGGAGAAGTTCGGTCGAAGCGGGGACGTAGTTCAGTTGGTTAGAACGCCGGCCTGTCACGTCGGAGGTCGCGGGTTCGAACCCCGTCGTCCCCGCCATTCCGTCCACACCCTCCTCTGATTCTTCTGGTTGTCCGTATGTGCTAAACCTTACGGAACCCGGATCTCATTTTTCTGAAAATATGTTATCCTTTGAACCCCGGGTTTGAAAGGATTTGATTTCGGTCGATGGTTTGGTCTGGAAAGTGTTCAAACTGCAAGTCAAAATCCTGGCGCCGGTCCAAGCGCCGCAATCCTCTTGAGTGGCTGCTCAGCGTATTAATCCTGCCCTTTCGCTGCCAACGATGCGACGCCCGCTTCTATCGCGTGCGGTTCATAGCCAACCGCCTGAGCGACGATGAAGTAGCCTGATGCACTCAGACTTTGACCGGTTTATCGGATGACTTCCAGTTCTTTTCGTCCCAGTACATCACCTTGCCTTCGCGGTACGACTCGGCCGCGAGGTTAATGACGACCACGGCGCGTGCGCCGGTTTCGACATCCAGATGAGGCTTCTGACGGGTGCGCATGCAGCTCAGGAAATTCTCGATGTGCGCGACCATCATGTCCTTCTGGTCAATCGGAATCTGGATTTCGCTGGTGCCCCATTTCGAGGCGTAGGCATCCCCGCCGATTGCCTTCACGCCGGTGAGTTTGCCCTCAACCATTCTGCCGCCCGTTGTCTGAGGCTTCACGGTTATGTAGGGAACCATGGATTCGAACTTGCCGTGATCCACCAGCGTGATCGTGCCTTCGTGCCCGCGAATGAGACCGGGGATATGCGTGTCGTTCGCCATTGACGAACTCAGCACCAGCGAGTGGCCTTTCGAGTATTCGGCAAGAAGGTGGAAGGTATCGGGCACTTCGCGGTCGGGCTTGCCGTCGGGTCTCTTGAAGACGTACGTGCCGCCCGTCGCCATCACCTT
>JAICJH010000106.1 GCA_025928545.1 Bryobacteraceae bacterium | reverse complement strand
GAGGTTTGCTGCGGTCAAATTTTTCTTTCGCCTTGTGCGGGTCCGTCCTTCAAAGAAAATCTGGAGCCGTTGACCAGGATTGAACTGGTGACCTCGTCCTTACCAAGGACGCGCTCTACCAACTGAGCTACAACGGCCCTACGTGCCGGGCTGAACTACAACGCCGGCTCCATGCCAGGGTCCATAAATTTCAGGGACCCGTTGGTTAAAAACTCTGGTGGACAGGGGAGGATTCGAACCTCCGTAGCTCGCAAGGAGCGACAGATTTACAGTCTGTTGCCATTAGCCGCTCGGCCACCTGTCCGGAACAAATACATACCCTGCGGAAGAGGACAAGCCGTCATACGCAACGGAGCAATCCACCCCATGATCAGAGGAATCTTCAGATTAGCATGGCAGGGGTCGGGATTGCAGGATGGGTTGCGAAATGCTGGAAATAAGGGAGATCGACGTGCGTTTCCGAACCACCTGTCAATCTTATGCGACGGCTGGGACTTCGCGCGCTTGCTTGCGGCGGCAACAGAGCCTTCGACAATCGTGGAAGTAAACATGCCATCAACGTATCCCGGCCGCAAACCGTCATACTTAATGTTGATCCGCATTCCGCGCCGCCTGTTTACCGTGTGCCTCGCGTTTCTCCCTTCTCTCGCGATGGCTGCGGCTCCCGTTGTTCTGAACGTCACCGATTCTGCCACTTACGGGCCACGGGTAGCCCCCGGTTCTCTTGCCACTCTCTTTGGAACGGATCTCGCCGGCGATACCCTTTCTGCCAGCGGTTTTCCGCTCACCTCGAACCTGGGCGGCACTACAGTCTCGGTCGCCGGGACCCTCGCTCCACTGCTTTATGTAAGCGCGGGTCAGATCAATTTCCAGGTTCCATCGTCGGTAAAAACCGGGGCTGTCAACATCGTCGTGAACGGGCCTGGCGGCGCCAGTGCCGCGTTTAATTTCACCGTCACCGCCGCCGCGCCTTCCATTTTCCAGTACGGAACCAATCACGCGCTGGCACAGAATGCGGATTTCTCGTTGAATGGTCCAACGGCGCGCGCGGCCGCCGCTTCCGTTATCACGGTGTATTTGACCGGGCAGGGCGCGGTGGACAATTCCGTCGCCGATGGTTCGGCAACTCCCGACTCACCACTCGCGACGGCAAAAGCGATCGCCACCGCCACAATCGGACCCCTGAACGCGCCGGTGAAATTCTTTGGGCTTACGCCGGAATTCACGGGTCTCGCGCAGGCCAATATAGAAGTCCCGTCGCTGCCCACTGGCGATTACCCGCTGCGCATCACGGCCGGAGGTTTCATCGGCGCTTCCGCAGTTGTATCGATCTCGGGAAGCGGAACTCCGTATACGAGCCTGCTCACGCTTACCGCTTCCACGGCATTCGCCAATCCGAATCCCAATAACATCGCGTTGTATAACGGCATCGCGTATGTTTGTGGGTCAAACCGCATCGCGATGGTGGATGTCGGTGATCCCACGGTACCAACGTTGCTTGGAACCTTCGGAGACTCAATCCTGAACGGGGCGGGGAATCGGTGCGCGATCAACACCACTTCGGGGGGGACGCCGTTTCTGGTGGATATCGTGGGCGCGGATAGCGGCCCCCAGCAGGCCTTCGCGGTTTTCACTCTGAATAATCCGCGGATTCCGGCGCTACTGACCGTTTACAAGACGCCTTACAGCCATTTTGAAAATCTGAGTTTCTCGGGGTTCTACGGGATTGCCACTACGAGTTACATCACTTACGTCACCGCCACCGGAGCTATCGCTTCGCAGCAGGGCGATTTCCTGGTGTTCAGTTTCGTGAATCCGACCGCGCCGGTCTTCGTGACTGCTTTGAC
The DNA here is from genome assembly GCA_025928545.1 of Bryobacteraceae bacterium. Classification (GTDB taxonomy): domain Bacteria; phylum Acidobacteriota; class Terriglobia; order Bryobacterales; family Bryobacteraceae; genus BOG-234. The sequence goes on along the minus strand of JAICJH010000106.1, from coordinate 10,138 downwards.
TCCGTCATCCATTGCGGGTTCGGGCAATCTCAACCTGAAGCCTTATGCGGAGGTGGTCGGCAACTACGCTTATGTCGCCAGTTCCACCGCAACAGGCGCGAGCACAAGCGGGGTAGGCACGATCAATGTTGTTGACCTGACGCTGCCATCCGCGCCGAACCCTCTGGCGCAGATCATCGTGCCTCAGTCGGCAATCGTTCTGAGTTTCGGCGTTGCCGGCAATACGCTGCTGGCCGCGGGTAACACTGCGGGTCAGCGCAATCCTGGTGTGCCGGATTTCGACTTCCTCGGCAATCTGACGCTGACTTCCATGGATTTGACGAGCCCACAGCTACCTTCGATCACGTCGACTTTGACGACCCAGACCCCGGCGAATGGCACATTCTTTACCAGCGCCTTCTCCAATGGAGTATTTGCGATTGTCAACAAACCGCCGCCCGGCGATAATTCCGGACCGTCCTCGCTGATGATTGTGGATGCGCGCAGGCCCGCGAGCATGTCACTTTATCCGTTGCAAACGCAATTCGGATTCAGCGGCATACTCACGACCAGCAACGGTTTCCTGCTGGCGCCCACTTCACTGGGCCTGAACGTTTATCGGCTACAGCAATAGCCCGCCGCTCAACGGCGCACATATTTTTCGCGCCTGGTGCGACTCTGGCGCGACATTTGCTTATGGCAAAGTGCGCTGCATCATGGCGCGATGCGGGAAATGTGCCCGCAATCACAATTCCGGGAGATCTTTCAATGGGGCTTGTCAAAGCATTGGGCCGCGCCGCATTCGGCGGCTATTTCGTTTTTAACGGTATCCACCATTTCCGCGAAATGAAAAACCTGAAGGTGATCGCAGCCTCGAAGAAAATCCAATGTCCGGAACTTGCGTTGCAGGCTTCCGGCGTTTTGTTGATTGCGTCGGGTTTGAGCCTCGGGTTGGGTATCAAAAAGACGGCGGGCGCCGCGGGTATTATTGCGTTCCTGGGGGGCACGGCGGTAAAGGTCCACAATTTCTGGGACACGCCCGAACTGGACAAGAGGTACGTCCAACTCGCCAGTTTCTCTAAAAATCTCGCGCTTATAGCCGCCACGCTGGCGATCGGGGCGGACGAGAGTGCCGGAAAATCTTGCTCGGTTGAAGAACCGGCCTGAGCAGATTCTGCCTTGAAGGCGACCCGACGGCCCGCTATTCTGAATGCCATGAGGCTGTCGACATTTCACTTTTTCCGCTGGGCCGCGCCGACTTTCGCAGTAATACTGCTGGTGAGCGGGTCCGCCACAGCAGTTGCGGCGGATTCACCGCTGGCCGGGGCATGGCAGCTGGATTCCGGGCCTTCCGCGCAAGCGGCTCTCTACCTGTTCACGCCAACCCACTACAGCATGATTTTGGCGACGACCGATCGCCCGGATCTTGCGGACACCGGCAAAGCCAGCGCGGATGAATTGCGCGCTACATGGGGACCACTGATCGCCAATGCCGGCGCGTATGAAATCTCGGGTGACCGGATCACGATTCATCCGCTTGTCGCCAAAATTCCCGTCGTGATGAAGTCGGGCGCAACGGAGGTTTATCAATTCCGGATCGAAGGCAAGACGCTGACGCTCAGGCAGGTCCGGAATGCGAGAGGCGTCGCTGTGGAGACGGCGCCCACGCTTAAGTTCGTTCGGGTTGAATGATCCTATCTGGTGTAGACGATACTCACCATCGGCACCAGTTCATGCAGGATGTTGCCGTATTTCACTCCGGGGGGAGGCGTCAATACAGCCGTTGGAAAGCCGCTGACGAAATCTTTGACTTCGCCACGAATCGAGATCGACGGCGATACTCTGCAGGTGAAGCCCGCGCCTACCGTCAGCAACATCTTCACGGTCCGCGTTTTCGTAAAATAGCCGAACTGGCTTAGCGGTTGAACAGCCGCTTCAGTCCCGGTGCCGCCGAATTCCTTGAGGCCGCCGCCCAGGGCGCCGAAGAACTGAACCGGGGCTTCTGAATGGCCGACGTGATAGAGGACATCGTAATGCAGCGCATGCGAGACGCCGGTAAACTGCGCCTTCTGGCCGCCGGACGATAACTGCAAATCGCTCTGCATGAATTCGTAGCGGACCTCGCCGGAAAAATGCGAATACAAATTCTGGCCAATGAATCCGCCGGCCGCAAAGCCTGGCTTGAAACCGGCTGTGGCGCTGCCGGTAGCGCCTGTTACAGGCACCGTGTTCAGAAATCCGAAGCCGCCGACGGCGCCATACTCCCATTTTTGGGCGAAAGCTGCCGCGGGCGCTGTGAGCAGGAGTGCCGCGATGATGGTGGTTTTCATATATTGATCCCTCGTTATTTGACTGCGTTATTTCACAACCCGGACGTTCACCGTCTGTCCCGCGGCTCCGCCCTGACTGATGGCAAGAGGTATCGCAACACCTGTCGGCACCGAACCCGGGACCGTGGCGTTAATCTGATACACCCCGATTTCGCCGGGGGCCAGTCCCGCGTATAAAATCGAGAGCGGCGCGCCGCCCAGCGTTACCAGTGGCGCTGTCGCGACGTAAGCAAGCGGATCCGACGGGGACGTTTCGCCCGTTGGCACAGGCGGATTCGTTTGGCCCATCCCGGTCAGGTAAATCGTGATGGTGTCTCTCGGGTGAACTGGATTGGTCGGCGTGACGAGTTGGAAATTATCATCGCGCACAATGAGCGCCTGCGGGGTTTCAACGCCGTTTGCAGTGCCGATAAAGATGCTCGGAGCGGTCGGTTGAATTCTGAATGAGAAGTTATTGCTGGTTCCGGCAGGAGTGTGGATCGTCAGAGTTGCGTTACCTGCCGAATTGAAAGGTAGCTGTGCATTGATCTGTCCGGGAGATACGTACAGCAGCGGAATGGGGACACCATTTACGCCGATACAGGAATTTCCCATAGCGGTAGACAGCGGCGTAGTGCTTGCAGCCAGACTCAGGTCGCTCATGTTCTGTCCGTAGATGCCGACCAGGCCGCCGGCAGCTACCGGCTTCGTGCCATCGGCGGCGCTCGCGATCGCCGCAATCGAGGGAAGCGCGTTAGCAGGGAATGTGGTGGAGAGAAGACTCAGGCCGGACGTGCTCAGCATGGCAAGCGAACCGGAGGACGTTAAAGGCGCGACGGTCCGAGCAAAGCTGTTGAGGGCGTGAATGCTGAACGTCCCGGAACCGTAGGTTCCATAGACGGGAGAGATCGCGGGAAGGGATTGCGTCGTCGCGGTCGGCAGCAAAGGGGCTTCGGAAGTGAGCCACGAGTTCGCGGAAAGCACGGCGGGAGCGGGTGTCCCGGTCTGAAGCGTCGCGTGTGTGATTGTACCCGGCGCGGAAACGGAGGCGGTAGCTGCCATATATCCATCCTGCGCGGTGAACGTGAAGCCGGAAGAGAGAAGCGCCGATTGACTAACTACGCCTTCCGGCACGAGTGAGGCGTTCAGGATCGAATTTCCCGCTACGTAATAACCAAAATCGGAAGCGGCGAGCGCGCCTGACAGCGCGGTAAAGTCGTGCCGCGAATTGACGAACGTGCCTGCCGCGCCAGTGTAGAGGGCGACGTAACCGTCCGGTGACGCGTACAAAATATTGGCGCCGCTGGAGGAGGCGCTCAGGGCTCCGGTAGCGGAGAGCTTGTTGTTGTACACACCGAGTGACAGCAACGGGGCCGCGTTGCCGGCCGTGAGATTTATGCTGTCGATACCCGCCGGAGTGGGCTCAACATTGCCCTCATTGCGGACCAGCGTCAGAATTGTCGAATTGGAAACCGCGATGGAGCGTGCAAAATGACTTGCCGGCAGCAGAACAGGGGCTACAGAAGCGAGCGCATCCAGGTCATACACGGTGACCAATTGTGAGTCGTCGTGGCCCACCAGCAGGAACTTTCCATCATTCGTCATTGCCATCATAGTTGGCGATGTGGCGGTTCGGAGCGACTTGATCAGGCTGAGCGCGCTTCCATCGAAGAGCTGCAACTGATTCATGTCCTGCCTGAGGACGTAGACTCGATTCCTCGTCTGATCCGGCAGAATGTCGCTCAGTACGCCGGGTTGGCCGACGATAGCGCCGCGTTGGCTGGGATCCGGATTGTTGACCAGCAGGCGAATCGGTTTGGGCTGATTGACGGCGGTATGAGACGAGAGTGTCAGGAAAAAAGCCGAGGTGCCGCCGGCGCCAGGAATAGCCTTGGGATCCACCAGAATCTTCACGGTCGCGGGTGTGGTGCCCGACGCGGGTGAAACGGCGACGCCCGGCTGGGCTGAGATAACGGAGAAGTCCGTGTGGCCACCGCCGGGATCGGTAATGGTCAGGTCGCGGGATATCACCCCGTTGGCGCAGAAGTTTGTTGTCAGCAGAATGTCTTCCTGCGTGGCGGTGATCCGGTGGGCGGCGTTCAGCGATCCGACGGGGAGCACCATGACGCCGCTCTCCGAGACCACGTACATGATTGCGGCGTCGGCGGTCAGCAACGCGCGACCCACCATGTTTTCGGGAATCGAAATGCGGTCGCGGAATGTCAGATTATCGGAATCGAGAATCAGCATGGCGGAGACTCCCGACCCTGCTGTCCCCAGGGGCCCGGTGGCTTGGTTCTTGTCGGGAAATTGGCCGTAAACGAGACGGTTGGTCGAATCGATCACGCTGCCGGTGATATTGGTGGAAGCGATCGCGTTGGGATACCGTCCCTTCAAATAGGGACTGCTTCCCGCGCCGAGCAACATGTAACCGACCATCGCGTAAGCGCCATCTGCCGATGAACTGATGCGGGGCAGCAGAGTTGGTGAAGAGGTGGCGATAACGCCCGAAATCGTGCCTGTCAGGGCGTTGTACTGGAGTATCAGCTGGGTGGGAGTGCCTGCACTCGCGATCCCCCAGACGGTGTTGCCATCGCTCGATGCCGCAAGGGCGGCCTGGATGATTTGTCCGGGAAAGGTGGCGAGAGGCACGGGCAGCGTCTGCGCTATGTTGCCAAGAGTCGACACCAGCTGCGTAACGCCGTTTGCAGGATTGAACAGCAGAATATTGGTTGTTGTGACGATCAGAGCCTTACCGTTTTTCAGGAAAGCAAGCCCCAGTGGAGGGCTCGCCAGCGAGAAAACGCGCTGCGAATTGTCGGTCAGATGGATGGAAGTAAGGGCATTGGAGCAGGCGGGTTCGGTGACGCCGTTACAGTAATGCGCAACTACCAGATATTGACTGTCGAATGAGAGCGCCATGGCGCCCGGCCAGGGGAGCACATTCAGTGACGCAGGTTGAATCGTATTGCTCGCCGTTGACATGACCTGAATGGTATGGGCGCCAAAATTCGCAATATAAAGAGAACTACGCGATTCATCCAGCACGATATCGGAAGCCGATCCGCCAATAGCGACAACGGACCCGAACACTGCGGCGCGCGCCGGAAAGACGGCGCATGCAAGGCACGCGATGGAGGAAATCAGGAGCCGGCTGAACAACACTGAGCGCATAGTGAGCTAACTTGATTAGACGCAGCGCCGGGACCGGCAGGCAATAACTCAAATGGTTATTAGACGAAAGATGTAAGAGGTTAGTAAAACGGTGGATTTGTAACCTGCGGTGATGGCCCCGCTTTCAGCGCCAGTCACAGCCCACATGGCGCCGAACAAACGCCGCAAGATCGTCAGGGGCAGGCGCGGCGAATATCTCCAGTCCCAGTTCTGTTTCAAACTCAACCTGCGAACAGTGGAGTCCCTGGCGATCCAGCACGAGTTGTTTGAGTAACTCCGGCGATATCCCCTCGCGCATGAACCGAATCATAAGCGCGGGGTCTGGGCCATAGAGTTTGTCACCCACCAGCGGATGTCCCAGGGATGCGGCGTGAACGCGGATCTGATGGCGTCTTCCCGAGTGAGGGTGAACTCGTGCGAGCGTGTATCCGCCCCCGCTGGACACAGGAACGAACTCCGTCTCGGCCGCATCGCCGCCCTCCGTCACAACTGCCTGGCGAGAGTAGAACTCGGCGCCCGTATCGGGACCGATAGATGCCGTGACGGTGACTGCCGTTTCCAGGTGGCCTGTGAGGACGGCATGATACGTCTTACGAAAACTGCGAAACTGCACGGCGCGCTGAAGACGCGTGCCTGTGTCCTTGGTCTTCGCGAACACGAGTACGCCGCTGGTCTCGCGGTCCAGCCGGAAAGGCATACGGAGAACGTCGATGCCGAAATATTCCCGGCACGCTCCGATGAGGCTGGACCAGGGGCCGTGGCGGGAGCGATGACAGACGACGTGCGGCGGCTTATTGAGCACAAGGAGGTCGGCGGTGTCGCTGAGAATCCAGCCCCGCAGTTCCTCAGGTGTTATCAGCCATCCCCAGTCTGTCGCAGGCATGCAGCTTCTATTGTCGTCGGCGAGGCAATAGAAGACTGCAGACCTGTCATTCTCATCGCCGCAACATATGTTGCAGTGCGATGCTCAGCGCCAGTCCGCCAACGGCCTGGACCACCTGCGGATGCTCGGCGTAAAAGTGGCTGACCTCATCCACAATGCCCGGATTCCTGCTCTCGGCCTGATGCGCGATCTCCTGCACCTGGTCGGGCGAAACCTGGCTGGCCTGCTCTGGCGACACATTCCGCGCGCCCAGGTTTCCCAGGAGACCACCCAACGCCGGAATCGAGCTCAGAGCCTCCGGCCCGAGGGAACCGAGCAGGCGGTTCAGCAGCCCCGCGCGCTGGTTCGTATCGGACCGCCCGAAGAGGTTAGCCACCATTTGGGGAAATGGCGGAGTTTGATCCGAGCGGAACGACTGAGCGAGTCCTCCGGCAACCGCATCCTTCGGCGCGGTCTGCGCCACGCGTTGAAAGTCAGAGTGCGGATCGGCCTGAGTCGATGCCGTTCCGCCACCCTGACCCGAATACCGTCCCACGATATCGCCGATTGCGTTCATCCAGTCCATAGGTCACCCCGGTATCGCCAACTGCTGGCCAGGCTGAATCCGATCGGGATTCTCGAGTACGTCTTTGTTTGCTTCGAAGATCTTCATGTATTGGTTGGAGCTTCCGTAAAACTGCTGGCTGATCTTCGAGAGAGTGTCGCCGGGCTCGACGGTGTATTTTCGCGCGTCCTGCGCGCCGCCGTTTGACGCGCCCGCCGTTTGCGCACCCGAAGCCTGCGCGGTTTGGTTTACGGTGATGTCGGCGGTCAAATCGGAGTAGGAACCGTCCACCATCTTGATCTGATCCCACACATGGTTCTTCGCTTCCTCAGAAGGCGCTTCGGCCCGCATAAACAGCTTGTCTCCCTGCATGTTCAGATTCTGCAAACGGACTCCGTACTGTCCCATTGCGTTCACAACCGATTGATATTTTCCTTTGAGTTGATCGAATTTTGCGTCGTTCTGTGCCATGTTTACCTCCCCGGACCGAACTGGTCGAACTCCGTTTTGCATGTGTTCTGCCAAAAAACAAGCTGATTCTGGTGTGCGGCTGCACGCTTGGTGGTGGCTGTTTGACCACGGATATGAAGGCGGGTTTTGCGCTACCATCAACCAATGTCGAGCCTCAGCGATCTGATATCCGCTATAAACTGCCGTCGCGCAATCGACCTCGCACAGCCTTATTACACCGGCATCCCGCACCATCCGTCCCACCCGCCATTTCTGTATGGCCTCAATAAGAAGCACGGCGACTACGTGAATCCGGGAGGCGGTAGTTCCGCGTCGGAGGCCATTGCGTCAGGCACCCACGTGGGCACGCACATTGACGCGCTTTGCCATTTCACATGCAACGGAAAGTTGTTCGGCGGGGAGGATGTTGCGTCGGTGCAAACCTACGCGGCGGGACTGGAACGTCACACGGTGGATACGATCGAACCCATTTTCCGCCGCGGCGTTCTGCTCGATATTCCGAAGGTCGCGGGCGTCGACGTGTTACCAAAGGACTTCGTCATCACACCTGCGCACATGGAAGCAACCGGAGTTGAGGTACGTGCCGGCGATGTCGTTCTGCTCCGCACCGGCTGGGCGCGTTATTGGGACGACCCGGCACGCTTCATCTCAGAAGTTCACAGTCCGGGTCCAGCGCTGGCAGGGGCGAAGTGGATCAGCGAACGGAAGGTGTTTGCGGCCGGCAGCGATACGGCGCCGTTTGAATTTACCCCCAGTCCGGAAATGAGCGTTCACGTTCATTTGCTCGTGGAGAGCGGCATCCACATCATCGAATGCCTCAATCTGGAGGAACTGGCGGCAGGCGGGGCGACGGAGTTTCTTTTTGTCGCGACGCCGCTGAAGATTCGAGGTGGCACCGGATCGCCGATTCGGCCGATTGCGCTGACGCTGTAACCGCTAAGGTGCGACCGGTTCCGGGGTTGACTCGAGCGGAGTCGGTACAAACTCCCGCTTGTACTTACACTCGGCGTTCGGACACTGCAAAAATGAGCCGGCTTTGAGATACTTCTCCACCAGGTAAGCTCCGCCGCAATCCGGGCATTTCTCCTCGACGGGCCGCGCCCAGGCTACGAAGTTGCAATCCGGATAGCGGTTGCAGCCATAGAAGGTCTTGCCCCGTTTGGAGCGCCGCTCCACCACTTCGCCCTCGGTGCACTCAGGGCACTTTACGCCGATGGTCTTTTGCTTGACGTACTTGCAGGTCGGGTACGCGCTGCACGCGGTAAACTCGCCGAACCGGCCATACTTCTGGACCATATTATTACCGCACTGCGGGCATTTCTCATCGAGCGTAACGTCCGGTTTCTTTTGGGCGCCGCCAATCTGTTTGGTGGTCTTGCAATCCGGATAACCCGAACACGCAAAAAATGTTCCGAAGCGGCCCTTCTTTAAAACCATCGGCCGCCCGCAGTTTTCGCAGTATTCTTCATCGCCCTGGTCGGAAAGGTTAGCCCCTTCCAAATCAGGCAGATCCACCGTCAATTCGCGGGTGTAAGTGCAGAGGTTTTCCTTGCGTTTCCAAACAAGTTCCACGTCGTCCGAAACTTCCCGCAGCTCCACCTCGTAGAATTCCACCATGCGCGGATAACGGGCCAAAATTGTCGCCAGACGGCTTTCGATCGCGGCACGATCGTTCAGGCGGCGTTCGGCAAGGCGGTTATCCACCTTCGCCATATCGGTATCGTGGCGGGTCTGGATTTTCTTTCGCGCTTCAGTTGCCTCGCGGCCCTTCAGGCCCCGCTCTGCAATCTGCTGCTCAAATTTGGCCAGATCGGCTTCGTATCGCGCCTTTACTTTGTCACGGCGCGTGTCAACGTCTTTGCGCGTCCGTTCCTTCCGCACGGCGATATCTTTTTCCAGACTTTCCAGGTCGCTTTCGGTGCTTCTGGGGGAGAAATCCGGATAACCGGTGCAGGCAAGAAAACTTCCGTGCTGACCCCACTTCACAACCAGCGGCTTGCCACATTTCTCGCAGGTGAGATCGGTGGGTTTCTCCAGCCGCTTAATGTTGGTCATCTGGGTTTCAGCCGTGTCCAGATCCTTCGTAAAGCGCTCGTAGAACTCGCCCATGGCCTCGCGCCAGTCGACGGTGCCTTCTTCGATGTCGTCGAGCTGGTCTTCCATGCGCGCTGTGTAGCGCACGTCGAAGATGTCGGCAAAACTTTCGAGCAGCAGATCCGTGACCACCATCCCGAGTTCAGTCGGTTTGAATTTGCCGCCTTCCTTCGTGGCGTATTGACGTTCCTGAATGGTGGAGAGAATGGACGCGTAGGTGGACGGGCGTCCGACCCCATCGGCTTCCAGCTTTTTCACCAGGGTGGCTTCGTTATAGCGGGGCGGTGGTTCGGTGAAATGCTGTTCCGGTTTCAGACCCCGGAGCCGCAATTCCTCGCCCGCGACGACCGCCGGAAGCTTGTGCTTCAGCTCCTCGTCTTCCTCATCCTTCTGATCTTTACCTTCCTCGTACACCTTCAGGAAGCCATCGAACTTCATTACCGAACCGGTAGCGCGGAAGTTGTATTCCTTTTTCGATTTGCCTTCGACGCCGACATCGATAGTGGTCTGATCGAACACCGCAGGGCTCATCTGGGAGGCCAGAAAGCGCATCCAGATCAGCCGGTAAACCTTCAACTGGTCTTCGGCCAGATATGGCGCCATGTCCTCCGGCGACCGCATGGCCGACGTGGGTCGGATGGCTTCGTGAGCGTCCTGCGCCGCCTTTTTCGTCTTATAGAGGTT
>JAICJH010000145.1 GCA_025928545.1 Bryobacteraceae bacterium | reverse complement strand
GCCGATTCGCCAGAACTAGGTGTTCTACTTCGCCGATTATCAAGGCTCGCGGCTGAGTCAGGGCGTCGACTCGGGAGTGATCCCGGTGCCGACTCTTGCGGACCGCAGCGGGCATCTCGCGGATCAAGCGGCTTCGCTTACGGGCGAGGTCAGCGGTCAGAATCTGGCGACCCTGTTATCGCAAAAACTTGGTTACACGGTTACCGCGAACGAACCGTACTATACACCGGATTGCGTGTTCAGTACCCAGTGCGTGTTTCCGAACGCCATCATTCCGCAGCGTGCCTGGGCTGCACCATCGCAACCCAACCATCTCTTGCAATACATCCCCTTGCCGAACGTTGGGACGGACACTTTTTCCACCGGTTCCGTGGGCAAGACGCTGCGCGACGACAAGGGTAGCTTTCGACTGGATGGGACCAGCGAACGTTGGGGCCTGCTGTCGGCTTACTATTACGCGGATGATTACACCTTGAACAACCCCTATCCGACCGGACAGGGAGGCGCGAGCGTCCCCGGTTTTGCGGCGCTCAATCTGGGGCGCGGTCAGCTCGTCAACCTGGGAGATACCAAAACCTTCGGCGCATCGATGGTGAATGAGCTACGGGTTAGTTATATGCGCAGCGCGAACAATGTCGGACAGCCCGCCGGCGGCGTGGGTCCCAGCCTGGCGTCGCAAGGCTTTGTGACCGGGCCCGGGACGCCCGGCATTGTGGTTCTGGCGCCCAAGATCGAGGGCATTGAGAATCTGGTGTTCAATTCCTTCGTGATGGGCACGCCCATTACCAACTTGACGCAGGCGAATAATACCTACGCCTTGAGTAACAATTTTTCGAAAGTGATTGGGACCCACAGCCTGAAAGCCGGCGTGCGGGTTAGCCTGGAACAGGTCAACGTAAATCCGAACCCGACCTTCAATGGCAGCTTCGCTTTTCATGGTTCGGAAACCGGTTCGGATTTCGCGGATTTTCTGATCGGGGTGCCGAGTCAATACAATCAGGCTGATTCGCAGGCCTTTTACGGACGCCACAAATACGCCGGCGCTTTCGTGCAGGACAGCTGGCGCGTACGATCCGATCTCACGCTGAATATCGGAGTCCGCTGGGATCTGATGCAGTACTGGTCGGAAAAATACAACCAGATCCCGGCACTCAATCTCGGCCAACGATCCAAGGTTTACCCCACGGCTTGGCCCGGACTGGTTTATCCGACCGATGCCGGAGTCCCCAATACGCTGGTGCCGCAGGGAAACCCGCTGTCGCCGCGCGTCGGACTTGCGTACTCGCCCTCGAAGGCTGACGGACTGCTCGGGAAGATCGTTGGTGGTCCGGGAAAGACCAGCATACGTGCGGGATTCGGAATGTTTTACACGGTCATTCAAGGCAACACGATTGCGATCGACGAGCCGCAGCCTCCCTATGGGTTGAGTTACACCAGCCCCGCGCCTCCGCTGTTCGCGACGCCGTTTATTAGCGCCGCGGACGGAACGGTGCACGTACAGCCGTTCCCGCTGACGTTTCCGCCGCTGAACGCGTCGGTCAATCATCCGAATCCGAACATCGATTATTCTCCGTATGTGCCGCTAGCAGGAATGACGTCGCCCTACCGCGGCAATACTTATCCTTACAACGAGAATTATTTCTTCTCGATTCAGCGGCAATTCGCTGCGAACACGCTGCTGAGCGTCAGTTATGCGGGGTCCCAGGCGCATCATCTGCTGCTGGTGTATTCCGGGAATCCCGGCAATCCGGCTTTGTGCCTGGCGTTGAGCAAGCCGAGCGCGGTGGCGCCCGAAACGCCCACCTGCGGGCCGTTCGCGGAGGATGCCACTTATGTGAGCGCATCCGGCCAGGTTTTCAACGGCACTCGCGGTCCGCTGGGGTCCAACTTCAGCAACGACGATTACGAAGGCAGCTTCGGGAATTCAAACTACAATTCGCTCCAGGCCAGCGTGCGGCATTCCGGTAAGCGATTGGATTTGATGCTGGCGTATACTTACAGCAAGTCGATCGACCAAGCTTCGAGTATTTCCGATATCGTGAATCCCTTCAATTACAGCCAGACCCGCGCGCTTTCGGCATGGGACCTTAAGCACAACTTCGTGGCTACCTACGAATACCAGCTTCCTTTAGAGCGGCTCTCGCGCCGGGCAAAGTTTCTTACTGAAGGATGGTCGATTTCAGGGATCACTCGCATCAGTTCGGGATTCCCGGTGACCATCTCGACCAGCGGCGACAACTCGCTGCAAGGCAGCCATCCGAATGGAGTGAATCTCAAGAGTCTGGACTTGCCGGACGTAACTCCGGGCCCGCTGAATTTGAATGGCAATCCGCGCAATGGGCTGCCTTACTTCAACACTTCGCTATTTAGTCTGAACGCGCTCGGCACGCCGGGGAATGCTTCGCGCCGGTCCTTCTATGGACCCGGGATGCTGAACTTCGATCTGGCGCTGCTGCGGACGTTTCGGGTATCGGAATCGCAGGCGCTGCAATTCCGCCTGGAAACCTTCAACACCTTCAATCACGCGCAGTTTTTCGGGCCGGCGGCGGTGAATGGGAATTACGGCGCCAGTCTGTTCGGCCAAGTGGTGCAGGCTGCGCCGCCGCGGCTGATGCAGGTGGCGCTGAAGTTTACGTTCTGATTATTGCGGCAGCGGCTCGCGCTGCTTGCCGGCAAAGATTTCGCCGAACAATTCCACTACAGCGGCGTGCAGGGCGCCGTTATCCGCCAGGACGTGCGGACCGTTGAGATCCAGCGGTGCGCCGCGCATGTCGGTGCACACGCCGCCCGCTTCGCGGACCAGCAAGCACCCGGCCGCCATGTCCCAGGGTTTCAGTTGGAACTCCCAGAAGAAATCCAGACGACCGCAGGCGACGTAGGCTAAGTCGATTGCCGCTGCGCCCGCGCGGCGCACTCCGTGCGAGGTCATCGCGAGCTGGTAATAGAAATAGATGTTGATATTTTGATGGCGCTTGCGGGAAGGGAAGCCGGTGGCCGACAGCGAATCGTCGATGCGCGCGGTTGGGGTAACGCGAATCGGCTGCTGGTTCAGGAACGCGCCCGACCCCGCCTCCGCCTGGAACATTTCATCGCGCGTGGGATCGTAGACCACTCCCGCGATCAACTCGCCGGCTCGCGCCAGGCCGATCGACACGTTATAGACCGGGAAACCGTGCGCGAAATTGGTAGTGCCGTCGAGCGGGTCCACGTACCACTGATATTCGGACGAACCGTCATTGCCGCCGCCCTCTTCGGCCATCACGGCGTGGGTGGGGAAATGCTGGCGCAGGCGTTCGACGATGATGCGTTCACTGGTGCGGTCCGCTTCCGTTACCAGGTCGTAGGCGCCCTTCAGCTCGAAGCCGATACGGCGCCGCGCAAACTCGGAAATGGAAGCGCCGGCTTCGCGGGCGATCTCACCCGCTATCTCAACAAAGCTTTTCAAGTTTGGGCCAATTCGTACAGATATTTCAGATCTTGTTTATACAGGAACAAGTTGGGAGCGCCCTCGCGCGTCAGGCGAATAAAGCTGGCGTCGTAAAACTCGATGATGCCTTCCACTTCCTGATTGTCGCTTAAACGCACGCATACCGGGACGCGTTCGTCCACCAGGCGCTGCAAGTATTGGACCTCTTGCAGGGTGTGATCGGGGGCTTTGATCTGACTGATTTTTCCGGCCACAGCGAGTGCGTTCCCTAGCGAGAGACAACTCCATAGTAGCCAGTGCGCGTCGAGATGCGCAAATCCGGGCGCCGCGGAAGTTCCAGACGAACTCTGTGGAATTTGCCGTCGCCAGCCAGGGGGCCGTGCGGATAGTAGGCGATCAGGTACTG
>JAICJH010000114.1 GCA_025928545.1 Bryobacteraceae bacterium | reverse complement strand
CAGGAACCTGAAAAAGTAAGATTTGCGGTGATACTTTTTAAAACATAATCGCGTCTATATGTTTTAGCCAATGAGAGGACAAGACACGCAACAGAGCGCGATGTTCAGTTATCTTTCGCCGGAGGATCGGGTGCCGGCGAAACATCCGCTGCGACCGATTCGGAGGATGGCGGATGAGGCGCTGAAGACGCTGTCACCAGTATTTGATCAGATATACGCCACCTTCGGGCGTCCCTCGATCGCGCCGGAAAAGCTGCTGCGTGCTCTTCTGCTTCAGGTTCTATACACGATCCGCGGTGAAGAAATGCTGATCGAGCAGCTTCAATACAATCTGCTGTTCCGCTGGTTCGTGGGCCTGAACATGGACGAGGCGGTGTGGGTGCCGACAGTGTTCAGCAAGAACCGGGAACGGCTGATGAACGGAGATGTGGCGGAGAAGTTTTTCCTCGGAGTGCTGGATCAGGCGAACGCGGCGGGGCTGACGTCGGATGACCATTTCAGCGTGGATGGAACGCTGATCGAAGCGTGGGCCAGCCAGAAAAGCTTTCAAAGAAAAGACAAGGCGCAGGCGGCGCCGCCGGATGATCCCGGCAATCCGACGGTAAACTTTCACGGCGAAAAGCGTCGCAACGATACGCACGAATCGAAGACGGACCCGGAGGCGCGGCTGGCCCGCAAAAGCGGCGGCCATGAATCGAAGCTGGCGTACTGCGGCAACCTGCTGATCGAGAACCGCAACGGACTGGTGGTGGACACCGAACTGACACAGTGCAGTGGGACGGCGGAGCGCGATGCAGCAGTACAGATGGCCGAGCGCATTGAGGGCGTCGGGCGAGTTACGCTGGCAGCCGACAAGGGATACGACACACGGGAGTTGGTGACCGAAATGAGGGCCCGGAATGTAACGCCTCATGTGGCGCAGAACCTGAACCGCCCGGGCGGGAGCGCTATTGACGCGCGCACGACTCGTCACGCCGGTTACGAGATCAGTCGGCGCAAGCGGAAGCGGATCGAAGAAGTATTCGGCTGGCTCAAGACGGTTGGCATGCTGCGCAAGACCAGACTGCGCGGCGTGCATAAGGTCGGATGGGTTTTCACCTTTGCGGCTGCCGCTTATAACCTCGTGCGCATGCGGAACCTGCTCTTTCCGCCAGTTCAGGCCGCATAAGTCCGGGGAGAAGTGTGCCTGAACGCGAAAAAATGGAGCGTTTAGGCCATTTATCCCCTCACGAGGACGCGCTATCAACATTTTCTACAGGCCCAAAAAACCAATGGCAAGGATGCAGACCTTGCTCAAACCTACTTTTTCAGGGGCCTGCTAAGCCGAATCCGTACGAATGGGAGGAACGCATCGTGGACGTGTTGGGCACTTCAGGGCGGTTTGATAACTGGACCGGAACCGTTCGGTTCCGTGTGGACGGGCGGCATGTTGCCATCTCCTTTTTCCCCGACTGCCAAGGCGCGCCGCAGGCCATCGAGTTCTCGACGGCCATCCGTTACGTCTTCGGCTCGAAGGACAGTAATACGATGATCCCTTTGCATTCACCGCTTGCAGATACGCTCGGGCAGACGAACCCAAACCACACCGTAATCGCGTCCGGGCATCTATTCTATTTGGCGCACGGAAATCTGGGCAATTATTCCACCGGGCAGAAGCCCGAGTTTCGGCAGCGGTACAAGAGCGTGCCGAACGATCCCCCTGCATCGGTCGCTTCGCCTCATTATCTGGCAGCATTCGATTCGATAGCTCAGAAACGATAGATCTCCGTTAATGGCGACGTGTCTTCCGTTTCGCATATCGTTCAGCGAGAACGCGCTCGGCCTCTCTCCTTTGTGCAAACCGGTACAGTGCCTCCCAATCGATCGCGTACCGCTGGCGGGTACGCTTGAGACGGAAGATGACGTAGCCGGGATGCAGTTCGATCAGGAGCGGGCGCCCACGATCGATCACCGCCGTCTCACGTACCAGGCATCGCGTGATTTTCTGCATCGAAATTTGCCTCATGCGTGACGTCTTCTGAAGTGTCGTTTTCAAGGCCGGCCGCTTCGCCGGCCGCATCCCAATCTGCTGGATCGAAGCGCCCGTCGCAGTCGGAACAGATCACGAATTCCTCATAAAATCTTTCGTATGGCCCGCAGTCGAGCCCGTGAGTTTCAACGGATTCTGCAACCCGGAACTCTTCGGATGGAGATCCGCAATCGGGACATGGCATGACGATAACTCCTGTGAAGTGACTGGCTTTCTTTGTGCGTCGCGCCGCTCCCGCACACTCTGCGGTGATACTGCAATCGGCCTTTTTGGCGGAATCGCGGCGTCCGCTTAAACTGAGGCTCGTATGGAGGAACAAATGTGCCCTGAATGTGGATTCCCGATGGACGAAGCCAACGAATCCCAGCCCGTGTGCCCGCGCTGTGGCGCCGATCGGCTGGAACATCTGGATTCTGCGGCGCCTGCGATATCGCCCTTTCCGGGCGTGGCGTTCGAGGACGTCCTCGGGATGTCTCGCCAACTGATCACGCCTGGCAACAACCTGATCCACTGAGGATTCAATGGCGGGAGCTGTCCCCCAGGTGGTGCTGCAATCCGCATGCGCACCGTTGCGCATCTGCAGTCTGCGCGCGGAAGGCGAATTTGTTCGCTGCTCAGCCGGCGATCGCGAGGTCCTGATTCCGCGAGTTCCGGCAAGCTTCTTGCACGCCGGCGATGAGATTTGCACAGGAATGTCGATTTCGCCGGTTCGCGAATTCCTCGCCCTTCAGCGCGCAACCCGCCAGAGAGTCCGCCACCTGTACTTCTGCAGCATCGGATACGTCAGCCGGCCCAAACCCGACAAACGCGGAGAGCATTTTGTTCGAGCTGAGGTCCCGGACAGTTCCCTTCGGGTGCGATGGCTCCATCTGCCGAATCCTGTTGTCCGCGATTACTTTTATTTCTTCGCGGGCCGCTCGAGCGAAGAACGGCGGACGAGTCTCTATGAACTGCTGCGCGTTTCCCCGACGGCAAAATTCGCCGACCTGCGGCTCGCATATCGTGTTCGTCGCCTGGAGTTGGGGGACCTCGATACTCGCGCAGAACTCAGGTCGATTGAGCGGGCCTTTAATGTTCTGGCCCACCCTGAACTGCGTTCATGCCATGACGCGCTCATGCGCGATCCGGATGCGCCTGCGCTGTTTCCATATGGCGGCTTTGGCCAGTGTCTTGTAACCGGCGAACCAGCCGAGAATGGCGAGACATTCTTCGTCCGCCGCATACTTTCGTACTTGCCGGATCAGACTCAGCGGGCTTTCCGGGCGCCGCTGCGCCGCATCGATCCTTTCAACGGATACGCCGTATACCGCGATAGTCGGCGCAAGGTCGAGGCGTATCTTGACCCGGCGGTGCTGCCCCTAGCCCCGGATCCGACCTGGAATCAGTGGCGTCATCTCGTGGGAATGAAAATCGGCATCTCCGGAACCTTTGTCGAAGGCGGAAAGTATCGGTTTGATAATGGAGAATGGCGT
The DNA here is from genome assembly GCA_025928545.1 of Bryobacteraceae bacterium. GTDB lineage: Bacteria > Acidobacteriota > Terriglobia > Bryobacterales > Bryobacteraceae > BOG-234. Next base: position 5,033 of record JAICJH010000114.1, on the reverse strand, counting down.
CTCGTCAAGTGGCAAACAGCGGTTCCGAGTCGCCTTAGCATCGACCTGCCGTCGGATACTGTGGAGGCGATCAAGGCCGCCCGGCGGGCGTACGAGCGATTCGGCGAACACCACGACGCGATTGCGCGAATTCGAGAGCGGCTCCAACGCGAACCCCTCGACCAGTCTGCGGTCGCTGAACTCTGCCGGCAGCTTCGCATTCCTTCGGATTTCGATATCGCTCAATTCTGCTGGAAGGCGGATTACGATCCGTTCTTCTATCAGCAGTTAAAGAAACGGAGCCAAAATTTGTTCCTATTCCGAGATGAATATATTTTCCAGCTTCCGCGAACGGTGGTGGCGGAAGTGCCGCAATTGGGTCACGCGACCTACGTATTCGCAAAACGGCCCGACATGCTCGACTTCTTGCGGCAATATGCCAACACGACGCGCGACGATATTCGCCGGAACCGCGGCAATGTTGCCGCCCAGCTCGGTTTTGTCGGCCGCATTATGCATTGCACGAATCCCCGGAGATGGCTTACCGAGTTGAAGAACCGTATCGGTGAGCCTGTCGATTATTCATTGTCGGCTGCACCATAGCGGTAATTAAGGCGCGCAACCTGTTGCCCTCTGTCATCTATGGCGGCCCGGTGCACAGAGAATTGTGCATGCAGCACGCCGCATCCTTCTTCCTTCATCGAGAGCCTTATCGTGAGCGGTTCCCAAACTGGCAGCCTGGGCCCAAACCGGTCGGGTTTTATTCGGTCAACTGGTTGACAGAATATGTTCATTTGCGCCAGACTAATTCTGTGGACCGTAATTCTGGCGCGATCGCCCGAACTCAGCGGGGCCGAACGCAGGACCGCAAGCGCGAACTCGTTGAAATAGCGTACCGGCTCATCGCCGACAACGGCCTGGAAGGTTTTCGAATCCGGCAGGTGGCCGAGGCGGCAGGCATAGACAACGGCACTCTTCACTACCATTTCGCCAGTAAAGAAGCGCTGATCCAGAGTGTGGTGGAGCACCTGCTGGAGGACCTGGAAAAGAACCGGTGCGACCACGGCAAAGACAAGAGGCCGGCGGCACTCGACGAATTACGGATGGAATTTGAAGACATTCGCCTACGGCTGCATGATTCGCCCGAGCAGTTCGTGGTTTTGAGCGAGCTGGCGATCCGCTCATGGCGGGACCCCGTGATCGCAAACATGTTCAAGCGGTTGGATAATGGCTGGTACGCGCACCTCGAAGGCTTGCTCCAACGTGGCATCGAGCAGGGCTTATTTCGGAAGGATTTGAACATAGGGCCATGTGCGAGAGCAATTATGGTTGCTCTCCGAGGAATCGGTTATCAATCGCGGCTGCCCCGCCGCGAAGTTGACGCCCTGTTATCGGAGCTCGCGGCTCAGACGGAACGCTGGATCGCTGCCCCGGGTGTGTCGCGGCCCAAATAGAGCTTATGTATGCATTGGAATTGATGGTTCTGATAGTGGCCGCGCTGGCGACGGGCGGCTTAATGGTAAATTGGACCGGCTTGGCGCGCGCCATGGCACGTCTGTCGGCTCCGGCTTATGTCGAGTTACACCAGAATACAAACCGCACCTTCGATCCGTACATGCCGGTTGTTGTCGGAGGTGCAATTCTCGGTGGGCTTCTGCTTGCCGTCACATTCGGTATTCATACGCTCTCTGGAAAACTTTGCATCGCCGGCGCCGCATGCTACGCGGTGGTGATCGCCATTGGCGTCCCCACTTGCGTGCGAATCAATAAGCAGGTCGCGCTCTGGCGCATCGAGAATCCACCAGCCGAATGGGCCGTGGTGCGCGCGCGCTGGATCCGTTTTCATGTAATCCGAACTCTCTTTTCGGCGCCGGCGTTTGCTTTCTACATTGCGGCCCTGATTTGGCGGACTACGTGAATTGTGTCAGGCGATGCCATTGCCTGCGAAGATCATGGGAGGAGTCGAAGCGCTTCCAAAACGATCGCGAATCCCTCGCGCCTCCATCTGTCAGAGAGCAGGCTGTACGCCATGTCCACCTGCGTGCCAGGCTGCATCTCGACGCTTTCTTCCCCGGGCCCGAATTGTTTCACTTCGAAAATGCGGCCGTTCTGCTGCACTCGCATCTTTGATACAGAGGTGCTGACGAAGATCGGTGGGCTCTCAATTCGAACACGCGTGGCGAAGATTGGATTCGGATTGCCGTGGCCAAAGGGTTCCAGGCGCGTAATCTCGGGCCACATATGCGCGATCTCGGCCAATCGAAGATTCGCATCGATTTCGATTCCCTCCTCGGCACGCGCGTCTGGACAAGCAGCACAGATGTCCTCACGAAACGCTGCGATGCGCTCGATTCGTAACGTCAGACCCGCTGCCTGGTCGTGTCCCCCAAACGTTTCCAGATGATGGCGCACCCGCTCCAGCAAAGAATTCAAATTGATGCCCGCAACGCTGCGCCCGGAGCCGTACGCGAAACCATTCTCTTCGGAAAGCACAAATACTGGCCGGCGAAATCGCTCGACCAGGCGCGCCGCGACAATACCCAGGACGCCTCGATGCCAGCCGCGCCCGGAAAAAACCAGCACGCGCGGCTTGGGATCCGGCTCGGAAATGTCGCCGATTTCCTCGAGTACGCGTGTCTGCTCCTGCTTGCGGCGGCAGTTGATCTTTTCCAGTGATTCCGCTAATGCGCGCGCCCTGCCGGAATCTCGCGCCGCGAGAAGATCCATAATGAGCGAAGCATGCTGGAGGCGGCCGGCCGCGTTGATTCGGGGCGCAACCCGGAACGCAATTTCCCGCGCCGTGATCGAATGCCCGTTGGCAACACTCGCCGATTCGAGGAGCAGGCGCAAGCCGGGCGCCCTTGTCTCGGCCAAACCGCGCAAACCGAGATGCACAATGGCTCGGTTTTCGCCAACCAGCGGCATGACATCGGAAATCGTCGCAATGGCGGCGAGCTTAACGAAGGACGCCAGTAGTTCTTGAATCCGCCGATCCGGCATCCGGATCGCTCGAAGCAACTCCGACACGAATTGGTAAGCTACACCCGCGCCGCAAACATGTGGGTTGCGGTAAGCCGAACCAGACAGGTTTGGATTGACGACTGCCAGTGCTGGCGGCAGGTCCGGCTCGGGCAAATGGTGATCCGTGACGATCACGTCAATTCCACGCGAATTCGCGTGCCGGACAGCATCATGCGACCGGACTCCGCAATCGGCGGTGATGATGACGCCGGCGCCTGTTTCATGCGCCGCATTTACATGCTTTTCGCGAAGGCCGTACCCGTCCAGCAGCCTGTGTGGCATGCTCCAGCGTGCCTCTCCACCCGCAATCCGGATAGCGTTCACCAGGATCGCTGTCGCCATGACGCCGTCCACGTCGTAATCGCCGAACACAAGAATTCGCTCCCGCCGTTGTATCGCGCGGACGGTTCGGCTTACTGCTCGGTCCATGTCCGGGAGATCTCGCGGGTTGAGGATTTCATGCCAGCCCGGAGACAGAAATCGACCTGCAGCGCTTGGAGAATCGACCCCGCGGCTGACAAGAATACGAGCCATTACCGGGTGGATATTCAACTTTTCTGCCAGGCGAACGAAGTCTCCCTGGGTGGGCTTCAATTTCCACTGAAGCCCAGGTATTGCACCGGCGGGTGCTGATTCATATGTGGAGGGCATCGAGGACCTCGATGTTGTGTTTGCAGCGGAGACACGAGCATCGAGGTCCCGAACAAATGGCGGAACTCAGGGCTGCTCTGACGGGGTGATTGCGGTTATGACTGAAGGTGGCGCACCCCGCAATGGAATGTTGCGTTCACGCACATAGATGCGCGTTAAACGACTACCGGCTGGAAGCCGGTAGAATCCGTCACGACTGAAAGTCGGGCGGGTACGGCTGAAGCCGTCTGAAGGCGCCCGGCTCAGAGCCGGCTCAAGGCTCAGTGGGCGCGGTGATCTTGAAGCCCTGATCGTCTTCGTCCCATTTTTGACTTTCGATATAGGCTTTAATCGTTGCTTCGTCCACCGCGCCCACTGTCGCGCAAAAGTATCCACGTGCCCACATGTGCTGTCCCCAGTACCGTTTCCTCAGTTGCGGGAATTCGGCTTGCAGGTGCCGGCTCGATCGGCCTTTGATGTACTGCACCATTTTTGACGGTGACAAGATCGGCGGAGCGGATAACAACAGATGTATATGGTCTGGCGATTACTGCGCCGCGTACGATGACCACATCTCGCGCCTCGCAGATCTGGCGCGTGAGGTAGCGCGTACGCTCAGCAATCCGCCCGCGCAGTATCTTGTACCGGTATTTCGTGCACCAGATCACGTGATACTTCAGATCGAAGACCGCGTGCGCGCTATGCCGGTATTCCGCCATCCCCTCATTGTCGAGGGCGTGGAACGGGCTGCTGGAAGCCGACCGCCTGAAAGGCGGTGGGATTAAACCCGGCGGCCGGAGCTAAACTCTTGCAGGGCTGATCCGCCGTGCATGGCGACAGCGGGGCCGATTAGCCCTTCGTGCCGATGGACTTGCTGAACGTATACACGAGCTTGTCACCGATCGCTTCCGGTCCGGTGATCGCTGCCGTTGCGAGCTCCGGATAGGCTGCGCAATATAACGAGCGGACGCTCTCGACATCGAGCGATTTGTCGGGATCCGGGAGTTCGATCCCGGCGAACCGGAATCGGCGCTCGAGTTGCTGGGTCTGCATACAGTCCTCCTTCTTTCTTCTTCTGCTGTGTGTGCTCTTGTTGGTTCCCCTATGGGCGGGATTGGCTCGGAAGAAATGGCGAGAACCGTAGCGCGAATGCTGTTGGCGTTCGCTCAAGGCGCGCCCGCCGCAATCAGTCCGCATTCACATCTGCACACGTCGACATGAACGGGACCGATCACATTCAATTGCTCGGCGTTGACACCTGCTGATGGGACGCTTCCGTCGCGTCCGTGCTTCTCGCAGTGCACGTATCCTCCGCCGCGCGCGGTTCGGCGGACGGCTGCGTCTGGTTTTCATTCGACTCAAATAACGATTGGTTTACCGGAGCGCCGGAAGCCGCCGGCGTG
>JAICJH010000029.1 GCA_025928545.1 Bryobacteraceae bacterium | reverse complement strand
CTGGTGGGCGAGCAGGCGCTGGCCGAGGCCGTCCGCGCCGTGCCGCGTCTGCCTCGCGCGCGGGCGCTGGTGCTGGCAGGTTCGCTGATGGGTGGTGAGATCGAGGTCGCGGTGCGGGAAGTGCGGATGAGCGGGTTGCTCGTGATCAGTCTCAATATGGCGGGCAGCGTTCCCGACGCGGCGGATATTGTAGTGACGGATCCCGTGCAGGCAGGCGTGATGGCGGTGATGGCGGTGGCCGATACGGCGAAGTTTACGATCGGCCGGCTGAACAAACGGGTGTTCTGAGTGTGGATGGCCGCGCATTCATGCGGCTGTTATTTTCGTGCTTTAAGATCGGAGTGAAACGAAATGCACTGCAACCGAATTCCTGTTCTGCTCGCGATTCTGACGGTGTTGCCGAATGCGCGGGCAGCCGATCCGATTCAACTCCCGAATGGATTTGCCATCACGCCAACCGCCGCGCCGCATTCCGTGCTGATCACGCTGAATCCGCATCTGGACGGCAAGCCGGATTACGCGCTCTCGGATCCGGTATCGGAAGCGCTGAGCCCGGATGGAAAGTTGTTGCTGGTTCTCACCAGCGGCTACAACAAAGAACGCGGCGTGAAGGGTGGCCAGACCAGTGAGTTTGTTCTGGTGTACGACGCCGGTGTGTTTCCGGTGCGTTTCCTCCAGGCCCTGCCGCTCCCCAATACGTTCTGCGGTCTGGCGTGGAATCCCAACGGCAATGAATTCTACGCTTCGGGCGGGGTGGACGACAAGATCTACATCTTCGCGCGTAACGACGACAACACGTTTTCGCGCCATGCTTCGATTGCTCTTGGCCACACTCGCGGCAGAGGTCTGCTTTCCGATCAGCCTACGCATGAGGGCGCGCAGCCTCCGAAGCCGATGGTGGGCGGGGTCGCGGTGAATCGTTCGGGCACAGTAGCGCTGGTTGCCAATTTTTACAACGATACGGTCAGCATGGTGGATCTGAAGTCGCGCAAAGCCACGGGTGAACTCGACCTGCGCCCGGGTGCGTCCGACAAATCGAAGACGGGCCAGCCGGGCGGCGAGTATCCTTACTGGATTGCTATTCGCGGCGACGATACCGCGTGGGTCTCCAGTCCGCGAGATCGCGAAATCGTTGTGCTGCGTATGGCTCCGGCTCTGGCCGTTACCGCCCGGATTCCGATTTCCGGGCAGCCAAATCGCATCCTGTTGAACAAGGCTGGAACAAGGCTTTACGCAGCGGTGGATAATGCCGACGAGTTGTCGGTCATCGATACCGCAACAAACAAAGTAGTGCAGATGCTCGGCGTGATGGCTCCGGCCGGAATGATCACAGGGCGCAATCTGCCGCGAGGCGCCAATCCGAACAGCCTTGCCATTTCACCCGATGAGCGTACGCTCTACGTGACGGATGGTGGAACGAATGCCGTGGCTGTCGTCGATGTTGATAATGCGGGAGCGGGGAGAGTTCGCGGGCTGATCCCGACCGGCTGGTACCCTAACGCCGTCGCGGCGAGTGCCGACGGAAAATATCTCTACGTTGCAAACGCAAAGAGCGTGCCGGGTCCGAATCCCGGGGATTGCCGCGGGGACGTCAAAGCTCCCAATATTCCGGACTGCTCGCGCAAGCCTGGCAATTATGTGCTGGAGCTGCAAAAAGGGAGTTTGCTGCTGATCCCGATTCCGGGGGCGGCGGAACTCGACGCGCTCACGCAGCGCGTTGCGGAGAATAATCATTTTGGGCGCGTTCGAAGCACCGTTGACGATGCCGTCATTAACGCACTTCGCAGCCATATTCAGCACGTTATTTACATCGTTAAGGAGAACCGAACGTACGATCAGGTGCTGGGCGATCTGGAGATCGGCGATGGCGATCCGTCGCTCGCGGAGTTTCCGGAAGCGCTGTCGCCCAATCATCATGCGCTGGCGCGGCGCTTTGTCACGCTGGATAATTTCTTCGATTCAGGAGAGGTGAGCGGCGTAGGCTGGAACTGGACTGTAGCGGCGCGCGCCACCGATTATACGGAGAAGACGGTGCCTCCGCAGTATGCCGGGCGTGGATTTGCTTATGACTGGGAAGGCAGTAACCGCGGCATAAACGTGGGGATCGGGACGCTGCCCGCGCGAATGGCCGCGCAGCCGATGCTGGGCCCGGATACGGATCCCGACATGCTTCCGGGCGCAGTGGATGTTGCCGCGCCGGATTCCGATGCGGGCGATGCGGGCTCCGGCTACATCTGGGACGAAGCGCTCCGTGCCGGGCTCACGGTGCGCAATTACGGGTTCTTTGTGGACATGGCGCGCTATGAGAATCCGAAAACGAATGTGGGCTATCTTCCCATTTCGAAGGCGCCGTTCGATGAGCACAAGCTCCAGGCGGTGTCGACGAATAAAGCGCTGATGGGGCTGACGGATTCTTACTTCCGCGGTTTCGATCAGAATGCGCCGGACTTTTACCGGTTCAAAGAATGGGAGCGAGAGTTCGACGCAGCCGTTCAAAGCGGCAAGCTGCCCAACCTCACTCTGCTCCGGCTGGCGCACGATCACTTCGGCGCCTTCGCCACGGCGGAAGATGGCATCAATACTCCGGCGCTGCAATTCGCGGATAACGATTACGCTACAGGGATGGTGATCGAGAAGATCGCGAAAAGCCCTTTTGCCGGTAACACTCTGATATTTGTTGTGGAGGATGATGCGCAGGACGGTCCGGATCACGTGGACGCGCATCGCAGCATTGCCTATGTCGTGGGGCCATATGTGAAACAGAAAGCCGTCGTGTCGGAGCGTTACACGACAGTAGATATGGTTCGGACGATTGAAGGTCTGCTGGGACTTTCATCGAGCAGCATTTACGCCGCGGCTTCCAAGCCGATGACGGAAGTGTTCGATCTGAATCAGACTTCATGGAACTACGCGGCCCAGGTTCCGGCGATCCTGCGTACATCCAGACTGCCGCTCCCGGCATCGACGGCTTCGAATACTCCGTCGGCTCCCGCGCTCGCCCGCAATACCCATGATGTGAAGTACTGGCAGCGGCGTCTCGGCGATATGGATTATGACGTTGAGGACAAACTCGACGTTGGCCGTTTCAATCGAGAGTTATGGAAGGGGATGATGGACGGACAGGCCTATCCCGAAGCGCGGTCGGGCAGGGACCTGCGGAGTAATCGCGCGGCGCTTCTCGCAACCGGCGCACAATAGACGGCCGGTTCGGTCAGGTTAGCTTCTTCGCGGCCAGCTCCGCCTCAAGTTTTGTATCCAGCTTGTAGATATCCTGGAAGAAATGCACAGTGCCGTCTTCGGTTACCAGCGCTGTGCCATAAACGATCAGAACCGGTATTGGCTGCGCCAGTTCAACGCGCTGAGGCTTGTCGCCGTTCATTGCGGCTTCGATACGTTCGGGCGTCCAGTCCTGCTGGCCGCGCAGGGCCCATGCGGCCAGGTCGGCGGGTTTCTCAAGGCGGATACAGCCGTGGCTGACATCGCGGCGAGTCTTTGAGAACAGTTCAACCGCGGGAGTTCCGTGCAGGTAAACGTTGTGGGCGTTGGGAAACATGAATTTCACGCCGCCCAGTGCATTATCCGGACCGGGTTCCTGGCGGATCCGGTAAACCCCGGAACGGAGCTTGTGAAAGATATCGGCTGTGAGTGCGCGAGGTTCGATCACGTGCTCTGCCGAATCCACAATCTGGTAGTGATTCTTCGCCAGATATTCATGATTCTTTTCCATGTGAGGAATAATTTCCTGGCGAGTGATGCTGGCCGGAACATCCCAGTACGGCCGAAAAATCAGGTACTTCATCTCGGAGGAGAAGATGGGAGTCTGGTGTCCGTACGCTCCTCCGGTCACCACCTTCATCTGAAGCTCGACGTGGTAGTTCGGATCCAGCGTGCGCAACACAAACTCCGGAATGTTGACGATAACCGGCGGATGGCTGAACACACGGGGCGCTTCCCGCCAGCGCTCCAGCGTCAATTCCAGTTGCCGGATTCTCCGGGCAATCGGAACATTGAGCGCTGCTACTGTCGCCGGTCCGATCTGGCCATCCGCGTTGATTCCATGGCGCTGCTGGAAATGCGAGACGGCAGCGACAAGAGGTTCCTGATAGACATTGCCGGGGGGCGGGTCGGCCGTAAGATCTCCGAGCAGGCGGAGCCGCCGTCCCAACTGCGGAACTCCCGCCCAGTGGACGCCGGGTTTCACAACCTTGCGCAGCGCCGGTATACGATCCTTCGGGTCCTCTTTGCCAGCCAGGCCGCGGTAATCCTGAAGCGCCTTCAGGGATCGTTGATAGGCCGGCAGTGGAGGCTCCAGACCGGCTAACACTTTGGCGGCATCGGGGGCGTCGGGAAGATTGCTTCGCAGCCATGCGGGGAATTGCCGTTCGTCGTTTTTCGAAGGCGCAGTTCGCAGCAGCCCGAACCTGAGGTCGGAAGCATATTGCAAAGCGCAAGCCGTAAGTGCGACGTCGAAGCGGGCGACCTCCTTCGCGGCGTCGGCCTGAACCGACTTGAGGCGTTCGTCCCACAGAGCGGCATCGTAGCGATCCGGCAGGCCTTTTGATGCGGCATCCTTCAGCGCGTTCACGACCTCGCTCGCCTGAGGAGTTACCGCCCCATTCCGTGTCCAGACTGCGGTGAAGTTGTTCTTATAAAACTGCGCAGCCGAAGTGGGTTCGACTACTCCGCACGGGGTCCCGAGCGAAACCATACCTCGCCGGTTCAATAACTCGCGAATTCCTCCGCCACCGTTGGTACGCGGCGCGGAGGTTGCGCCGAAAGCGCAGGAAAGTGACGCAACCAACGCGATGTGAGCGGCGGAAACGATTCTCATGGGCGGTTCACCCGCGCTTCATACAACGCATCTCAATTGCCAATCGCGCCGCGAGGATGTAAGCCGTTGTCTTGTATGGATCGCAACAAGTGGGCGCGGCACTTCGCGCATAGGAACGCACGCTGGGTGAATGAACTCAAAACCACGCGGAGAATTACGCGTAAGTCTTTGAGATATCGTGATCCTGCGGTGGCCCGCAAGCTGCAAACCTCATCGCACAATGCTACTGGAACTTGAGTCGGCGCCCGCACCGAAGTTGCTTCCGCGCGGCATCATGCGCGCGAACGTATTTCGCGGCCCAGGCCGCTTTGGCCTGGAGGAGAAGGCAATTCCGGAGGCTGGGTACGGTGAAGCCGTCATTCGCGTTCGTTTGACGACCATCTGTGGTACGGATATCCACATCGTTCGGGGTGAGTATCCGGTCCGCGAGGGCCTGACAATCGGCCACGAAGCCGTTGGCGTGATTCACGAACTCGGGCCTGGCGTGGAAGGCTACCAGGTTGGCCAGCGAGTGATGACCGGGGCGATAACGCCCTGTGGGCAGTGCGAACCCTGTCTCGCCGGGGACAGATCGCAGTGCGGAGGGCCGCTCGGCGGATGGAAGCTCGGGAACACGATGGATGGAACGCAGGCGGATTATGTCCTGATTCCACATGCCCAGGCGAACCTGGCCTCGGTTCCCGACGCTCTGTCCGACGAACAGGTCATACTGTTGACCGATATCGCCTCAACCGGATTTTCCGCGGCGGAGAGGGGAAACATCCGGTTGGGCGATACCGTAGCAATCTTCGCGCAGGGGCCGATTGGCCTCTGCGCCACAGTCGGGGCGCGGCTGAGCGGAGCAGCCGAAATCATCGTAGTCGATCCCGATATCAACCGGCTGCGGATGGCCGAAGACTTCGGCGCCACGATGGCGCTGCAATCCGGTCCGGATGTTACGGAGCGCATCCGGAAACTGACCAAAGGCCGCGGTGTGGACACGGCGATTGAGGCACTGGGAACGCAGGAGACATTTGAGAATGCGCTGCGGGTGCTGCGGCCTGGAGGAACCTTGTCGAGCGTTGGAGTGTATTCGGGACACCTGAAAGTTCCGCTCGACGCGTTTGGCGCTGGTCTGGGCGACCACACGATCGTCACGACGCTGTGCCCGGGAGGAAAGGAACGAATGCATCGGTTGATGCGGCTGGTGGAGTCGCATCGTGTGGATTTGACGCCGTTGCTCACGCATGCCTTTAGTCTCGACGACATTGGCAAAGCATATGACCTGTTTCAATCGCATGGCGACGGCGTTCTGAAGCTGGCGATTCGGGTTTCCTGATTCGACGGTGAGGCAATCGAACGAAGGAGTCAAATTCTATGTCACAGGTAACTGTACGAAAGGTTGAAAACGGACACGGCGCGGTGGTGAATCCCGTCTTTATGAAACTCGAGAATACCCTGGAGGCGGTGCGTAAGCGGGCTTTCGAGCTATTTGAGGCACGGGGCGGCGCGCCCGGAAACGATGTCGCCGATTGGGTTCAGGCCGAGAAGGATCTTTTCTTTGTACCGCCCACCGAAATGGAAGAGTCGGATAAAGGCCTCCAGTTGAAGCTGAGCATGGACGGATTTGCGGGAGACGACATCGAAGTCATCGCGCGACAGGGCGAGATCCTGGTTTGGGCGAAGAATGAAAAGCACGCGGATGGGGAGAGCGTATCCAAATCGCTCTACCGCCATGTCGAAATCCCGGAAGACATCGATTCGGGGAAAGTGAAAGCACATCTGCAGGGTGGAATTCTGACCATCGAGGCAGTGAAGAAAGCGCCCGACAAGGTGCGGCCTGTTTTAGTTCGTTCCCATGCGGCGTGAGCGGAGAGTGATTTAACAGGGACATCGGCAGAGCGTAGTTGGTTCGGGCAGCGAAACGGTGTGAGTGCCATCCTTCGTGCCGAACGGGAAATCTGGTGCGTACCGTGTGAGTCCGGCGCGCACCGACGCCTGGCTTCGCTCTTATTTCGTGGTGATGAGATCGTGCGCGTTGGGGTCGCGCTCGATTACGATGTCCCTGTATTCGTCAAACAATCCCGCGTTGTGCATTTGCCAGGCGATCGGTCCGGCCTTGCCGGCGCTGGCACCCCTGAAGCTGAGAACCTCCACTGCCCGAGTCCCGGGTGGCTGAGCGACAGCCATGCGGGCGGTACCACTGGCGGCATCGGCCAGAAGTTCCACACGACTCCACGCGTGCGGATCGAATTGTGGCTTGTTGACGACGGTGAACTCCGGTCCACCGTCTGTATTCTTGCCCGGCCGGTAATCCCAATGCCCCCCGTTCGGCGGTTGAAATTGAATCCCGCCCAGCGCATCAAGGGGTAATTCGCCGGCTTGCGGGCGGGTGCAAAAGACGAGCAGGCAGGCCTGATGGTCGGGATTTCCCGACACATGACGCATCGTAAACGTCAGCCGGAACCGTTCGTAATCGTTTTCTGTGTAAATGACGCCCCGGCCGGTTCCCAAGCTGGCCATCGCTCCGTCTTTGACCGCCCAGCCTGTCGCCGCGCTCTGGACCAATTCCTCCGGATACGAATCTTCCAGCAACAGCTTGTTCAGGCGCGCCAGTTCCAAGCCCTCTTTCGCCTTCAGGACCATCTCGGCCGTCTCCCGCCGCAAAACGATACCCGCAAGCCGGTCCTTGTCGTAGAGCGAAGGTCCGGCGATAATCTGATTCAGCTCCTTCAACAGTGCCGCGATGACCGCCTTTGAATTAGGCGCCGATGGGGAGAAATCGGCGAGATCGCGCTTCAGCGGCCCGCTCAGACGGGTTCGGAGGAAGACCGACATAGCGTCCGAGCCGTCGCTTAGCCATGTCGCGAATGCGGCGGTGTCCGAAATCCCGGCGGCTGAAAGGGAAGTCGCGCTGTTTTCGTACTGTAGCCAGCCATCGAGAGTTTTGCCGTCGAACAGCGAGACTGGCGACGATCCGGCCTGCGCATCCGCCGACCGGGCCACCAGGCCGGCCGCCGTGAAGCCCGCCAGTTTGACAAGGGATCGCCGGGTCATTTCGGCAGCAGTCTATCACAAAATGGCCTGTCCGTAATTCCCGATACAGGTGTTAACCTCCCCCTCCCCTGAGCGTATTAAGGGGGCAGAGGATATATGACCATAATGATCGGGAAATCAGTTCGACAACTCGCAGCCGCAGGGATTTTGATCGCAGCGCTGGGGGCAGGGCAGTTGTCTGCCCAGAAAACGCAAAAGCCGGTGCAGGTGGCGCCCTCGATTCAACAATTCCAGACGCTTGACCAGCCGGACGCCAAACGCACCCACGACGAGTTCATACGGCTTCTCAACCGCTACCCGCCAACTGTGAAGGGAGTCTTCCGGCAGGATCCCACCCTGATGACGCAGCCGCAGTATCTGGCCACTTACCCTGCGCTCGCGGCGTACCTTGCCAGTCATCCGGAGATTGCCGCCAACCCGTCCTATTACCTGGATGGTCTGGGGCGGGAAGAATTTCGGGAGCCCAACGATCACGCTTCTCAGGTGACCCGCATGTGGGAGAACTTTGCGCAGGCTCTCGCTGTCATTACTGGCTTCGGGATGGCGATCGGGCTGCTGACGTGGCTCGTGCGAACGTTCCTGGACTACCGGCGCTGGAACCGGCTCTCAAAGGTTCAGACGGAAGTACACACCCGACTGCTCGACCGCTTCAGTTCGAATGAAGAATTGATGGCGTATATCGCCACTCCGGCTGGCTCCAAGTTTTTGTCTTCGGCACCCATATCGCTGGATAGCGGCTCCGCTCCGCGAGCGATGAATGCGCCACTGAGCCGGATCATGTGGTCCGTGCAGGCAGGCTTCGTGCTCGGCGCCGCGGGGGCTGGACTGATGCTGGCAAGCGGAAGAGTCGCCGATGACTACGGTCTGCCGCTCGAGATTATGGGAATTCTGGCCGCGGCTCTGGGAGTTGGCTTCGCAGTGTCGGCCGGCGTTTCCTTCGCGCTTTCGCATAAACTGGGCTTACTGGACCGAATCCCGCAGCGGCGTCCCACTGACGGTCCGGAGGCGCAATAATAATGAAAGGTAAATTGGCGTGTTCAGGGAACTAACCTACAGCGATGTCAGCCGCTCCCGAGCGATTGCCGACGCAGAAGCCGCGTTCGTGATGGACGAAGAAGCCTTTCGCGGCTTTTACGACCGGAACGCCCGCGGCATCTGGGCGTACCTGTCTCGCGTTACCGGCGACCGGCAAATGGCGGACGACCTTTTGCAGGAGACCTTCTACAGGTTCCTTCGGGCGTCATCTGCGGGCGAGCCCGACCGCTTTGACAGCGATGCTCACCGGCGCAATTCGCTGTACCGGATTGCAACGAATCTGGCGACCGATGCCAGACGCCGGAGTTTCACCCGGCCCGCTGCGGCAATCAGTGGCGACGACGTGGAAAGACTGGCGGATGCGGGTGGTGTTGGCCGGTTTGGCAGCGATCACGGCGCGGACATCGGCCGGCGAACGGATGTGAATCGTGCGCTTGCACAATTGCGGCCCCGAGATCGCGCGATGCTGTGGATGGCTTATGCGGAAGGATCTTCGCACGACGAGATTGCGGACGTCATCGGCGTACAGCGATCGAGCATGAAGCTGCTGTTATTCCGTGCGCGCCGGAAGATGGCGAAGCTGCTGGGAGCCGAAGGGGGTGCCCGGTGAAACAGCTCGAATGTGAATTCGAAGCGGATGTACTCTGCGCTGTCATTCAGGCGCGCTGGCCCGAACGGGTGGATTCCGAGCTGCGGGAGCATGCGAAAACCTGCGCAATCTGTTCCGACGTCGCGATGGTAGCCGGAGCGATTGAAAGCGCGCGCGAAGAATCGGCATCGTATTCCGCGGTTCCGGATGCATTGCCGGATTCCGGGCGTGTCTGGTGGAAAGCGCAGATGCGGGCAAGGCGTGAAGCCGTGGAAGCGGTGGGGCGGCCGATTACGGCGATCCAGGTGGCCGCATTCGCCTGTGCGATCGCGTTGCTGGGAGCCTGCATCGGGGCCACGTCGAGTTGGTTCCAGGCGGGCCTGAAATGGACGTGGTCACAGGTCACCGGCATTGATGTTGCGGCTATAATCCCGTACGCCACCGGACTGATTGCGAGCCACGGCTTGCTGGCTGCCTGCATGGCGGCAATGATCTTCGGAATTCCTGTCGCCGTTTATCTGGCGGTCGGCAAGGAATAAGGCATCCCGCCGCGCTCTTCACCGCTCTACAGGAACAACTCGGCCTGAAAATGGATTCCACGAAGGGGCCAGTCGAGATCATTGTGATCGACAGCATCGACCGGCCGACCGAAAACTGAATCCGTTAACTATTTCGGGCTAACGGCGTAATAATCGCAGAGGTCTAAGGTCATGCGGTATATGAAAGCTCTGTTGATGCTTGCGGTATTGGTCCCGGCGGCGGCTCAGACGCCTTCCTTCGACGTGGCATCGATCCGACCCAACCAGTCGGGACCTGGACCAAGTTCCATGCATATCACCGCCGGGCGCGCGGCGATGCAGAATGTTTCGCTAAAGAAGATCCTGCTGAATGCCTATGGCATTCCGGACGACAGAGAGTACGCGGTGGATGGCCCCGACTGGTTGACTGCGGGGCACTTCGATGTGGACGCCACTTTCCCAGCCGATACGCCGCAGCCCCGGATCAGGCTGATGCTTCAGAGCCTCCTTGCCGATCGCTTCAAAATGGTTCTGCACAAGGAGACCAGACAGTTGCCCATGTACGATCTTGTGGTGGCGAAGGGCGGTCTGAAGCTTCATACAGCGGAGGCCGGCGACTCGAAGACAAGCGCGAAACCAGGGCACTTTGAGGCGACAAAGATCACGATGCAGAAGCTGGCGGATCTCATGGCACGGCAGGCCGGGCTACCAGTAACTGATGCTACAGGCCTTCAGGGCGTGTACGATTTCACTCTCGACTGGTCTCCAGCGGCGGATCTGAAACTTGGTGCCGGCGATGCGTTGACCGCCGGCGGCGACCAGGGTCCGTCGTTCTTTACGGCGATTCAGGAGCAATTAGGGCTGCGGCTGGAAAGTAAGAAAGGGCCGGTTGAAGTTTTGGTCGTGGATCACATCGAGAAGTTGCCAACTGAGAACTAATATGAAATTCATTCCGTTGCTCCTGGCCTCCGCCGCTTTATCTTTCGCGCAGCCGCGTCCGTTCGATGTCGCTTCCGTGAAACCGAACTCCGGCAGTGTAAACGGTGTCAGTATGCGAACGTTGAACGGCCGCCTGACGGCAACGAATGTTCCCCTGTTCCAGCTCATTCAACAGGCATTTCAGGTAAAGGATTTCCAGGTCTCCGGCGGCCCCTCATGGCTGAACACCGATCGCTGGGATATCGACGCCAAAATGGAAAAGAAAGATATCAGCGATAACGATCTCTGGCTCTCGCTGCAGCCTCTGCTCGCGGAACGCTTCCACCTCAAGTTTCACCGTGAGACAAAACAGATGCCGGTATTTTCGCTGATCGTCATGAAAGGCGGCCCGAAGTTCGCGCCGCACGCGGAGAGTCCGGATGGCAAGGATCAGCCACGGCTCGGTGTATCAATCAGTTCCGGCAAAGGCAAATTGATGGCGACCAAAACCACGATGGAGAGGTTCGCCGACTCGCTTGGCCATCAGGTGAACCGTATCGTCATGGATCACACCGGCCTCGCGGGTAACTATGATTTCACGGTCGAATGGTCACCGGAAAATCACGAGGGATCGCTGATTGGCGCAATGGAGGAGAAGGCCGGTCTGACAGGCTTGAATCTGTTCGAAGCCCTGCAGGATCAGCTCGGGCTGAAGCTCGAATCCACGAAGGGCCCGGTTGAAATTATTGTCGTCGACAGCGCCGAAAAAGCAAGTTCGAATTGAGCAAAGTCAAAATTGAGCCAGGTCGCATTGAGCGAAGATAAAGTATGAATCGCAGGCTGATCCCGCTCGCGCTCGCATTCACCATATGGGCTCTTGCCGCTACCGCGGGCCAACCGGCTGATTTTGAAGTTGCATCGGTGAATCCCGCCGAGCCTGGCAATCTGAAAGGCGTCAGGGGCGGATGTCGCGGCATCGATTCCAAACGTGCTTCCGGCGACGACACGAGCATTCCGCTCGGCCGTTGCGTGATTTACGACGCGCGCTTAAGTCATCTGATCGGCATCGCGTGGCAGTTGAAAAGCATGTCCATGATCGAGAATTCTCCGGACTGGGTCATGGGAGGGGATGAACGATTCACGATCCAGGCGAAAGCGGAGAATCCGGATGTCACCGAGGCTGAGCTGCTCGGCATGCTGCAACGCCTGCTTGTCGAAAGGTTCCAGCTTAAATATCACCGCGAGGATCGCCCGGTGTCCGGGTTTGCGCTTGTGACGGCGAAGGGCGGCCCGAAGATGGAAGAGGCGAAAGACGACGATGTCACCACTTTGGGGCCGTTCAACAAGGCTAGTCCGACGATCACGATCGCTCCACGCAAGGTCTCAATGCCCGCCCTCGCATCTTTTCTTTCGACATTCGGTCCGGGTAACGTAACCGATGAAACCGGACTCTCCGGCGCTTACAATTTCAAACTCACATGGAACGATACGGACGGACCATCGGTGTTCAGCGCCCTGCAACAGCTCGGGCTGCGTCTGGAGCCGCGAAAGGTTCCAGTGTCGTATTTTGTCATCGAAGCCGCTCAGCGGCCAGGTGGGAACTGATTCTGTAAACCCTGTGCGGGCGACCTGCGTAATCAAGCCTGAGAGGAAACGAAAATGAAACGATATACGATCCTGGCAGCTCTTGCGATTATCCCGACATTCCTTCCGGCACAGGCGCCAAAAACTCCCGCGTTCGAGGTGGCCGATATCAAGCCGAGCGATCCGGCCGTGATCAAGGCAGGGAAGGGGAGGATGCTGCCCGGCGGGCGTATCGAAGTTCCAGGCTATACCCTTCGGGACCTCATCATGTTCTCGTATGGCGTGACGGAGGATATGATTTTGGGCGGGCCGAAATGGATTGGCGAGGATCGGTTCGACATCATCGCGAAAGCGCCCGCGGGAGCGCCGGATGCTGACTTGCGCTCCATGCTGAAGACGCTGCTGTCGGATCGCTTCAGGCTGACAATTCATCTGGAAGACAAGCCAATGGACGCCTACGCCCTGACAATGGCGAAGGGCGCGCAGCCACCGCAGGTGAGTGCGGGCAGCGCAGCTTCTCAATGCCGCTGGACGCAACTCGAGGGGACTATGAGAAGGCGCGAATGCCAGAATGTCACGATGGCCGAGTTCGCCAAGCAACTGCCGGCGACCGGCGGTATCGGAATCGCCCTTCCGGTTTCGGACCAGACGGGACTGAAGGGGAACTATGATCTTCAGTTCGAGGTGGGTGGGATGCGGCGAAGGCCGGATGCGCCCGAGGGGAGCGCTCAGGATCCGTTCGATACCGAGGGCCCGAATATCTTCGCGGCGCTTCAGAAAATCGGCCTGCATCTGGAGGGAAAGAAGATTCCGATGCCGGCGATGGTTGTCGAAGGGGCGCAGCGGCCAGCGGCGAACTGAAGACCACGCGGGCGGTACCCACCTGCACGCTGCCTGGAAATGACGATACAATTTCCTCATAGGAGGAGGGTATATGTCCACCAAGTGGTTCTTAGAAGCCGATTATCTGCAGGCATGTAATTGCGAATATGGCTGCCCCTGCGAATTTCAGGCGCCACCGAGCATGGGATATTGCTCCGGTGCCGGTGCGTGGAAGATCAATAGCGGTAAATACGGAGACGTGAGTCTGGACGGGCTCGCCTTCGGTTTTGCCGCCGAATGGCCCAAAGCCATTCATCTCGGTAACGGCACCGTGGGTCTGATGTTCGACGAACGGGCAACGCCGGAGCAGCGCGACGCGCTCATGCAAATCACCAGCGGCAAAGCGGGTGGTATGCCGTTCGAAATACTGGTCACGACCTTCGCAAAGTTCCTGCCCGTGCAGTATGTCCCTTTTGAGTTCCATCTTGACGGAAAGAACAGCTCGATGAAGGCAGGCGATCTCATGCGGATCGATCTTGAGCCCATCCGCAACCCGGTGACCGGCGAAGAGGAAGGTGTTCGAATCGAGCACGCGACAGGGTTCATTTTTAAGGGAGCGGAAGTTGTTTCGGGAAAGGTGTGCGAGGCCAGAACCGAAGGTCTGGGCTTCTCCTGGCCCGATAAGGCTGGGTTTGTCACCAGCGTCAGGTATGCGAACTGACGGCCTTTCAGGCGATCGTTCAATAATACCGGCGGGCATGGTGGCAGTTACTCTCGCGGCGTGGGGGTACCTTTTCCACGACGCGAGGACGATGAACTGTTTCCGGTGGATGAAAGCCGGAGTGCTCTGGAATCTGCCTGGATTCATGACGATGCTGGCCATGTGGTCGATCATGATGGCGGCGATGATGCTGCCGTCCGTGATGCCGATGGTGCTGATGTTCACCGAGGTGAATCGCAGGAGAAGGCAGCAGGGCAATCCTTACGTGCCGGTGAGCATTTTCCTCGCGGGGTACATCATCGTATGGACCGGGTTCAGCCTGTTGGCGACGGCCATCCAATTCTGGCTGACCGGTCTGAAGTTGCTGTCGATGACAATGGCCAGTGCCACGCCGTTTTTCGCGGGTGGTCTTTTGCTCGGCGCCGGAGCCTTCCAGTTTACTCCATGGAAGCGGCAGTGTCTGACGAGTTGCGCCAATCCGCTGCAATTCCTGATGACCTCATGGCGAAACGGCAGGCTCGGTGCGCTGCGAATGGGGCTGGAGCACGGTGGGTTTTGCCTCGGTTGCTGCTGGGCCGTGATGATCCTTCTGTTTGTTGCAGGTGTGATGAATCTTCTTTGGGTGGCTATTCTGTCGCTGTTTGTCTTAGCCGAGAAACTGGCGCCGCAATATGTGGCGCGCCCCGGCGGCGTGGTGATGACGGCTGCGGGGCTCTGGCTGATCGGTAGCGGATTCCACGGGTAGGGGCGATTGCGTGCGTTATCACGAAAAGATAACGGGCAAAAATGAAAACGGCGCCGAAGATTGCTCTTCGGCGCCGTTTCGTTTACCTGAACAATTTGACTAGACGACGTCGATGCCCATGGAGCGGGCCGTACCTTTAACCGAACGCATCGCCGCTTCCACATCGAAGCAGTTCAGATCCGGCATCTTGATTTTGGCGATTTCCTCGACCTGCTTGAGGGTGATCTTGCCGACCTTGGATTTGTGCGGCTCGGGCGAACCCTTTGCCACACCGACTGCGCGCTTGATCAGCACCGGGACCGGAGGTGTTTTCGTGATGAATGTGAACGAACGGTCGGAAAAGATCGTGATCACCACGGGGATGATAAGACCTTCCTGATCCTTCGCCGATGTCTTTGCGTTGAAGGCCTTGCAAAACTCCATGATGTTGACGCCCTGGGGACCCAGCGCCGTGCCGACGGGGGGAGCCGGAGTGGCCTTACCCGCGGGAATCTGCAGCTTAACCTGACCTGTTACTTTCTTTGCCATATATTTCTCTCTGTTAAATTCCGCCTGAGCTTACGAGGACTTCTCCACCTGCAGGAAGTCCAGCTCCACCGGAGTCGCACGGCCGAAAATCGTGACCAGTACGCGAAGCGTATTGCGCTCCGGATTAATTTCATCCACCTTACCCTGGAAGTTCGCGAAGGGTCCGTCGATAATACGTACGGTCTCGTTCTTCTCAAAGTTCATCTTCGGACGCGGCCTTTCGGCGCTCGTCGTCTGACGATAAAGCATCTTGTTGATCTCGTCGGCGCTCAGCGGCACCGGTGTGGTTCCGCCACCGACGAAGCCTGTCACGCGCGGTGTGTCTTTCACGCGATGCCAAAGCTCATCGTTCATATCCATCTGGACGACCACATAACCCGGATAGAGCAGGCGCTTGCTGGTGACCTTCTTACCATTGCGCAATTCCACCACTTCTTCTTCCGGGATCAGAATCTGGCCGATCGAGTTATCGAAACCGAACGCTTCAGCGCGCGTTTTCAGAGACTCGGCAACCTTGCGTTCAAAACCAGAATAGGTGTGGATGATATACCACTGCTTGGTTTCGGGCGGCAGGTCGGCTTCGGTCTGCCCGGCTTCTGTCTGCTCAGCGGACTGTTCAGCCGGCGCGGCATCCGCGTCGGAGAAGTCGGCCATGTTCGGCTGTTCGGGTTCGGGCGTGAAATCCGGTTCGGGCATCTTTACTTTACCAGGTACTCGTAGGCACGCGTCACGGTTGCGTTGATGACCGTATCGAGGAACTTGAAGTAGAGTGCAAAGGCAAAAACGCTCACGATGACGACGATGGTGGTGGACTCCACCTTCGCCCGGCTCGGCCATGTCACGCGCTTCATCTCCGCCCGAATATCGATCAGATATTCGCGCGTGCTTTCGATCCAGCTTTCCTTCTTTACTACCAGTTCGTCAGCCATGGCTTAGCGTTCCTACTATCTCTTCTTAAAGTCTCTTCTCAGCTCTCGAATTATCCGGGAAGTCTGGCAGGGGCGGAGGGATTCGAACCCCCAAAGGCGGTTTTGGAGACCGCTGGTTTACCGTTAGCCTACGCCCCTAAATTCCATCAGGACGGCGCTACCGCCAACCTGAACCCGTTCGCGAACCGGACCGATCCACGTCTCGGGGTGAGCAGGCAGTATTAGTTTACCCTACTTGGTTTCCTTGTGCGGATGGTGCTTCCGGCAGTAGGGGCAGAACTTCTTCATTTCGAGACGCTCTGTGGTCGTCTTCTTATTCTTTGTGGTCGTGTAGTTCCGGTTCTTGCACTCCGAACACTGGAACGTGATGATTTCTCTTGGCATACTTAACCTTTTTGGCTAATCCACGCGGAGGCGGGCTTAGCTCAGAATCTCCGCCACCGTGCCTGCGCCAACAGTACGGCCGCCTTCGCGAATCGCGAAGCGCAGACCCTTATCCATGGCGACCGGCGTAATCAGCTCCACAACCAGGCTCACATTGTCGCCAGGCATCACCATTTCGGTGCCTTCCGGCAACTGCGCCACTCCCGTCACGTCTGTGGTTCGGAAGTAGAACTGCGGCCGATAACCCTTGAAGAACGGTGTATGACGTCCGCCTTCTTCCTTCGAGAGCACGTATACTTCGCCCTTGAATTTGGCATGGCCCTTGATCGACCCCGGCTTCGCAATCACCTGTCCGCGCTCCACGTCGTCTTTATCGACACCGCGCAGCAGCAGACCGACGTTATCGCCCGCCCGGCCTTCGTCCAGAAGCTTCTTGAACATTTCGACGCCCGTGACCACCGTCTTGCGGGTGTCGCGGAAACCGACAATTTCCATTTCCTCGCCAACCTTGCAGATACCCTGTTCGATACGTCCGGTGACAACGGTACCGCGGCCCTGAATCGAGAAGATGTCTTCAATCGGCATCAGGAACGGCTTGTCGATGACGCGTTCGGGAACCGGAATGTAGGTGTCGACGGCAGCCATCAGATCTTCGACTGTCTTTTCCCACTGGGCTTCGCCGTTGAGCGCGCCGAGAGCGGAAACACGCACCACAGGCAGATCGTCGCCCGGGAACTTGTAGCTCTTCAGCAGTTCGCGAACTTCGAGCTCTACCAGATCCAGCAGTTCGGCATCGTCCACCATGTCGACCTTGTTCATGGCGACTACGATGTACGGCACACCGACCTGACGGGCCAGCAGAATGTGTTCACGGGTCTGCGGCATGGGGCCGTCAGTGGCGGCGACTACGAGAATCGCTCCATCCATCTGGGCGGCGCCGGTGATCATGTTCTTGATGTAGTCGGCGTGGCCGGGGCAATCGACGTGGGCATAGTGGCGATTCTTCGTCTCATATTCCACGTGCGAGGCCGCGATCGTGATACCACGGGCCTTTTCTTCCGGCGCGTTGTCGATTGAATCGAACGAGCGGAAGATCGCTTTCGGATTGTTCTTCGACAGCACCTTCGTGATAGCTGCGGTCAGTGTCGTCTTGCCGTGATCGATGTGGCCGATCGTGCCGACGTTTACGTGCGGTTTGCTGCGGTCAAATTTTTCTTTCGCCATGGTTCACCTTTTTGTGAAAAGCTCCACCCGTCAACTGCTGAAAACTGTGTTACCGATTCCGAACTAAACCTTACCCTGAACGCGGCCGATAATTTCTTCGCCAACATTTTTGGGAACTTCTTCGTAACGCGAGAAGTGCATTGTGAAACTGCCGCGACCCTGAGTACGTGAACGCATTTCGGTCGCATAACCGAACATTTCGCTCAGCGGTACGCTGGCCTTGATAATTTGCGTGGTGCCCTGAATTTCCGTGCCTTCGAGCTGACCGCGGCGGGAAATCAGATCGCCGTTGATCGAGCCCATGTATTCGTCCGGAACCACCACTTCGACCGACATAATCGGCTCGAGCAGTGTTGCTTTGGCGCGACGGCAGGCTTCCTTGACGCAAATGGAAGAGCAGATCTTGAACGCCATTTCCGACGAGTCGACATCATGGTAAGCACCGTCGAAGACGGTCACTTTGACATCCACCATCGGGAAGTTGGCCAGGATGCCACCTTCGAGGGCTTCTATAACGCCCTTATTAATGGCCGGAATGAATTCCTTCGGGATGTTGCCACCCTTAATGCCATTGACGAATTCGAAACCCTTGTCCTTGTTCGGTTCCACGCGGAGCTGGGTGCGGGCGTACTGACCGCTGCCGCCGGTCTGCTTCTTGTGGGTGTAATCGTATTCCGCTGTGGTGCGGATGGTTTCGCGATATGCGACCTGTGGCTTGCCGACATTTGCTTCCACGCCGAATTCGCGCTTCATGCGGTCGACAATGATTTCGAGGTGCAGTTCGCCCATGCCGGAGAGGATGGTCTGGCCGGTTTCGGGATCCGTCTGTACGCGGAACGTGGGATCTTCCTGAGCGAGCTTGGCGATCGCCATGCCCATCTTTTCCTGGTCGCCCTTGGTCTTCGGCTCAACTGCGAGCTGAATCACAGGAGTGGGGAAGTCGATCTTTTCAAGAATGATCGGGTTGTTTTCGTCGCAGATCGTGTCGCCCGTGGAAATCGTCTTGAGGCCAACAGCCGCGCAGATGTCGCCGGCCATGATTTCCTGAATGTCTTCGCGCTTGTTGGCGTGCATGCGCATCAAACGTCCGACACGCTCTTTACGGCCCTTGGCAACGTTGTAGATCGATTCGCCTGCGCTCATTCTGCCCGAGTAAACGCGGAAGAAGGCCAACTGACCGGAGAACGGATCGGTCATGATCTTGAAGACCAGTGCCGCAAACGGTTCGGTGTCGGAAGCGTTGCGGACGATCATTTTGGTCTTGTCGTCGATATCGGTGCCGGTGACGGAGGGAATATCGAGAGGGGAGGGAAGGTAGTCGACCACTGCATCGAGCATGGTCTGGACACCTTTGTTCTTGAAGGCCGAACCACAGATTACCGGGAAAATCTTCAGTGCGATGGTGGCCTTGCGGATGCCGGCTGCGATTTCAGCTTCGGTCAACGGCTGGCCTTCGATAAATTTTTCGAAGAGCTTGTCGTCGAATTCGGAGACCGCTTCGATCATCTGCTCGCGGTAGGACTGAGCTTTTTCGAGCAGGTCGGCCGGAATATCGACAACGTCGAACTGCGCGCCCAGGGTTTCATCGCGCCAGAGAACGGCTTTCATTTTGACCAGATCGACAACGCCCTTGAACTGATCTTCGGCGCCTACGGGAATCTGGATGGCAACGGGGCGGGCCTTCAGACGGTCCACGATGGTATCGACTGCGCGATAGAAATCGGCGCCCGTACGGTCCATCTTGTTAATGAAGCAAATGCGTGGAACTTTGTATTTGTCAGCCTGACGCCATACTGTTTCCGACTGAGGCTGAACACCGGCAACGGCATCGAACACAGCGACGGCGCCATCGAGAACACGCAGCGAACGCTCCACTTCGGCGGTGAAATCCACGTGGCCGGGCGTATCGATGATGTTGATCTGCATGTCGCGCCAGGAGGCAGTGGTGGCGGCGGAAGTAATCGTGATGCCGCGTTCCTGTTCCTGTTCCATCCAGTCCATGGTGGCTGTGCCTTCATGGACTTCGCCGATCTTGTGCGAACGTCCCGTGTAATACAGGATGCGTTCCGTAGTGGTGGTTTTACCGGCATCGATATGAGCAGCGATGCCGATATTCCTCATCTTCTCCAGTGGTACAGTGCGTGGCATTAGTTTTCGAAAATTGTTCCGTCAGTTACCAGCGGTAATGAGCAAAAGCCTTGTTGGCTTCGGCCATGCGGTGCACGTCATCGCGCTTTTTGATGGCGCCGCCGCGAAGGTTTGCCGCATCGTTGAGTTCGTTGGCCAGCTTGTCCGCCATGCCTTTTTCGGCGCGGCCGCGGGCGTTAAGCAGAATCCACCGGATCGCCAGGCTGGTGCGGCGATTGGTGGGCACTTCGATCGGCACCTGATAGTTCGCGCCACCGACCCGGCGAGTTTTCACTTCGAGCATCGGCTTGGCGTTCTCCACGGCTTTCTTGAAGAGCTTAATGGCCTCTTCGCCGCCGCCTCGCTCTTCGAGCTTCTTCATCGAAGTGTAGAAAATCTTCTGCGCGGTGGACTTCTTGCCGTCCCACATCATCGAGCAGACAAACTTTTCGACCAGCGTGGATCCGTAGATCGCATCCGCTACCACTTCTCGATTTTCAGCGCCTCTGCGTCTTGGCATATTTCTCTAATCCTTACTTGGTTGCGGCTTTAGGCCGCTTGGCCCCGTATTTCGAACGGCTCTGTTTGCGGTTGGCGACGCCGGCAGTATCGAGCGCACCACGAACCACGTGATAACGAACGCCGGGAAGATCTTTCACACGGCCGCCGCGGATCAGCACGATCGAGTGTTCCTGCAGGTTATGGCCAACGCCCGGAATGTAGGTGGTGACTTCGATGCCATTGGTCAGGCGGACACGGGCGACTTTGCGGAGAGCCGAATTCGGCTTTTTCGGAGTCGAGGTGTAAACGCGGGTGCAAACTCCACGCTTCTGCGGGCAGCTCTGTAATGCGGGGCTGGCCGTCTTCCATGCGGGCGCTTTACGCCCCTTGCGCACAAGTTGATTAAATGTCGGCACGTACGTTTCCTTCTTTTTGGCAAGGAATCGGCACAGCTAAACAACTGCTGGCTCAACCCTTAGATCACTGCGTCATTCCATTAGCGGCTTGAGAACTTCTTGCCGCGGAGGCTATTGGGACAGGTCCTTGTCTCGACGAAGCGGGTTCGTTCCGATAGCGGGACCTCGCCCTGGCCGGATCTCCGACGCCGGAGATGGTAGCCAGAAGCTTAAAAAGCTACAGCCAAACTTCTCTACTCTATCCAATAAACCGCTACCGTGTCAACCACTTTGCGGCTCTAATCGCCTTTTGTTGCTTCGAAAGCGGGCCAAACTGCGCCTTTGCGCACCATTTGAGAGTACCACGACGATCTTGGCGGCTCGGTCAGCGCCCGTATTGACGCTCAACTTTGGGTCAATGTGATGCTATAATGTATCACATGAGACGCGCATCCGTCCGCGATCTGAGGTATTCCTTCAAGGTTGTTGAAGCCAGTCTCGCGGCGGGCGAGGAAATTGAGATCGTCAAGCGGAACCGTGTTATTGCGCACTTGGTTCCGATTGCCCAGCCAACGGCTTCGAAGGTGGATTTTCGAGCCCGTCTGCGGAAGATGTGGGGCGAGAAGATCGTTGAGCCCGACGTCGTGGACAGCATGACGGAAGATCGCGAGCGGTTTTGAGGGTCTACGCCGACTCCAGCTTCATCGTCAGCATCTATGTGCAGCGCGTCCAGACAGAAGCCGCATTGCGTCAGTGGGAAGCGCTGAACGCCGCCGGCGAATCGGTTTGTCTCGGCGATCTGGCATTTCTGGAGGTCACCAACGCGGTACAACTCGGGGTATTTCGCGGGTCTTTCTCAGCGAAACTGGCCCTGGAGGTATTAAACAATTTCAACTCTGATGTTCGTGCCGGTATCTTCCGGCTGATACCGGCTCCGCCTCTTCTTTGGAAGAAAGCGGCTGAACTTTCAACGCTCCATGGCGCGAACCTTGGCTGCCGCTCGCTGGCTGTGCTGCAGGTGGCGAACGCGCTTCTATTGAACTCCGAATTATTTCTTACTTTCGATCAGCGGCAATGGGCGCTCGCGATAGCGGTTGGACTGAACGCTCCCGACCTCTCGCTGCCGGCCTATTCGTAGCGCAGAGCGTCGATCGGATCCAGCCTCGATGCCTTCAGAGCCGGGAGCCAACCGGCGATCAGGCCGATGATCTCCAGGACAACGGTGGAAGTTACGACAGCAAACTGCGAAATGTGCAGGTGAATGTCGCCGTTGCCGGAATCATCTTTAAATATTGGACCTAATAAAGGCAGCGTCTGAATGCCGGCCGTTACGGCCCATCCCAGCAAGACCCCCAGCAACCCTCCGAATGTCACAATCGCCATGGCTTCAATCAGAAACTGCCAAAGAATCGCCGACCTGGTGGCCCCGATTGACTTCAAAATCCCGATCTCCTTAGTTCTCTGCGTCACCGACACCAGCATGATGTTGGCGAGGCCAACGCCGCCAATTGCCAAAGTCAGCGCCCCGATCAGGCCGAGCAGAATCTGGAGGGCCAGCGACATGATATCGATCTGCTTCTCGAACTCATTGAAAATAAAGATCTGGAGTGCCTGCTCGTCATTTGGGAGGAAGCCGTGGGCGCGCCCCAAAGTCGCCCGCACGCTTTTGACGGCTTCTTTGCGGAAAATCGGATTAGCCGGGGACCAGACAATGTCCTCCGGGTGCTTGATGTCCTTCAGCAGAGACGCGGTGGATAGAGGAATGAAAATGCACTCATTATCCGGGGTATTGTAGTTCGAAATCTGAGTTTTTGTCTTCAACAGGCCGATAATCTGAAATTGAATCCCATTGATCGTTATTAATTCGCCCATCGGCGGGATTTCGCCCAGCAGTTTCCTCGCGGCCTTGGCGCCGAGAACGGCGACCCGCTGTTTGTTCAGGTAGTCCTCACCGTTGATCCAGCGGCCCTCGTCGAGAGTCATATTGCGAACTTTGCCGTACGCCATCTCGACGGCGCGTATGGACATGCTCTGGAGGCGCTCGCCGCGCACGACCGTGGCGCCCCGGATCATGGTCTCGGCCGAGATCGCGCTGACCTGCGGGACTGAGTCACGGATGAGGTCGACATCGGTGAGGTCCAGACGGATTTGCCGGCCGGAACGCTGACCGCCGGCCTGGGCGGAGGTCTGGCCGCCAAACACGAGGATCAGATCCTGACCGACGGATTCGAACGAACTCTTGAGAGCGAAGCCGAAGCCTTCGCCGTAGGAATAAAGGATGACGAAACAGGCGACGCCCCAGCCCAGGCTGGCCATGGTGAGAAAACTGCGCTGACGATTGAAATTCAGCGCTCCGGCGGCTTCGCGGAAGACAGAGGCGACGGTCATGACCTGCCTTTCGCGGAGTTAGCTCTCATGCCGTTAGCGTTCATAACGCAAAGCCTCCACCGGGGTGAGCGCGGAGGCGCGCCAGGCAGGCAACAGCGCTGACAGAATTGCAATAACAGTCAGGGTGATGAACGCGAAGATTGTCGTTTGCCAACTCACCGGCAGCCCGGGAAACATATCGGGCATCTTGACTAACTTCAGAGCGCTGGAGAGTCCGAAAGCGACTCCCCAGCCGACGGTTCCGCTGACGAACGCCAGTACCGCTCCTTCCACCAGAAAGTCCGCCAGGATGCGGCCGCGGGTGGCTCCCAGCGCTTTACGCAAGCCGATTTCGCGGGTGCGTTCGGAGACCGTGACCAGCATGATGTTCATGACTCCAATGCCGCCGAGCGACAGGGTTACGAAGGCGATGAAGCCCAGGAAAGTGGTCATCGAATCGAAGAGCCCATCCACCTGCTTCTGGCTTTCCACCGTGTCCCACATCCCCATGGCGGCCTCATCCAGCGGATCGAAATTGTGCGCGTGTCCGACGATCTTCCGGGCCTGCTTCTCGACGACCAGCGAATCGGTATGAGGCCGGGCCTGATAGAGAATTTCGGATAAATCGCCCGGCAAATAGTTTCTCGATGGAGGCATATCGCGCGCCATCGATTCATAGGGAACGAGGATTTTCTTTTCGTCGAGACCGGAATAGTCGCTGTTCTGTTCTTTATCCGCCATGACGCCGACGATCCGGTAGGGAATGGAATTCAGCGCGATCATACTTCCGGCAGTGCCGAAGCGAGTGCCGAAGAGTTGCTTTTTGACATCTTTGCCGATGAAGCAGACGCGCGCGCCGCCGGTCTGTTCTTCGGAATTGAAGAAGCGGCCTTCACCGATCGGGATGGTGCGCAGGTCTGGAAACTGCGCTTCCACGCCGCTGGCATCGAAGGAGCCGCTGTTATAAGGGCTGGTGGCCTTCAGTTCGGTTTCGAGTTCAAGCGCCACGGTCTGGATCAGGTAGGCCTCATTACGAAGGTTCCTGACGTCGCCATAGTTGAGACGGATGCGGCGGCCGGCACGTTCGCCTCCGGCCTGCATCTGGGTGCGGCCGCCGAACAGGATCACGATGTTCTTGCCCATCTCGCGGGTGTTGTTGCGCTGGCCTTCCTTGAAGCTGTCGCCCATGGCTACGACGAGCACCATGGAGGCAAGTCCCCACGCGATTCCGGCCATGGTGAGAAAGCTGCGGAGCTTGTTCCGCAGCAGGCTCCCGATCACCTGTCCGAACAATTCGCGCAGATAGGTCATTGCAGGATGACTTGCTGGCCTTCGTTCAGGCCCTTGGCGACTTCCGTTTTCGAGCCGTTGCCGATGCCGAGCGTAACCGCGATCTTGCGCTTACCGGAGGGATTGGTGGCGTCAGGCACTTCGACCGCCGTCGATTTGTCCTTGTTGTAGAGCACGGCTCCTTCGGGAATGGCGAGGACGCCCTTATGTTCTTCCAGCACAATTTCAGCATTGGCGGACATCTGAGCCTTCAGGATTCGCTTATCGTTCGAAATGGAGACGCGAACTTCAAACGTGGTCACGTTGTCTTTCTCCAGCCCCATGGGGGAGATCTTGGTGACTTTGCCGGGGAATGTCTGATCCTTAAACGACTCGATCTTGATGCGAGCGGGTTGACCGAGGTAGACGTGCCCTACGTCGCTCTCATCCACTTTGCCTTTCACGTAGACTTCGTTCAGATCGCCGATGGTCATGATGGGGGTTGCACTGGAGCCAACCTGAAGGATGGAACTGACGGCGGTGCCGACTTCACTATCGCGCGACAGAACGACGCCATCCATGGGCGAAACGATGGTGGCGTTGCGCAGGTTCTCTTCCGCGGCTGAAACGGCGGCCTGCTGCTGTTCAAGCGCTGCCTGATTGCGGGCAATGGCCGCCGTGGCGGAGCCGAGATTGGCCTGGGCGGATTCCTGTTTGTTCGCGGCAATCTGGTAATTCTTGTCGGCTTCGTCTCGCGCATTCTGGGCAATCAGGCCGCTGGTGAACATGGTGTGGGCGCGATCCATATCGCGTTTGAGGAAGGGCAGGTCGGCGCCCTTCGCGTCCACTTTGAATCGCTCGTAATCGGCCTGAGCGGAGCGCAGATTGGCTTCGGCCACATGCAATGCGGCCTGTTGCTGGCGCAGGGCGGGGAGCAGGTCATTCTGGTCGAGTTCGCAAATCACCTCGCCCTTATGGACGAGGTCGCCCACATTGACGGGCAGTCTCTGGATGATGCCGCTGGCCTTGCTCTTGATTTCGACCTGAGTGACGGGTTGAATCTTGCCGGTCGCTACGACGGAGCGCGCCAGATCCATACGTTCCACTTTCGAGAGTTTTTCGGGGTCGATTTTCTCGGACTTCTTCCCCATGGCCTTCACGGCGAAAAAACCTCCGACTCCGACAACTACCAGAGCGAGGACAATCCAGAGCGCCTTTCCGCGTTTCCGTGCGGCCATTGTTTTATTCCTCCAGCCGGCGGGATGGGGCGGGACCGTTATAGCTGCCGGGCAAAGAGTTGGTGTCGGCTGCCATATGGTGGGCGACCATAGATGCGCAGGTACGTTCCGGTTCGGGGCTGGCGGCGCCGGATAATGCGGCGATGGCGGCAGCGAATACGGCAGTCATGGCGAGTGTTTCGATTATCCCACTTTTCACTGTTTTCCCTCAGATCGTTATACGCGCCACGTGTTTAAAAGTTCGCGATTATTATGCGGATTGGTATCCTGTCGTTGGATGCTTATTCTCAATAGAATTACCCGTAAATCCGCAGCACCTCTGGCCGGCGTGGCCGTAGCGATTCTGGCTCTGGCTGGCCAGGTGTGGGCGCAGGTACCAAGTCCGGATGCGACAACTTCCGTGAACATCGGCGGAAAAACGTTATCTATCAAGTACTCCGCACCATCGGTTCGGGGGCGTCAGATCTTTGGGCCTGGGGGACTGATCAGCAAGGATCCGAACTATCCGGTATGGCGCGCCGGGGCGAATTCGGCGACGTCATTTCATACGGATGCCGACCTGACCATCGGCACCCTGTCGGTCCCCAAGGGCGATTACACAATTTACGCGCTGGTGGAAGATCCGAACAACTGGCAGCTGATTATTAACAAACAGACGGGGCAGTGGGGCCTTACGTACGATGCCGCGCAGGATCTGGGGCGCGTGAAGATGACGATGAGCAAGCCGCCCGCGTTAATCGAGACATACAAGATGACGCTTTCGGCGACAGGGCTGAAAACCGCAAAGCTGCAATTGGAATGGGAGCAGCATGTGGCTTCCGTGGCGATTACGGTGAAATAATCCGGGCTGGCGCGTCCTTACTGTAACTTACATTCCCGGGTTTGCGCCTTGTCTACAATGTTAGGCATGGCCCAGAGCACCTCCAACAAGAAGATAGCGAACAGCCTTGTGGCTGCCGGCACGGCGGCTGTGCTTGCGGTGTACGCGGCGGGCTACACGCGGACGCAGTCGGCTGCCGACAAGCTGGAGGCGCAAAGCGCCGATCGGCGGCCGGGCGCTCCGGAAGGCAGGGGAGAGGGCAGGGGTCCGGCGCCTGCTGGCACGGAAACCAGGCCATTGGCGCCGTCGGGAAACGCCGATCTGCCAGCCCCGCCGGTGGAGGAGGCGCGGATGACCAGCGTTCCTTCCCAGATTCAGACTCCGGTTCAGGCTGCCGCCGCGTCAACCACGATTCACGAAGCTACGCCATCTGCTGAGCAAGCGAAATCTGAAATTGCCATCGCTGTGCCTGTGGCTGCGGTGACCGCTCCATCCCCTGTTGCGCCGTCCGCTCCGGTTGCAGTTGCGTCGCCTGCGGTTTCGGCTCCGGTAGTTGTGGCGTCTGTGACACCACCGGCCGCTGTGGTTGCGCCTCCGCCTCCCGCCGCACCGGCTGCTCCGAAGTATAAGGACGGGTCTTACACAGGTTGGGGCACCTCACGCCATGGCGACATTCAGGCTGAGGTCATCATCGAAAACGGACGAATCGTTTCGGCGAACATCGCCCAGTGCCTGACACGTTACTCTTGCAATGTCATTGGCAGACTGCCACCCGAAGTCCCGCAACGGCAGAGTGCCGAAGTCGATTACGTATCCGGCGCTACCCAGAGCACGAACGCTTATTACTATGCGGTGACCGAGGCGCTGGGCAAGGCGAAGTAATTCGCGAAGCCTGATGCCGGTGCGTGCTGAAGCTGTCATGGGAACCATCGTCACGATTGACGTAGTTCGGCACGCTGGCACGGATGCCGCGGCTGCGGACGCGGCGATTGATCGCGCATTCGGCTGGTTCCATGAAATTGAAGAACGTTGCACTCGTTTCAGCGCATCGAGCGAACTTATGCAGTTGAATGCGCGCCCGGGTGAACTTGTTCCCGCGACTCCAATTCTGTTTGAAGCTGTCCGGTTCGCTCTGATGGTTGCGGAGGAGACAGATGGCGCTTTCGATCCCACCGTTGGGTTCCGGATGGCTGAGCGTGGATTCAATCGCGAACATCGAACCGGGGAAGTCATGGCGACCGGGATTGCTCAGGATGGCGATGCCACGTATCGCGATGTGGAACTGGATGCGGATCGCAGGACGATCCGGCTTCAGCGGCCGCTGACGCTGGATCTGGGCGCGGTGGCTAAAGGTTTGGCGGTGGATGCGGCGGCGCGCGAGTTGGAGCCGTTTCGCGATTTCGCAATCGATGCGGGCGGAGATTTGTATCTCGGCGGTTTGAATTCACAGGGGGAACCGTGGACGGTGGGAATCCGGCATCCGCGGCAGGATGGTGAAGTCATAGCGTTGCTGCGGATTTCGGATCAGGCCGTCTGTACTTCCGGGGACTATGAACGTCAGGTGGGCGGGGAGCATCATATTCTGGATCCTCGCGCCGGAACTTCCGCGCAGGCCGTTGCCAGCGCGACGGTGGTGGCGTCGGGCGCTATGCTGGCCGACGCGTTTGCAACAGCTGCTTTCGTGCTCGGGCCGGAGCAGGGGATTCAGTTTCTGGATCGCATGGGAGTTGAAGGGCTGATTATTACCCCGGAACTGGACCGATACGAGACGCGGGGCTTCCAATATGCGGCGTAGAGCGAAGAAGTTTTTCAAAACGCCGAAAGGCCTGCTGATTATTATTCTGACCGCTTTGATCGCCATTGCGGCTCCGGGGCAGGGGCTGCGCGTCGTGCTGCCGGGCGTCGTGAGCGCTGTCGTAATCGCGGGCATTGTGGATGCGGCGATCCTGGGGCTGAAGAAGAAAGTCTGGGAATTCCCCAGCGGCGCGGTGCTCACCGCAATGATCACGGCGATGGTGCTGCGCGCTCAGGAGCCGTGGTATGTCGTGACGATTACCGCTGTTACGGCGGTGCTCAGTAAATACATTTTCCGCTCACGGCATGCCAATGTGTTTAATCCCGCGGCGCTGGCGATCATCGCGAGTTTCTATTGTTTCCATACCGGCCAGAGCTGGTGGGGCGCGCTTACCGAACTTCCTTTGATTACGCAGGCTGTGTTGCTGCTGGCCGGCGTGTTCATCACCGACCGGGTAAATAAAATGCCGCTCGTGCTGACGTTTCTCGGCTGCTATTTTCTTCTTTTCACGGTGACATCATTCGTGGGGGATCCGCGCTGGGTCGCCGAGATTTATCGCTCGCCCGATCTTCAGGCGGTGATGTACTTCGCGTTTATCATCCTGACCGATCCGCCTACTTCACCGGCCAAGTATCCGGACCAGATTATTTTCGGCGTCATGGTAGCGGTAGTGAGCTTTGCGTTTTTCGAATTTGCAGGCGTTGTCTACTACCTGCTGGCGGGTGTTCTGACAGGCAATGTCTGGGAAGCCTGGCGGCGCGTGCACAGACGCAGCCCGCACCAGTTTCCGAGGGGCGTTGGAATGTTCCTTCGCGAGATCAGCCCGTGGCGGACTGCGCTTGCAGGACGCACCGTCCACGATTAGCCGCGGGCACCCAGTCGTACGATAAATCACATTTAGCAATAAAATCGTCTTTTGATTCTAAGTCACTTACGGGAAATGACTTAATTCACTTCGACAACAAAATCCCATTTCATTGACACATTCTTACAACGCTGATATCGTCGGCGTGTGAAATGCCACCTGCATGCCGGGTGTGCTGTGAGGGTCCAGAAAATGAAGGGGAATAAAGTGAATATAAAGGATATTACGCGCCTTGTTTGCGCGTTGGTACTCGGTTGTACCGGTTTATTGGCTCAGACCGTCAGCAGCACGATTGTCGGGTCCGTTGTCGATCCACAGGATCAGGTGGTATCGGGCGCTCCCATCACTCTGACAAGCGTCGACACCGGCACTGTGCGCGGGGCGACCACGGACTCCCTCGGCACTTACCGCTTTACTAACGTCGTGCCCGGCATCTACAACGTGACTGTAAAGGCTACCGGCTTCAAGAGCGAAACACAGACGGGCATCGTCGTGACCGCTCAGGAGACCCACAACGCGGGCAAGATGATTCTCCCGCTGGGCAGCGTTTCGGAATCGATATCGGTTACGGCGGAAGCAGCTCAGGTGCAACTTTCCAGTTCTGAAAAATCGCAGACCGTGGATTCCGCGGCTCTCGATTCATTGACCCTGAAGGGCCGCGATCTGTTCGGGTACATCCGGCTGGTTCCCGGCGTTGTCGACACGGCGAACCGGGATGTGACGAACCACGGCGCGCTCAACGGCATGAACATCAACGGCGGTTTCACCGCTTTGAATTTCACGGTGGATGGCGTGACAGATATGGATACCGGATCGAATACTTCGCTGCAGGCGGAGCCGAACCTGGACGCCATTCAGGAACTGAAAGTCCTGACTTCGAATTTCCAGGCTGAATTCGGCCACACCTCAGGGGGCACAATCACCGTTGTCACGAAGAACGGGACACAGGAATTCCATGGCACCGCCGCCTGGAATCACCGCCACGAGGAATTCAATGCCGATACGTGGGCCAATAACCACACCGTCAAAAACGGTGCGGCGACCCCCCGCGTGCCCTACCGGTACAACGTCGAGACATACAGCATCGGCGGCCCGGTCTTCATTCCGAAGCACTTCAACAGGGAAAGGAAGAAGCTTTTCTTTTTCTGGTCGCAGGAGCGCACTGGTCAGTTCGTGGCCGGTTCCACGCAGACTCAGTACACGCCGACGGCGCTGGAGCGCGGGGGCGATTTCTCCGGCAGCTTTAACAATAACGGTACCCAGATCCAGGTACTCGACCCTGATAACAGCAATAAACAGTTCACAGGAAATGTCATTCCTTCTTCGCGCATCAACCCGGTCGGTCAGTCTGTGCTCGGTTTCTTCCCGCTGCCGAACTTTGTTCCGACTTTAGCGAATCAATTGCACGTGGAGAATTACACGGAAGAGGGCAGCGCCATTCACCCCCGGCTCAACAGCGTGGCGCGTACGGATCTCTATATCAACAGCAAGCTCAGCGGCTATGTGCGCTGGATCAATGATGCCGATTACATGTACCAGCTCTACAGCGGCGTGCAGTTCAGCCATGACATCGGTGGACTTCTGGGCGAAAAGGGAATAGCGCCCATCAACCATCCCAACGGCGGACACAGCGAGTCCGGCACGCTGACCTATACGATTTCGCCGACGCTGGTGAACGAAACGACCATTGCTTATACCTGGGATCAGTTCACGTTCGTTACCACGGATAATTTCGCGACGGAGGCCCGCTCGCTGCTTCCCGGCCTTCCAACTCTTTTCCCTGTCCCGAAGACAGACTCGCAGGGGCCGATCAATGGCTACGCCGATCCGACGATTCTGCCGACATTCAGCTTCGGCACTCCAAGCAACGCAATGTCCTATGGACGTACCGGGGCGTCGGCGGGTCAGGAAATCGCCACCAACCCAACCTGGTATTACCAGGACAACATCAGCAAGGTTCTGGGCCATCATGCCTTCAAGGCGGGAATCTATGTTGAGTTCAATACGAAGTACCAGTGCGCGTGCAAGAATTATGCCGGCGCCTTCAGCTTTGCTTCGTCGACTTCCAATCCATTTCTCAACACGAATGACGGTTTCGCCAATGCGTTGCTCGGTCACGTGAGCAGCTATAACCAGAACAACGTCGAGCAGACCTTCAACGTGGTTTATCAGAACTACGAAGAGTATCTTCAGGACAACTGGAAGGTGAACCGCAGGCTGACCCTCGATCTGGGAGTTCGGTTCTATCACCAGTCGCCGCAGGAAGACAACGGCTTCACGTTTGTAAAATTCTTTCCGGCGAAATACAACAAAGCGGAGCAGTCGCGGCTCTACGTTCCGGCGTGCTCAAACGGGGCTGCTACGTGTACCGCCAGCAACACCCTGGTCGCGAAAGACCCGGTCACAGGAGCGACTGTGGGCAGTTCGTATATCGGATCGCTGATTCCGAATTCAGGGGTGCCGGCATCGGGAGAAGCCACTCTCGGCGTCAACGGTGTGGATGAAGCGCCCTACCATCAGCAGGCGCTGGTGGCCGCCCCGCGCATTGGTTTTGCCTATGACCTCTTTGGAGACGGGAAGACTGCCATGCGCGGAGGATGGGGAATCTTCTATAACCGCCTCGATGGGAATCAGTATTACGGCCTCTCGGCACAGGCGCCGACTTCCTACAACGTAGGTGTAAGCGCGCTCACCCTGGCTCAGATTGCGGCACAGAATACCGGAGCCGTGCCCGCAATTTCCACTCAGTTTGGCGTGACCCCTATTGCTCCGCAAAGTTATCCCGATGAAGTGCCGTGGGATACCGTCCAGAATGCAAGTCTGGGTATCCAGCACACCTTCGGGAGCAACCTGGTCGTCGACGTCGGTTATACCCTGAACCACGTCTACAACGAACATATTCCGGCCGGGTGCTGCGATATCAATCCTATCCCGATAGGGACGGGCTGGCCGTTCACGCCGAAGAATCTGGATCCGACAACAGCCGGGAACACCAGCAACAGCCTCAACAGCGCCCTGCTGCGCACCGTTTATCCGGGATACGGCGCGATCAATCAGGCCAACTTCTCCGGCCACTCCACTTACAATGCATTGACGTCAAGTGTCAACAAGCGGTATTCGCGCGGGTTGTCGCTGGGCGCGGCATTTACATGGTCGAAGGCCATGGGCACGACGAGCTACACATCGGTGGTGCCGGACAACGAAGCGTGGAATTACGGACGCGTCGGCACGGACCGTCCGATCAACCTTCAGATCAGCTATTCGTACGACCTCCCGGGAGTCGCAAAGAAGCTCGGCGCCAAAGGTCTTGGATACATCACGGATCATTGGCAATTGTCTGGTATCACGTCCATTCAGAGTGGCGGCCCGTACAATCCCGGCTGCAGCCTCACCTCGGGATCACCCAGCGTCACAGGCGGTTATACGGGCACGCCGGACGTTGGACAACGGTGCCAGGTTATTGGAGACGGCCTGTCAAACCTGCCTGTTAATGGAAATGGCAAGGTGTATTACAATCCGTCCGCATTTGCCATGGCGGCCCTCGCCACAGGACCGAACAACTCGATTGTTGGCCCGCCGGTGCTTGGCAATTTGGGCGGAGGCGCGGGAATCTTCACCAATCCGCGCAAGACCGATTTCGATATGACGCTGACGAAGTCGGTTCCGCTGGGAAGCGAAAAGCGCGTGCTGAAATTTCAGGCACAGGCTTATAACGTTTTCAATCACCCGCAGTTCAGCGGCGTGAATAGCGGAATCCAGTTCGATCCGAAGACGAATCTGGTTTCCAATCTCTCGTCTCTTGGCTACGTGAACGGCACGGTTGCGGGTTCGAATCGAATCCTGGCGTTCTCCGCCCGGTTGCAGTTCTAAAAACAAGAAAAGGGCCGATTCCCGGGGAACGGGGATCGGCCTTTTTCTATTGCGGGCGACCTAGTCTTTGCAAAAGCTGCTGCGCCGCTGCTTTCGTATCGGGATCCGAACCCTGCGCGGCAATCCTCAGATGTTCCTCGGCCCCGGTGAAGTCGCGGCTCTTACCTAATGCGACGCCTAATTCATACTGCGCGCTCCAGAGCTTCGGATTCAGCCGCACCGCCGTCTCGAATTCGCGGAGCGCACCGGCGAGTTCGCCTCTGTTGCCCACGAGGATGCCGAGGAGTTCGTGCGCCGTAGCCACGCCCGGATCTTCCTCGACCGATGCCTGAGCTTGTTTTTCGGCTTCCGCGGTTTCATTCAGCGAGGTGAGAAGCCTGGCGTAATTCAGCCGCGCTTCCGCATAATCCGGCTTGAGACGGATGCTTTGTTCGAAGTGATAACGCGCTTCCGCCGCGAAGGCATTCCCGCGGGAAGCGAGCACACTGGCGAGATTCATGTGAGCCTGCGGGAGGCTCGGCTGAATCCGCATTGCCTCGCGGAATTCTCTTTCCGCAGATTGATCGCTTCCCGCCGCAAGCAAAATCGATCCCAGCGAATTGTGGATCTCCGGCAATTCAGAATCGAGGCTGATGCCCTGGCGCAATGCGGTCGCGGCCTCGGTATTCCTGCCTTCGCGCCAGAGGACCTGGCCCAGCATTCCCCACGCTCCGGCATCATCCGGAGCCATAGACACCACACGCCGGAGCGTGGACTCCGATTTTGCCAGTTGCCCTGCTTCCATCTGCGCGCTACCCAGCTTCCGCAGGATAATCGCCGATTCAGGCGAATGCTGCACGGCTTGTTCGAAGTAACGCATGGCTTTGGCAGACTCGCCGGAAGCAGCCAGGCCCTCCGCGAGATCCGCATAGTATTCACCGCGTTGCGGAGGGGACTTTTCGAGCAGGCTTTGCAGTCGCGGCAGGCCCGCTTTCATATTGCTGTGTTCCAGGATCTGGGCCAGAGCTCCGTACAGGGTAGCGCTGGGTGGGAGATTGGCCGGATAGTAAGAAACCACTTCGCCGCGATAGGGCGGCGTGGCGGATTCCGGCAGTTCGGCCTTTGCCTCTATCAGATCTCCCGCCGGTTGCCGGCTGCGGATCAGATGATCCGTCATCACCATGTTCACCGCGTCGTCGGCACGGCGTTTCGGCATGTGGCAGTCGATACAGTTCGCAGCGGAATTATGCGGGGCCGAGGTCGGC
The DNA here is from genome assembly GCA_025928545.1 of Bryobacteraceae bacterium. Classification (GTDB taxonomy): domain Bacteria; phylum Acidobacteriota; class Terriglobia; order Bryobacterales; family Bryobacteraceae; genus BOG-234. The sequence continues at coordinate 41,917 of JAICJH010000029.1, read as the reverse complement.
ATTCGTTTGAACGCAGTGACACCTGCGCCCGGCGCTTTCGAGTGGCAGTCCAGACAAACGGCGTTATAGTGTGCGGTGGCTTCATCCCCGCGCGGGATGTTGTGCGGATCGTGGCAGGTTGTACACCTGAGTTTGCCTCCGCTCTTAAGGAAGCACTGGGATTCCCGCATCCTGTACGCTCCATGCGCCACCTCGAAGCGTTCGCCCATGCCGCCGGCGCGATCAAAGGTGAGCCGGAAATCTCCCAGTGGCTGACCGGGAACGTAGGAAAATGGTGCTCGATCAAATTTCCGGATATCGTGGGGCAGGGCAGCTGTCGTAGTCTCCAGGTGGCACTGCATGCAGACTTCGAGTTCGCGATCTCCGCTCAGACGCTTCGGATTCACGATGGCCGCCCGGATTTGATCCGGCTTCACACCGGGCGTGGACGCGGCCTGAACGTGCTTCTGGCCGGGGCCATGACATCGCTGGCAGTCGATCCCGTTCGGCACAGGTTTGGCGAACTCCGGTCGGGCGCCGACTTCGTCGTGACCTTTTGGGATCGCAGGATAAGCGTTATGGCAGAACATACACTCGTACGTGATCGTCCGAGTGGAGCCGGGGTAATCCGGCCGGTCATATCCCGGGGACATCGCCCAATAACCGCCCTTCTCGGAATACCAACTGAGGGGCAATTGCTGTATTGTGCCGCGATCCGTCATGTGCAGGTAAGTGCGGCCGTGGTTGCCGGAACCCATGACGAAATCGACCTGCTTCTCATCCAGGTTGATCTCGCTGCCGTCGAACCCTTTTTGCCAGCGGCGTTGGTAGTACTTGCCGTCGCGCTCAATCATGACGAGATATGTTTGCGAGGCGGCGTGATAGAAAGTCTTGCCGAAAGCCTCCGGCATCTTCGCAGGCTCAGGCTTATAGAATGACCGGCCCATGCCCGTCTTGCTGAACGAATTGGCTATCTCCGCGTGGCAGGTTGCGCAGAGACCTGCGTCCACATACTGATTTGCGGCCAGCGCGGTCGTGGGTGGACGGGTCGTCGGTGGAGGGGATTGCTGCGCGAAAACCCCGGCGGCCGCGATTCCCACCGCCACCGCTCCCGCGCGCAACTTCAATCGGACTGAGCCCCGCACTCGTTAAATTTTCTCATGGCTCGCCGGCAGCCGCCTGCGGATGATGCAGGAAATGCTCGCTCAGGCGATCAATTTGTTTGCCGAGCGGTGTGTACGAAACTGCGACGGAGAACAGGAAAGCGCCGAATCCGGTCAACGCGGCTTCGGTGTACTCGCCCGGATAGTGCGATTCGTGCATTGCCGCGTCGGCGAGGAAAGTACAGATTCCGAAGAAAGCCGACGAAGTCCAGCGGTTCGCGAGATGCCGGGCATATCTCGTAAACGTGAGACCGACGGCGGGAAAGACCGCCAACAAGCCCGTCTTACTCGCTATTTCGACATGGAGCATCGTGATGGCCGCGAGATGACCCTGAACCATGAGCACCATGCAGACCGCGGCGGCCTCCACGGCTTTGTGGCCGCAAAGGGCCAGTCGGAACTGATGTTTCTTGTGCAAACGACGTATTCTACCAGTCTGTTGGTTTGTAGTCTTTCAGAAACTGCCCCCAGATATGTTCGCCCGTGTTGATTCCGGCGATAATCGGGTCGAGAATGCGCGCGGCGCCATCCACAATATCGAGCGGCGGATGGAAGCGCTGCTCAGTTGTCTTCTTAGCCGCGATTTCCACCGGGTCTTCATCCGTGACCCAGCCGGTATCGACGGCGTTCATGTGGATGCCATCGGTGTGATAGTCCGCGGCGGCAGTGCGGGTCATCATATTGAGCGCGGCCTTCGCCATATTCGTATGCGGGTGGCGGGTTGTTTTCGACTTGCGATAAAACTGCCCTTCCACTGCCGACACATTGACGATATGTTTGTCGCGGCCCGGAGTCCGAAGCATGAGAGGCTTTAGCCGCGCATTGAGAATGTAAGGCGCGATCGCGTTGATCAGCTGCACCTCAAGCAGTTCCACGGTCGGCACCTCATCCATCAGAAGCCTCCAGGAATTGCGGCCGCGCAGGTCTACCTGCTGTAGATCCTGATCGAGGCGGCCTTCCGGAAAGAGATGCCGCGCGGATGCCAGCTCCTCCGCAAGCAGGGGAAGTTGAGAAAGCTCGGCTGCCTGAACTATGCCATCGCGCAGCGCCAGGGAATCGCCGGTTGCCTGATCGTATTCGCCGAGCAATTTGTGCGTGGCGTCCGGCATTTGCGCGAGTGCGCCCCGTTCCCCCTCCATCATGTGGGCGTAGAACTCCGGCGGACGGCGCACGGTCTGGCACGCGTTGTTGACGATGAAATCGAGATGCGGCAGCGTGGCAAGCAAGTGGCGGCACAGGGCCTCCACACTGGGAGTGTGCCGCAGGTCGAGGCCGAAGATTCGGAGGCGATGGCCCCATTCCGCGAAATCCGCCTCGCGCGCGTAGCGTTGCGCGGAATCGCGTGGGAAGCGGGTCGTGACGATCAGGGTGGCGCCCGCCCGCAGGAGCTTGATACCGGCCTGATAGCCGATCTTGACGCGTCCGCCGGTGAGCAAGGCGATCCGACCGGTGAGATCGGCCAGTTCCGAACGTTTCCGAAAATTAAACTCGGCGCACTCGGGGCAAAGCTGATCGTAAAAATGATGGATAACGGAGTAATGCTGTTTGCAGACGTAGCAGTGGTGCGCTTCGGGCGCTTCAGTGTCGCGCGGTTCGGGTTGTTCGGAATCCGTGGGCGGAAAGAAATTGGGCGTGGTGAAAACGGGCTTTCGGCGGAGTGTCCGGATGCCGGTTTCGTGAAGCACGGAATCGATACGTTGCGTCCGGTTGGCGGAGCGCTCACGCTCAGCCGCTTTCAGCATTTCGCGGCGGGCCTTGGGATCTGGGTTGTAAAGCTGAGCTACGGCTTTGTGGAAGCGGGCGCGATCTTCCTCCGAGAGTTGCTGGAGGCGGTCATGATCCGCGGCAACCCATTCGAGATACTCGAGCGCGGCGAGTGCTGATGTTTCGGACACGAGGGTATTTCCAAAAAATAACGGCGGTCGAAACCAAAGGCTTCAACCGCCGCAATTCCGAAGACCAAAAAAGAATTTTGGTCGGGGCGAGAGGATTCGAACCTCCGGCCTCCTGGACCCGAACCAGGCGCTCTACCAAGCTGAGCCACGCCCCGAAAGAACTAGTCTAGCAAGTCGATAACGATTCCGGCCTACGCTCGTTCCGCGTATGTGCCTTCCGCGGTGTTCACGCGGATTTTCTGACCTTCATTAATGAACGGGGGTACCTGAACAACAAGGCCCGTTTCCATCTTCGCCGGCTTGGTGACATTCGAAACCGTTGCGCCGCGCATGCCGGGTTCTGTTGAGATCACAGTCATTTCGACGGACGCCGGCAGTTCCACGCCGATGGGCTTGCCTTCATAGAATTCGACTTTCACCTTCAGCTGGGGAATCAGATAATCGGTGGAATCGCCAAGCAGTTCTTTCGTCAGATGCATCTGCTCGTAATTCTCGGTATTCATGAAATAAAAGAATTCGCCGTCGTCATACAGGTATTCCATCTCGATTTCATCGAGGATCGCTTTTTCCACCTTGTCTTCCGAAGAAAACCGGTTTTCGATCATGGTTCCGCTCGCGAGGTTCCGCATGCGGGCCTGAACAAAGCCGCGGAGGTTGCCAGGGGTGCGGTGACTCACGCTGAAGACCGAGTACAGATCGTTGTTGTACTTGATCACCATTCCTGGACGCATTTTGGTCGCCTGTATCATGCTGCTGTAAAACTCCAGATTGTTGAGATTGTGTTGCGGAGCAAAAACTCCAGTATAGCAATGGGTTGAGAAGGTTTCAGAAAGTTCGCAGGTTTCGCAGCAGGGCTTCGATCTCATCCGGCGAAATGTAGAAATGCGGGGCGATGCGGACCCAGCCCTGGCGAGGCGCGGTGATGAAACCCACCTCGCGCAGTTTTTTGACGATGAACTGGCTCTCGACCCCAGGTTTCCGAATAGAAACTATGCCGGCGCCCGTTTCCGGCGATCTTCGGCCAAGAGTTTCGTAGCCCAGTTCGCTCGCGCCGTTCCAGATTCTGTCCGCCAGATGTTGCACGGCCACGCCCACGTTTTCCACGCCGATTTCGAGCAATACGTCGAAAGCCGCCCGCAACCCGTAGCACCCGATCGTATTCAGCGTGCCGCACTCGTAGCGTCCCGCGTCTTCGCGCAGGCCCATATCGCGCGAGGCATAGTTGGCGTGATTTGCGACATTTGTCCAGCCGAATTCGACCGGATAGATTTGATCCTGCACTGTACTCCGCACGTACAGGACGCCGCAGCCTTCCGGACCCAGCAGCCATTTGTGGCCGTCCGCGGCGAGCGCGTCTATGTGAGCACTCTCGACGTCAATAGGAAAAGCGCCCATCCCCTGGATCGCATCCACGAAGAAAAAGCAGCCGCGGCGTTGGCAGATTTCGCCTATCTTATTGAGATCCACGCGGTAGCCACTGAGGTACTGCACGAAGCTGATGGCCAGTAGTCGAGCTCCTTTGGCTGCTTCGTCGATCCGATCGAGATCGTCGAATATCGACAGCCACCGGATTTGCACCCCGCGGGCTTCGAGCCTTCTCCAGGGATAAATATTAGCCGGAAATTCTTCTTCGAAGGCGACGATGATATCGCCGGGCTTCCAGTCGATTCCGATTGCCACCGTCGCGATGCCTTCAGAAGTATTTTTAACGATCGCAATCTCGCCCGGCGCGGCATTGATCATGCGGGCGGCGGAATCTCGTAACCCCTGGTAGGTCGCCATCCACTGCTGATAGTGTTCGCTGCCGAAATCGAGCGTGTCCTGCGCCAGCCATTGCATGGCTTCGGCGGTGCGGCGAGAAAGCGGCGCGACCGCGGCGTGGTTCAAATAAACGAGATTCTTCGTGACCGGAAACTGCTCGCGGTATTGTTCCCAGAGAGGTGAGTTGCTCATTAGTTGACGCCTCCCATCAGGCGCTTCATGGGTCGAATCAGGAATACCAGCAGCATGCCGACCACGATACAAAAGCCAGCCACGATGCCGAACAACTCAGGCAGTGGGAAGGTTTCATAGACCGACGCCAGGCGCCCACCGATGTAATCGCCGACCGAGATGGAGAGAAACCAAACCCCCATCATAAGGCCGCCGATGCGTACCGGCGCCAGTTTCGTCATCGCGCTCAGACCCACTGGGCTGAGGCAGAGTTCACCCACGGTATGGAGCAGATAAGTGAGTGTCAGCCACCACGGACTGACGGCGGTTCCACCCGCCACGGGAATCAGAATGGCGAAGCCGAGACCCACGAAGATCAGGCCGATCGAGAACTTGGCCGTGCTGGATGGGTCGTGCCTGCGCAAGGCGATCCAAAGCCACGCGAACACCGGGGCCAGTGCAATCAGAAAAACCGAGTTGAACGACTGGAAGTAGCTGGCGCGGAAAAGTCCCCATAGGGGGAAATCCCAGGCGTGCATGTTGGTGTTGCGTTCTGCGAAGAGGTTCAGAGTGGAACCCGCCTGTTCAAACGCGGACCAGAAAAGGGCCGAAGCGATGAACAGCACGAGAATTGCCCAGAAACGCCCGCGATCCGTCGCGGAATAGCCTTTGGTCGTCAGTAGCCAGACGAAGAACAGAATCACAATGGCAATCAGGACGACGCCGAAGACATCGGAGATTTGTTCAGCCGTCAGTGAAACGGCCCCAGTCAGCGTGAGTACTATGCCGGCTGCAATCACTACCGCGGCGACGATTGCGCCCAGCCGAAAACGTCGTACGTCGTCGGCCGTGCCCGTCGTCGTCAGACCAGCTGTTCCCAGGAATCTGGCGCTGGCCACGTACTGAATAATGCCGAGTGTCATCCCGATGCCGGCCGCGCCGAAGCCGTAATGCCAGTTGATGTTTTCCCCCAGATACCCACAGATCAATGGTGCGATCAGCGCGCCGATGTTGATCCCCATATAGAAAATGGAGAACCCGGCATCGCGGCGAGCGTCGTCTTTCGAGTAGAGTGCGCCCACCATGGTGCTGATATTGGGCTTCAGGAGTCCCGTGCCCAGAACGATCAGCGCAAGCCCGAGATAGAAAGTATCAATGCGCGGAATCGCCATGCAGAAATGGCCGGTGGCGATTACGATGCCGCCCCACAAAATAGCGCGCCGCTGGCCGGTGATGCGGTCCGCGATCCAGCCACCGGGCAGGCTGAGAAGAAATACCATCGCTGTGTACAGGCCGTAAATGGAACCCGCTTTAGAGGTGGAAAAGCCCAGACCGCCTTTTTGCACCGTGGCTGTCATGAAGAGGATCAGCAGCGCGCGCATGCCGTAATAGCTGAAGCGCTCCCACATCTCTGTGAAGAAAAGCGTTGACAGGCCGCGGGGATGGCCGAAGAAAGAGCGATCCCATTGGGCGTTGCCGGGTGGCGGGCCGGGCGGAGCTGCGGCGGTTTCTGGCATTTTGTCTATTCTCGCAGCATTACCCGCTACTCTGGAAGGAGAGATGTCCAAACCAATTACGGATCTGGTTCAGATCGACCGGCTCGGCACGAAAAAGCTGAAAGAGAATGAGTTGTTTCGCCGGCATCTCAAACGGCATAATTTCTCCGACCTGCGCTTCCGCCGCGTGGCGGAAGAGATAGAGGAGCAGGTGGATTGCAGAGCCTGCGCTAACTGCTGCAAGGTGGCTGAGACCGATATCACGCAGCGTGATGCAACCCGTATATCGCGCGCCATGGGCATGTCCGAGGCGGAATTTGTCGGCAAATATACGACAGCGTCGGCGTTCGACGATGAGATGATCCTGCGCCGCACGGAAACCGGCTGCATCTTCCTCAGCGGCAACGACTGCACCATTTATGAGGACCGTCCCGATACCTGCCGCAATTTCCCTCATCTGGTGCGGGGAAAAGGCTCGATCGAAAGCCGCATGTGGCAGATGATCGACCGGGCGACGTATTGTCCCATTGTGTACAACTCGCTTGAGGCGTACAAAGACATTGTCGGTTTCCAGCGCACTCCGTCAAAAGGCTAAAACAGCGACAATAGTACGTGGGTATGCTCACCCAGTTTGATCCTCTGATTCAAGAATGGTTCCAGGAGCAGTTCGGCGAGGCGACCGAGCCGCAGCTCCAGGGTTGGCCCGCCATCGATGCCGGTCAGGATGTTCTGATTTCCGCGCCCACCGGCTCCGGTAAAACGCTCGCCGCCTTCCTGATCTGTCTGGATCGGCTGGTGCGCGAAGCTCGCCGGGGATCGCTCCCGGACGAAACCCGCGTCGTGTACGTTTCTCCGCTCAAGGCCCTGAGCAATGACGTTCGCAAGAATCTGGAAATCCCGCTGGCTCAGATTCGTGAGCTTGCCGACCGGCGCGGTGTGGCCCTGTCGCCCATCCGGACCGCCGTTCGCACGGGTGATACGCCCATGTACGAGCGCCAGCAGATGGGCCGCAAGCCGCCGCACATCCTGGTAACGACGCCGGAATCGCTGTATATTCTGATGACCGCCGAGAAGTCCCGTGCGATGCTGCGGACCACCCGGACCGTCATCGTAGATGAAATCCACGCCATCGCCGACGACAAACGCGGATCGCATCTCGCGTTAACGTTGGCGCGGCTGGATGCGTTGGTCGAAACCCGCCCTCAGCGAATCGGATTGTCTGCGACGGTGAAGCCGATCGAAGAAGTCGCGAACTTCATCGGCCCTGACACCACTATCGTGAATACGGGCCACAGGCGCGACATGGATCTCGCAGTTCTGATCCCGCGCGATGAGCTTGGCCCGATTGCCAGCCATGAAATGTGGGCCGAGCTTTATGACCGGCTGGCCGAGCTGATCCACGCTCACCGGACGACGCTCGTTTTCGTCAATACTCGCCGGCTTTCCGAACGCGTATCCCACGCCTTGACGGAACGGCTGGGCGCCGATGTCGTGACTTCGCATCATGGCAGTCTTTCGCGCGTGGCTCGTCTGGAAGCGGAAACGCGGTTGAAGAATGGCGACCTGAAGGCGATTGTCGCCACGGCCTCGCTGGAGTTGGGCATCGATATCGGTTCGGTGGATCTCGTGGTCCAGATCGGATCCACCCGATCGATTGCCGTCGCGCTCCAGCGTTTTGGACGGGCCGGTCACTGGGTGCGTGCTACTCCGAAGGCGCGAATCGTCGCCACCACGCGCGATGAACTGATCGAGTGCGCCGCGCTCATCCGTGCGATTGGAAAGGGTGAACTGGAGCGCCTGCATATCCCCGAGAACGCGCTCGACATCCTGGCGCAACAGATTGTCGCGATGGCGGCGTGCGACGCATGGTCGCTCGATGGGCTGTACGACCGAATCCGTTCGGCGTGGCCTTACAGAAATCTTCCGCGCACGGATTTCGATCAGATCATCGACATGCTGGCGGAAGGTATTGCCACCTCTCGCGGTCGCAGCGGCGCATTTCTCCATCTGGACCGCGTGAACGGCAACGTGCGTGGCCGGCGTGGCGCGCGCCTGGCTGCCATTACGTCCGGCGGCGCCATCCCGGACAACGCAGCCTATGCCGTCACTGCGGAACCGGACGGCCGTAACGTCGGAACTCTGGACGAGGATTTCGCCGTGGAGAGTCTGGCTGGCGACGTGTTTCTCCTCGGAACACATTCCTGGAGGATTAAGCGCGTCGGCTCCGGAAGAGTCTATGTGGAGGATGCAAAGGGTGCGCCGCCGAGCGTCCCGTTCTGGCTGGGCGAAGCTCCGGGCCGTTCCGCGGAGCTTTCCCATGCGGTGTCCGAAACACGCGAATGCATTCTGGAACTCAGTGCCGATCCAACTGCGGCAATTGAATTTCTCCTGAAGGAGTGCGGCGTCGAAGAGGCGGGCGCCCGTCAGGCGATCGCTTACGTTCAGGCGGGCGCGGCCTCTCTCGGCGCGCTGCCGACCGAATCCACAGTGATTGCGGAGCGTTTCTTCGATGAAGGCGGTGGCATGCAACTAGTGCTCCATGCGCCGTTCGGCAGCAGGATCAACCGCGCCTGGGGACTGGCTCTGCGCAAGCGTTTCTGCCGTACCTTCAACTTCGAACTTCAGGCGGCGGCCACCGACAACGGCCTGCTGATCTCGCTGACTGAAGGCCACGCGTTTCCGCTGGAGCTCGTTTTCGAATTTCTGAAGCCGCAGACTCTCGAACAAGTCCTGACGCAGGCCATGCTCGATACGCCCATGTTCACGTCGCGCTGGCGATGGAATGCGTCGCGGGCACTGGCGATACTTCGCTTCCGCGGCGGAACTAAGGTGCCTGCGCCCATCCAGCGTATGCGTTCGGACGACTTGCTGGCCTCCGTTTTTCCGGATCAGGTGGCCTGCGCCGAAAACCTGACTGGCGAAATTCGCATCCCGGACCACCCGCTGGTGCGCGAAACAATCGACAACTGCCTGCGAGAGGCCATGGATGTTGACGGCCTGATCCGAATTCTGGAAAAGATCCAGGACGGCGAAATTCGTACGATCGCGATTGACAACCCGGCGCCATCTCTCTTCTCCCACGAGATCCTGAACGCCAATCCCTACGCGTTTCTCGACGATGCGCCGCTCGAAGAACGCCGTGCGCGCGCCGTCCAGCTGCGCGGTTCGCTCCGCACCGATTTCGTGGGTGGCGCGGGCATTCTGGATCCCGCGGCCATAGTCCAGGTTTCCGAAGATGCATGGCCGGAAGTGCGCGATCCCGATGAACTGCACGACGCGCTGCTGAGTCTCATCCGCCTTCCGCCGGGCGCTGTCTGGCAACTTCATTTCGAGACGCTGCGCGCAACCGGCCGCGCTTCCGTTCTGATCCGCGGTAACAAAGTTTTCTGGATCGCGACAGAGCGCCTGAACGTTGCCGACGATGCTCTCCAGATCATCCGCGGCTGGATGGAATCGCTGGGCCCCACCACCGTGACGGAGCTTGCCGAAAGACTGGCGCTGGCTCCGGATGACGTGGCGCAGGCTTTGGCAACCGTTGAGGCGCAGGGTCAGGTGCTGCAGGGGCGCTTCTCCGTACCGCAAGCTGGCAGCGACGGCGCAGGAGAAATTCAATGGTGCAACCGCCGCATTCTCGCGCGCATTCATCAACTGACGCTGGGCAGATTGCGCCGCGAAATCGAACCAGTTTCCGCGCTCGATTTATACCGATTCCTCTGCCGCTGGCAGCACCTCGCGCCAGGCACCCAGTTGCACGGAGCCGAAGGCACGCTTCAGATTGTTCGCCAGCTCCAGGGCTATGAGATTCCCGCATCGGCGTGGGAACACGATATTCTGGCGCGCCGCCTGAAGCATTATGATTCTGCCTGGCTGGATCAACTCTGCCTTTCCGGCGAAGTGATGTGGGGCCGTCTTTCGCCGCATCCCGCTATGGAAGACGGAGAAGGCAGGCGAGTGCGGCCCACTCGCATTGCCCCGATATCATTCTTCCTTCGCGAGAGTCTCGACTGGCTGCCGCAGCCCGCGAACGGCGCCGCACCCGATGAGAGCGGTCTTTCCCCCGCCGCGCAGGATGTCCTTGCGGCCTTACGCGCGCGCGGCGCGTCATTCTTTGCCGATCTCAGCCGCGCCACCGGCAAGCTCGCCAGCGAGGTGGAAGACGCATTGTGGGAACTGGTTGCCGCCGGCGTTGTCACGGCCGATGGTTTTGAAAATCTGCGCGCTCTCATCGATCCCAGACGTCGCCGAGGGCAGGGAAGAGACCGTGCCCGCCGCCCACGCCACTCCGGCGGTCGCTGGGCTCTCATGCAGCAAAGCGATCATCGAACTCCCGCCGCGACCAGAGCCGAGGCCTTCGTGGATCAACTGATTCTGCGCTGGGGGGTTCTGATCCGCGATCTTCTGACCAAGGAAACAACTGCGCCTTTCTGGCGCGATCTGCTCCCTGTCCTTCGCGCCAAAGAAGCCCGTGGAGAACTTCGCGCCGGCAGGTTTGTGGCGGGATTTTCGGGAGAACAGTTTGCCGCGCCGGAGGCCGTCGAGTTGCTGCGCTCTGTGCGGCGATCGCAGGAGCATCCGGAAGATACGATTCAGATCGCCAATGCCGATCCGCTCAATCTGGCCGGAATCCTGTTGCCCGGCCCGCGTGTGAGCACGCTTTCAGTGGGCACACGCCAGATGAATCCGGCGGATCCGATTGTTGTAACGCCGGTGATCAATCCGCCTGTTTAATAGCGGCTCTCAGGCAGTGCCGGCAAGCGAACAGAGCCAGCGAAACAGAAAGAAATGTTTTCCGCACAGCGAGCATCGGTACGGAGAAACCAGCCAACTCAGCGCCTGTTCGAACGAATTCCGAATCCCGACACCCCGGAACACCGCGGACTTGCAATGCGGACAATGCGCCGAGAACATGTGATTACCAGCTCTGGCCGTAAGGCTTCGCCGGAACTGCCGCAGCCTGGCTGTAGGGATTGAATTCTTCCTCGGTCGCGGCCTTCGGCTGCTGCCGTTTGGACGACATTCGCTTCAATACCGCGGCCTCCTTGGTCGCCACGCATTCATCCGCGTAACGGATCATAGCTTCTTCGGTGAAGGTCATCGCGCGTGGAATACTGAGGGCGTCTGCCGCTTCGAGGACTGCGTCTTCACTGCAACGTTCCAGAATCGCCAGGCACATCAGCGGCAATTCCTGAAGCCGAATTCCATACTTGCGGCTTAACGCCAGGTCGGCGCGGACCGTGAATTTGATGCGCGCGCGGTCTTCTCCAATGCCTTCGTATGCGAACACACGGCAGCCTGCATCCTGCGTGAAGCCGGTCAAGGTAAACTGCATCTGTTGTACGCTCTTTCCCATTTCGTTCGTTTCGATTATTTCTTGATTCGCTTTGCTTTGATCGTCTGGTAGCGACTATCAGCTGCGATCGCCTGCCGAACCTGATCCGTCAGTTCCTGCCAATTGCTGATGAAATAGCCGGCCCGGTCATTCGCCATCGCTTCCAGACGTTTTTCTTCCAGGATTGCGAGAATTGCCAGAGTATCGTTCTGAACGGCTTCCGACTGGCCGTCGGCCGCCATCTGGAACGCTGCCGCAACCCGCCGGAATTCTGCGTCGACGCGCGGTTTGATCTGTTCGGCCCATTCGATCTGACTCGCGGTACCGGTCAATAGCGTCTCCTGTGCGGTTGCGTTAACTAAGGGGAAAAGGATCGAATCGTCTGACTTAGTTCAGAAGATCCGCGAGTGGGCGGAAGATGCTCAGGCACACCATAGTACCAGTTTCAGAGGCCCCGCGTATACCTGTTTGGCCTCTCTGGGAATTGAAGCCATGAACTAAAATGGTCTTTACCGCGTCTCCGGTGTCCATTCGGATCGACACCCGAACCCCGTCCATTCAACAGCCGCGGATCATCCCAGAGGAGTTCTCATTGCCCCTGACGGCCAGTAACGACGAACTGTACCGCTACATTAATCTGAAACTGGCCGCCCTCGGCGAGCCCACCAGCAGCGCCACGGCCGACCCCGAATTCCTGGAACTCGCGCGTCCGTTGTTGCGGAACTACCACCAGAAAGATCAGCTGCTCGGTGGACGCCTCTGCCCGGCGGACCTCCGTATTCAGGACTTCCTCGATTCCTATCTCGGCGAACCCGCCCCCCGTTTGCCCGCCGGTGCATTTACTCTGGACCGCCCCGGCCTTGCTCGCGCGATGTCGCTGCCGCCCGGCGCGGATTCGATCTCATCGCCGTATTTGAAATCCTATCGGCTTCCGCAGGGGATTCTGCATAACCCAAAAAGCGATCGCCGCACCACGCAGGGCATCTTCCACATCGTGGAGGGCGGCCTCCCCGTACCGGCCGATAAAATCGGCGTCCCGAAAATTGCCTTCCTCCGTCTGCTTGCCGCGGCGCTGCGTCCGCCGGAAGACGTGCTGGCTTTGCCCTTTACCGCGGATCAACCCGAGCACGCGCATTTCTTCGTAAGTCTGCTGCTGCGCCCGCTGGTTTCGCCTGCCGGCGGCAACCTGCCCGCCAAAAGCATGGAAACCCGCTTCTTTGCCCCCGCCAGCCTGGTGAGCAATCTCGATTTTGTGGAAGGCATTTTCGGCAATGCGGGAGATCCGTACCTTCCGGAAAACGACGCCGCACTCGATGTCAACCACTGGACTGGCCACACCGGTTGCGTCATACTTGCGCCCCACATCGCCGGCCTGCGCAAGAAGGATCTGGGCCTTCCGCGTTTCGAAGAGGCAACCGCCCGCCAGCAACGCGACGGCATGTGCTGGCGCAGTGAAGATGAACTCTACAACAACGGCTCCGCCTTCAAACTCACATGCCGCGATGCCCGCGGTGTGATTGTCACCATCATTGCCGATAACTATTACGGCTATTGCAAGAAGGAAGTCAAAACACAGATCAGCTACGCCGCCAATCTGTTCGGCCTCTGTGAGGAAGAACATGCAGGAGGCGCCATTGCGTTTCCCGCCTATGTGATCGGCCAGGAGTTCTATGCGGGCCGCACGGTTCTCACCAAGCCGGTCGAATACGAAGAAGCCATGAAGCTGCTGGGCGATCGGGTGGATATGAAGCCCGAAGGCTACGCCGTCGATCGCAACTTCCCAGGCATCTTCTACGTTCCACGCAACTCCGATTTTCTTGTCAGTGAAGGCTGCGTGAAGTGGGGCGAACGCAAGCTGGTGCTGCGGCCTGGTGAAGTCTACGTGCTCCCGTGGGGCACAAAGATCCGTCTCGAGAAGCAGCCCGGAGGCACCGCCTGGCGTCTGATCGCGTCCCGCGCGGATGGCGTTCTCTGCCACAAGCCCTGTACTGTTTCGGGCGGCGGTAAATCGGAAATTTCCAAATCCCTCGGCAGCATCATCCTCAAGGGAACAGTCTTCGTTCGCGATTATCAGAATGACTTCAACGTGGTGGAAGAGATCCTGAAGAAAGACTTCAGCGCCATCTATCGCAATCCGCCGCCAGGCAACCGCGCCTCCCGAACCATTCTGAGCCCGGAGCGCTCTCTCGGCTCCGTCATCAAACTGCTCACGCCGTCGAAAGACTACACCGATGATCACAACGACTGGGTCCGCCGCCTGCCGCAGACGATTCGCCAGCTGATCGTGACGGTAAAACGCTATTACCGGCCCTATTGGGGCGAAGACTGGAGGAAGTACTTTACCGTCGACCGCATCAACGGCCACGAAGGCCACGAACTGAAATACCGCAACCAGAGGCTGGTCGGAAACTACCTGCGGATGGGGTACGATCCCAACGGCACGTGGCGTATCTATAAGTTACGTCCGGATTTTAATCCAGCGGATAAGGTTCAGGTGGAAGATGACATCACAGCGTCTATCGTCCTGCCGCGTGAGAGTCTTGACCATCTGGATCCCGATTACCCGCACCCCAGCGTGAAGCTTGTCCAGAACTGCGAGTCCCTGCTTTTCCAGCGCCCGGATGATGCTATCCATCGTGGCTTCGACAAAGACGCCGAGGCCGATCTCGCCGCGCCAGGCAACTTCATTTCAAACTTCGAGCCGATTACCGTTGAGAAGGCGCGCGAACTGGTGGATAACGTAGTCGAGTTCGATCAATACACGGAGCCGATGAAGCGTCTGCTGGCCGATTTAGCGGCCACTGGGCGCGGGTACGTTGTCTCCTCCGCCCATCCCAGAATTGTGGATGGCGTTCCGTCGAAAAATCCGCGTTATCTTCAGCGCCGTCCCGACCTGGTGAATCCGCGTGATGCCTACTTGGCAGAAATCGGCACCCGCCTCGCCCGCGAGATCCCCTCGGACAAGCGAGTCTACTTCCCCGTAAACGCGGTTCTGGCCGGGCGCCGCAACAACCCGCCCGATCCTAAAGCAGGCATTCCTCCGCTGGCGGTTTACAACCCGATCCACTATCAGGAATTGCCCGAGCTGTTCATGGATTTCATTTGCAGCCTCACCGGCAAGTCGCCTTCCACCACCGGTTTTGGCAGCGAAGGCGCGCTGACCAAGGGACCCTTTAACGCCCTTTGGCCGATTGTCGACGTCAACAATGCGCTGGTATCCGCCATCGTCACGGGCTACGGCGGTTTCACCACGGCGGCCGGCCATATCGGGCCGCACTACCGCGTGGATCACGACAACAGCATGCTGGTTCCCGAACTCTGGTGCCGCATGCGTGTTTACGAACGCGAGCCGCAATTCCTAATCGATCAGGGGCTGCTGGAACGCGTTGAAGATTTCGACTACGAAGGCCGTAGGATTCTCGCGAGCCGTCTGGGTTACAGAATTACGGCCCTGTTTGTGGACCGGTTCCTCGGCCGCATCTTCGAACTGCCCGGCTCCGTATTTCCCGACGAACTACTGCGCCCGGAAATGCAGGATCTCCCGAACTTTGTGGCGGGCGTGGAAGCCATCTGCGAGGCGCAGCGAACCGTGGCGCTGAATTATTTCGAAGACGGCAGCGTCAACGCCGCGTGCCCGCCAATAAAGGCGCTGCTCCACATCATGGCTCATGGCCACTATGAAGGCAAAGGGATCGCCGACCCCGCAATTCGGGCCATGTTCACCCGCGAAGCGTTGCTCGCCAGCGCTTGGTATGTGGAAAGGTTAGCGGTCGGGCAAAAGCGCGATATTTCACTTTGGCAGCGTCATCTGTCATCGATGGAGTATGCAGGCAAAGACACGACAGCTGTGCAAGCCGAATTGGCGAGAGTCAGTTCGCCCGAATATCTGTCTGCCCTGAACGGCACCATAGGGGCCGATCCGTTCCATGGCCAATAACCTCGGGGGCCAATAACTGCACGACGCTTTTCGAACTCTCCGCCGCGAAATGCAAAAATAAGCAAGATGCAGCAACGCGTGCAGAGCGGAGCACCCACCGCTGAAGCAATTCGTTCCGCCCTCGAAAAACTGCTGGGCAGCGCGCATTTTGCGGCATCCGCGCGAGCCAGTCGCTTCCTCCGCTTTCTGGTCGAAACCGCCCTCCAGAATAAAGCCGACACTTTGAAAGAGTATGTCCTCGGCGTGGAAGTCTTCGATCGCGGCCCCGCGTTTGATCCCGTCACCGACACCATCGTCCGTGTGGAAGCGGTCAAACTCCGCAAGCGGCTGGGGGCTTACTATCGCGGCCCCGGCCGCGGCGATTCACTGATCATCGAAGTTCCGCGAGGCGCTTACGCACCCGCCTTCCGCGGCAAGAACGTGCGCGGAAATTCTCGTGCCGCCCGCAAGCCCCCACCGCTTTCCATCGCAGTTCTGCCCTTCCGCGATTTAAGCCCCGGCCCCGAAAATGGATTCTGGAGCGATAGCCTGACGGACGAGCTGACCTCCGTTCTCTCTCGCGCCCCGCGTCTTCGGGTGATCTCCCGGACCTCCGCCTTCGCTTTCAAGGGCAAAGCGATGGACGTGCGCGAAATCGGCGGGCAACTCGGCGCGGTAATGGTAATTGAAGGCAGCGTGCGCAGGCATAAGAGCCGCGTCCGAATCGTCGCTCAATTGACCGAAGTCGCCACCGGGACGCACCTCTGGTCTGACACTTTTGAATGCGCTCTCGCCGACACGTGGACTGTCCAGCAGGATGTTGCCGAGGCAGTCGTCTCCGCCGTACATCTGGAACTCACGCTCGGCGACCGCCGCCGCATGAGCAAACGTCACACTGCAAATCCAGCCGCATTCGAGCTATATCTGAAAGGCCGCTACCTGCTCGACCGGTTCGAGATTCCCGCCCAGAACGAAGCCATGGCGCTCTTTCGTCAGGCTGCCGCGGCCGACCCGAATTATCCTCTTCCGCTGTTGGGAATTGCCCGCTGCCAGATGAATCTCATTCTGCTCGGAGTGATGCCGCCGAAAGACGTCGTGCCCCATGCAATCTCAGCACTCCGGCGAGCGCTCGCGGTCGACCCGGAACTCGCTGAAGCGCACTCCCTGATCGCAAGCATCATTTCCCGCCACGAGTGGAACTGGTCTGAAGCGGAGAAGCATTTTCAGCTTGCCCTGCGGCTCGCGCCCAACGCCGCCGAAGTTCACGATGATTACGCCACCTGCTACCTCGCGCCCCGGGGCCGTATCGAAGAAGCCCTGGCGGAGAATCGTTTCGCCCGCCAGCTCGATCCCTATTCGCCCCAGTTAGCGCGCAGCCACGCTTTCATTCTTCTGCTGGGCCGTCGGCTTCCGGATGCCGAACAGCAGTGCCTCCAGATACTCAAATCGCGTCCCGAAGACGGGTTTGTTCGCTTGACTCTCGCCTTGGCCCTGCACGGCCAGCGCCGGATTCCGGAAGCTTTGACGCAATACGAACGCCTCCAACGCGACGCTCCGAGTATTCAGCACGAAGCCTATGTGGCCGATATTCACGCTTTATGCGGCAATCCGGCGCCCGCGCAAGAACTGCTGCAAAGTCTCACCAAGCGAGGCCGACAGGAGTTCATCCCCGCCATGGTTTTCGTCTGGCTCCACCTTCATTTGAAGCAGATGGACGAAGCGCTCGCGGCCGTCGAGCAGGCTTTTCAGAATCGCGAATATGAGCTCCTGATCGCACGCGTCGGCTATGGCTTCGATGCTTTCCGTGAGCAGCCGCGCTTCCAGGCTCTGGTGGAAAAACTAGGTCTGCACTGACACCGTTAACCGTGAATTCACGGCAGTTCCCTGGAGTCTCTCTCTGACTTGAGCCATATTATTCCTATGGACTTATTCTCGGATGACTTCCGGCGCAATCCCTATCCTCTCTATGAGCGGATGCGCACCGCGCAGCCGCCGTTATACGAACCGCGCACCGATTTCTGGATGATCTTCGATTATGCGGGCGTGAAGCGTGCGTTAACCGACCACTCCGCCTTCGCTTCCGATATGTCAGCAGCCAACCAGCGCGCCCCCTCCTGGATGATCTTTTTCGACCCTCCGCGCCACACAAAGCTGCGGGCCCTCATCAGCCGCGCCTTTACTCCAGGCATCGTTGCAAACCTCGAACCGCGTATTCGCCAATTGAGCCGCGAGCTGTTATATCCCGTGCTGGATCGCGGCGAGATGGATTTCGCAGCCGACTTCGCGGTTCCGCTGCCGCTCAAAGTGATCGCGGAACTGATCGGCATTCCCGCCGCCGATTGGCCCCGCTTCCGGCACTGGAGCGACGTCATCCTCACCCTGAGCTACACAGTTTCAGGCGCTGCCGCCGGTGCCGAAGCTGGCCTCGCCTTTCGCGCCACCACTCTCGAAATGGCCGAATACCTTCCTGCAATCCTCGAAGACAGGCGCCGCGCGCCGAAGGACGACCTGCTGACCAATCTCGTACACGCCGAAGTCGACGGGGCCCGGTTAACCGCGGATGAAATCGTCGCCTTCGTGCAACTCCTGCTCGTAGCCGGCAACGAAACCACCACCAATCTGCTCAACAACACCCTGCTGTGTCTCATGGAAAACCCGGATCAGCTCGCCCGCTTGCGCGCCGAACCGGGCCTTCTGCCATCGGCCATCGAGGAATCGCTTCGTCACAGTTCACCCTTACAGTTCATGTTCCGCGCGATGCGTCAGGATGTGGAGTTGCATGGCCAGACAATTCCCGCCGGAAAACGTGTGCTGGCGATGATCGGTTCCGCCAATCGCGATCCGCTGCAGTTCCCTGATCCGGATCGCTACGATATCGCGCGCGATCCCAATCCGCATATTGCCTTCGGGCACGGCATTCACTTTTGCCTGGGCGCCCCGCTTTCGCGGCTCGAAGCTCGCGTTGCGTTTACCGAATTCCTGAATCTCGTCGGGACCTTCGGCCGCACCAGTAACGAACCGTGGAAACCGCGCAAAGCCCTGCACGTTCTCGGTCCCGAGAACCTTCCGATCTGCTTCAAGCCTGTATAATCGCGAAGTGTCGAAACCCATTTTGAAGATCCTGCCGGTGTTTTGCGGCGCTCTGGCTGTATTCGGTTTTGCGGCGCTGCCATCCGCCTCGTTGTTTGAAAACAACGACGTGAAAGTAACCCGCGCGCTTGAGAAAGCGCACGTCAAAGGAAGCTTTCACGAACACAAAGTGAACCGCGTCATGGTGTACCTCCAGGATGGACGGCAGCGTTTCGAGTATCAGGACGGACGCGCGCCCGCGGTATTTGAATGGAAGGCCGGGCAGGTGGTCTGGAGCGTACCCGAGGGCATGCACTCGCCGGAAGTTGTGAGTGACGATGCCTTCAATATTGTTGAGATTGAGTTGAAGAAACCAGGTGTGGCCGTTGTCGCTCTAAAGAAACCCTCCGCCAAATACTTCAAAGTGGAATTTGAGAACAATCAGGTCCGCGTGCTTCGGCTGAAGCTGGGTCCTCACCAATCCACTCCCGCAATGACGCGTGACCACGGCGCTGTAGCCGTCTACCTCACTGACCAGGAGTCCACGCCCCATAAAGCAGGCGATGCCGTCTGGGAAACTCCCGGCAACTGGAAGGTCGAAAACGCCGGCGGCAAGCCGCTCGAAATGATTCTCGTGGAACTCCGGAACTGACGCTATTTCAACAGAGCCATCGCACCGCTGAGTCCGCCCGCGCGTTGAATGCCGGGAACGAAGAAGTCTTTCGCGAATTCGTCGTCCGTCCCGTGAAATCCGGAGATATCGGCTTTCAGTTCCACCGGGACGGGAGCCACGGCAGCCGCGAACTCACACCACACCGCCGCCTTTCCCATGCAGTTCAACTGGGTTTTCGCCTGCTTCAGCCACGCCAGAGATGTCAGAATATCCTGCACCCGGTTGGCATCGTCTGTCCTGTTGAACGTGAGAAACATTTTGACCTTACGGTCGCGCGGAGCTGTCGCAGAGCCCGTCTGGAATGCATCGATCAATAACACGGCGCGGCCCGATTGAATCAGGCGTGCCGTTGCCGGATCTTTTCGCGCCGCCTCCGCGCCGTCCGGATGAACCACCAGCGCCGGAGGATTGGTGCCCTTGATCCGGATGGCCGGAATCCGGTCGCCTTTGCCGGCCCGCCCCAGCGCGATTCTTTCTCCTGTTCCTTCGCTCACCACCTGCGCGGGCCATTCCGTCGCCAGCGCGGCCGTGAGGCGCTGGCGTAAATCCGATGTTTGTGCCCGCGCCATAGTCTTCCATGCTTCGAACAACTGGGCGAACGTGATCGCATTGGCCGGCAATGTCCGGTTATGGAGCACCAGCATATCCTGCAGCTTCTCAGTCTGAATATTCTTTTCTTTCAGCTTTGACGCGTCACCTTCTCCCAACACGTGCTTGCCGAAAAATGCATAAGTCGCCTCGCGGTTCACCTTGTTGTAGTTATGCGGAGCGTCCTGGAAAAACATCTCCACTTCCGCTGCCTTGTCGTACAACTCGTAAATCGCCCGCACGGCAGGATACTCCTCGGTCGCCATATTCCGCGTCCAGTCTCCTGTTGCAGCCGACATGATCATCGGCCGCGGCGCCATCATCGCCGCGATATCCACGTTGTTGGTATCGAAGCGCAAACCCGGCGCATTCTCGCAGAGCCCGCCCCCCTGCATGATTAACGACACCATGTTGGCGGGCGCGGAGAACCGGATTCGGTCGTCCACAGCCGAAACCATAAACGTCTGCGTTCCTCCGCCCGAAGCTCCCGTTGCGCCCAGCATCCGGGGATTCACCCCGGGTAATTTCTCCAGAAAATCAATCGCACGAATCGAGTTCCAAAGTTGCAATCCGAACGGGCCGAAACCCCAGAGTTCCTCCTCCGGTTTGTCGCCGAAATCGTGCGGAGTCTGAATCGTGTCGTTATACCCCACCATGTCGTAGCTGAACACGATATATCCCTGGCGGGCCAGATTGATCGCTCGCGCCGGTACCGACGCGATATCCGTATTCTCCAGCCTTCCGTAATTCCAGTGCCCGTGCGGACTGATGATCGCGGGGTATCCGCCCGCCGGAGCCGGTTTCAACGGGCTGTAGAGGTTGCCCGCAAGGTAATATCCGGGCAGCGTTTCGATCAGAACTTTTTCAATAATGCAGTCGCGGTTCTGCACTCGTCCGAAGATCTGCGGATGCAGATCGTTCTTCGGAAACATGGGCAGTAGCCCGGCCGCTGACAGTATGTGAGTTCGGAGCGCCTGCTTACGCGCCTCCCACTCCGTCAGCGATTTGTAGGCGCGGGCCGTGAAATGCGTATCTGTATTTGGAGTCTCCGAATTGCGTGCGTCCCTCGCGGGTATCTGGCCATTCGCAATCAGGCAGGAGGCTAATATGACGATCGGCAGTCGCGGCATGGCAATAGTCTTATCACATTCCATGGGGCGCGTTATTCGTGCCCAGTGCGAGTTCCCAGCGTTTTGTAAAGAAAATTAACGCCCAAGTACCTGCTTTTGTAAATAGTTGCAATAGCAGGCGCATTTGCTCGTCAGGACCCATATACTCACGGTGTGAAGCACGAAAAACGCGCACGGGAAACGGGGCATGCGATGAAGAGAATCCTGATATTCGGCTTGGTATTTGTCCTGACTTTCGGTACGATGCCCGCGCAACAGGCGCCGGTAACGTTTACGTCCAACACCACGCTCGTAATCATTGACGTGGGCGTCAAAGACAAGTCCGGCAAAGTCATTGAAGACTTGCAAAAAGGCGATTTTGCGCTCACCGAAGACGGCAAACAGCAGCAGATTGCCGTGTTCGATTTTCAGAAGCTTGATCTGGATACGCCGCCTCCGGCCGTCCCCGCAATCAAGCCTGCCGCAGCCTCCAGCGCCGCGGCTCCGTCCAATGTTGCGACGTCGGCCCCCGTTGCCCCTGTCGCGACCAAACCAGGCAAGCCCCAGCCGATCATCCGTTACCAGGATCGGCGCCTCGTCGCAATGCTGTTCGACTTCAGCACCATGGCCGTCGCCGAGCAGATTCGAGTTCAGAAATCAGCCATTGATTTCATCCATAAAGGACTCAAGCCCGCCGACCTGGTTGCCATCATGATCGCAACCACAGGGCCGCTCGAAGTCTCGCAGGATTTCACCGACGACAAAGATGCGCTCGAAACCGCCGTCAAGAAATTCAACATCGGCGAAGGCGCCGACCTTGCCGAAAACTTTGGCGCGGGCGATCAGTCGGACGACAGCACTTTCAGCGCCGACCAGACCGAGTTCGATATCTTCAACGTCGATAAAAAGCTTTCCACAATCGCGACAGCGGCCAAGCTCTTGGCCCCGTTTCCGGAAAAGAAAGCTCTGATGTATTTCTCCAGCGGCATTACCCAATCGGGTCTGGACAACCAGGCGGAACTGATGAAGCTGATCAATACCGCGAAGAAAGCCAACGTTGCAATCTATCCGGTGGATGCCAGAGGCATGACAGCGTCGGCCCCGGGTGGCGATGCGAGCACAGCTTCGGGCAGCGGTTCCAGTCTGTTCACCGGTGGCGGCGGTTCTGGCGGACGAGGCGGCGGTCGCGGCGGCGCAGCCAACGATTCGGCTCAGGAAACCCTTTCCACCATGGCGGCCGATACCGGTGGCAAGCTGTTCGCCGAAAACAACGATCTGACTCTCGGTATGGAGCAGGCCCGCGATGACATTGGAAGTTACTACATCCTCGGCTACTACAGCACCAATATGAAAACCGATGGCAAGTACCGCACCGTGAACGTGAAAATTACCCGTCCGGATGCGGCTTCCGCCAAACTCGATTACAAGCATGGATACTTCGCAGACAAATCGTTCGGCAAATTCAATCGGACAGACAAAGACGACCAGCTTCAGGAAGCATTAACGCTGGGAGATCCCATCACGGATCTGACCCTCGCGGGCGAAGTGAACTATTTCCGCCTCGCGCGCGACCGCTATTTCGTGCCCTTCAACGTGAAGATTCCGGGTTCGGAAATCGCGTTGGCGAAGAGCAAAGGGAACGCGAAGACGGATTTGGACTTCATCGGTCAGTTGCGCGATATGAAAGACCAGATGCGCGGGCAAGTGGCCGATACGGTGCGTATTCAGTTGGCGCAGCAGTCTCTCGCGCAGCTGAACAGCCGGACCATCGCGTACGATACCGGCTTCACGGTGCCGCCAGGCTCCTACAAACTCAAGTTTCTGACCCGCGAAAACGAAACCGGCAAGATGGGGACTTACGAAACAACTTTTGTGGTTCCGGATCTCGCGCCCGACCAGCCGGCGAAAATCAAAACCAGCACAGTCGTGCTCAGCAGTCAGAGGCAGCCGCTGAAAGAAGCCGTGGGCAAGGCGGATCCGCGCAGCAAGACAGCCGACGCGAACCCGCTGGTGGAAGACGGGCAGCAGTTGGTGCCGAGCATCACCAGAGTCTTCCGCAAAGATCAGAATCTTTACCTCTACATGGAAGTCTATGATCCGACGCTTGGCGCCGACCAGAAGCCGAGCGTCGCGGCTACCCTGACCTTCTACCGCAACAACAACAAGATGTTCGAATCGGAAACAGTGCACCTCGATAGCTTCATCCCGAAACGCGGTATGACTCTGCCGGTGCAGTTCCAGGTGCCTTTGGCGAAACTCCCGACCGGGATCTACACCTGCCAGATCAACCTCGTGGATGAGAACGGCCACAAGTTCGGTTTCCAGCGGGCCGAAATCAAAGTGCTTCCCGCCGCAAGCCCTGCTGCTGTCGTCGCGCCTGGCGCAGGCATGTAGGTTGGCGTCAGCGCAATCGGAACAGGATCAGCAGACGATAGATCGTCAGGCCTAAATACTCGCGCATCGCTTCTTCCGACCGCTGTATAGCCGAGGATGTTGGAATGAACGACGTGGAGATCAAATAGCTCTTGCTCCAGGTACGCTCGTCAGTTGGAAAAGGATAAACCTTCAGGCCGCGGTTTTGAAATAACAGCACCGCCCGCGGCATGTGAAATGCGCTTGTTACCAGCAGGACAGAGTGCACTGTCGGAATCTGCGCGACTTCGCGAGCTTCATCCGCGGTCGTCAGAACCTTGCCGGTGACGATGATCCGATCCTGTGCCACACCCCCGCGAATTGCCGCCTGCCGAACCAGCACGGCCTGGCTGCCTCCACGCGCATCCTCCGTCCCTGCGTCGGTGAAGATGATGGAGGGTGCTTTCCCCGCCATCGCCAGATCGTATCCCGTAAAATAGCGATTCGCGGCGTCCCCCCATTGCACTCCGGGCGGCATAACGCCGCGGACGATGCCGCCGCTCAACACCACAATGGCGTCGGCTGAAGGTGCGGCCGCAATAGTCGATGGCGGGTAAGCATTTTCCAGGGGCCGCAAAATGAATGTGGCCACAACAGGCGTGCTGAAAAGGTAAAGCGCGGCTACGCCGGTAAGCGCGAGCCAGCGCCGCCGCAGCAGGATGCCGGCGACTACTAACAGTCCGGAGAAGCCGATCGGCAGAAACAGCATCTCGATAAACTTCCGGAAGAAAAAAACCATAAGCACCATTACAGCGCAGCACCGCTGCCGGTCGGAGCTTATTTCTTTTCAGCTGGAAAGTGCGTGTCGATCGGTTTTGCGGGATTCGCCGTGATCTGCAACACCGCGCAATGGTGGTACGTGTAGTCGCCGTCTTTGTTGAGGCCGTGAGAGGCCATGAACTCGATCACCTGGAGCGTGCACTTCGAGCAGTTGATATTCGGAATGTTGATATCGGCTTCCTGCTCCTTATCGAATTTGGACACATGCTGGAACAGACCGTCCGCGAGCACGGGCGCAACCGGCGGATATTGAATAGCGCCGGAAACCGACTTCGGGCCATTCGGGCCCGGCTCTGTTTTGGCGTCGGGATCTTTTGGCAACTCGTCCCGCGAATTCACCGCCAGGGCGACCCGGTAGAAACCCGGATGGTACACCGTTTCCTGGATCTTGATATGCAGTTTCTCGCCGCCGGTAACGCTGGTTACCTTATCGGTGGGCTTTCCCGGATCGGCCGACGTACCGCCGCAGGGAGCAGCTTTCTGAGGATCGCCCAGCTGTGACTCCTGTAGCCACGACGCAGGTTCAAGCAACCTGAAATGCCCGAACGCCAAAGGAGCCGCCGCCGCAACGGCAATCGCACCAGCAAGAATACTCGTCTGAAATGTTTTCATGAATCTTCCCTCAGTGAGTTGAAACGCCCGCACCCACGAATCTCATCCCGGCATACTAACAGACGGCTCATCGCCCGCGCGACGATTTCCGCTAGCTCAGGCGCGAACATGGGACGACAGGCCAGCATCGGGGGACCAGATGGCCTCACCTCAGGGCGGGGCCGCTCTCCGGGTCTGGCCACGTTTTAACCTCCGAGTGGCGTTATTCGCTCAGAGCGCACAGCAGACTTCCCACAACCCCGTTCGTGTGCGCTCTATCTGGGAGCGCGAAGTCCGCGCAGGAAAGCGACCGTCGCAAGCTTGTCACCACGACTGGGTTCGTCTTCGAATCTCAATGCGTATCCAAACGGTGTACATTCCACGACCTCCTCCGGACGCTCATAGTGCCCTGGAATCTTCGCCCGTATGGACAAATCTGCCCGCTGTTCCATGAGCAGCCGGACCATAGGTAGACCCCTGTCTTGATTCTGTGTCACTGCATGAAAGATCGCGGTCTGCCCGCCAATACCGGCAGCATCCACTTTCGCGCGGGCGTTCACGTCTGCGCCACGCTTCAGGAGCAATGTAGCGGCTTCCAGATTTTGATACTCGGCTGCAACATGCAGGAGTGTCGCGCCCCGAAGTGTCAGGAGCCGTCCTCCGGTTGTGCCAAAATCGAGTTCGGTGAACTGTCTTGTCACCAGCGTAGGTTCCGCATCCAATTTCTCAACCAGGCGGTCGATCCGCCCGCCCAGTATGTCGAGCACAGGTCCCACAGAGTATCTCGTTGTGCCGCCGGCGGAAATCAACACATCGATACAAGCGCTCAGTTCGGGGGAGCGTACATAGGAGCCGATCACGTAGTCGAGAGCCGTACCCTTGTGCGCGCGCTCCGGTCTATCGCAGTTGGGATCCGCGCCGTGATCGAGCAACCACTTGAGCGTCTTGGGATCGACAGCTTCGCATGCCGCGAAGATGACAGGATATTCGCCCTTCCATTCGGCGTTGACATCCGCACCGTGCGCGACGAGCAGTTCCATCATGGGAATGCGCTCGCTACTGAGGGCGGCGCGCATGATTGGACCGTCTCCACCTTGATGCACGTCCGATCCGTTCTCGATCATCCACCTCGCCAGCGCAAGCGGCCGTCCATCCTCTGCGCTGCACTCGGCGACACAAGTGAGAGGCCCGCTCTTTCCGTAGCCAATGGGCGCCCGGTGTAGCTCCGGGTTCCGAGTCATCAGGGCCTTCACGCGTTCTAAGTCGCACTTGCCGATCGCTTGATTAAGTTCGCGGACCTCTCCTTGGTCGATTCCCAGGAAATCCGCGACGTAGGCCTTGAGATTCGACCAACCCTCGAATCCGTGTAGACGCTCTACGGCCGGTTGCGCGGCGGGGTTGGTCATCAGGATTCTAACGCGGCTGGCATCACAGGCGTCGATTGCGTCTTTCAATTCAGCGCACACCTCGACGGAAATGACATGGGCTTTGAGCTTCGGCCAGCTTGTAAAGCCGTACCGCCGGGCAATCCTAAACTGTGCGTCCGTCAAAGAGGATGCCTGCCCTGCGTCAAACAGGTCTTTGGCTTGATTCCTCAGATGGCGGAGATTGGGGTGTTCGGGAAGGGACTTTGGAGTTTCGGTTGATTCGGTCGACATAGCGACCTCCTTTCAATAGTGCCCGTTGTCCGCCTTCGGGCTGAAAGAAGGTTCGCGGAAATGCCTTGAGTTTCGGGGTGGGCTTCTGCCCTTTCCGCGGACCGGCTGCGTCCCTAACGCAAATTCGATTATACAGCCGGAAGCTGAGACTCCGCACCCGCGGCGTTACCGGCCGGAGCACTCTCCTTTGAGGGATTTGTGCATGACGCCCGCAGGAATATGAAGCGTCCGCAGGGCCGGAAATTCTCATATTCCTTGGAGGCCGAGTCCAAAGAAGACGCTGCCTAAAACATCGTATTGCTGTTCTCGGATTCGCCAGGAACCCGCTGCAACACATCCCAATGCTCAACAATCTTGCCGCGATCATCCAGCCGGAAAATATCCATCCCCGCCCAATCCGAATCCCCCGGCCACTCCTGCCTCGTATGCAGCACCACGTGGTCGCCTTCGGCAAACACCCGTACGAAATGAACCCTCTTTCCAGGATAATCCCGCGCCATCCGCTCGAAATACTCGATGAACGCTTGCCTGCCATCGCCAACCATCGGATTGTGTTGAATGTAGACATCGCCCGCGTACTGTGCAATTGCCTCGGCGGGTCGACAGTCGTTGAACATCAAGTCGTAAAAAGCCCGCACGTTGCGCTTATTGTCTTCAGGATTCACGTCGTGTCGCCTCGTTCTCGTAACTAGTCGCGCCCTGCGAGGAATGCGCCGGCTTCTTCGTCCGTCATGGGGCGTGTCGCATTGCGGAATTGTTCGGGCGTCATTTCTATTACGCCCTGCAAGGTTCCGAACTTCGGAACCTTGCTCCCGGACGGCTGCACGATTTCGGCGACGATATGACCATGCCGCTCAATCGACACCCGCTCACCGTTCTCGACTGCGATTAGGAGCTGCGTCAATCTTTTCTTCGCTTCCGCAACGCTGACAGTCATGTTCTAAATTCTGGCTAGTCTTTTCCCGGTTTGCAACCAATGCCTTCGGGAAGCCAAGCTCCTCACATTCAGTTCAACGAACTTGCAGCTCAATCTCCCCTGATATCAACGACTTGCCAAAAATCGACCCTTTTCCCCCACCACCCGCCTGCTAGCCTCGAAGCGAGGACGATAAGCTATGCAAAGCGACGCTGCAACAGAACGACTTAACCCCAAATTGGTTTCGTTCCTCATCTTTTCCGGTGCCCGCCCCAAATGGGCTGTCGAAACCACTGGTAAGCGCCAGAACCCCTACTTGGTGTATACTTTAAGTTCCCCCAACTACTACAATGCCGAAACGTACTTTCCAACCGAACAACCGTCGCCGCGCCAAGGTGCACGGTTTTCGGAAACGCATGAAGACGGCCGATGGCCGCGCCGTTCTCTCCCGCCGCCGCGCCCAGGGCCGCAAGAAGCTGACTGTCAGCTCGGAGAGGTAGTCCGGATAACGAGCGACTCCACAGCGGACACGCCCTCAGGCGAGTCCAAATCCGGCTTTCCCAAAAGTGTCCGGCTCCTCCGTTCCAGCGATTTCCGAAAAGTGTACGACCATGGCACGCGCTACACGTGTCCTCTGTTCGCCGCATTCTGCCTCGCCGATCCGGAAGGCGAGCGCGCGCTCGGCTTCACCACTCCCAAAGCCCTCGGCAAAGCTGTCAAACGAAACCGTATCCGTCGGCGGGTCCGCGAAGCCGCGCGCCTCGAGCTGGCATCGCTGAATTCAGGGTGGTCCATCGTATTCAATCCCCGTCGCAAGGTGCTCGATTGCTTATTTACGGATCTTCAGCGCGAAGTCAAACGTCTCTTTATACGATGCGGAACCTCGCCATCGCCGGCCTTACCGCCGCCCTCCGCGGGTACAAACGCGTGATCTCCCCCCTGCTGCCCTCAGCTTGCCGGTATCACCCCACCTGCTCGGAATATATGCGCGAATCCATCGAAGTCCATGGTCCCCTGCGCGGTGTCTGGTACGGCCTGAAGCGCATTGGACGCTGCCATCCATTTCATGAGGGCGGCTTCGACCCCGTTCCCCGCTAACCAATCGAATGAGTCCTTCTACCCCACCCAAAAAAGAGCTGTCGAGCGAGATACGCATGCTGATTGCGTTCGGCCTGATGGGGCTCATCCTCGTCGGCTCGAACTGGGCCTACCACAAGCTCGGTCTCATCCCGGCCGAAACTCCGCAGACCAGCCAGCAGAAGAAGACGGATACTTCCAAAGCCGTTACGCCCCTGCCCAATTCCACGCCAGGCAGCTTGCCCGGCGAGACGAAGCCCGCGACAGAAACGCCCCCGTCTGGCGACGCTTCGGTTGCCCCCCTGGCCACCGCCGCCAACAAACAGACCTGGACCGTCGACACTGACGTCTATCACGTCGTTTTATCGAACGAAGGCGCCGTCGTTCAAAGTTGGACCCTCAAGAAATACAAGGATGCCGCCGGAAAGCCGATCGAACTCGTAAACCAGCGCGGCGCCCTCAAAACCGCCTTCCCGTTGGCTCTGCAATTCCGCGGCGAAGGGCCCTCCCCGCTCAACAAGGCTCTCTGGGAACCTCGCCCCCAGGGTGGCGGCCTCTCCATCGAATACGACTATTCCGATGGCCACACCGTCGCAAAGAAAGTCATCGCCTTCACCCAGAGCACTTATCTTGTGCAGTTCTCGGATGAGGTCAAGCGCGATGGCGCAGGCCTTCCGCATCAGATCTCCTGGCGTGCGGGCTTCGGGGACATGGATGTCACCAATGCCTCCAGCCATGTGGCCGCAATTCGCTACGACCTCAAAGAGGACAAGCTGGATCGCGACGCGGCAAAGGCCGCGAAGAATGGTCCCGTCTACACCGACGGTTCGTTCTCGTTCGTGGGCCTGGAAGATCAATACTTCACGGCGGTGTTTCTGCCGCCCGTCGATTCCACTCTCAAGACGACGCTCCTCAGCGACTCCGTTCCCACCGCCTACAATGCCACCGATGATGCGTTCCCCGGCATCGCGGCCGGAGGCGAGGCCCGCAACCAACTGGGCATGTTCGTCGGCCCTAAGGAGGGCAACGTCCTCGAAGCCGTCAATCCCAATCTCAGCCACGTAATCGACTGGGGCTGGTTCCGCATCATCGCCCAGCCGTTGTTCATGATCCTGCGGGTGCTTCAGACCCAGTTCATCCACAACTACGGCTGGTCGATCATCGTCCTCACTCTTTTCATCAACATCGCTCTGTTCCCGCTGAAGATCATGAACCTGAAGTCCATGCGCAAGATGCAGGTGCTCCAGCCGCAGATCTCGAAGATCAACGACAAGTACAAAGGCGTCGGCATGAGCGATCCGCGCTCGCAACAGAAGCAGGCGGAAATCATGGAACTCTACAAAGCGCACGGCGTCAACCCGATGGGTGGATGCCTTCCCATGCTGATCCAGATGCCTTTCCTGTTTGCGTTTTACAAGGTGCTGTCGGTTTCCGTTGAAATGCGCCACGCGCCCTGGCTGTGGGTCGCCGATCTCACCCAGCCCGAACATTTCGCGATTCACATTCTGCCGCTCATCATGATCGTCTCGAGCGTGCTGTTGCAGAAGATGACCCCCACCCCGGCGGGCGGCGATCCCAACCAGCAGAAAATGATGCAGTTCATGCCGGTCATGATGGGCATCTTCTTCTGGAACCTTTCAAGCGGCGTGGTGTTATACTACCTAACCAGCAATTTAGTTGGCGTGGCGCAGCAGTGGTTCTTTAACCGGACCACGCCCGCCATGACGAAAACAACTCTGATCAAGGATGGCAGGAAGAAGGCTTGAAGCCCAAATATTCGATTCACGAGACCGGTCCACGGATCGAGCAGTTTCTGCGACAGGTGATCGCGAACGCGGGTTTTGAGCTCAGCTTCACGCTCGAAGCCGGCGACCAGAGCAATCCGGAATTCGAAACTCCGGACCTTGTCGTCAAGTTTACGGGCGAAGATGTCGACCTGATCCTCAGCAACCGCGCCGAGCTCCTGCTTGCCCTGGAACATGTTTCGCAGGAAGCCCTGCGCATGCACTCCGACGATCATTCGCGCATTGCCTTCGACGCCAACGACTACCGCGCGCTGCGCATCGAAGAGCTTCGGATGACCGCGCAGGCGGCGGCCGAAAAGGTGAAGTCCGGAGGGCAGCCCTTCCGCTTCGCTCCGATGAACAGCCGCGAGCGCCGCATCATCCATATCGCGCTCCGCAATGAGACCGAACTGCGCAGCGAAAGTTCCGGCTCCGGCCCTTACCGTGGAGTGATCGTCTATCCCGCAGGCATGCCTTCCTTGCCGGAAGCCCCTCCTCCTGCGTTTCGTCCGTCACGCTTCGGACGTCCCCCGGAACCGCCGGGCAGCGGTGACAGAGAGCGTGGTGGCCGCTTCGATCGCCGGGGTGGTCCCGGAGGCAGGGGTGGAAACCGCGGCGGACCCCGCCGCCCTCGCTGACGCTTGCAACTGAACGACACCATTGCAGCCATCTCCACTCCGCCCGGACGTGGAGGTTTGGGCGTGGTGCGTATCTCCGGCCCGCAAGCCACGCAGATCGCAGCCGCCATCCTGCGGCTCAATAACGAACCCAAATCCTGGACGGCCGTCCGGGGGGTGCTGACCGACCACGACAACTCGGCCATCGTGGACGAAGCCATCGTCACGTACTTCGCCGCCCCGCGATCCTATACCGCCGAAGACGTAATCGAAGTCTCTTGCCATGGCGCGCCGGTCATCCTGCGTCATTGCCTGGACCGCGCCGTGCGCGCCGGAGCGCGCCTCGCCGAACCCGGTGAGTTCACCCTTCGGGCCTACCTCAACGGCCGCATCGATCTGCCCCGCGCCGAGGCAGTTCGCGACCTGATCGAAGCGACCACACTCTACCAGGCGCGCATTGCCGCCCAGCAAACCCAAGGCTCCGTCTCACGTCTTCTCGCCCCCATCAAGACGCAGCTGTTGGAGCTCATAGCCCTGCTCGAAGCCGGCATCGACTTCGCTGAGGACGACATCAGCGTGGCCCCTGTCCAGGAGATCCTGCGCCGGCTCGAACCGGTGATCGAGCAGACCGCCACGCTCGTCCGCAGCTTCCGCTACGGCAGCCTGGTCCACAACGGCTTCTCGCTGGCAATCGTAGGCGAGCCCAACGTCGGCAAGAGCAGTCTCTTCAACCGGCTTCTGCAACAGAACCGGGCGATTGTGACGGCGATACCCGGGACAACGCGGGATGTCGTTTCCGAGACCATCGAGTTCGCCGGCATCCCGGTACGGCTGGTCGATACCGCCGGTATCCGCGAAACCGAAGAGCCCATCGAGCGCCTCGGCATCGAACGCACTTACGAGGCCATGGCCGATGCCGACCTCACCATCGTTGTGGTGGACGGCGCCCATCCGCACAGCCTCATCCAAACGGCCGGCAAGCAGGGCAAGGTGCTGGTCGTCGCCAACAAGTGCGATCTGCCGGGGTTTGTATCACGGCCGGATGAGATCCCGGTTTCCGCCCTGACAGGGCAGGGAGTTGAAGCTCTGAAAGAGGCCGCCATCAACCTGCTCGCACCAGGAGGCGAAACCCACGGAGGCTTCATCACCAGCCTGCGCCATGAGAACCTGCTTCGCGAAGCGGTCGCGATGCTTGAAAAAGCCAAAGGCGCAGCAACGGATGGCCTGCCACATGAACTGCTGCTGCTCGACCTCTACTGCGCGCTCCAGCCGATCGATGCCATCACCGGTGTCACCACCGCCGACGATATCCTCAACCGCATCTTCTCAACGTTCTGTATCGGCAAGTAGACCTATGCAGCGGAAGCCGAAGGCGTTGACGTGATCGCCCGGTGGATTCGTCAGCCGGTAGGATACCCGAACGGTGGTCTGGACGGAATTCCAGGCTCCGCCCCGCAGTACCCTCTGGGTTCCCGTCGCGGGGCCATGCGGATCCTGCTTTGCACTGGTTCCGTAGTAGTCCGGCGCATAGTAGTCGTCGGTCCATTGCCAGACATTGCCGAGCATGTCGTACAGGCCCCAGCCGTTTGGCTTCTTTGTCTTCACGGGGCGGGGTCCGTTGCCATTATTGAAGAGGCGCTTCTGATAACGGGAAGCGTCCGACCGATACATATCGAGGCCATCGACCGGCTTCTTCCCGCTGTTATTGGCATACCAGGCGATGTCGTCCAGCCAGCCGTACGATGAGTCCGTGGTGCCGGCCCGGGCGGCATATTCCCACTCGGCTTCGGTCGGCAGGCGCATCCCGGCCCAGGTGCAGTAACCCCGGGCTTCATCCCAGGTCTCCGACACAACGGGCTGGTTGTCGTCTCCAGCGCCTTCATTGATCCTGCGGCTGAACTCGTCCGCGGCCGGAAGGGCTGGCTTGCCGGTCACTGCACGGTAATGCTTCCAGGCGGCAACAGTCACCGGTGTCTGGCCCATCCAGAAGCCCTTCGTGATTTCCACGGAATGGGCCGGACGCTCATCGGGGGCGCATTGCTGGTCGGTTGGCGAGCAGCCCATGCGGAAGGTGCCGGGCGCTATCCAGACATACGTCTGCTGATCCTTCGGGTTGACCTTTGACGATGGCGATTGCGCGTTGGCTACCAGACACAAGCCAAGGGCCAGCAGTAGTATCTTCATTGCTAACGATCGCGCGCAGTTACCAGATCAGTGAGCGTGAACAGCGCCCGCTGGTATGGATTCTCCGGGAACTCCGATACGATCTGACGCGCATGGTCAGTGAATTGTTGCGCTCGTTCGCGCGTCCGCTGGATGCCTGAGTGGCGTTCCACCAGAGCGAGAACTTCGGCAAAAGGAACGGCGTTGTAGTTGCGGTCCTTGAGAACGGTTTCTACCATCGCGCGTTCGGCCGCGGACGCGGTTTCGAGCGCGTACACGAGGGGCAGGGTGACCTTACCTTCCTTGAGGTCGCCGCCGACGGGCTTGCCGAGAGTCTGCTCGCGCGAGGTGAAATCCAGCATGTCGTCGATCAGCTGAAATGCCATACCGAGGTTCCAGGCGAACTCGCCGAGCTTCTCTTCAAACTGGGTGTCGGCGCCACCGGCCACGGCGCCGAGCTTGGCGCAGGCGGAGAACAGGCAGGCGGTCTTACGATCCACGAGCTCCATGCAATCGGCTTCGGTGATGGCGATCCGGCCGATGCGGTCGAGCTGGATCAGTTCGCCTTCGACCATTAACTGGGTCAGCCCGATGAGCAGGTCGAGGATATGGAAGTTGCGTTCCCGGAGCGCGGCCTGGAACGCCTGCATATAGAGCCAGTCGCCCGCCAGCACGCAGGTATGATTGCCCCACTGGGCGTTGGTAGACGGGCGGCCGCGGCGCGTGCGGGCCATATCGATCACGTCGTCATGCACCAGGGTGGCTGCATGAATCATCTCAACTACCGCGCCTAACTGGATGGCGGTCTTGGGGTTGACGGTTTTGCCTTCGCCGGCGAAGCGGGCGCAAAGCAGGAGCAGGGCAGGGCGCAGACGCTTGCCGCCGCTCTGCTGGAGGTAGCGGCCAATCGTGGTGACCGTCTCGACCGAAGCGACGGATTCGACATCGATAGCCTTCTCCACCAGTTCCAGATCGACGCGGACGAGATCGAAAATCTCGCTGGCGGTCAGAGCCTGGTTTGCCCGTTCAGTTTCCATTCGAATTTCCAGTGTAACGGGTGGGATTTGCCGGTGGCAAAGGGGGTCTGGCGCAGAGCCGGTCAAAGTTGGCGGTTGTCACGGCCGCGATGTGTTCCGGGGTGGTTTGGCGGACTTCCGCCAGCTTCTTCAGAGTTTCGAGCATCATCGACGGTTCATTGCGCTTTCCACGATAAGGTATTGGCGCTAAGAAGGGAGCGTCGGTTTCAATTAAAAGACGATCGTCCGGGGTGATGCGGACGGCCTCGCGGACGTTGTCGGCGGTTTTAAAGGTAACTACGCCTCCGTAGGCCAGGTGGAAGCCCTGGTGGAGGGCCTGTTCCGCCTGGGCGGCATCGCCGGTGAAGCAATGCAGGATGCCGGGGCCGGTCCAGTGGTCTTTCAGGATCGACATGGTGTCGTCCCATGCTTCCCGGGTGTGGATGATGATGGGAAGGTTCAGGTCCCTGGCCACGTTCAGCTGGTTGATGAAGACTTCGCGCTGCACGTCGCGGGGTGAAAAGTCATAGTGATAGTCCAGACCGATTTCGCCGTAGGCAACGACTTTGGGATGAACGCCAAGGGCCCGGAGGTCATCGTAAGTTTGGGGCACGACCTTGGCGGCTTCGTGCGGATGCACTCCGACTGTGGCTACGATTTGCGGGTGCGCCTCGGCCAGGCGGATGGCCCGGTTGAGTTCGGGCGGACCGTCGCCGGTGCCGATGCAGAGGATCCTGGCGACGCCGGCCTCCCCGGCGCGAGCAAGGACGGAATCCAGGTCGTCCGCGAATTTCTCGTGGTCGAGGTGGCAGTGAGAATCGGTGAAGGTCATCTTACTTCAGGCGCGCGCCGATCGGCACATCCTCTATAAAGCCGGCGAGGACCGGGTTGCCGCCTTCGAGCGAGGCGGCTACGATCATGCCGTTCGACTCGATGCCACGAAGTTTGCGCGGATTCAGGTTGGCCACGATCACTACTTTGCGGCCGATGAGTTTCCCTGGCTCATAGTGTTTTGCGATGCCCGCCACGATGGTGCGCGGCTCGGGTTCGGCGATGTCCACTTTGAGGTGCAGGAGTTTGTCGGCTCCTTTTACGGGCTCGGCGGAGAGAACGATACCGACTCTCAGGTCCACTTTGGCGAAGTCGTCGAACTCGATTTTCGGCGACGGGGGATCGACCGGAGCTTCTGGAACAGCGGGTGCGGCTGTTTTGCCCAACAGCTTTTGCTGTCTCGCGGTTTCGATTTCTTCCAGTTCGCGCATGCGGTCGATTGCGGCCTTTGCTTCAATGCGCGGGAAGACCGGTGAGACCATGCCGATCGGCTGGCCTTCCTGGAGTTGGGCAGGCTTGAGATCGTTGATGGCGAGCGTTTCGAGGGGCGTCGTCATTCCGAGCTGGGCCCAGATCTGAGTGGTCGATTCGGGAATGATCGGATGGAGCAGGACGATTGCAACCCGCAGGAGATCGGCCGAACAGTAGAGCGCGTCGTCGAGTTGCTGCTTCGCGGCATCGCCTGCTTTGGCCAGCTTCCACGGGGCCTGCTCGACGATGAATTTGTCGGCGGCAGACAGCATGACTGAGATCGCTTCCAGGCCTCTTGAGAATTCGAGCGCTTCGAAGGCGCGCGCGGCCTCTTCGATTGCTTTCGAAACGGACGCCTCCAGCGGGTAGGCGGTATGAGCCGGAATCACTCCTTCGCGATACTGCCGGATCATGGTCAGGGTGCGGCTCGCGAGATTGCCGAGTCCGTTGGCAAGTTCCGAATTGTAGCGATTGACGAGAGCGTCATAGCTGAAGCCTCCATCCTGTCCGAAGACGATTTCGCGGAACAGGAAGTAGCGGAGAGCTTCGGCGCCCATCACCTGGCGGATGGGTTCCGCGCGCACGATGTTGCCGCGGGACTTGCTCATCTTATCGTTCTCGAACAGGAGCCAGCCGTGGGCGAAGATGCGCTTCGGGAGGGGAAGTTCGGCGGCCATCAGGAAAGCGGGCCAGAAGACGGCGTGGAAGCGCAGAATCTCTTTGCCGACCAGGTGCAGATCGGCTGGCCAGAGGCCTTGTTCCGCGAAGTTCGGGCCACCGACGGCGCTGATGTAATTCGTCAGGGCATCGAACCAGACGTAGATGACGTGTTTGTCCTCAACGGGGATGCCCCATTTGACGGTGGTGCGGCTGATGGAGAGGTCCTGAAGGCCTCCGCGGACGAAACTCATGACTTCGTTGCGGCGCGATTCGGGCTGGATGAAATCCGGATTGTCTTCGTAATATTTCACCAGACGATCGGTGAAGGCAGACAGCTTGAAGAAGTAGTTTTCCTCGGTAATGGTTTCGGTGGGACGGCCGCAAGTGGGGCAATTGTCGCCGGGCTTCGCGTCGTTGACATAAGCTTCGTCGGAGACGCAGTACTGGCCGGTGTAGCTGCCCTTATAGATGTAGCCCTTGTCGCGGCAGAGGTTGAAGAGCCAGCGCACGGTCTCATAGTGCTTCGGGTCGGTGGTGCGGATGAAGTGGTCGTAACGGACGCCGAGGCGATCCCATTCGGTGCGGAATTCGTTCGAGACGATAGTGGCGAACTCCACGGGTGTTTTGCCCATGGCTTCGGCGGAGCGTTCGACCTTCTGACCGTGTTCGTCGGTGCCGGTGGTGAGGACGGCGGTGTAGCCCTGCATCGTCTTCAGTCGCTTGATGGCGTCAGCCGCGAGCGTGGTGTAGGCGTGGCCGATGTGGGGCGCGGCGTTGACGTAGTAGATCGGCGTTGTGAGGTAGTATTTCATCGGGTTTTCAGGTATTCGTGGGCAGCTTCGGCGAGGATCTGTTTGAGCGGCACGCCGGTGGCGATTGCGAGTTTGCGGGCGTCCTCGTATTCGGGCGCAAATCCGTCCGGAGCCGTTTTGACGCGGATAGCGCCGTGCGGCGTTGTGACTTCCACCCATTCGCGCGATTGTACGCGTCGCTCAGCCGAGTAAAAGCGCACGCCGAGGGTTGTGGTTTCGCGGAAAAGCAGGGCGATCAGTTCTTCGCGCTTTTCCGGCGGGGCTATTACCTGGAGGATCACGCCTGGCCGGTTCTTTTTCATTTGCGCGGAGAGCTGAACGGCGTCGAGCGCTCCGGCTTCGAGAAGTTTTTCGGTGGCCCAGCCGATGACCTGAGGAGAGGCATCGTCTATGTTGGCCTCGATCACGGAGACGGTGGTGCTTTCCGGCGCGAGGTTCGCTTCGCCAATCATGACGCGGACAATGTTGGCGTGTTCCTTGAAATCGCGATCGCCGGCGCCGTAGCCGATGGAGCGAATACTCATGGGAGGCATGGCTCCGAAGCCATCCGCGAGGGCTGCGACAATTGCGGCGCCTGTGGGGGTGGTGAGTTCCAGGGCCGGGCCGCGGGCATAGATCGGTTTGCCCTGGAGGAGGCGGGCGGTGGCCGGGGCGGGGACGGGAAGCACGCCGTGTTCGGTGTTCACCGTGCCGCTACCGGTGTTGATGGCGGAGCAGTAAATCTTGTCGACCTTGAGAAGGTGCAGGGCCATGCAGATGCCGACGATGTCGCAGATGGAATCGACCGCGCCGACTTCGTGAAAGTGCACTTTTTCGACGCTGACCCCGTGGGCGTGCGACTCGGCTTCGGCGAGGACATCGAAGACGCGTCCGCTGGCGGCCTTGACGGAATCGGGCAGGTCGGCGGCGGCGATCATTTTGAGGATGCCGCTGAGGTGGCGATGCTTCGGGGTTTCGGTGACTGTGACGCGGAATTTGGCAGCGGCCATGCCGCGGCGCTTGACGTTATCCCAGGTGAAATCGCCTTCGGTGGCGAGGGATTTGAGGGCCTGGGTAATCAGATTCCGGTCGGCGCCAGCATCGGCGAGGGCGGCAACTAACATGTCTCCGGCGAGACCGGAGAAGGCGTCAATGTAGCAGATCACGGTAACTCCAGTGTAGGGGATGGGGATTCATATTCGGTCGCTTCGCCCCGGTTGGCAGATTGGGAGGCGGCAGGCGTCCTGGCGGAATCGTCGGGGCTCTAAACGGGTTCGTGAATTTTTGGAGTTCCTTTGTTTTGTTCACTGTGGCGGGTTCGCTTGGCACCGGCGTTTTTTTTGGCGCGTGAGGCGACGGACTGGATCGGGAGGTTTTGATTATCGCGGTCCGTGGGGCGGCGAGGTCCGCCGAGGCGTTGATTGGTTGCAGGTATCGCATTGTCATTATCCGATTCGACTCTACATGATGGGGTCAGGAAATCGGGCTTGGAGGAGAGGCGGATGTGGAGGTAAGTTATTTTGGTTCAAGTGGATGCGGGGATTTTATTTTGTTGTCACTGCAAAAGGTCTCATCAGCTCTGCAGGTGTCGTTTCTTCGGCGTTGTCCTGGGACAGCGATACTGTCGCGCCGCCGCAGACGTGATCGGCGCTATCTGACACTCTGCAGGAACGCGACAATATTCGCCAAATCGGCGGGCGTGTAATTTTCCAAAAGAGCCAGGTGACGCTGCCGGGCAATTTTCTTCGGGTCATTCAGCTGGGCCAACTGCCACGACGTAGCAGAATCGAGAAACGGCGGACGCAGAATCCAGCCTCTCAAACCGCCCGCGCTCTGGTTTCTTGCTGTATTCGCCAGGTTCAGTGGCGCTGGATGGCACGAAATGCAGTGCTGCCCAAAATACGACCTTCCCGCTGTCACCGCTCCCGCCGGAAGATCCTTCGCCTCATTCAATTCCTTGAAACGGCCCTGCTGTCGTGCATAGTGTATCCACTGTGCGATGTCGGTCAGTTGACGCGCGCTGAGATCGGAGAACTGGGGCATAGGCGATAATTTCGCAGTCTGCGGAATCCCCGCTCGCAGCAGGGGAGCAATCAAACTACCGTTCTCGTCTTTGCCGACCAGAGCGGAGTGCATCAGGTCCGCCGCTTCGCCGCGCGGCGCAAGATAGATGCCATGGCAATAAGCGCAACCGAACAAAACATACGTCTCTTTGCTGTGCTGCAGTACCGGGTCCGCCAGCGGTGTGCCGATGTAGCTGACGTCATAATCCTCTCTGGCGGCGGGCTGTGCGACCGCGAGAGAGGCAGCAGTTATCAGAGCGAAAAACACCACACAAAAACGATGATGATTTGACATGTTTCGGGGCCTCTGCGAATTCCTATGTGACCGCGCGCTTGCAGTAATCGAATGTCAGCCGAACTTCCTCGACTTCCGTGCGCAGCGTTCCGTGCTCGAATTCGAGCAACGCGACTATGGGCCACCGGTTGTCGCGGATCATGCGAAGGATCTCGATAATGGGAGCGTCACCCTCGCCGAATGGAGTGCTGCGTCCGTTGTTTCTCCTGCGGTCGCCCAAATGAACGCTGGAAACCCGCTCATGATGTCTTTCGAGAAATCCCAGGCAATCGCCGTTGGCTGCCGTGAAATGGCGGACATCGAGTGTGGCCTTGAAAGCGGGTGAGAACGAAAGACCCTTCTCAAAAGTTGCTTCCGTGCTGAAAGCGTCGGGGTCTGAAAGATTGTCGTGATTATGCAGGCCCAGATACATGCCGTGCTTTGCGGGGAATGGAGCCAGTCGCCGCGCAACCTCAAGACCATACGATCCGATGCAGCTCTTCGCGCCCAGCATTCTGGCGCCCTCGAACGTAGCGTCGAGTTCCGCATCCGTATAGGATGGGTTGAAGTTTACGTAGTAGGAGAATATGTCAATCCCCGCGGCGTCAAATTCTTTTTTGATGTTGCTGTAGAAATCGGCAGGCGGCGCCAAGCGCCAGTTACGCAGTTTTTCACGTGCTGCCTGAGCGTTCGTGCTCACTTCGTTAAAGCGCGGCTCGCACCATGTCGCATGAAGCTCCACCATGCCCATGCCGTTTTGTACCAACCGCTGGATGAGGATGGGGCGGGTTTCCGGCGTCATCGGGAGATCGTGGTAGCAGAAGGGCTGCAGGCCAAACTGGACACCGTTGATATTCGATCTGTTTTGACGCGGTGCGGGTTGGGCCGCCGCGCGCTGGCTGTTGCCGGTCAGCGTTTCAAATGCCGTCAGACCGGGAATGCCTGCGAGCGCAAGCCGTCCCATGGTACGTCGCGTCAGAAGCATGTCGCCCTCTCTCACCGATCAGTCTACAAGTCCGGGGAGTATACTCCCCTATTGCTGCGCGGGCGGACACAAAGAACTCGACCGCAACCGGTTTATGCGACAGGGTTCGCGACCAGGGGCTGAATAACGCACCAGATACGCTGCCTACTTTGTTGGCAGCGTTCCGCCTACTGTGGTGCCCTGAGACAGCGCCCACTTCCATGCGCCGGATTGCCTGACGAGCACTCGGGTTCCAACGATGATGGCGTTGGACGGGGGCCTGGTGCGGTAGATGGAAATCAGTCAGCTTTATTGCCACCACGGCCAATCCATGACCGCACAGGTTTAACAATTCTCTTCGAGTCATCGGGAACGGCAAAACGGCTCCGCATTTGGGGATGGGGAGCCGCCCCAGTGCAAATAGTAAAGCTCCTGCTTACTTAAAAAGCGACGGAGCCAGTTCGTTCAGATAGATCCGCCAGTTGGACCACGTGTGGCCGCCGGAGCTCTCATCGAATTTGTAATTGATACCCACTTTCTCCAGTTGCGCCGCCAGGTTTTCACCGTTGGAAACTCTGACCGTCGTGTCGTCTTTGCCGTGCCCGACGAAGTAATATTTCACGCCGTTTTTCTTCAGCGCCTGGAGCTTATCGGTAATATCGGCAGCTGTGCCCATGCTGAACACGCCGACGTAGCTGAAATCCCCGGGATGCTCATTCGTGGCCGTGAGCGTGTGGCCACCGCCCATCGAAAGGCCGGCGATTGCGCGATCGTCCTTGTTGACGATCACGCGATAATTCTTCTCGATATACGGCATGACGTCTTTCACGAGGCTCTCCGGAAACGCATTGCCGAACCCGCCGCCGCGTCCGCCTGAACCTCCGCGTCCCCCACCGCGGCCTCCTCCGCTCGCCCCTGCCGCGCCGCGTCCCTCGGCAAGTGTCGCGACCTCACCGGGATTGCCCGTATTCACGATATTCTGTCCGGGAACGTCACCATAGCCCGGCCCCATTTTCTGATTGGCGTTGCCGTTGGTCATGACGACAATCATCGGCTTCGCCTTGCCGGAGGCGATCAGATTGTCCATGATCACACTGGCGCGCCCCATGTTGTTCCACGCGTCTTCATCGCCGCCGGCGCCGTGCAGCAGGTAGAGCACCGGATAGCGCTGTGTGCCCGTATCGTAGCCCGCCGGCGTATACACATACATGCGGCGCGGCGAAGCGCTCGCGAGTGTCGGCGACGGATACCAGACCTGACTCACGTTGCCGTGCGGCACATCGTGAATCATGTAATTCTCCGAGAGCGGGCCTGGCACGATAAAGAAGTTGAGATAGCGCGTACCGTCCCGCAGATGATTTGCATCGGACGGATCGAGAACGCCCACGCCGTTCACGGAATACGTGTAGCTCCACAGTTCCGGATTCAGCGGCCCCACGGTTGCCGACCACACGCCCGCGTCGTCCTTAGTCATTGCGACGCCTCGTCCACCCGGCCAGTCGCCATTGAGCACGACCGTGGTTGCCTGCGGCGCGCGCAGGCGGAATGTGACGTTGTTATCGTTTGCAATTTCCGGTGAGCGCAGAGCCGGGCCGCGGCCACCGCCAGCTCTTCCTGCGCCGCCCGATGCGCCACGGGCCGCCGCGTCCACAGGCGGCGCCGGCTGCTGGGCATACATTGCCAAAGCGAGGAGTGACAGG
>JAICJH010000016.1 GCA_025928545.1 Bryobacteraceae bacterium | reverse complement strand
GAAGCGGTGTCCAAGAGGAACACGCGTCCATCGGTCGTGGCCGCCGCCAGTAGTTCGCGGTTGCCCTCCGGGAAGATTACCGGGGTAGAGGAGAACGATGCACCCGGCATGGTGAACCAGTCCTTCGGCATCAGCGTCTTCGGATCGAGAGCAACAATCGCGTCGAAATAACCATTGGCGCCCGCTGCTCCATCGCCAATCGCGACGTAGAGTGTGCCATTGGATGAAAAGGCGAGTTCACCGACAGGGCTCGCGCCCGACTTAAACGGCGGGTACGGTTTGGCGAGCGTGATATCGATTGACCAGACGCCATTCGGAACGCCACCGCAGTTGTTAATTGTTGAGGTATAAACTGTCTGACCAACTGCGATCAACGGGGTTGCGTTGGCATTTGCAGGCAGGAACGACAGGGGAGCCCGCAGTTCTTTACCCTGCGCCTGGCCGACGGAGTGAAGCACCCCATCACTGGCAATGACGTAGGAATCGGCAGGCGAGCCGCGCAGTCCGCCGGGCCGCCCGGAAGCCGCTGCCGGACCGGCTGCGATGACACCACGGCCGGAACCACCTGCGGCAAATGCAGCGCCACCACCACCGCCACCGATACGGCCCGAAGCTCCGCGCCCGCCGCGGCCAGCCATGAGCGCCACGGGCACGCCTTCACCAGGCGCACCAACTCCGCCGGTTGCGCCACGGCCGCCCGCCGCGCCACGACCGCCGAGGATAGTGCCCACTACATTCGGAGTGAGGCTGGTGGTGCGCGAGACCCCGGAGGTCATACCGCCGGGACATGCCGCAGTGGGCGCGGCCGGGACCGGTCCATCGAAATGCTTCGTCCAGGTGATGGCGCCTGTGTCGATTTCGTAGCCATAGAGATTGTTGGCGCTCCCCGCAACGTTGCCAGGCGCGGGATCCAGCTGAGCAGTGTTGCCGCTGACGCCTTCGCTGATGGTTTCGCGGGGCGTGTGGCCTACCTTCGTGGTCCACTGCAGGCCGAAATCGGGTTTTTGTACGCCTTCCACCGAAATGGCCGCGTCAGTGCGAACCCACGCTGTGCGTTGCGCGTCGGCGCGGCTTGTGGTCCAGCCGCCGCCACCGCCGCGGCCTCCGGCTTGTCCCCAGGCCGCGCTTGTGGCTAAGGTCAGAGCCAGAAAGATAGTTGCTGCGTTTTTCATCGCTGGACTCCGAAGCAATAGAACTCTCCATCAAAAGTGCCGAGGTAGGCTTTGCCGTTGATGGCCGTCATACCCGAGCCGTGGTTCCACGAGGTAATCTGATCCCCGCTGGACCACAGAAGTTTGCCATTGACCGCATCGAAGGCGTAAATGGTGGCATGCCGTGAATTTGCGATGCGATTGCCGGTCTGGCCGGTACCCGGTTTGCGCGGCGCTTCGTTCCAGGCCACATCGGGATTCGATTGGTAAGTATCCTCGCCCGCTCCGTTGACGAACAGGATGCCGTTCGAGTAGATGGCTTCATCGCCCTGATCGATATCGCCGTAACTCCAGGCCGGCGCGAGGTGCCATTTACCGGCGTTCTCTTCCACCCTGAGAACAGCGACGCCACCCAGTTCGGGCTTGCCGATTTCGATCTGCGAATGATAGATGTCGCTCAGCGGCCCGAGGAAAGGTACCGCGATATAAAGCTGGCCCGCGGGATCGATCCACGTCGCCATGGCGCCCCAGGCACCGGCGGCATCGTAGCGCGAAGCGGGGTTGCAGATCAGGGGCGTGCGATCCAGCATTTCGGAATGCTTTTCGAATGGCGGGGTGGTACCGGCGATTGTGTCGCGATCGACGAGCCAGACGCGGCATTCCTTACTGGAGCCGATGAGGAGATGCTTGCCCTTGTAATCAATCGCCATAGGGCTGACGTTGATATCGAGATCGCGGGTGTGCATCCAGTTGGCATTAGGCGGGGCGAACCAACCGGTGAGTTGCAGCTGTTGGTTGGCATCTTCTTTCACGGCCACAATGGTATTGCCCAGATTCATGGTTTCAGGGGCGTAGGTTCCATCGCCGGTACCCATGTATACGGTTCCATCGGTACCGACGGCGACGCCGCGCCGGCCCCACATCCCTCCACCTGCCGGCAGAAAGGTGCTGGCCTTCTTCGTAGCGAGGTCGAAGGCGAAGAACGCGTTTGGCGTGCCACCGCAGCCCTGCGAGTTCGAAGTATAGATAACGCCGTTGACCAGGTTCAGTGACCAGGGTTTGGCGTTGGCGGGCATGAATTTCTGAGGCACCGCGAGATCTTCGCCATCGGCAACATTGACCTGACGGAGCCGACCATCCCAGGAAACCGCGTAGAGAGTATATTTGCCAGGTCCGTTACCCGG
Organism: Bryobacteraceae bacterium; assembly: GCA_025928545.1. GTDB lineage: Bacteria > Acidobacteriota > Terriglobia > Bryobacterales > Bryobacteraceae > BOG-234. The sequence goes on along the minus strand of JAICJH010000016.1, from coordinate 110,557 downwards.
CCCTACTGCGGGGACGGCGGTCTGGCCTCCGGGGCAAAGCGTGCTGCCTGCGCGGCCACTGGATGCTTCGTCATAGGTGCTTTCAAAATGTTTGTGCCAGACCTGCTTGCCGGTGGCGGTGTCGAATGCCCATAGATCGTCGGAGATGCCTGAAATGACGGCAATTTCTTTTGTGCCGCTCGATGTGGCCACTTTTTCGAGGATCACAGGCGGGAAGGTGTTGTGCATCTGGCGTGTGGCGCCATCGAGCTTCACCTTCCACAGCAGCTTCATGGTCTTAACATTGGTTTTGTTGAAGACCTTTTCGTCCTTGACCCATCCGGTGCGACCTGGATCCGCGCCGTCTGCAACATAGTCGGCAGCCCAGCCAGTCATGCATCCCAGGACCATGATTCCGGTCAAACTCAGCTTTCGCATCAGCAATCCTCTGGCGTCGGGTTGTCGTTAGTCGCCATTCGAAATTCTACATCGAATCGCTCAGTGTTTTGTGGTGTTTTTTGGCGTTTTTATCGTCAAAATGGTCGGTCCATTTAGTCTGGATATTGCTCCCTGGTCGGCGGTGATGGGACGGCGCTGCTGCAGCGCGATATCGCCGGCAGACGAACGGCTACCGATTGACGTAAAGCAATTGGGCACGGGACTCGCACCACTAAGGTTGCGAAGTTCGTACCGGCACTTACAACTATTTACTAATTAAAAACCCATCGGCGCATTGCGTGCTGCGTGACTTCTTGGTTTTGTTCCGGGAGGTTCGCGTAATGTTCAAGTTCAAATTCCAGTTCAATATGCTACGAAGTGTAATCGTGTTAGCCCTCACGTCTTCATGGGCGTATGGCCAGACAGACGTGCTGACGGCCCAGTACAATAATGACCGCACCAGCGCGAACATGGACGAAGGGACGCTAACGGCAAGCAACGTCAACGCGGCGCAATTCGGAAAGCTGTTCAGCCGTGCCGTGGACGGACCGGTTTACGCACTGCCTCTGGTGGTGACCCAGTTCACTTTGCCGAGTGGCGCAGTTCGTAATCTGTTAATTGTCGCGACGCTTAACAACAGTGTTTACGCGTTCGATGCGGATAATCCGGCCCAGACCGAGCCTTATTGGCACGTCAATGTTGGGCCTCCAATTATTACTGGTGAATTATTTCTCGGCCCGGAGATCGGCATCGTTGCCACGCCCGTGATCGACCGAACCACGAACACGATTTACCTGACGGCGATCATCGATAAGAGCGGCGATGTGGGGAGCTATATTTTTGCCCTTGATCTGGCAAACGGGAGCTTAAAGTACAACTCTCCTCAGAGGGCGGTCCTCCCGCTGGCTACCGGCGAACAGCAGACGGATGCCACTGCGTGGTTCCAGCGTGCCGGATTGTTGCTTTCGAACGATGCCGTATACATAGGTTACGTTTACGTTTCCGATGACGCGCTTTCCATTCAGCATGGATTCGTACAGGCCTTCCAGGCGAACGATCTCAGCAATCGTCTGGCTAGTTGGGAGAGTTCACCCAACACACCTCACGGAGGAATCTGGCAGGCGGGGCGGGGTCTGGCCGCCGATCGTTTTGGCAATTTGTTTGTGGCGACGGCCGACGGCGAATGGAATGGTACGACGGATTTCGGCAACAGCGCCGTGCAACTGCATTCGAGGACACTTGCGGTGGAGAGTTATTTTACGCCCGCGAACTGGCTGGCGCTGTTTCAAAGCGACACCGATCTGGGCGCCAACGGCGTGACGCTGCTTCCGAATACTCATTTGGCTCTGACTGGCGGGAAGCAGGGAGTCGTGTACCTGATGGACGGAACGAACCTCGGAGGTCTGGAGAATGATCCTGGCCCTACACCGATCGGGCAGTCGGTTCGTGTGCATGCACTCGGAAAAGCGCAGAATGGTCTGGTGCCGTTACAGAGTTTTCAGGCGTCTAACGGCTGCGGGTTTACTCAGTGCGGACAAAATTTATCGACTGCATTCTGGCCGCACAAGACCCATCCATACCTGTTCGTCTGGGACAAGCAGGACTACCTGCGCGCGTATCCTTTCGACATAGGCTCCGAGCGCTTCAAGACAGCGGACGCGACAGTGGGAAAGATATTGCCGAACAGCACGGGCGGAGTCGTGGTGACATCGGAGGACGACGAAAAAGACAGTGGCGTAGTGTGGGCTTACACTGCGGCGCTGAACCCGGCCAATGATGCGGTTCCGGGAGTTTTGCGCGCCTTTGACGCCACCGACATCACGAAGGAAATCTACAACTCGGATCAGAATTCCGCCCGCGATTCGGCCGGCAGCTTCGTTAAATTTTTGAGTCCGGTGGTCGCAAACGGCCATGTTTACGTGGGCAATCAATCCGGTAGTGTGGGGGCGTACGGGCTGTTATGCCAAACCGACCAGTCACATGATCTGGCAGTAAAGAACAGTCGCCAGACTGAAAGAAGCGAGGAGCGCGAGGCCGGTGGCCGAACGTTGCGCCAACCCGCAGGAGCGGCACAGGATACCGAGACCATCACCTTCACGAATCGCAGCGGCAAAGCGATTGCCGGGCCATTTTCCGTGGTGCTGACCGATCTTCCGGCGGGTGAGACGGTAGTGAATGCGACGGGCGTGACTTCCTGCACGGCGCCGGCCGGCAGCCCCTGGGTAGCGGCCACCGGAGCCCCGCTCTGGCTGCAAAGCGGTCAGTCGTTCAGCGTGCAGGTAACATTCAGCTTAACGGCCAATCAGAAGGCCAGATACAATCCACTCATTCTGGCGGGCACTGGCGGGCAGTAGCTGGACGGCGCGCTTTGCACATTCTACGGAATCACGCGAAGAAGTCTTTGCCTGGAGTTGGTTCCTCCTCGCCGAATCTAACGTCAATTTTCTTCGGGAGTTTTCTCGGCATGGTCGATCACCAGTATGTCGACGGGAACTCCTTTCGTTTTGACGAGCTTTAATCCGAGTTGTTTTTCGATTTCGGTGAAGATGGAGAGACTGTCGGTGCCCTGGTCGGAGGCGGCGGGCGCAGATCCTGTCATAGTGCCTTCGAACTGAAGCCGGAATTCCCACAATCCGGAAAGTCCGGTTTTATCGGCGACGCGGGCCAGAGGACCGTCAACTCCGGCGACACCTGCCTGCTTCAGCGTTTGACCGAGGCCTTTTGCAAAATCTGGCATGGACTGGTGATGGGTTTCGTGAATCGTCCACAGTGGCGAGCCGTCATGGTGGACGGGATTAACGCCGACCTGTGCGTTCGGACGCAAACGCGGGAAACCCTGTTCGTCGTTGCCTGGATTCAGGCCGGGCGGAGGTTGCGCCGCGACAGGATCGGGCTTCCACTCGGTAAGCTTCGGTTTGCCTGCAACCACCAGATCGTAACCGGGGAAATTTTTGGTTTCACGATGCAGCGCGAGATGGAAACGTTCGATGAGAAGATCCTGCCACATCAGGAGAAACTGCTCTTTGGTGGTCCCCGGAGGCAGGGTGGCGGAGATCAAATACAGATTGCCTGGAGAATCGTCGAGCCAGGAGGGCCCCGCGATCTGATCGGACGGCATGTCCCAGGCTTTTGAGATGAGAAGTTTGAGTGGCTGGCCGTAAGAAAGGCTGAACAGGCCGGGGTCGCTGGTGCCAGGGCCACCTCGCATCGCGACGTTCAATCCGACGCGGATGCCTCTGTTATCGAGTTTGACGGTGGCTGCGTCGAACTTCGGATGGGCCTCGGGCGCGTTCTGAGCGAACGTGGACGCGGCGAAAACCAGAACTGTTGCGGGAATCGGGCTCATTCAGGACCTCCGTCATATCTTAGTACTATAGTATTAGCACATAAAACCGGAACGGATCAATAGCGGGTGTCGCGATCGGCTTTCAGGACGAAGGTGCTCACAATCGGGTCATTGGGCGTTTCGAGCGTGGCTTCCATGTGCCCGTGGCGTCTTCCGCCGCCATCGCCATGAAGCTCAGGCCAACAGCCGGAGTAAGTATTACGCAGATTTTTTCACGAAAGTGTGCGCGGTTTACGCGGTTCGAGCAAGGGCTTTGATGCCATCAACGTGAGCCGAGGTACGGCAGCAGAGGGGCACCGCCGCGTGGATCATCTCAATTGCCACCGCTGCCTTGCTGAAGAAATCCGTCTCAGAGGCAACCACCATCTGATTCGGATGGTGCCGCCAGATCTTTCTGATTCGCGCGTCAATTGCCCGCGCTTCACTGAATGACTCGCTCCGGATGCCGGTTCTGTGATACTGCTCAGGAGACGACGGCGTCGCTACATGGATGACAGCGGCGTACCGGGATAATTCCTGCTCCATGGTGCTGCCAATTTCGTCGAAATAACTTCGCGACGATCCGGGCCAGTAAGCGAGGCCATCGAGCGAACCCCGATCGCACAAGACCATGGCGAGGCCGGGATCATGCGCCGCCAGGCGAAGCATTTCGTGCTGAACCCCGAAGATGGCGCGCTGTGATGCTCGGAGACCCGCCGGTCCGGGCAGGCGTGGGAAGCCCCCGCCAAACACAATGCCGGCTGATTCGGGAAGAAATCCGACGTGCCTACAGAAGCACTGCTTCGCGATCTCGAGAATTGCAGTCTTGCCACCTCCTGGGCCTCCGGTAAGGACCACGAACCGGGGCTGGTGCCGTTTCTTCGTACACGTGCATTTATGGGAGCCGACGGGCAGAGATGTCATAAAGGGTTGATTACCACCCATGATCCCATTGACCAGGAAGGCACCCCGCTTGACGTAAACTGAGGGTCTATGAAACGCGACCAAGCCTGGGAAATCGTCTGTGAGTTCGTGAAATCGGACAGCCTGCGCAAGCATATGCTGGCGGTTGAGGCCTGCGTGGCAGCCTATGCGCGCAGGAATGGCGCGGATGAGGAGCAATGGGCCGTCGCAGCGCTGTTGCATGACTTCGATTGGGAAATTCATCCGAACCTGCCCGATCATCCCATCAAGGGCGAGCCTATTCTTGCCGAACGCGGCGTGAGCGAGGAGATTCGGCGCGCGATTCTGTCGCATGCCGATTTCACCGGTGTGCCACGTGTCTCCGGTCTGGAAAAGACGCTGTTCGCCTGCGACGAACTGGCGGGATTTCTGACCGCCTGTTCGTACGTGAAGCCGAGCCGCAGCATTCACGAAGTGGAAACTGCTTCAGTGAAGAAGAAACTGAAGGACAAGGCATTCGCGAGGGCGGTGAATCGCGACGACATTCTGAACGGCGCGGCGCAATTGGGAGTCGATCTGGACCAGCACATCTCGTTCTGCATCGAGGCGATGAGGGCGCGAGCTGCCGAGTTGGGGCTGGCCGGTAATCCGGCATAAATATTCCGATTCTTTTTCAAGGCTCGCGGTAATACCTGTTGTGCCCAAATCATTTGCTGCAATCATCTGGCTGACTTGTTCCCTGACGTGTTCCCTGCCCGGCGCCACCGCGCAGGCTCCGGCTTTCGAGGTTGCGTCCATCGCTCCGTGCAAGCCAGGAACTCCGGCTCCGCCGATGGAACATGCCGGCATCGCCGACTTCATATCGCCAGGCGGCAGGTTCACTGCGCGAGCGACCACCATCGAATTTCTGCTGGAATGGGCCTACGGGATACAGCCCGCGCAACACTCGGGTGGTCCCTCGTGGCTGACATCCGAGCGCTATGACATCATCGCGAAGGCCGAAAAGCCCGTTTCCGACGATGAAATCCGGCTCATGGTTCGAACACTTCTCGCCGATCGCTTTCGGCTGAAACTGCATCACGAACGCAGAGAGCTTTCCGCGTACTCGATCACGGTGGGGAAGACAGCGCCCAGGCTGTTTCCGCCGAAAGACGGCGAGACCCACGGCCTCCATTTTTCGCAATCCGGATCTGCTTTTCACATTGCCGCGAGCCGTTACACGCTCGCGCAGCTGGCCGACATATTCGCCAGGCAACTGGGGAACGTCATCGTCAACAACACGGGCCTGGACGGTGAGTTCGACTTTTCCCTTGATCTGGCGCCGGATGAGAACCGCCCGAATCCGATGGATGCATCGTTGCTGCTGTCGGCGATGCGGGAACAGATCGGCCTGGCAATCGGGTTTCAGAAGACCCCCGTGGATTTCTACGTCGTTGATGCGGCGGAGAAGGTGGAAGCCGGCAATTGAGCAGCGGGTTGGTGGCCCAAAAACACCAGCACCACTCCAAAACCTTCGCCCCACGCTCTCTTGTTGCTTGTATTTCAATTACTTAGCCGATGGCAAAGTAATTGCTTTTCATGCTGACGGAAGTGAGGTCACAATGACGAAACAACGAGTGGGGCTTATGGGCATTTTGATGTTGGCGGGCGCGGTATTCGCTGCAGTGCCGGCCAGCGCAGAGACGCACGTCTCAATCGGAATCGGGGTCGGGCCGGCTTACGGCTACTATGCGCCGCCTCCGGTTGCGTACGCACCAGCTCCGTACTATCCGCAGAGCTCTTATTGGGTCAACGGATATTACGATCCCTATGGTTCGTGGATCGCGGGTTATTGGGCGCCACGCGTGGTTGTCACTCCCCGGTACTTCGGACACGGGCGCGCGTATGATCGCGACGATTATCGGGGTCACGACAGTCGCGGCTATTCCAATCGCGGTGATTATCGGGGACGCGGCAACGCGTTTGGCCGGCGTCGATAAAACAGCTTTCGATTTGGGGGGGGAATTGAAATGTACAAGCTCATTGCTGTGGGAACAATGTTGACCGCAATGGCGAGCGGCCAAACTTTTGAAAGACGAGCGGTGCTGCTGAACGGCGGCAATCCCGGCGAGGGACAGTGCACAATCGAGGTGGTGGTCGACGGCGCTGCGGAAGTTCAGGTGCGGGGCGGCTCGGCATTGCTGAAGAACCTCTCGGGACAGCCGCCCCAATGGCGCCGCTTTGAATGCACATCCATCTTGCCGGCGAATCCGGCAGACTTTCGTTTTGAGGGAGTCGACGGCCGGGGTCGGCAGCAACTCGTGGGCGATCCGCGCAATGGGGGTACAGCGGTGGTGCGAATCGAGGATACCGACAACGGCTCTGAAGGTTACACGTTCCGGCTTCTGTGGCGTGGGCCTGGCGGAGCGCCTCCCCGCAATATTCAGCCCGACTCCGATCTCTACCATCAGGACCGCGACCAGTACTTTCGCGGGAGCGATTGGCGATCTGTTTTCTTTCAGCGTATCCGTGAAGATCTTGATCATGTAACTTCCGGGACGTACCCTTACACTGGCGATCGGGCGCGCCTCGCCCGCACCGAAAGGGAACTGGATGAACTCCAGGACAAGCTTTCACGCGGCTTTTACGACCAGCAGGAACTGGATGAAGTAATTGGCGCGATGCGCAGTGTCCTTCAGGGAAATCGGCTGACTGGACGGGATCGCTCAATCCTAACGGACGATCTGCGCCGTATGCAGGATTTCCGGGTGCGCCATGACGATTACGGTGCCCGGGCAGACGACGCACGATTTCACACCGACCGCGACCGACAGTTCAGTGGAGGCGACTGGCGTGCGAACTTCTTCCAGCGGATCCGGCAGGATCTGGATCATGCATCGTTGAACACCACGCCTTTCGGCGGCGATTCGGCTAGGCTGTCCCGAACCCAATATGAGTTGGACGAGCTACAGGGTAAGCTGGCCCGGGGCTATTACGACGAACGTGAACTGGATGAAGTGATGAGCGCACTCCAGGCTGTGGTGGACGCGAACAGGCTAAGGCCCGGCGATCGCGACATCCTGAGCGACGACTTAGGCCGGATGCGGGACTTCCGGCAGCGGCATGAGCAGTACGGCGCGCGTTGATATAGCTCGAGGACCATCATTAACGTCAGGATCCTGCCGCCATTTCCAGCTCCGCGCGAGCCAGGTACGCGCCAGTTTCCAGTCACGGAGCACGGTTTGCTCCGAGGTCTTCAGTACGCTGGCGGTTTCCTGAACGCTGAGTCCGCCGAAGAATCGTAACTCGACGACCCTGGCTTTTGCGCCCATCGAACTTAGCCAGAGCGTTCATTGAATCATCCAGAACGATCAATTGTCGGTCACGCGCGGCGGCCGGTCAATGGCTTCGTTCAGCTCGATGGGCACACCGCCGCCGTCCCTTTTTTCAGCCGTTCGCTTTCGCGCGGCGCTTACCAGGATTCTTCGCATCATTTGCGCGCACACCGCGAAGAAATGAGCCCGATCCTCCCAGTGCGCAAGGTTCGCATCGACCAGCGTCAAATATGCCTCGTGCACGAGCGCGGTGGGCTGTAGTGTGTTCTCACTGTTTTCCCGCCGCAAATAACTGCGGGCGATCCGTCGCAACTCAAGGTAAACGAGGGGGGCAGACGTTCAGGAGAGCGGTGATACCCTCTACCGGCAGTTCCGGCAAATGCGCCTCCGGTTCATCGCGATTTCAGTTCCGCCGGCCAAGTTGAGCAGGACAGCGATGGGCGATTGGCCGTACGCGCCCGATCCTTCTCCAGCGCTCAGCCGTCGTGGACGTTAGAGCTAATGTAGCCTTTCCCGCCAGTGGTTCGCGCACAAACCCGCCGTAAAAAAAATCTGCAGGCGTTGTAGTTTCCGCCAGCTTTCCGCGCTACACCATTTAGCAACCCAATCCGGCAGGCATTCAGACGGGCCGGGCAGTTACCAACACGAAGCTCAAATTGCCGGACAAAAACTAAAAGGAAAAAACATGAAAATGAATGTATGGATGATCGCCGGGATGACTTTCCTGGCTGCAACGACGATACATGCGGCAAATAATGGGGAGGCCGAGGCGGCGAAGAGCGCCGCGAACAGCGCCGCTGGCGTGGCGGACAGAAACGGATGCGCGAGTCTTCCCGGTTACGCCCAATTGAAGAGAGCGCTGACCACCGCGAGGGCCGCGGAGACCAGCGGTACGAATGCTCAGCAGTGGGCGGCCATTGTGGATCGTAACGGGGTTGTGTGCGCCGTGGCGTTTACCGGCTACGATGCGACAACACAACTGGGGATCGGACGTATCTCATCCGCAATGAGAGCATACTCGGGCAATGCTTTCTCGTCCGATGCAAGTTCCAACAGCAACGGCGCCGGTTCGCCTGGCGTGGCTTTGTCTACGGCCCAATTGTATGGGTCCACTCAGCCGGGCGCTTTTGTGGCTAACCTGCCCAACAGTTTCCCCGTCAACCAGGCAGCGGCATTTTCCCCGCATACGGCCGCTTACGGCACGGCCGCGGATCCGATGGTGGGACAAGTGATCGGTGGCTTTTCGGCGATCGCCGGCGGCCTGGGTCTGTATGCCAAGGGCCAAACGGCGGTTGGCGGAATCGGCGTGGCGGGCGATCACCCGTGCACAGATCACGATATCGCGTGGCGCACTCGCAACCTTCTCGGGCTCGATCACCTGGCCGGTTTTCCGCCGCTTTCGGGCGATCCCAGCCGGCCGGACAATATCGTCTATGACGTTAAGGCCAACCTCAACGGTGGCATCGGGATCAGCGCGAGCGGCCTCGGCTATCCGATGTGTCCGAATTTCGCGCAGCCAACAAGCCTGCCGCCTGTACAGCCGTAGGTTTTTCGAGACTTGAGACAGCCAGTCTTCGTCTGACGGGCGGCGGCTCTTTGCCGCCGCCCGATTTGACGTTTGCGCACCGGTGCAATATGTTGCCAGGCTAGAAAAGACGCGGTTGTTCGGCCATCGGGGGCGCAACCAGAAGGAAGCGGAGTTCATTCGCTTCGGCCGGGCAATCCCAGTGGTCGCAGATCCAGATGAGATCACGGATGGCCGATTGAGTCAGCGAACCGGAAGTACGGTGGTGGCTATAGATTTCGTAAGCCTCCGCGAAACGTCCGGCTGAAAAGAGACTGCGAGCCGCCGCGAGGCTGAAGTCGTTGGGCACGATTCGAACTGGCTCGCTTGTGAACAAGACGGAGGTTTTGCCGGGGGCCAGTAGTGTATCGACCGCGATTTCTGCCCCGTCGAAAATTACAAGGCAGCGCCGTTGCGCGAGCATGTCGCGGATACGGCTGCAGTTGTCTTCAAGCCTGCCCTCGAGCTGCATCTTCATTTGCGAGCCAAGCTCGCCTGCGATTTGGGCCAGCGTTCTGCCGTGCGCGGGAATCCAGCAGACGTTCTCGAAGTCTTTGGCGGCTTCCCGGGCGAAGTGCCAGGCAGTGGCTCCGTTGGTCGTGAGCGTGCCGGGTTGGTCGTCCAGATTGCGATAAAGATCTTCCAGGTCTGGAGAGAAGACGACGGAAGGAACGGTTCCCGATTGGATGCCACGAACCCAGCGCTTCAGGCGGCGCTGCGCGGGAAAGCGTCCGTTCTCCGTCGTTGCATCGAAGAACCGCGAACCGCGGCGAAGTAAGGGCGGGAATCGGCATTCTTCCAAAAGAAACACCGCGGCCTGGGCCAGGATCGGCTGCCACCGCTCAAGCAGCCACGACTGCGGATTCGAGGCGGTTGAAAGCAGGACAACGAGAATGTCGCCGGAAGAGGCAAATTCCGCGGTTGAAAACAAGTCATGACCCGACGCAATTTCGGCATCGGCAACAGCGCAGGCGACGCCGCATCCGGATTCGAGAAAGTCGCCGAGTTGGCGGGCAAACGCGGTATCGGAAGCCGCGTGGACCATAAACACTGACATCTGACCTGCTGTCACGCTAGACGCTATTGTCGAGGCACTCCGCGATTTCAGAGCCGGCAATGGCTCCCTCCCGGATGATCCGCCAGTGCTGCTCGGTGATGTCGATCGTAGTAGCTCCGACGCCTGCGCTGGGGCCGCCATCGAGGACGAGGTCCACGCGACCATCCATCACTCCGAAGACTTCAATGCCGCTGGTGCATGTGGGCCGCCCTGAGATATTGGCGCTGGTGGCGATTAGGGGCTGCTCCAGCCGGGTGAGAAGCTCATCCACGAGGCGTGATTTGGCGTGACGAACGGCCAGGCGCCCCGTATTGCCTGTGGCGCGCAGAGGCAGAGTCGCCGAAGCCGGCATAATGATGGTCAGCGGGCCGGGCCAGAAGCGCCGGGCCAGGATTTCAAATCGCGGCGACGCCTCGCGCGTGAGTTCTTCCACCATGAGAGAATCGCGAACAAACATCGGCAGCGGGCGGTGGTTTTCCCTGCCCTTGGCCTGATAAACCTGTCGGACGGCGCGCAAGTCGAAGGGATCGGCCACCAGCACATAAAGCGCATCTGTCGGTATGGCAACTACGTGCCCCAGACGAATGGCAGCTTCGGCCCGGTCCAGTGCCTCACTTGAAGGTTGCTCGGGATCAATCTCGATGAGATCGGTAGCCACGCGGTCAGCGTAGCACGCCGCATGATCCCGATTCCTTTCAGCTTGCCTGGAGTTTCACTTCATCGTGGACAATGGATTCCGGTGTACTGGCTCCGCGCGGTTCGAAAGAATAGCCAAAGCCACGAATGGAATGAATCAGGCGGGGCGCGGCGGCGTCCGATTCTATTTTTTGGCGGAGGCGGAGCACGTAAACATCGACAGTGCGGTCTGTAACCGCACGATCCTGTCCCCAGACGCCGTTGAGCAATTGTTCGCGGCTAAAGACGACGCCGGGTCGGCTCATGAGGAACTCCAGGAGGCGAAACTCAGTGGCAGTGAGAGTCAGATTCTCATTATTGAGCGTCACCCTGCAGCTGGTGCGGTCGAGTTCAATACCGGCGGCTTTGAGCGAACGCGCCGGCGCCGCGGTTCCGCGAAACTGGAGCTTGATACGCGCGATGACTTCACGCACGAAGAAGGGTTTGACAATGTAATCGTTGGCGCCGAGTTCGAGGCCGACAATCCGGTCTGTTTCCGACGCGCGCGCGGTCAGAAAGATAACAGGAATCTGAGAGAGCTGGGCGTCGTTCCGGATGGCTTTGCAGATGTCGAGCCCGTCGGAATCGGGCAGCATGATATCGAGCAAAATCAGATCGGGTTGTGCCCGTCTGCAGAGATCGACCGCGCCGCGACCGCTTTGCGTACCGGCGAAGGTAAAACCCTCCTTCTCCAGGTTGTATTTCAGCAGCGTGTAAAGGTCGCTGTCGTCTTCGATGAGAAGTATTTTCTTAGCCAGGTTCAGGCCTCTTTGTGACTACACCTCCAGCGTACGGTGTTTCAGTTACAAAGTGGTTAAGGGGCCGTGAACTGTGGGTGAAGTTGCAACCGGTCGCGGCAACCCCTGATCGGTTATACGGCCTCGAAACGGTAGCCGAAACCGCGAACCGTCGCCAAAAAGACCGGCTCGTCGGGCTTTTCTTCAATCTGCTCGCGAAGACGGCGGACGTGAACATCGACTGTCCGGGGAGTCACGAAGTGCTGTTCCCCCCAAACCTGGCGCAGAAGCTGTTCGCGCGAAAAAGCATGGCCGGGATGAGTAATGAAGAATTCCAGTAATTTGAATTCTGTCGAGGTGAGCTCTACTTCCTTGCCGGCGTGAAAGACGCGGCGTGCGGCCTGGTCAAGAAGGAAGGGACCGAGCGTGATTTCAGAAGATTCGGGTGCTGCGTCGGTTTCCGAGCGGCGAAGGTGGGCTTTGATGCGAGCGACCAGTTCGCGCGGGCTGAAGGGCTTCGTGATGTAATCGTCGCCGCCGATTTCAAGGCCGAGGACACGATCGACTTCATCGGAACGAGCGGTCAGGAACAGCACCGGTACCCGGGAAAGCGTGCCGCCCGAACGAATGCGCCGGCACAGCTCGAAGCCGTCGTGCCCGGGAAGCATGACGTCGAGCACGATCAGATCCGGCTGAAAATCTTCCAGCGCCGCGAGTGTGCCATGTTCGCCGCCAAAGATTCGCGGTTGAAAACCGGATCGGGTCAGGTTGTACTCAATCAGCCCGGCAAGTTCCGCTTCATCCTCGACGATGGCTACTTTTCGCGACACGCTACTTCGCGGCCCTTTCGGCTTTACAGGTTTCGCAGGGGCAAATCCGGCGCAGATGATCCCACGAGTAAATTCCGGAAGAGTGGCCGTCGTTCCACGCGATGTGAAGAGCATAGTTACCCGATTGCTCGATGCTGTTCATGCGAATGCGCGGCTTATACATCTGGAACGGGTCCGGGGGGGCGTCGCTGGTCTTCTTACGTGGTTCAGTTCCGTGAGAGCCGGTACAGGTGGCACAGGGACACCAGTCGCGCAGATACTCGACCGGATAGGAACTGTGGTGGCCGTCCTTCCAGTCGATATCGATGCCGCGGGACTTCGAGACCGCGATGTGTTCCGGATCGGTGGTTTGTGTCGTCATGACTGATGCGTGCGTTCGACGTCGCGAATGCCGGAAAGGCGGCGCATCGAGGTGCAGAGTTTCTCCAGTTGTTTTTTGTCGCGGACTTCCACCGTCATTTCCACGATGGCCGCATCGGTGGACTGGCTGAAATCCGTGCGGGCTTCGAGGCTCCTGACATTGATCTTCTCATCCGCCAGGGCGGAGGTGATCTGGTGCAGCAGGCCGGGCCTGTCATCGGTGTGGATCACGATGCGGACCGGGAAGGTCTCTTCCACGTTGCGCGTCCATTCCACGTCGATCTTGCGCTCAGAATCGTACATCAGATTCTGCACGTTGGGGCAAAGCCGCGTATGAACGGCCACGCCCTTGCCGCGGGTAACATAGCCGACGATGGCGTCACCACGGATTGGATTGCAGCATTTCGCGCGGTAAACCATCAGATCGTCGATGCCGTGGACTTTGATGGCATCGTCATCCGGCCCTTCGCGACGCGGGTAGGTCGCCGGTTCAACGACCGGCGCCGCCGGCGCCCCGTCCACCGGTACAAGCTCAGGAGCGGCTTTCTGGAGCACCTGACGGGCGGAGAATTTCCCATAGCCAAGCGCCGCATAGAGATCTTCGGTCTTACCCAGACCGTAGTCGTTGGCAACGCGCTCCAGTTCCTCGCCGCGGATGCGAGCCATCTGCGTGCCGAGCCGGCGCGCCTCTTTTTCCAGATATTTCTGGCCTATCTCGATCGCGCGTTCCCGCTCGCTGGCATTGATGACGTGCTTGATGCGATTGCGCGCGCGCGAGGTCTTGACTATACCCAGCCAGTCTTTGCTGGGCTGATGGCCGGCCGTGGTGAGGATATCGACCACATCGCCGTTGCGAAGTGTATATTTCAGCTGAACGATGCGGCCATTGATGCGGGCGCCAGTGCAGGTGTTACCGACTTCGGAATGGACGGCGTACGCGAAATCGACGGGCGTGGAACCGGCCGGCAGAGCGACAACCCGGCCCTTCGGAGTGAAGCAGTAAACTTCTTCCGCGTAGAGGTCGAGCCGCAGGGTGGAGTCGAAATCCCCGGGATTTCGCATATCCTGCTGCCATTCGACCAGTTGGCGTAACCATGCGACGCGTTGGTCGTCCTGCACGCCGCGCTTGCCTTCCTTGTACTTCCAGTGCGCCGCGATGCCTTCCTCGGCAATGCGGTGCATTTCTTCAGTGCGGATCTGGATTTCAAAATGCCGGCCTTCCGGACCGACAACCGATGTATGCAGAGACTGATAGAGATTGGGTCGGGGGATGGCGATGAAATCCTTGATGCGGCCGGGTACGGGACGCCATTCGTTATGGATCACGCCGAGCGCACCATAGCAGTTTTTCACGGAGTCGGTAATGATGCGAAGGCCCATGAGATCGTAGACCTGGTCGAGCGTGATCTTCTGCCGTTTCAGCTTCTGATAGACGGAAAAGGCGCGCTTGACGCGAGCCTGGACCCGTGCGGGAATGCCTTCGCGCCGCAGTTCCGCCTCCACGGTGGAGCGCATTTTTTCGAGATATTTCTCGTTGTCCGCCTGTTGGCCTTCGATAGTACGCGAGATCTCGGCGGCGGCCTCGGGCTCCATGTGGGTGAACGAGAGATCTTCCAGTTCGCCCCGCACTTTACCCATTCCGAGGCGGTGCGCGATCGGAGCGTAGATTTCGAGCGTTTCACGCGCGATGCGCTGGCGGCGCTCCAGCGGCAGCGCGCCCAGGGTTCGCATGTTGTGGAGGCGATCAGCCAGCTTGACGATGATTACCCGGATGTCCTGGACCATCGCCAGCAGCATCTTGCGGTAGTTTTCGGACTGGCGGTCCTCGGCGGAGGTGAAATCGATCTTGTTGAGCTTTGTGACGCCGTCCACGCAGGCGGCAACTTCTTCTCCGAACATCTTCCGAAGATCTTCTCGCGATACTTCCGTATCTTCGACAACGTCGTGCAGGAGGCCCGTCTGGATGGTAACGGGGTCCATCCGCATTTCAGCCAGAAGCTGGGCGACGGCGAGGGGATGGGACAGGTAAGGCTCGCCTGAGGCGCGCTTCTGGCCCGCGTGATTGCTGGCCGCAAACCGCCAGGCTTTTTCGATGCCGGAGAGATCGTCTTTGGGACGAGTTTCACGAACGGTCGCCAGCAAGCGTTCAAAGCCGGGATCTGGCGGTAATGGTGGAGCTACGGGTTCCGGCGCAGGCTCGATACCGGGAACTGACGACACATTCATATTTTAGTTCAGTCGGCTGGCTGGCCTGGCGGCAATAAAAGAAAACGAGGTGGCAGGATATTCTCCTGTCACCCCGTTGTGGAAATACTTCGATACTTCAAGTCGGCTATTCGGCGGTTCCGCCTGCGTCCAGGGCGGCAGCCTTCTTAGCAGCCTTCGCCTTTTGTGTTTCGAGAGTCTTGGCCATCCACTCATCCGCTTCTTTGACGTCGGCGGCGTACTCTTCTTTGGTGTCCCGCAGATCTGCGCGATACCGAATCAGAAGATTCATGTATGACATTGCATTTTCATACTGCGGATCCGCTGCGAGCGCTTTCTTCTCGTACTCAATTGCGTCGGTGAGAGGCTGCCAGTACTTTGCTTTGAGATCGGCCTTGAGCGTCTTTCCCTTTGTATCCGGCTTCAACGGCGCCGGCTCTTCGGGCCGCATGCCGAGGGCGTTGCGGGCTTCCCGGTCCGGCGTGAGGAATTCGAGCCACGGAATCACACCCAAGGTGTAATAGGCTTCCTTATTCTTCGGATCGAGTTCGACGACCTTCTTATTCCATTCCTGTGCCTTGGCCATATCTTCGGCTTCGGTAGGACCTTTGGCGTTGCCGCGCTGGTAATAGAGATTGGCAATGGACTGAGTCGACAGAAGCTTATCGCTTGCGGAGGGGTTGTTCTCGAGAACCTTGTTAAACTCCTGCATGGCCGCGTCCCAGAATTTCTTGTTTTCCGGCGTGTCGGTGCCGGGAACATACTGCTGTTCATATGCCGTGGCGAGATAAAGCCGGGCAGTACCAAACGTCGGATCGGCGTCGATTGCCAGACGGAATTCGTCGGCGGCCTGGGAATAATTGCCCGTTTTGAAGGCATTCACGCCCTGATTCAGGTGATCGCGCGCTTTCAGTTTCGCGCAACCGGTGGCGGACAGAGCCATACATACCGCGGCCGCACAGAGCGCCGCTTTCCAGGCCATTCCCTTCACACCTATCGTTCCGATCATTATTGGCCTGCCTCCACCTTGGGAGTCATCAGACCAACCTTATCGACACCCGCGGAGTGCGCGATATCGATGGCCTTGGCGATCACCTGGAAGTCGAGGTCGGGGTCGCCCTTCACAAAGGCTACCTTTTCGGCGCGCAGCTTGAAAATGTCAAGGAGGCGGCTTTCGAGGACCGTCCACTCGCAATCGTCTTCGTTGATCTTCAGCTTCCCGGTCTTATCGATCACCATCACGATGGTGTGCTCGTCAGGCTGAGGAGGAGCATTGGGAGGTGGCGGCTGGGGCGCCAGAGCGTCCAGTCCATGCGGCACCACCGGAGAAATCGCCATAAAGATAATCAGCAGAACAAGCAGAATATCGATCATGGGCGTCATGTTGACGTCGCTCTTTGGTCCGCCAGAGGACCCGACTGCCATTCCCATAAAAGTAGCTCCTTAAAATTTCGATTACGTTACTAATCCGCGTTGCCTGAGGCTTCGCGCGTCCAGCTCGCGGGAGGGCCGCAATGGAGCGGACCGGCCACGGCGATACAATTTACTTCTTGGCGGTCATGTCCTGATCTGTGAGCAGACCGAGCTGATCTACACCGCCAGACCGCAGGTTATCGACCACGTCTTCAACCTTGCCATACTTGGCCCGCGCATCGGCGCGAAGGAAAACCATCCTGCTGGTACGTCCCTGCAGGAGATCGCGCACTTTCGGAGCCAGATCGTCCGGACTCACTCTTTCGAGTCCCGGGCTCAGAAACACCTGACTATCGCGGGTAATGGAAACTTTGACAGCATCTTCTTTGTCGGCATCCGGCAACGCAATCGGATTGCGTGCTACCGGCAGATTGATATTCGCGCCCTTGTTGAGCATGGGCGTGATGACCATGAAGATGATCAGCACACACAGCATCACGTCGACCATGGGGGTCACGTTGATATCCGATACCGGTGGCGGAGCTGCTTTTAATTTCATCTGCTTTCTCCTGACTTCAATGCCTGATCTGAATCGAGAACGCGTTTTCCGGTGCTCCCGCGGCGGAGGCCATGCTTTGCAGCCTGCCGCCGCGGAAACCCGATCAACTCGCTGGTATTACCGAACCAAACTACTTGCGGGCGCCGGACTTGGCTTCCGCACGCTTCACGAAGTAATCGACCAACTCGGAACTGGAGTTGCCCATTTCAACGTCGAAGGCGTCGATACGGCCCGTAAAGTAGTTGTACATCCAGACGGCCGGAACCGCGACGAACAGACCGATAGCGGTCGTCACGAGCGCTTCCGAAATACCGCCGGCGATGGCGCCGATACCAGGTGTTTTCTGGGCGGCCATTGTCTTGAACGCATTGATGATGCCGACGACCGTTCCGAACAGACCCACGAACGGGGCGGTTGAACCGATGGTGGCAAGAGCGCTGACGCCACGCTTCAGTTCGGCGTGAACAATGGCTTCGGACCGTTCGAGAGCGCGGCGTGAAGCTTCAATCTCTTCACCCGAAATCTGCGAACTTGCCTGATGGGCCTGGAACTCCTGCAACCCGGCGACAACAACCTTGGCGAGGTGGCTCTTCTTGTAACGGTCGGCTACTTTGATGGCTTCATCGAGCTTGCCTTCGCGCAACGCACCCGCGACGGCCGGCGCAAAAGCACGGCTCTGCTTGCGGGCCGCGTTGTACGCCATAATGCGATCGATCATCACCCCAATTGACCAGGCGGACATCAGGAACATGACGATGACGACGGCCTTGGCCAAACCACCCATCTGAGTCCAGAGGTGGCGGAAATCCCAACCGGGGGCTCCGGCTTCCTGTAACAGCATGAACGCCCGTACCTGCATCTGTAAAAGCATTTTTCTTCTTCTCCTGCGAGTTGATTTTTAATCCAGCTAAGTTTGTATTGGCGCACCGCCCGGCAGGGCGGTTACCAAATATTCCGCACTTCGACGACAGCAGACAATTAATTACTCAAACTGAAGTTCACGTCGATGGTGGTGAGAACTTCCACCGGTTCTCCGTTCAACATCGTCGGCTTATACTTCCATTGCTTCACGGCTTCCATCGCAGCCGGGATGAGCAGCGGGGGACCGCTGACCACCTTCAGATCTTCGATAGCGCCCTCTTTCGAAATCGTGGCTTCGAACTTCACCGTACCCTGCTGACGGGCCATCTTGGCCAGCGGAGGATAAACGGGTTTGACGGCATTGATCAGATTGGCCGCCTGAACGTTACCACCAATTCGCTGCGGGCCTACCGGCTTCGGCGGTGGTGGCGGAGCCTTCGGAGGAGGCGGCGGCGCGGCAGCCGGCAGACCACCGATAATGCCACCCAGCGCTCCGCCGGCACCCGGCATGCCGCCCGGGATACCGCCGATGACGCCGGTCGCCAGTGGCGCTTCTTCTTCGGTCACCATCAAAATGTTCTTCGGCACCGACTTCGGTGCGATCAACTGGTTGGCAATAAACTGCTTGGGCGCCGTGTGCACTACCTTGACCACCTGCGGCGGCGGGGGAGGAGGAGGCGGCGGGGGAGGTGCCGGGGCGATCAGGAGGCTCGAAAACTGCGCTCCGGACATCGTTTCGTAATAGATCAACGGAATGATGACAAGAACGCCGATGAGAACAATCTGGATCGCGAACGACAACAGAATTGTGTACGGACGTTTTGTTTTTCCCACGCCATCGACGAAAGTCTGTTCAAACATGGTTACCCTCTTTTTCTTACACGCTCACCGCGTGCCCAAATATACAGAAACCATCAAACAAAAATTCAGACTGCCGGCGCGACTCATTCAGACAGCGCCTCACATCATACAACACAGAATCCGATTCACCAAACCAAACCCAGCCCGGCGACTACCTTACCTTGCGGATCGGCTTGGCTGCCGAAACTTCCGCTGCGCGGGCCGCAACCGCCGGCACCGGTACGGTCTTCTTTCTGGCGTCCGCATAGTTGTGCCAGAAAAGCACGATCGGACTCGCCACGAAAACCGACGAATACGTTCCAATCAGAATACCCACAACCAGGGCAAAAGCAAAGCCATGGAGTACCGGTCCGCCGAACAAAAACAGAGCGATTACGGCGAGGAAAGTCAGTCCGGAAGTCATCACGGTTCGGCTCAGCGTCTGGTTAACGCTCCGGTTAATCAGGCTGGCCAGCGACTCCTTGTTGTTCAGGCGGTTGTTTTCACGTATACGGTCGAAGATGACGATCGTATCGTTCATGGAATAACCAACCAGGGTCAGGAGCGCCGCGATCACTGTCAGCGTGATCTCTTTCCCGAACAGGGAGAATAGTCCGATCGTAATGATCGTATCGTGGAGGCAGGCAATAACCGCCCCGACTCCGTAAATCCATTCAAACCGGAACCAAATATACACCAGCATTCCGGCGAGAGCAAGAAGCGTGGCATTTACGGCCTGTTTGCGCAGTTCATCGCCCACCTTGGGGCCGACAATCTGGATGTCCCGCTGCGCCGTATAGGGCGCGAGGTAGCATTCCTGATTCAACACCGTCAGCACCTGCGGTGTCAAGCCGCTGGCTCCGCGAAGTTGGTCAAAGTTTGTAACGACGCCACCGAGCTTGTTTCGCGCGGCCAGAATGTCCGAAGCGAGAGCAGCGACCTGAACATCCGACAGCTGGACGCCGGCTTTCTGCAGGGGATCTCTGAGCCGTTCGGCCAACTGATCCTTGGTCGCATTGTTCAGGTCAAGCTTGCCGTTGCCAGGTTGCCCGAATGTCTTCGCCATGGTATCGAGAACAATCTGACGGTTCTTTGCCAGTGTCTGGTCGTTACCGCCTTCCGTCCCTATGACAATTTCATTGCTGGCCGAACTGCCCTGGAATGACTGGACCGTGGGGGCGCTGGCCATCACGGACGTCAGCGCGGAGCGCACCTTTTCAACGGTGGCCGCATCGGGGTAGCTTGCGAACTTCACGGTCATTTCCATGCCGCCCTTGAATTCAATCCCGAGTTTCGGACCGCCATTCATCGCAAGACTCACCAGACCAGCCACGCTGAGGATCAGCGAGGCGCCAATGAAGTGCCACTTCCACCGCAAAAAATCGAAATTTGTTTGTTTAAATAATTCCATCGATCACTGCCCGCCCGGCGTCCGGACCGAACTGTGCCATTGCGTATTGACACCGGTCGCCGTCAGAATGTTCCTTTGTCGCATTTTTGTGTGAAACCCAACGAATCAAAAACTTACCATATCCGCGCGGGTGGCGAAGGAGCAACCCGCGCCAGCCCGCACGATCCACCTTAAATACTGAGTTCTGTCAATTCCTTGCCCGAAGTTTCCCAATCGAAAATCACCCGTGAAACCCAGACGGCCGTAAATACGTTCGCAAACAAACCAATAACGAGGGTGACGGCAAAGCCCTTCACCGGGCCCGTTCCAAACAGGAACAGGAAGAGACAGGAAACGATAGTCGTCACGTGTGTGTCGACAATCGTCCACCACGCCTTTCCAAAGCCGGCCGAGATTGCGGCCGGAATGGTCTTGCCCGCGCGCAACTCTTCGCGAATGCGTTCGAATATCAGGACGTTGGAATCGACCGCCATACCAACGGTCAGAATGATACCTGCGATGCCGGGCAGCGTCAGCGTTGCGCCGAAATAAGCCAGGGCGGCGATCAGCAGGATCGTATTCAGCAACAGCGCCAGCACGGCGTTAATGCCCGCCTTCTTGTAATAAACCAGCATCGCGATGACCACCGCCAGGAGGCCCGCGATGCCGGCGTAGATCCCTTCGTGGATGGAGTCCGTGCCAAGGGACGGCCCGACGGTCCGTTCATTGAGTTTCTGAATCCCCGCGGGAAGCGCACCGGTACGAAGCACGAGCGCAAGATCGCCCGCTTCCTGCTCGGTGGAGAGTCCATTGATACGCCCTGAATCCCGAATGGAGCCCTGAATCACGGCGACGCTGCGGATCTGCTTATCGAGAACAACCGCGAGATAGTCACTGATATGGGAGCCAGTGAATTTCTCGAACTTGTTGCCGCCGTCCTGAGACAGAGTAAAGCCGGTTTCCCAGCGGCCGGGGGAATCCGTGTCGGTGGATTCACGCGCGCTGCGAACGTCCGTTCCGGTGATGACCGGAGCGCGATTCACCAGATACCAGCCGTGTCCGGGCCATTCGAGCAGTTCGGTGCCGAGTGGCAGAATGCCACCCTTGGCGGAAAGGGCTGCTTCCTTTGTGGGAGACGGCTGAGGTTCCTTGACCTCGACGATTTTCAACTGCGCAGTCTGACCAATCAGCGACTCTGCATGCGCGGCGTCGTCCATCCCTGGCAGTTCCACCAGAATTTCTGAATCGGTGACAGGATCGCCATGTTCCTGGACGGTGGGTTCTTTGAGACCAAGCTCATTGACGCGTTTTTCGATAGTGCCGATAGAGCGCGTGACAGTGTCGCGCTTGAGATCAAGCAGCGCGGTCCGCTTCATGTTCAGGCGGTAATCGGTGCTGTTGACCGGGGTCAGAATCCAGGTATCGCCGGATTTGTCGGCGACCATCGATCGGAATTCCTGAGTTTTGGCGGCATCGACACCATGCACGTTGACCTGGATCGAATCGGTCTCCTGGAGCGTCGCCGGATCGTTGCGGTCGAAACCCGCCACGGCGATGTTCCGCGCGCGAGCTTCCGAACGAAGCGTCTCAATCAGAGAATCCGCCAGAGTCTTGGCCGCATCCTGCACGTGGACCTGGAAGACCAGGTGGGTTCCACCCTGCAGATCGAGCCCCAGATGGATACGCTTGCCGGCGTTTTCTTCGGCTTGTTTGAGAGAGGTGGGAAAACCGATCACACCAAATATACAGGCGAGCACGGTAGCCGCGATCACACCCGTTTTGACCATCAAATTACGTTGCATGCTTGTCTTTTCTTAACTTGAGATTCTTACTTCTGGCCTTCCGGAACTACCATTGTCGCCACGGCCGACCGGGAGAACTGGAGCTTCACATTATCCGGCTTGACCCTTAATACTATCGTGTCCTGGTCGGCCGAAACGATTGTACCCACAATTCCGCCGTTAGTAGTAACCACGTCGCCGCTCTTGAGGTTCTTCAGCATCTCCGCCTGCTTTTTTTTCTGCTTCTGCATCGGCATGAAGAGAAGAAAGTAAAATACCAGCGCGATCAGAATGTAGGGCGCGAATAACGCGATCGAATTGGTAGGCTGCTGTTGCAGCAGGAGCAAAAAAGGCACGTGGCGGAAGTCTCTGTTTTCTAAGGGATGAACAGCCCGATACAACCCCGGATCGTTCGCTAAATCAGCCCACCTGCCCGTTGCCGGCCGCGCGTTCGCGAACGGCATTCAGGTACTGTGGAAATCGACCCAATAGGATAGACTGCCTGATCTCCCCCATTATGTCAAGGTAACGGCGTAAATTGTGTCGCGTCGCCAGAGCGGCGAAAAGGATCTCTCCAGCCTGAAAAAGATGTCTCAGATACGCCCTCGAGTATGTATTACAAGTGTAGCATGTGCAATTCGGGTCGAGGGGCCCTGCGTCGTCTTTATATCGGGCATGTTTCATGACGACCTTGCCTTCAGAAGTAAAGATCCAGCCGTTGCGTGCATTCCTCGACGGAAGCACACAATCCATCATGTCGATTCCACGTGCCACATACTCCGGAAGTTCGTCGGGCATTCCGACTCCCATGGCATAACGCGGGCGGTCTTTGGGGAGCAGAGGCTCGCTGGCCTCCACCATTTCCATGCTGAGCGGGCGGGGCTCACCGACCGATAGCCCGCCGATGGCATAGCCGTCGGCATCGAGTTCGAGCATGCGCTCGGAGCATTCCCGACGGAGATCGGGAAACATGGACCCCTGAACGATCGGGAACAGGGCGTGGCGCGTGGGGGAATCGGCAATCCGGCCACGATAGTGGGTGAAAGCTTCCTCAGCCCAACGAACGGTTCGATTCATCGACACCTTCGCAGTTTCGTGGGTGACCGGATAAGGAGGACACTCGTCGAGCACCATCATGATGTCGCTGCCGAAGGCTAGCTGGACATCCACGGTGGATTCGGGGGTGAATCGGTGGGTGTCGCCGTTCAGATGCGATTGAAAGGTGACCCCTTGTTCGGTGATCTTGCGGAGGCCGGAAAGGCTGAACACCTGAAAACCACCGGAATCGGTGAGGATGGCGCCCGGCCATGACATGAATTTGTGCAGGCCGCCCATTTGGCGGATGAGTTCGTGTCCAGGCCGGAGATAAAGGTGGTAGGTATTGGCGAGAATGACGGGGGTTTTGAGCTCTTCCCAAAGGTCGCGTTGGGTAAGGCCTTTTACCGTCGCCTGTGTCCCGACGGGCATGAACGCGGGCGTGGGGATATCTCCGTGTTCTGTGTGAAGGATACCGGCGCGGGCCCGGGTTGTCGGGCACTCGGCTAAGAGTTCAAACGTGATTTGGCGGGCTTGGGACATGGAGGATTGAGCCCGGTTAGAACGTGGAGAGCCAGCACCTTCCCCGCTCTATATTCGCCCGAACACCCGAAAACAGAATTACCGGGCGGGTAAGCGAGTCTTCATCCGGGAAGCAGCGAGCAGGTTGCTGAAAAAATAACTCCGTACCGGGTCCATCGAAATCACGGCGCGACTGCTGTCAGCATCTGTTAGAACGGAACGTCGTCGTCGGTGATTCCCTGCGGGTAATCGTCCTGCGGGGGGGCTGGTTGACGCGAGGCTCCCTGAGCGCTCCGCGGCATCGAGACCGGCTGCTGTGAGAATTCGTCGGCCCCACGGCTTCCGCCACCACCACCGCCCTCTCCACGGCCGCCAAGAAGGATCACATCTTCCGCCACTACTTCGGTGGCATAGACCTTCTTGCCGTCCTTATCATCGTAGCTGCGGGTGTGAATGCGGCCTTCCACATAAACCTGCTTGCCCCTTGTGAGGTAATTGGCCAGGTTTTCAGCCTGCCACAAGGTGACGTTTGTCCAATCGGTCTCTTCTTTCCATTCGCCGGATTGCTTATCTTTCCAACGGCGGCTGGTAGCGACAGAGAACTTGGTGACAGCAGTGCCACCTGGCGTAAACTTCGTTTCCGCATCCTTGCCGAGGTTCCCGACCAGGATGACTTTATTGACGCTGCGTGAGGCCATATCACCCTGAACTTTAACACAACGCGAAACCTATTCCGGCGGCGCGGAGCTTTTCTGCTGGCGATAGAAAAAACGAACTCCGTCTTTCGGCCGAAAGAATGTGAGCAAACTGCCGTCACCGTTATACGCCACAAACCAGCCACGCCTGATGTCGTATTTCGAACCCCCGCCTTCAGGTCGTTTCGATACCAGAACGTTTCTGCCGGGCAGCGAATCCCTTAGCTGCTGGGCCATCCGGAGATACTGCTGGATCGTGATCGTACCGAATTGAGGTCCGTAACGAGCAAAGTGATCTTCGAGTAAGTGTGGCGTGCGAAAGCCCGGTCCACCGGCGAGAGCGACCACCGCTCCCAACAGCATGAGAACCAATGCGTATCTACTGTTTCGCGATAATGAGCGACCTGATTCTCCTGTATGTGGCAGCGGGAATCACCCCCTTACTGGAAAGTTGCGTCTTATTCGCATACGGTCTGTTTTTCACGATTTTGGCGGCGTATGCATCCTGAATACCGGGCAAACTCGTCAGTTCACCGACCGTGGCATGGTTGATATCGATCAATTGAGACGGCCTGACGGAAGCTGCGGCCGAACTTCTTTTGGGTCTTGCGGCAGCACCCGTCCCGGACGACGGAAGGGTGAGAACAAAGGCTATCGCGAGAATCTGCGCGGCGATTCGATTCAGGATAAGTATCCGTCGCACCAGCTTCATTCGTATCGATCATACACCCGCCTTTCGGTACCAAATGTGGATTTTTTTTGCGTGCGAACGAATCGCAGGAAACCTGGCGCGCCCGTTTGGCATAATAACTACATATGTCCACTCGATTCTGGCCCATTCGTGGCGCCGCGGTATTGCTTGTTCTGTTGGCCAGTGTGCCGGCTTTGTTCGCCGCCGACCGGCCCGACCCGCCGAAAGTCGTGGAGGAAATTGCGGCCAAGGTCAACGGCGATATCATCACACGCGGTGAGTTAGAGAAGTCTCGCGTCGATCTGGAGCGGGAGATCCGGCAGCAGGGCCAGGGACAGCCGGCCGCCGCCGTTCAGAAAGCCATCGATCAGGCCACGACGGATGAGTTGAGAAATCAGATCGATCAGCTGTTACTCGTGCAGAAAGGCAAAGAGCTCGATATCAACGTCGAGGACGAACTTAAAAAAGAGATCGCCTCGATACAGGCGGACAGCAAGATTTCCGATCCGGATAAGTTTCACGAATGGCTTCGCGGAATCACAGGCATCTCCTTCGAAGAGTTCCGCCAGAAAGAAAAGAACAAGCTGATCACGGAGCGCGTAGTGAGCGAGCAGGTTTGGCGCAATATCGTTATTCCGGAAGCCGACCTCCAGAAGTATTACAACGAACACAAGAGCGAATTCATTCGCAAGGAATCTGTCACGTTGCGAATGATTCTGATTTCCACCGGAGATGGAAAGCCAGAGACAGTGGCTGCCGCGGAAAGAAAAGCCAACGCTCTGCTGGCACGGGCCAGGGGCTCCGCCGATAAATTTTCCGATCTGGCCCGCCAGTATTCAGACGATCCCAGTGCAGCCGACGACGGCTTGCTCCCCACCGCATTCGAGCGCGGCGCTGGTTCGGATCCAGCCAAACAACTCAACAAGGCAATCGAGACCGTTGTGTTCAGCCACGAGAAGGGATATGTGACCGACCTCATTCAGATTCGCGGCGCGGGTTTTGCGATTTACCGGGTTGAGGACCACATTCCGGCGGGGCAGGCCAGCTTCGACGATGTGAAGAATCAGATCAACAGTATTCTCATGCGTCCGATTGCCGATCCCAAATTGCGCACCTATCTGACAACTCTTCGCCAGAACGCTTTCCTGCAGATCAAGCCTGGCTTCATTGACAGTGGAGCGGCTCCGGGCAAGGACACCGAATGGAAAGACCCGGCGAAGCTGATGCCGGAAACCACAACCAAATCCGCCGTAGCCAACCAGCGGCATATGAAGAAACTGCTCGGAGTCATCCCTTATGGCTTCACAGGGCAAAAAGATACGGCACCGGCACCGCCGTCCGCAGTCACGCCGGTACAGCAGGCGCCACCCACCACCAATTCGGATGGCACACCCCGCTGATGAAGTTACCTGCGTTGCGTGAACTGAAGCCGGATGAAATCGCGGATGCGGTGTTTCTGGTTCAGTCAAAAGAAATTCGGCAAAAGCGAACGGGTGAACCGTACCTTTCGCTGCACCTCTCGGACAAAACCGGCGAGATTGAAGCGCGCATGTGGGACAACGTCGCGGAGGTCATGGGCAAGTTCGAACGCGACGATTTTATTAAGGTCCGCGGGCAGCTCCAGATCTATAACACCAGGCCGCAGTTCATCGTCCACAAGCTGCGGCGCATGGAAGACGCGGAAGTGGACTTCGCCGACTTCTTTCCCTGCTCCGCGCGCGATGCGGAGCAGATGTGGAATGAGTTAAGAACGCTGATCCGCGAGCTTCCGAATCCACACCTGCGGCGGCTGCTGGATGCATTTCTGGACGATCCGGAGATCGCGGTCCGGTATCGGACGGCGCCGGCGGCAAAATCCATCCACCACGCTTTCCGCGCCGGCTTACTGGAGCACGTTCTCTCGCTTTGCGGGCTCGCGCGGCCGATCGCGGCTCACTACAATGCCGCACGGGAAGGCGCTGTCGACTGGAGCCTGATGGTGGCCGGGATCGTGATGCATGATATCGGCAAGATCTATGAGCTCACTTACGATCGCGGGTTCGCATACTCAACCCAGGGGCAGTTGATCGGGCACATAGCGATCGGCATGCGAATGCTTTCAGATAAGCTGCGAGCGTTTCCGGAGTTTCCCGAAGATCTGCGGACGCTGCTGGAACATATGATTCTGAGCCACCACGGCAAGCTGGAATTCGGCTCACCCAAAGTACCTTTGTTTGCCGAAGCGCTGTTGTTGCACTATCTGGACGATATGGATTCCAAGATGGAGTGCATGCGCGCGACCGTGGAGAAAGGCGCCATGGCCGAAGGGATGTTTACCGCCTGGAGTTCGTCCCTGGAGCGGGTGGTGCTGCGGAAAGAAAAGTTTTTGTCGAATGACGTTGCGGCATCGCAACCGGGGATCGCGCGGGCAGCTGAGGCCAGTCCAGCCGCCGCGTCATCGAGCGGCGCGGATTCCGCAGGCTCGACATTTGGAGAAAAGCTGCGGGCCGCTTTGGTGACCGGACCCGCGGTAACCCCCACCGTTACCCCCACAGTTACCGAAGAACAGAGGAGTCACGAAAATGGCTAAAGATCGCGAAGTGCCTCCGCCGCTCGAAATGGCGTGTCTGAATGCGTTGTGGGAGCTCGGGGAGGGCAATGTGGAGGAGGTGCGGGTGTGTGTTTCGCGTGCCCGGCCTCTCGCCTACACCACGGTTTTGACTTTGCTCGACAGGCTTTCCCGGCGAGGCGCCGTCTCACGCCGCAAGGAAGGCCGCGGGTTTCGCTACCAGCCATCCATCGATCGCGATAAGCTGCGGCGCCTGGCACTCGGGCAGTTTCTCGATCATCACTTCAGCGGTTCCCTCCAAAACCTTCGGGGGTTCCTGGAGGTGGAACCTGTGGCGGAACCCAGTGCGAAGGCGGCTTCTGCGGGAGCGGCTTCTGCGGGAACAGCGGCGACTTCCGAAGCTACGGCCTCCGATAGCTCATGGCCCGAAGTGGCCGTGCCGCAGACCGATTCCCAGACGTGAAGATTCTGGTTCGGGCCACCAACTGGCTCGGCGACGCGGTGATGTCATTGCCGGTGCTGCGATCGCTCCGAACCCGCTTCCCCGATGCGCAGATCACCGTCCTCGCCCGGCCCTGGGTGGCTGCGCTGTATGAAGGCGAGCGCTCCATCGATTGCGTGATTCCCCTGGCCGGCAGGTCGGGTATGCGCGACTGGACGCTCAAGTGGAAATTAGCCAGCCAACTGCGCGCGGAGCGATTCGATCTCGGCGTACTGCTGCCAAATTCATTTGAAAGTGCGGCCATCATGTGGCTTTCCGGTGTCCGCCAGCGAATCGGCTATGCGCGCGATGGCCGGAGCTTGTTGCTCACGGACGCCGTCGCAGTCCCGCAGCCCGGTGAGATTCACCGCCATGAACGTTACTACTATCTGGAACTGCTGCTCCGGGCAAATCTGATCGAACAAATGCCGGTAGTGGACGAAATCCTGCTGGATGGGCTGGAGGAAGCGCGCCAGCGTGGCAAGACACTATTCGCCGCGCGATCAATCGCCTCTCCCGTGATCGCGGTGAGCCCCGGCGCGGCGTACGGGACAGCAAAGCGCTGGCTGCCGGATCGTTTTGCCGCCGCTGCCCGTCAACTGGCGGCTATCGACGGTGCGTCCATCGTGATCTTCGGCTCGGAATCCGAACGCGGCCTTTGCTCCGACGTTGCCGCTGCGTGCGGCGGGCACAATCTGGCGGGCTCTACGGGACTGCGGGAGTTCATCGACATGTCCGCCGCATCTTCGCTTTGCCTGACCAACGATTCGGGAGCCATGCATATCACTGCCGCGGTGGGGGTGCCCTCCGTAACCGTTTTCGGCCCCACCGACGAGGTCGCAACCGGACCGACGGGCCGGACTGCGAAGATTGTGCGAGAAGCCGTGGAATGCGCGCCCTGCAAAATGCGCGAGTGCCCCATTGACCACCGCTGCATGAACAGAGTCACGGTGGAACAGGTGGTCAGAACCGCGAAGGATGGTCTGAAGCCCTGATAAACTACGACTTGCCTCGCGATGTGAACAACATCCTGATTGTCCGTCTCGGTGCGATGGGTGACATCATTCACGCCCTGCCCGGCACCGCATCCCTCAAGCGAAGTTTCCCCGCCGCGCATGTTACATGGGTCGTGGAACCTAGGTGGGCCCCGTTGCTCGAGAATAACGGGATGATCGATCGTGTGGTTCTTTTCCATCGGGACGACCCCGCCAGTTGGAACAATACCCGAAAGGAACTGCGTTCGCGGCCTTACGATCTGGCTGTGGACTTTCAGGGGCTGATGAAATCCGCCATCGTGGCGCATCTGGCAAGTCCGGAGCGGATAGTGGGCTTTGCGGCTGGGATCGTGCGTGAACGGCCCGCCAGTTGGTTCTATTCGAAACGGGTTAAAGCGCGGTCCATGCACGTTGTGGATCAGGGACTCGATTTGGCGGCGGGCGCCGGAGCGACGCATCAGGTCAACGAGTTTCCTCTGCCTTCCGGGGCTCCGGAAGGTGTTTTGCCGGAAAAGGCTTTCGCGCTCGCGTGTCCGCTCGCCGGATGGACGTCGAAACAATGGCCTCTCGAACATTACGAAAGCCTCGCCGGAATGCTTCGTGAACGACTGGGCATGCCACTGGTTCTCAATGGACCGCCCGGTTCCTTGCCAGATATTTCATGGGCAGTGAGGCATGAGAGCGGAATCCCTGGCCTGATTCACGCCACCAGACGGGCCTCGCTTGTGATCGGGGTCGACAGCGGCCCGCTGCATCTGGCTGCGGCGCTGAACAGATCGGGCGCGGCGATTTTCGGGCCGACGGACCCGGCGCGCAACGGTCCCCGCGGTGGTGATTTTGAAGTGTTCCGCACGGCTGGCGTGGCTACAACACATCGCCGTGGAGATGTCATCGATCCCTCCATGCGGGCGATCAGCCCTGAGCAGGTCTTCGCGGCACTGGCGGTTCGCACAGGTTGTCACGCCTGATGCAGCATGGCACTGTAACATCTCGCCCGGCGCGCCGTCACTGGTTTCCCAAGCCCTATGCAGATTTCGTGGCGCGGATGAGGGTAGCAGCTGGTTTTCTGATGCTCGCCGCATTTGCCTGGGCGGCACATCCGACGAACGCGACACTGCTATTGGGAATTCCACTCTCTTTCTGCGGGCTGGCGTTGCGGGCGTGGGCCGCTGGACATCTGGCCAAGAATCAGAAACTGGCGCAGTCCGGCCCCTATGCGGCGACCCGGAATCCTCTTTACCTGGGGACTTTGATAACGGCGCTCGGACTCGCAGTAGCGGCCAACAGCCTGGCTCTGGCGCTGCTGTTTGCGGTGATTTTCGGATTGGTGTATTTACCGGCCATTGAACTCGAAGAGCAACATCTGACTGCTATCCTGCCTGGCTACCGGGAATTCGCCGCGCGTGTTCCGCTACTGGTTCCACGTTGGCCTGCCGACTGGGGTCCGGATAAATTCTCCTGGCAGCTGTACAGAAAGAACCAGGAGTATCAGGCCCTGGCAGGGTGGATTGCCGGTGTCGCCTGGCTGGTATTCAGTCTATTTCTGCTGCACCAATAAGCCAGGAAAAGCAGACCGCATTCGATCAAAAGCAGAAATGCCTGTCCACTGCGAACTCATGGGATAATTCCCTTCATGACTCGCATTCATTTCGGCTGGGCGGGATTTGTCGCGTCCACTTTGATCCTCTTTCAACCGGCTGCCGCTACAACGCTGTCCCCGTTATCGTTTGAACAGCTTACAGATACTTCCGAGATGGTCGTGACCGGCACTGTGACGCGATCCTGGACGGCATTCGATGCCGAACACAAATACATCTGGACGCATTATGAGGTGTCGATCGAAACTTCCCTGAAAGGCAAGGCTTCCCATTCCGTGGAAGTAGCCGAACTCGGTGGCTCAGCGGAAGGGATGGGAATGAACGTACCTGGAACGGTGGTATACCAACCAGGCGAAAGAGTTCTCATCTTCCTGGCGCGGCAGCCGAACGGCTTTCTGAGAACTACCGGATGGGGACAGGGGAAATATACGGTCGATGCGGGAAACCGGCTGCATGGCGATGCTTCGCTCCGGCAGGTCGATTTCGCGAAGACCGGGTCGTCCGGTTCTACTCGCTCTCTGGAAGGATTGACCCTGACCGAAGTCTCTCAACGTATCGCCGCCCGTGTTCGCGCGCGCTCTCAGGAGGCAAAGTAGATGACTGTCGCAACCCGGAATCACACGACACTGCGACGCGCCTTTGCCGTTGCGCTTTTGGCGCTGCCCTGCGCGTTCGGATACATTACTCAGACCGTTACCAGCGCGGGCAAGGTAAACACGCTCAGGCGGTCGGATAATGCGGGAATTGCGTTTTCCCTGAATAGCCAGGCGGTGGCAAACCTGGTGGTCGGGACCCAACAGATTTTCACCGCGGCCAGTAATCCAGGCGCTGCGGCGCAGAGCGCCCTGGATGCCTGGAACTCAATCCCGGGAGCGAATGTACACTTCAACGCCATGCAGATCACGGCAACCGGACACAACGGGAACGACTGCAAAAATGCCATTCTTATCGGCACATCGGACATCGACATCGCCGCGGTAGGGGGAGCCATTGCAGTCACGATTCCGTTCTATTTCACTTCGAACAGTCCCATCTGCGGAGGAACGACCGTTTTACCGGCAGGGACGATTTTCGATTCCGATATCATTTTCAACCCGGCTTTCAACTACTCGACGGAAAATGCACCCGACACGATCGATTTCCAGTCCGTGCTGACCCACGAATTGGGCCACTCGCTTGGATCGAATCATTCGGCAATCGTCGGATCGACTATGTTCTGGGCGACGGCCAGGAATCAACTCAATCAGCGGGTTATCAGCTCGGACGATAGGGCGTTCGCTGCGACGGTTTATCCGGCGAACGGCGCAACCTTGGGAACACTGAGCGGCAAAGTCACGGCCAGCGACGGCAGCGCCGTGAAATTCAGTCTGATTTCAGCAATGGACCGCACGGCGGGCGTCATGATCGGTTCCATCACGGCGGCTGATGGAACGTACTCCGTCGCAGTGCCACCTGGTTCGTACATCGTCAGCGCGGAACCGTTCAATGGCTTTATCTCTCCCGAAAATATCCAGATGGAGACCGGGTCTTTGAGCTCGACTCAGGTCACAGGCGGCTATCTTCCCACGTTTCTGGGCGGGTCGGCCAGTCCGACCGAAGTTGCGATTGCCGGCGGGGCGAGCGCAACAGCGAACATCACGGTCACCAGCGGAACCAGCTCCCTAACAACGCCGTATTACGGCATCGGCTTGGTTGGCGTTGCGGGAGACATCAAAAACGTATTCAGCCTGGGCACTGCAATCAGCGTTGCTTCGGGACAATCCATCGATGTCGGGATTGGGGCGGGCGGAGTAGATTCCACAACATCATTCATCCTCTTCGGCCGTGGCATTTCGATCCGGCCTGGCTCAATCCACAGCGACCCGAAAGGCAGTTTGGAAGCCGGCCAGCCGCTCATGCGTTTTACCCTCGATATTCCCTCGCAGACTGACACGACGCTCGCCACCCTGTGGATCGTCAAGGGAAACAACATTTTGGCGTTCAGCGGCGGATTGGTGATCACTCCCGCAACTCCCTTGGTGACGGCTGTGCAGGATGCCGAGAGCGCGCGCACGTCGTTCACATCGGGCCAGTGGGTCGCGATTTATGGCTCGAACCTTTCCGGCACAACGCGCTTCTGGAACAACAGCGACTTTACGGGAGGTATAACTACCGGGAGTCCGCTCCCAACGAAGCTGGATGGGGTGAGCGTAACGATCGGCGGCAAAGACGCGTCCGTTTATTACGTCAGTCCTGTGCAGCTCAATGTCCTCTCGCCTTCCAATCTGGCGAGCGGGCCGACGCAGGTAGTCGTATCGAATAACGGAACCGTCAGCGCGTCATTTACCGGCACGGTCGTCGATTCGGCGCCGTCGTTCTTCTATTACCCGGCCGGTGGAAATCTCTATCCGCTGGCGGTGCATTTGAACGGTAAGTACGTAGGAGATCCGGCCGTGGTGCCCGGAACCGAGAAAGCCCACCCCGGTGAGACGCTGCTGATGTTCGTGAACGGAATTGCAGCGTCCACGGGCGGCATTATCGTGCCAGTGGCTCAATTCCCGCAAGCTGTAACCGTGTTTTCCGGCGGTTTCTCGCTGGCGGCAACCGCTCCATTCCTGGTTTCGGCGGGTGAGTTCCAGGTCAATGTCACGCTTCCGGTCGCAATGCCGAGTGCGAATTATTCGCTCACTTTAAGCGTTCCGAACGGATCGACGAGCACCGCGGGCGTCAACGTTGTGCTGCCGGTAGGGCCCCCGGTGCCATAAAACGGGAATCTCAGAGGGGCCTCGCGGCTACAATGAGGGTTCCGTGTCTGCTGCCACTGTTGACGAACAACTCACCTATATCGGCAAAGGCCTTGCCGATCTGATTCGCGAACAGGACCTTCGCGAGCGCATTCTGTTGCGCGCCCGCGAAGGCCGCCCGTTACGCGTGAAGGCGGGTTTCGATCCGACCGCGCCGGATCTCCATCTCGGCCACGCGGTACTCCTCCGTAAACTCAAACATTTTCAGGATCTCGGGCATCGCGTCATATTTCTGATCGGCGATTCCACTGCGATGATCGGCGACCCGACCGGTCGCAATGCAACCAGGCCACCTCTCACCCGCGACGAAATTCTTGCGAACACCGAGACCTATAAGACACAGGTTTTCAAGATCCTCGATCCCGATAAAACGGAAGTGCGCTTCAACAGCGAGTGGCTCGGGAAGATGGGCTATGAGGACATCGTGCGGCTCTGTTCGCGCTACACGGTGGCGCGGCTTCTGGAACGCGACGATTTTTCCAGGCGCTATGCCGGCGGCGTCGCAATTTCCATGCACGAATTGCTTTATCCGCTCGCGCAGGGTTACGATTCCGTGGCGCTCGAATGCGATGTGGAAATGGGCGGGACGGACCAGCGGTTTAATCTTCTGGTGGGCCGCGAACTCCAGAAAGACTACAGCCAGCCACAACAGATAGTGGCAACGACACCGCTGCTCGAAGGTCTGGACGGCGAAAAGAAAATGTCGAAGTCCCTCGGGAACTATATCGGCATCACCGAACCCGCCGAGGTGATGTTTCGAAAAGTCATGTCGATCAGCGATCGCCTGATGTTCCGCTACTACGAACTGCTGACCGATACCAGCATGAGCGAAATCGCCGCCATGCGGGAGCGCATCGCAAAAGCCGAGCTGCATCCGATGACGGCGAAGATGGAACTGGGCCGACTGATCGTTACGGACTTCCATTCCGCGGCCGACGCCGGCCGTGCTGCCGAAGAGTTCAGCCGCGTTGTTCAGCGCAAAGAAGTCCCGGCAGACGTGCCCATATGCGCGCTGCCGGAGGGCGTGCTCGGACCAAATGGCATTCATGTGGAGAAGCTAATCGCGCGCATTGGGTTGGCTGAATCCGTCGCGGATGCCAGCAGAAAACGCAAAGCCGGCGCGATTGAAATTAACGGCGAACGTGTAAGCGAACTATTGATTCCCGCAACTGCCGGAGAGTTATTGATTCAGGTCGGGAAGAACTGGCGTCGAGTCACGCAGCCGTAAGCCTGCTCCATCGGCTATCGTTGAAAGAATGCCCGGCGCCCATCCCCGCCTCACCAAAAATCAAGTGCGCGGTTTCTGGGCAGCCTGGGCTGGCTGGACGCTGGATGGCATGGATTCGTTTATCTATGCACTCGTGCTCGTGCCCGCGATGCGCGATCTCCTGCCGGCTTCGGGTATCCCCCCCACAGCGGCAAATACCGGCTATTACGGCGGAATTCTGTTCGCGCTGGTCCTCGTGGGTTGGGGTTTCGCTTTTCTCTGGGGACCGGTTGCAGACCGCTTCGGACGCGTCCGAACGCTGATGCTTACGATCCTCATGTATTCGCTTTTTACTTTCCTCGGGTGCGTGGCGTCGAATATATGGCAGCTCGCCGCTTTCCGGTTTCTGGCCGGCATGGGGATTGGCGGGGAATGGACGCTGGGCGGCGTTCTGGTGGCTGAAGAATGGCCTGAAGCGAGGCGCAAATCCGGAGCGGCGTGGATGCACACCGGCTATTACTTCGGAACCTTTCTGGCGGCCTTGCTGAATTATGCGATCGGCTCGTATTACGGCTGGCGCGCCATGTTCGCGGCTGGCGGTGCGCCGGCGTTGCTCGTCGCATTCATCCGGATCGGGGTCGCCGAACCGGAACGATGGAAAACGCGAGCCTCTCAAGTCGGACATTCTCATTCGGCAAGGCGCGCATTCACGGAATTATTTTCTTCCGAGTATCGTCGCCGCACGTTATTAAATGCCGCGTTCCTGCTGATTTCGATGATCGGCCTGTGGGCAGGGTCGGTCTACGTCCCCGGTGCGGTCACGCAACTCGCGGCTCGCCAGGGATACGGAGCCGCGCAGGCAACCCGGATCGCATCCTGGGCGACGATGCTGCTTTCCGCCGGAACCATTCTCGGGTGTCTCCTGGTACCACCGCTGGCCAGCCGATTCGGCCGCCGCGCCACGCTGGGCTTCTTCTATGCGCTGATGGCCGTTTTCATCGCACTGGGCTTCGGCTACGTTTTCTATATGCCCTCGGCGTTAATTCCGTTCATTGGGTGCCTGTTCTTTCTCGGCGTCGGAGGAGCCAGCTTCTGCGTTTTTACAGTCTGGCTACCGGAGCAATACCGGACAGAGTGCCGCGCCAGCGCTTTCGCATTTGCCACTTCGTCCGGTCGATTTCTGGCGGCGGGCGTGACTTTTATCGTAGGCGCCGGGGTCGCGAGTTACGGCTCCATCGGCGTGCCCGTCGCATGGACGGCTGTAGCCTTCGCGGCAGGTTTGTTCCTCTTGCCATTTGGCGAAGAGACGAAAGACCGAATGCTCCCGGAATAACCCGCATCATCCTGAACACGACTATCCTGAAGAACGATGAACCTCTGTCAGCTATTTGACCTGTCCCTGCGGGGGCGAAAAGACAGCGTGGCGCTGGACTACCAGGGCGTCAGCTACACGTTCGGCGAAATTGAGACCCGCAGCAATCGCGTTGCCCGGTTGCTGCTGGACCGCGGCTTTGCGCCGGGCGACCGCCTCTGCGTCTATCTGCCGAATTGCGTGGAAATGATCGACCTGTTTCTCGCGTGCGTAAAAACAGGCGTGATTTTCGTCCCGATCAATATTCTTTACCGGGATCGCGAGATTTCCCATATCCTCGAAGACGCCGACCCGCGCGCGCTTGTATCTCAGACGACCGTCCATTGCAATGTCCCCCTTTGGACTGCGAAAGAAATCACGGCCGCGGCGCAATCTCTCAGCGAAACGCGGCCAGTGATCTCGCTCGATGGTGACGCCCCGGCCGGCATCATTTACACCTCAGGCACTACCGGCACTTCCAAAGGCGCAGTTCTCACACACCATAACTTCGCTATCAACGCCACCAACCTGGTGGCATGCTGGAGTATCACTGCCGCCGACCGCTTCCTGCTCGCGCTGCCTTTGTTCCATGTGCATGGTCTCGGAAACGGCATCCATTGCTGGCTCGTGAGCGGGTGCAGAATGAGGCTCCTCGAACGCTTCGACCACCGAACGGCAGCTGCGGAATTCCTGGACTTCGAGCCAACTCTTTTCTTCGGGGTGCCCACGATATACGTGCGCCTGCTGAATGTGGAGGCGGGCACTGCGCGCAAGATCGGCGAACGCGCCCGCCTGTTCGTCTCAGGCTCCGCGCCACTCCCGGCCGAGGTACTTCGCGATTTCGAAAAACTTTACGGCCACACGATTCTGGAACGCTACGGCATGAGCGAAACGCTCATGAATATGAGCAACCCCTATGCCGGCGAACGGCGCGCCGGAACCGTGGGACTTCCCTTGCCCGGCGTTTCAGTTCGATTGCTGAAGGCAGTGGGCGAGCCCGCCATGGAAGGCGAGACCGGCGAAATCCATCTCCGCGGGCCCAACATCTTCGCCGGGTACTGGCGTCGCGACGAGGCAACGCGCGCCGCATTCGCAGACGGATACTTCCGAACCGGCGATCTGGCCACCCGCTCACCCGATGGCTATTACACGCTTTGTGGACGCCAGAGCGATCTCATCATTTCGGGCGGATTCAATATCTACCCAAGGGAGATCGAAGAGTTTCTACAGGAGCAGCCCGAAGTTTCAGAAGCCGCGGTCAAGGGTGAGCCCGACCGCGCGCGGGGCGAAGTGCCGGTGGCGTACGTAGTCGTGAATCCCGGTTTCGACCCCGCCGTGATGGACGAACGCTGCCGCGCGTCGCTGGCGTCATTCAAATTGCCGCGCAGGTTTGTGATTGTGGAAAGCCTGCCACGCAACGCCCTGGGGAAGATCCAGAAACATTTGCTGTAACCAAAATCTCATTCCGCGTGAGCCAGTTGCTCATGTTGGCCGGCGACGGCTCCATCGTCGCTTTTCAATTCCCGGAAAATCACCGTGGAAACCAGCGTCAACCCGCCGAGGACGAAGAATGCCTTGTGAATGCCAGCCACCATTTCAGTGGACACCGAGTGGAATCTGTCGGGAATGAAGAATGCCGCGGCGAGCGACGCCACGGCAACACCGAAGCTGATCGACATCTGCTGCATCGTGCTCGCAATGGAACTGGCGCTGCTGGCCTGTTCGCCCGTCACATCGGCGTATGCCAGCGTATTCATGCTCGTGTATTGCAGAGAGCTGAAGAAGCCGAAGCAAAATGCCAGCGCCACAATCAGCCAGACAGGAGTACCAACGCCAATCGTGGCGAACAACAGAATCAGAACGCCGAGAATGAACGTGTTCGAAATCAAAACGAAACGGTAACCAAAGCGGGCGAGGATGCGCGGCATCGTCATCTTCAGGCTCATCGCCGCAATCGCCTGCGGCATCATCAGCAGGCCGGATTGTATTGGCGTAAATCCCAAACCTACCTGATAGAGCAGCGGAAGCATAAACGGAATTCCTCCAATGCCAAGCCGGGTAAAGAAGCTGCCGCTGACCGCCGCCCGAAATGTCCGGATGCTGAACAGGCCCAATGCGAGCAAAGGATACCGGATGGTGGACGAGTGGATTCCATAACCCGCCAGTAGCGCAATCGCAATCGCCAGCAATCCCAGGATCTCTCTCGTTCCGAGCGTGTGCTCACCGAAGACCTCCAGCACGTAAGACAGCAGCGCCACGCCCGCGCCGAACAGAATCAGCCCGATCGAATCCAGCGGATGAGATTTTTCCCGGTAATCGGGCAGATGCCGGTGAACCATCCAAAGCCCCACCAGGCCGATGGGAATATTCACAAAAAATATAACGCGCCAGTGAAAGTAGCCGACAATCAGACCGCCGGTGACGGGGCCAAGCATCGGACCAATCAGGCCGGGAATGGCTACCGCGCTCATCGCCCGGAGTAATTCATATCTGGAGAATGTCCGTACAATCGTCAGTCGCCCGACCGGCACCATCATGGCTCCGCCGCAACCCTGCAGCACCCGGCAGGCCACCAGCAGGTGGATATCGCTCGAAATTCCGCAGAGGAACGATCCGAGAGTAAACAGGCCGATCGCGGAAGCGAATACGCGGCGGGTGCCAAAACGGTCCGCCATCCAGCCGCTGATTGGAATGAAAACCGCGAGACTCAACGTATAACTGGAAAGCACCGCTTTCATACTGAGCGGCGCCACGTTTAACGCCTGTGCAATGGCTGGAACCGCAGTATTGAGAATCGTGGTGTCCAGGGATTCCATGAAGAAAGCGACCGCAACCAACCACGGCAGGAGCCGCTTTCCGGAGTCGCTCAACGTCACGGAATCGCGGCAGCAGGTCTGTTGCCATTAGGCCCGAACTGCCTTCCAATGCGGAACTCGCGAATGATCGCCAGATAATCGGGATCGCGTGTCGTTGCGCCCGCCGATAGCCCGGAAAGTTCGCGTCGCGCCAGACGCCTGTCCGGAGTGTCCACGGTTCCATTCGCGGACTCGGATAACGCTTTCCACCGCTGGCGCAATTGCTTCAGCGCGTCCGCCCTTTGTTCCGGCGTAGCCAGCAGCGCTTCGTAACCCAGGATCACCTGATTCGTCTGCCGCTCTTTGTCCTCCAGCTCGGCTTCGCGCTTCCCTTCGTCGCGGACATGTTTATCCTTTTTCAATTCGGCGGCGCGGACGGAAAAACGCTTAACATCCTCAAGACCGGTGAAGTCTTCCACCATCGCGTTTACGGCCCAAGCCGTCGCCATGTCGGCTCGATCCATTTCGATCTTCGCCGCACGCGAGGTAAAGATCGCATCGATCTCCGCCTGGTCGCGCGGCTTGCGATCGGATTTCATTGCCTGAATTTCCATCCACTCAACGGCGTCCATCGCCAGTTCGGAGGAAAGCCAAACGTGACCGCCTTCGAAAACCGCCAGGCGATGCGGAGTTTTTAGGGCGCGGTTCATATCGCGCATTTCGAGGTTATTGAAATCCTCCGTGCCCGCCGTTTCAAAAACCGGAAAAGGCAGTTCCGTGCGCGTCTTGTTATCGGGATATCCCGCGCTGGAAGCAAATACACCCGCAATTCCGGAAGACGAAAGCGCAACCGCCAGAGCAACCCGCGAGCCGCCGGACATTCCGGCGACATATTCGCGGTTCTGCAGAATCTTGAAGCGCGCCGCGACATCGCGGGTCATCGCGCCGACCGCGGCCCTGGTCACATCCCACGCGACCCCGTTCCTGGAGTTGTTCGACCCCGCCACAATATAGCCGAACTTCTCCGCCGCCGCCCGATACCGTTCCACGGGATTCAGTCCCCGGCCCCCCGGATCGAACGCGAAAATCACTGGCCATCCGCGCTCGGCGGTATAACCCGATGGCACGTAGAGTGCGTACCCCTGTCCGGCGTTATCCGCGCAACGAACGTCCGGAATGATCTCGCCGCGCGGCAAGTCCGCTGCTGCCGCCGCCCCCGCCAGCAGCGTCAGGAAGAGCAACCCTGGAATCATGTCCACAATTAGACCATCTCCGCTCAAAAATAACCGGCACCCTGCGCATGGGACACTGAAGATTCCGAAGAAAATATTAAATGAATCGTAAGATCTATTATTGGAAGCTGCGCTCCGTCGAACTTCAGCTGGGCGAGAAGACCCTCATTATGGGAATTCTCAACGTTACCCCGGACTCGTTTTCAGACGGTGGCAAATTCTCCGACCCCGACCGCGCCTACGCTCGCGCCCTCGAACTTGAGGAACAAGGCGCAGACATTATCGACATTGGCGCGGAATCCACCAGCCCCGGTTCCAGCCGCGTTTCAGCCGAGGAAGAGTGGCGTCGCCTCATTCCCGTGCTGAAGCGTCTGCGCGACAAGCTGACCGTCCCGCTGTCCCTCGATACCTACAAAGCCGAAACGGCGGAACGCGCGTTCGAATACGGCATTGAAATCGTGAACGACCCCAGCGGCCTGACCTTCGATGCCGATCTGGCAAAGGCCGTCTCGAACGCCAATGCCGGTTTGATTCTCAATCACATGCGGGGCACGCCCGAAACGTGGGCTAAGTTACCGCCTCTGCCGGATATGATCGGGTCGGTAGCCCGCGATCTGGAAGCGACGATCAACCGTGCCCGCCGCGCCGGCGTGGACCGCAACCGCATCGCCGTCGATCCAGGCCTCGGCTTCGGCAAGCGCCGCGAGCAGAATTCCGAAATCCTGGCGCATCTCCGCCAACTCGCTTCCCTCGATTGTCCGATCCTGACCGGACCCTCGCGCAAATCGTTCCTCGCGCAATCCACCGAAACAGAAACGCTTTATGCCACCGCAGCCGCCGTAACGGCTTCGATCATGAATGGCGCACATATCGTGCGGGTTCACGACGTGAAGGAAATGCGGGCCGTCGTACAACTGACGGATGAGATCGTCCGGGCTTCTGATGCGAAACAGGCCGCGCAGGAAGCCGCACAAGCCGCCGAACGTCCCGTCCCGCGCCGCACAATGCGCGAGGCGGATGAGCGCCCGCGCTCAGTAACGCCACCGGTGGCGCGTAAAACTCCGCGCATTGAGGTGGTTGCCGAGACACCGGAACCGGAAACAAAACCGCAGGAAGCCGCGCCGGAAACCACAGCCGAAGCCCCGGTCGAGACAACCGAAATTGCTCCGATCATCGAGACGCAGAGCGAACCGGTCATCGAGGCAGTTGAGGAAGTGGCGGAAGCGGCGGAAGCTCCAAAGCCGGTCCGCAAAACTGCTAAGAGTGATACGGATAAGGAAGCGCGGCCCGCAGCCAAGCCCTATGCCGATCGGCCTCTCCGACGCGATTTTGGAGATAAACCGCCGGCCCGCCGCGAATCTTCGGATCGTCCGCCGCGTCGCGACTATGGCTCGAAGCCACCCAGCGGAGATCGCCCGCCGCGCCGCGATTTTGGCGGCAGCAGGCCCCCGAGTGGAGATCGTCCGCCGCGCCGCGATTTTGGCGGCAGCAGACCACCGAGTGGAGATCGTCCGCCACGCCGCGATTTTGGCGGCAGCAGACCGCCCAGCGGAGATCGTCCACCACGCCGCGATTTCGGCGGCAGCAGACCGCCCAGTGGAGATCGTCCGCCGCGCCGCGATTTCGGCGGCAGCAGACCCCCGAGCGGAGATCGCCCGCCACGCCGTGATTTCGGCGGCAGCAGACCGCCCAGTGGTGATCGCCCGCCTCGTCGCGATTTCGGCGACAGACCTCCACGAGGCGACAGCGGACCCCCGCGGGGCAAAGGCCCGGGCGGTGGTGGTGCACGCCCACCGAGTCGACCGTTCCGCAAACGTCCTTAATACACCGGCATCTTAACGCCTAGTGATTCGGGGCACTTTCGGAATCGTTTTAAATCGTCGAATTCGTCAACGGGTCCATCGCCGATGGACTCAAAGTTGCATCCATTCGCAGTGAGTGGAGGCAAACGAAAACGATGGACACTCAATCTCCTGCCGTAATTATTCTGATCGTCCTGCTGGTAGTGGCGATCGCTCTCGCGGCGTGGTTTTTCATTCAGAAGAACCGCACGCAAAAACTCAAGTCGCAGTTCGGTCCTGAATACGACAAGGCTGTCGGCGAATCCCGCAGCCGCGCGCGGGCTGAAGCTGAACTACAGGCCCGCGTGAAGCGAACCGAGGCATTTCAAATCCGTCCGTTATCGCGGGAAGACACTGTGCGCTTCGCCGACGCCTGGCGAACCGAACAATCTCTGTTTGTCGACAATCCCCGGTTAGCAGTGAATCACGCCGATACTTTGGTGCAGGACGTGATGAAGCGCCGCGGCTATCCTGTCGGTGACTTCGAGCAGAATGCCGCCGATCTCTCAGTGGACCACCCGCTGGTTGTCGAGAATTACCGAATCGCTCATGAAATCGCGGTTCGCGATTCCCGCACCGAAGTCAGCACTGAAGACCTCAGAAGAGCCATGGTAAGTTACCGGTCTTTGTTTGAAGACCTTCTTGGACAGACTACTGAAACCCGTGAGGAAGTAAGACGATGACACCACAAAATACCGACCTGATTGAGCAACGTACAGAACAACACCTGTCCACATCCGATCTTGTGGACGCGAAACCCGCCAACGGAAGTCCTGCGCGCCCGATGGATGGCAAGGCGGAAGCGAACAACATGCCACTGTTTGCACAGCAGGATTCCGCCGATTTCCGCTCCCGCTGGGACAAGGTTCAGACCAGCTTCGTGGATGAACCCAAAGCCGCAGTGCAGGAAGCCGATGAACTGGTCGCAAGCGCCATCAAGAAACTGGCCGAGGGGTTTGCATCGGAGCGGGAACGGCTGGAATCCGAATGGGACAAAAACGACAACGTGTCGACCGAAGACCTCAGGCAGGCGTTACGCCGATACCGGTCTTTCTTCAATCGCGTTCTGGCGGTTTAGCAGACCCGGCGGATTGAACAGCGCGCAAGGGCGTTTTGGTAGGCCCTGTAGGATTTGAACCTACAACCAACGGATTAGAGTTCATCCTCAGAGGGCAACGCGAGAGTTTCATCAGGCGCAAACGCTCATCTGGGGAACGCGGCTCGTCTCTCCTGAGAGTTACGGACCTCGCGTGCTGAGTGAGGTCTTCCATCGCGACGTCGGCAATAACGCATGCAACTGCGCCTTTGATTGCGCCGCTTGCATTTCGGCTTCTTAATAGCAGCAGGCCAGTTGTCCGATGAATTCGACCACCTCAAGCAGGTTGGGAGCGAGCCACGCAAAACTGTCGCGATGCTTGTCCTATCGTTCCGCGACGCCTGCCCGCAACCTCGACTGCCACGAGCGCGTTGGCGCGGATGCTGTCCATTCGCGGGATCAAATCACCGCAAGCGCGGGTTCCCTTCCGACATAGGATCGTAGAGGCAGATTTTCAGCTGGAAGTCTTTCCATTTGCGTCTTGCGTCGACTTCGCGACACTACGCGCAGGCGTTCACCAATTTCGGCAGGCGACATGTCGTCAGGAGCGGTTATGATCCGGCGGCGGCAGCCCAGCTTCGTACAAATGAGGATTCGCCAACAGAGAGGAAACGAATGCAGTCGGAACATGTTGTTTCTGAACTTCGATCTCTGATATTCCGATAACGCGGCTCAGTTGGTTATTCAAGGCGAAGTGAATGCATGTCAGCAGGCGACTTTTGCAGATCCGCCGCCATCACTCCTCTGTCAGGAATACAGAACACAAAAGCTGCAAGATCCAATAATCTTCTATGCTGGACATAGTGTCCAGAATCCTGTACATTAATAGCTGTAAGGTTCAGAATTATGGA
The DNA here is from genome assembly GCA_025928545.1 of Bryobacteraceae bacterium. GTDB lineage: Bacteria > Acidobacteriota > Terriglobia > Bryobacterales > Bryobacteraceae > BOG-234. Next base: position 66,605 of record JAICJH010000016.1, on the reverse strand, counting down.
CAATACAAAAATGAATATTCCGGTTAAACGGGCCATGCGCAATCTTGGCTCTGGAATCCGCTCCGCCCGGCTGCGGCGACGCACTCCCATGTCCATCATCGCGGAACGCGCTTCCATTAGCCGGACAACCCTGGACAAGATTGAAAAGGGCGATGGCGGTGTCGCTATCGGCTCCTATGCGAGTGTTCTTTTCGCTTTAGGATTGATTGATCGTCTGGGGGAAATCGCGGAATTACAAAACGATCCGATCGGAATGCGTCTGGAGGCCGAAGTCTTGCCCAAGCGCATTCGAACTGGCGGCCGGCGAAAATCCGAACGACCGGAAACGAGCGCATGAGCGACAGAGAGGTCTTCGTCTATGTTGATCTTGGCGGCGTCTCTCATAAGGTCGGACGTCTTTGGGCGCATTCCCAGCGCGGTGGGGAAACTGCGACCTTCAAATATGATGAAGAATGGCTTGAGAATGAAGCGCGTTTCTCGTTAGAGCCCGCCATTGGCTTAGGCCCCGGCGTGTTCCACGCCTCACCGGATCAGCCTTTGTTTGGAGCCATCGGTGATTCAGCGCCAGATCGGTGGGGGCAGGCATTGATGCGCCGCGCCGAACGGCTTCGCGCGGACAGGGAAGGAAAGGCTCCGCGCGCCCTTCTCAAAATCGACTATCTGCTTCAGGTAAGCGATGAAGCCCGCATGGGCGCCTTGTTTCGCCGAGCGTGAAGGCGGCCCGTTTCTGCGGCCGCGCGACAGCACCCCGCCCATCCCGCCGCTCATTGATCTGGCGCGTCTTCTCGCGGCGACCGAAAACTTCATTGATGAAAAAGACGACGAAGAAGATTTGCGTTTACTTCTCGCGCCTGGATCATCGCTCGGCGGCGCACGGCCAAAGGCGTCCATCCGCGACCGCGACGACCATCTGATGATCGCCAAATTCCCCAACCGCCATGATGAATATAACGTCGCCCTATGGGAAGCCCTCGCTCTTACGCTCGCCCGCAAAGCCGGACTTGCTACGCCTGTTTGGCGCATTGAGCCTGTCGCTAAGCGCAAAGCCTTGCTCTTGAGACGCTTTGACCGTTTAGGTCAAAGACGCATCCCATTTTTATCGGCGATGAGTATGCTCGGCGCGAATGACGGCGCTCAGCATAGCTATTTGGAAATCGTCGATGCGCTTGCCCGCTACGGCGCGGCGGCGCAGGACGATAAGCGAGAACTCTGGGGGCGCATCGTATTCAGCGTCTTGATTTCGAATACCGACGATCACTTACGGAATCACGGGTTTTTATATGCCGGGCGCAATGGCTGGAGGCTCTCGCCGCTCTATGACGTAAACCCCGTACCGGCTGACATCAAACCGCGCATCCTTTCGACTGCGATCGATGAAACGGACGGAACAGCCTCTTTGCAATTGGCGTTGGAGGTCGCGCCTTATTTCGATCTGAAGGATCTGGATGCTCGCCAGATCGCCAGGCGCATCGGCGAGGCAGTATCTACATGGCGCATAGAAGCGGCTAAGCTTGGTCTCAAGAAGGCGGAGATGGACCGCATGGCTTCAGCCTTTGACCATGACGATCTCACGGACGCTACGAGCTGATATGGCAAGATGATAAAGCAAGATGCGAGGGAGAGCATCTGGTGGGCCCTGTAGGATTTGAACCTACAACCAACGGATTATGAGTCCGCTGCTCTAACCATTGAGCTAAGGGCCCAAGCTATTCTATATATTACACTTACACAAATCATGGACTGCAAAATCGAGGTTGCCATGTCCTGATTTGTAACCATGATGCGCTATTTTGTCACCACATCCAGCATCAACGTATTCTGAATAATTCACCGGTCCGCCGGTGGCTACTGATGAAACGGGAAGGCGTTCACTAGTCGCCCAGCCGCATCAAAGCGTTGTTTTCTTAGGAATTAATGACCTTCGCGCGCTCGTCCGTTTTTGACGAGCGTGCCGGCTGTCTGACCCGGTCCGATCCGACTATGTACCATGGCCATGGACAATCGGACTTTTACTCCGCTATATAGGTCTCCGTTTTCAGATAGATGGAAGCCTGACGAAGCGGGACGTTTTTGCGCAATGGCATTCCTTCATGTATTGAGCAAAGCCAAGTGTTGCTGTACTCGTTACGCTAGCCTGGTGCTCCTTGAATGCGCGATGAAGGAACGTGAGAGTGAATGCCCCGTTTGGGCTGCGCAGCAGTCTGACCGCAGGATGGTCAATCAGTCGCTGAGTCTCGGCGATGTCCCACGCTGCTACGGTATCTGGTCCCATTAGAGTCGCTCAACAACGCTCAAGGCGTTCATCCGGGCAGCGGCCTATGTCCTCACCCCGATAGCGCGAAGCCAGGCGTCGACTTGGCCGAACGCATCCTGCTGCCATTGATCGGGCGTGCGGTCACCGAGGATCTTTGATTCCTGGACGAAGTTCCTCACACAGGTTGGCCCGAAGCCATCGACCACATCGAACTTTTCGTTGATGAATCCATAGCCCGTCGTTCCGCTCGGAAGACTCAATAATGGGAGGCAGTCTGTCGCGAGGGCATTGATACCCTCCGGGTAGTTGCGGATGCAGTAGTAGATGTCATAAGCGTCCTTCTGCTTTAACCGATTGTGAATCGCGTAACCTTTCATCGCGAGGAGGGCGGGGATGGAGCACACTGCAATCTCAACCTGGTTGGTTCCGCCGTTGGGCATCGCGCCGCGCACCGCAACCATTTGGTTGAACCGCATCGCAAGATCAGTCCCGTCGGCTCGTTGCACTGCGAAGTCTTCAATGATTGGCGGTTTGTTCCTGTCAATCACCGCATCCCGCGGCATCAGAAAGTCAACCACGATATCGATTGGGTCTCCTTCATCCGTCGCTTCAATTCGGCGGACGAGTTGAAATTTCCTGAGCTTCTTGTTCTGGTCGTAGCCATGCGTCATCAGTGCATCCACAAGACGCACGTACTCACCATCGCCCAAAGCCTCAGCATCCAGACCAAGATCTACATCGATTGTTCCGACGTGAGGCATTTGGAAATTATCAAGAAGCAGCCACGGCACGGCTCCGCCGACGACCGCAAACTTCCCTTTGAAACTCCCGAGGATCTGACCGATCTCCAGAAGCACGGCCTTCACGGCTGTAGTCGTGCGGTCGTCGTATTCATTCGCGGATTGCGGATCGGGAGTATTTATTTCTGCCATGTCAGCTTCATGCGGCGCAGGTGTTCCGCAGCTTCCTCTCCCCGTTCGCCGCCCTTGGAGAGATCCAGATATGTCTGGATCGGGCTGGTACAGCGGATACCCGGCCCCGGCTCGCAGGCGTCCAGGAAAATACCCGGATCTCTTGGAATACTGATGATGACATTTTCGCCTTTCGCGGTGGACGACAATTTCATCCGCGATTGGATGTGATCGAGCCCGCGCTTATCGGCGTAGAAGAACTGAGTGCTGGTCCGGGCGTAGGGCGCGATCCAGTTTGCCGCCGAAAACGAAGAAAGTGCGGCCTGCACCGCTGGCGGCATAGTCTCAAATGCGTCGCGGACGCTGGTGTCGAATGCCTTGCCGTGCAACGTGGTGTAGAAGCGAATCTGTTGTTCGACTGGCGGCTGGTAAGTGGACTTCCACGCGTCCAATAATGCGTCGGGGACAGCCAAATGAAACCCCTCTGATATGACCTCCGCCCACTCACGATCCAGAAGCGCTTTGCGCACGTTGCTAACGTGTCCCAGGCTCACGTGTGCGGCTTCCGCCAGGTCCGTCACGCGCCAGATCCGCTTCGGATCGCGCAAAAGAACGCGCAGGACCTGGCTCGATTTTGGTGTGAATAATGATTTGAACTCCCGGCGTTGTGACGCGGGTTTGCCTTCAGTCAAGCGGTCGATAAAGACCGTTTTGAACGCAAGACGGGCGTTGCCTTCGAAATCGAGATACGAGATTCCGTTGTCCCGGCAAAGCTCGCGCGACACCGGAGAGAAATATGGCGCAATCAATACGGGAGTGGCGGGCTTTTTGAAATGGGCTATATAGCTCTGGAGTTGATGGATGCCCTCGCGGACGTAGCGAGGCTGGCCATTCTGCTTCACTTCACAGACGAGAAAGTGCGGCTCTCCCGAAACATCCACGCGCATCATAATGTCTATGCCTGCATCGCGCCCCTCTGATCCCACGTTGAGTTGCCTGAGCTTCAGCCCTGGGACTTCGTGCAACAGATTTTGCAGTAGGTTTGCCGCGCGAGCCTCGGCATCCTCTACTGAAAGGGGCACTTTCAACACATGTTGAAAATACCATATTCAGTGAAAACTGGCAAGCGGTATTTCACTGAGGCCGATCATTTCAACAAATGCTGAAGCAGCAATAAGTGATGAAACCCATCTCCCCGCTGGAGGCTGCGCGGCGGCAATCTCGATGAACTCCCCTCGGGTCTCGCGCGGTCAAAGCAAACCCGCAGCGGGCTAAGCGCGCATTCAGCAGAGGTTCCGGACGGGGATCAAATTCCGCGAGATGGAAGAGGCACTGATCGTTGTTTGCGCGACCTGTTTTCGGAGCCGAGGGCCACCGATTTCGACCGAGACTGACAAGAGCAAAAGGCCTCGAATCCGCCGCTGATCGCAACCTTTTTATGTAACCGTTTTTGTAACCGTCCGGGGATAATTCCAGACACTCCGGGAAACGCCCAATTGATGCATCTCGCACAAAATCAGCATTTTGCCTTTCCAGCGGTGTCTGTGGATTTCCCCTTGCTGGATTATGAGTCCGCTGCTCTAACCGTTGAGCTAAGGGCCCCTGAAACGACTCAGCGATCGTCACCACGCCGCCGTTTATCATTATCCGCCACCCACCCGGACGACCAAAAACAACGCCCATATATGCCAAACTGGCCTCGTAAGCCATGCTACTGGCAAACATCGTCGACACCTCAACTCAGGTCGCCGCCACATCCAAACGGCTGGCGAAAATCGAACTCCTCGCCAACCTGCTAAGCCAACTGCGCGGCGACGAAATCGACATCGTCGTCTCCTTCCTGTCCGGCTTCACAAGACAGGGCCGCACCGGGATCGGGTCCGCTGTCGTCCGTGATTCCCAGGCACCGCCGGCACCCGCGCCAACTCTCCAAATCCTCGATGTCGACCGCGCACTTGCCACGCTCGCAACCATAAAAGGACCCGGTTCCGAACCCCGAAAACGCAACGAACTCCAAACCATCATGGCCGCCGCCACAGCAGGCGAGCAGCAATTCCTGAAAGAGTTGCACTTAGGCGGCCTGCGCCAGGGAGCCCTCGAAGGCCTCATGTTCGAAGCCCTCGCCCGAGCTTCCGGCGTCGACATCGATCGCATTCGCCGAGCCGCCATGATGGCCGGCGATACCGCGCGCGTCGCCAGATCCCTTCTCGAATCGGGCGACACCGCGCTCGACGCTTACTCCATTCAACTGTTCCGGCCCGTTCACCCGATGCTGGCCCAGCCCGCGCCCGACGTCGAAACCGCTCTCGCGGAAATGGAAGAAGCCGCCCTTGAATACAAACTCGACGGCGCGCGCATTCAGGCTCACAAACGCGACGACGAAGTCCGCATCTACACCCGCGCCCTCAACGACGTGACTTCTTCGGTGCCGGAAGTCGTGGAAGCCGTTCGTGCCCTTCCTGCCCGCGAACTCATCCTCGATGGCGAGGTCATCAGCTTCGCGCCGGACGGACGCCCTCAGCCATTTCAGGTCACGATGCGGCGCTTTGGGCGCAAGATCGAACTGGAGCGTCTGCGCACAGAACTTCCCCTGACTCCCGTCTGGTTCGACATCCTCTATTGCGACGGGCAACCCCTGATCGATCATCCTCAAGCCGAGCGTTTCACAATCCTCACCACGTTGGCGCCGCCGCAACACCTCGTTCCGCATATGACTGCGTCCACCCCCGAAGCAGCCGCCGAATTCCTCCGTGCTTCGCTCGAAAACGGCCACGAAGGCATCATGGCGAAGGCGACATCGTCCCTTTATGCGGCTGGTGCGCGCGGCAACACATGGCTCAAGATCAAGAAGGTTCACACCCTCGATCTCGTGATTCTCGCCGCGGAATGGGGCAGCGGACGCCGCACGGGCTGGCTCAGCAATCTGCACCTCGGCGCGCGCGATACGGAAAACGGCGGCTACGCCATGCTGGGCAAAACCTTCAAGGGCATGACGGATGAAATGCTCCGCTGGCAAACCGAACAACTGCTCGCTCTCGAAACTTCGCGCGATAGCTATACCGTTTTCGTTGAGCCGAAAATCGTCGTGGAGATTGCTTACAGCGATATCCAGCAGAGTCCGCGATATGAAAGTGGTTTCGCGCTGCGCTTTGCGCGCGTGAAACGATATCGCGCGGATAAGTCGCCTCAGGAAGCGGATACCTTTGCGACGGTGAAAATGCTCGCCGGATTTCCCGGTTCTAACGACCCGACGCCAGCACCCGCACCGCTGTCCCCGAAACCAGCGAATCCGGCGGATTGACAATCAGCGAATCGGAGATCTTGAGCCCGTCTACGATCTCAAGGGAGTCGCCAAAATCGCGCCCTACGTGCACAGGGGTCATCTCGGCCTTGCCATCTTTGACGAGCGCCACTCGCAGCCCTTCAGAGCGGAAAAGCATCGTATTCGCCGGTATTGTCATCGCTTTTGCTGTCCCGGGCAATTTCAGGTGTACCGACACATAAGCGCCTGGCAGCAGCAAGCCTGCGTGATTATCCACATCGATCTCAACCAGCAGCGTACGCGAGGCGGGATCAATTGAGTTCGCGTTGCGGGCAATTGTACCGGTAAAGGTACGGCCCGGAAACTCCGTCAGGTAGAGCGACGCTGTTGCCCCGCCCTGCGCAGCCCGGCTATCCTGCTCCGGAACGTTGACGAACACCCGCAGACGATCGATAGCGGCCACATGGAACAGTTCCGTGGCGCCCGCGCCCACACCCGCGTTGATGAGAGATCCCACATCGGTCCGCCGCGCCGTCACTACGCCATCGAAAGGCGCGGTCACTTTTTCAAAAGCAGCCTGCTGCTCCAGATTGTGCACGTTGGCCTCGTCCGCGGTGACAATCGCCTTGTCGGCGTTCATGGCGCCCGTCTTCTGATCCACTTCGTCCTGCGACACTGCGTTGGTCCTGATCAACGATTGCCAACGGGTCGCCTGCGTCTGCGCGAGCTGGAGGTTGGCATTCGCGGTAGCCAGATTTGCCTTGGCCTGTAACAGCTGCGCATCTATTTCCGGCGATTCGATTTCGGCCAGAACTTCACCCTTCTGCACACGCGTGCCGATATCGGCGTTCCACTTCCGGAGATAACCGCTCGTCCGTGCGTAGATCGGCGCATCGATGAAAGCCTGCGCGTTGCCCGGCAGCACAACTTCCTGGGCGCCGGTCACAAACTTTGGATGAGTCACCGCGACATCGAGTATGGAAGACTCGCGCGTTTCCCGAACCAGAGTGGATTCGGCTGAAACGCGGGCTCCAATTCCCCGGTAGACAAAAAAGCCCAAAGCCGCCGCCACAACAATAAAAAACAAAATTGCGGCCGCGCTCATTCGTCGCGGGGCAGACGGCGGCTGGGTTGGCTGAGTTTGGGCAGGCGGCGGAGCAGTATTCGCCTGGGTGGTAACGCCGTTTTCAATCATCTGTGAAGTGGCTCCAGACCGGGATGCACTGGCTCGGTGCCGACCCGCGCGGGCTGCGCCCCGGAACGTTTTCGCAGACCATGCAGCAAACCAAATACCGCGGGAACGAAGAAAAGCGTAGCAATCGTGGCAAATATCAAACCGCCGATGACTGCGCGGCCCAGCGGCGCATTCTGCTCGCCTCCTTCGCCAAAGCCCATAGCCATCGGCACCATGCCGATCATCATTGCAAGCGCTGTCATCACCACCGGCCGGAAGCGCGTGTATCCAGCCTCAATCGCGGCCTCCAGCGCATCGTTATGGTGGCTGAGCCGTTCGCGCGCAAATGCCACAACCAGAATGCTGTTCGCCGTCGCGATCCCCATGCACATGATCGAACCCATCAGAGCCGGCACGCTTAGTCGAGTCGCGCTCAGAAAAAGAAACAACACAATTCCAGCCAGCGCCGCCGGCAGGGCGCTGATGATGATGAACGGATCGAGCCAGGATTGAAAATTCACCACAATCAGGAAATAGATCAGGACGATGGCTACCCCCAGCCCTGCCACCAGTCCGGTGTAAGACGACTTCATCGTGTCCACCTGGCCCCTGACAATAATCCTGGACCCGCGCGGCAGATGTTTGCCCGCCGCATCCACAATGTGCTGAATCTCTTTTCCCGCCGCTCCCAGATCGCGTCCTTCCACCGATCCATAGATGTCGATGATCCGGTGCAGATTGTAGTGTGATATTTCCGGCATCTCGGATGTGCGCGATATGGAACTGATGTCGCTGAGAATCTCCGACCCTGTACCGCCGCGAGTCGTAATCGGAATATTGCGCAGATCCTCCAGCGATTCCATTCGATATTGCGGCGATTGCGTCACCACGCTGTACTTCACCCCGTTCACCGGATTCAGAAAGAAAGTCGGACTCGTCTGGAAACTGCCGCTCAGCGTGACGAGCAGACTGCTGGCGACATCCTCCTGCGTCAAACCTGCCTGGTAGGCCTTGGTCCTGTCGACAGTGATATGAAATTTCGGCTGATCGAATGGCTGCTGGATCCGCGCATCCACCACCCCCGGCACCTGCCCGATTTGCGACAGCATCTGCTCCGCGACTTTTCGGTTGCCTTGCAGATCCACTCCATCAACCTGAACGTCAATGGGGGCCGGCAGGCCGAAATCGAGGATCTGGGTGATCATATCGGCGGGCAGGAAGTAGAAAAGCGTACCCGGATATTCCCGGTTCAGCAGTGGACGCAGTTGCTTTACCAATTCCTGCGTTGGCCGGTGACCGTCTTTTAGCGACACCAGAATATCCGTATCTTCTTCCCCGATCACACCGGTATTACTGTACGTCGTATTGATGCCGCTGAAAGGCAACCCCATGTTGTCGACAATGCTCTGTAGTTCACTCGGCGGAATGGTGCGCCGGATAGTCTGATCGATCAGGTCGCACAACCGCGCAGTCTCTTCGATCCGGGTTCCCGTCTTGTCGCGGAAATGCAGCCGGAACTGGCCGTTATCGCTCGTCGGAAAGAAGTCCTGCCCCAACCATGGGAACAGGAGACATACGCACGCGCATGCGGCAAGGAAAAGCGGGATGAAGATCCAGCGGCGATGTACGCAGGTGGTCAGCGTCAGTTGATAACTTAACCGAAGTCTCTCAAATCCGCGCTCAAACGCCTGCTGCAGCAACTTAAGAGGATTGCGCGTACGCACCTGCTCGTGTTGCGGCTTCCGCAGCAAATACAAAGCCAGCGTCGGCACCAGCGTGCGCGACAGTAGATATGAGGCCAGCATCGCGAACACAACCGCCTCGGCCAGTGGCACAAAAAGATACTTCGCCACACCGTTCATGAAAAACATCGGGATAAACACGATGCAAATGCAGAGTGTGGAAACCAGCGCCGGAACCGCGATCTGCTGAGCGCCATCCAGAATCGCCTGGCGCGTTTCCTTCCCTTCCTCGAGATTTCGATTCACGTTCTCGATTTCAACCGTGGCGTCATCCACCAGAATGCCGACCGCCAGAGCCAGGCCTCCAAGCGTCATGATGTTGATCGTCTGGTGAATCGCGCTCAGAACGCAGATCGAAACCAAAATTGAAAGCGGAATGGAAATCGCAATGATCAGAGTGCTGCGCCAGCTTCCGAGGAAGATCAGAATCATGATGCCGGTCAGGCACGCGGCGATGATGGCTTCGCGCACCACGCCGCTCACCGCGGCCCGCACGAAGATCGACTGATCCGCGAGCGCCTCTATCTTGAGTTCCTTCGGCAGAGTCGATTTGATTCTGGGCAAAACGTCGTTGACGCCCTGCACCACGCTCAACGTGGAAGCATCTCCGTTCTTCATCACCGATAACAACGTTCCGCGCAGCCCGTCCAGACGCACGATATTCGTCTGCGGAGCAAATCCATCGGCAACGGTGGCGACGTCCCGCACGAAAATAGGAGCGCCGTTGACGATCTTCAGCGGGAAGTCGTTCATCTCCGCAACCGTGAGCGGGGTAGAATTCAGGTCGATGTCGTAGTGGAATTGATCGATTTTTGCCGTACCCGAGGGCAGGATCAGATTCTGAGTGCCAAGTGCGGCGACTACGTCAGCCGCGGAAAGGCGCTTCGCCTGCAGCAATCCCGGGTTCAGACTCACATTCACCTGCCGGGATTTGCCCCCATACGGATACGGAATGGCAGCCCCTGGTATCGTGACGAGTTGCGTGCGTACCGAGTTCAGGCTTAGGTCGTTGAGCTGAGCTTCTGAAAGAGTTTTGCTGGAAAGTGCCAGTTGGATGATCGGCACCGTGGACGCATTGAAGGTCAGGATGAACGGTGGCGTAGCGCCTGGCGGCATTTGTCTGACAGCGGTCTGAGAGATTGCCGTCACCTGAGCTGTGGCCGCATCCACGCTGGCGCCGGGTTGCAGGAAGATCTTGATGATTGTGCGCCCGCTGACAGTGAAAGATTCAATGTGCTCGATGTCATTTACCGTCGTCGTGAGGTTACGCTCGAACACCGACGAGATATGGCCTTCCATGGCTTCGGCGCTCAGACCGCCGTACGTCCAGATGACCGCGATGACTGGAATGTCGATATTCGGGAAGATGTCCGTCGGGGTGCGCAGAATCACCAGCGGACTCCCGAGCAGAATCAATATAGCGAGAACAACAAATGTATAAGGCCGCGAAAGCGCGACGCGTACGATCCACATTTCCTGGTGAAAGCACAACGGCGCAGTCGTGCCCGAAACTATTAGATGCTCAAAGTCGGGGCAAGGTGTCTTGGGGGCGTATGTTTTAGTACATCATTGGCGCGCATCAGCCGCGAATAGAATCGAAATATGTATGTTCGCGTGAATCGCAGCGATAACGTAGCCATCATCGTCCACCCGGATGGGGCTGCGGCGGGCTCCGAACTGCCGGGCGGTATCGTGGCGCGCGAGCGGATTCCGCAATCCCACAAAATTGCACTGCGTGATTTCGAACCGGGCGACCCCATTCTGCGCTATGGCCAGGCAATCGGTCGTGCCAATCGCCCGATTCCCATGGGTTCGTGGGTCCATGAAGATCTGATCGAGATGCCCCTGCCCCCGCCGCTCGATCGGCTCCCGTTGTCCACCGCGGTTCCCGCAACTCTTCCGCCGCTGAGCGGTTACACATTTGAGGGCTACCGCAATCCCGATGGCAGCGTTGGCACCCGCAATATTCTCGGCATCGCAACCACCGTCCAGTGCGTCGCCCCCACCGTCGAATACGCCGCCCGTCGTATTAAGACCGAACTGCTTCCCCGCTTTCCCCACGTGGATGATGTCGTCGCCGTCACACATTCCTATGGATGTGGAGTAGCCATCAACGCCCCGGGCGCGGCCGTGCCCATCGCAACGCTGCGTCATATATCTCTGCATGCGAACATGGCTGCCCAACCGCTGGTAGTCAGTCTCGGGTGCGAAAAGATGCAACCCGCCCTGCTGTTCAGCCACGATTTCCCCGTGCTCGAAACCGGCAATGTAATTCGGCTCCAGGACCATCGCGGTTTCGCCGAAATGGTTTCTCTCATCATGGAAGCTGCGGAAAAGCGGCTCGCTGTCCTCGATCGCCGGCGCCGGCAAACTTGCCCCGCGTCGGATCTCGTGGTTGGCCTCCAATGCGGTGGCAGCGATGCCTTCTCCGGCGTCACCTGCAATCCGGCAGTAGGTGCCGCGGCGGACCTTCTCGTCCGCGCCGGCGCCACCGTCATGTTCTCGGAAGTCACCGAAGTGCGCGATGCGATTCATCTCCTCACCCCGCGAGCCGAAACTCCGGACATCGCTCGCGCCCTGATCCGCGAAATGCAATGGTATGACGATTATCTGGCGGGGGGCCGCACTGATCGCAGCGCCAATACAACTCCGGGTAACAAACGCGGCGGACTCGCCAATATCGTTGAAAAAGCGCTGGGCAGCGTGGCCAAAGCCGGGAGCACTGCCATTCGCGCGGTTGCCTCACATGGCGAAAAGGTCACCGCAAAGGGACTGGTGTTCGCAGCAACTCCTGCCAGCGACTTCATCTGCGGCACCCAGCAACTGGCGTCCATGAACATGCACGTGTTCACCACCGGCGAGGGCAGCCCCTATGGCCTCGCTCTGGTGCCGGTGATCAAAGTTTCTTCTCGTACTGCATTAGCCGAAAAGTGGCACGACTTGATTGATATCGACGCCGGGCGCATTGCGACGGGTAACGCCACTGTGGAAGATGTCGGCATGGAGTTGTTCCGCCTGATGCTGGATGCCGCCAGCGGCCGCAAGACCTGGGCCGAACACTGGGGCCTGGCCAATGCCCTGGCGCCTTTCAACCCCGGCCCCGTTACTTGATAGCGCAGCGGGAGCTGCGCCACGAACACGACGCCCTGCCATACAATATGAAGTCCGTGGCCCCAACTCCCGCCAACCAGAGAACCACCCGTACCCGCTACACGGTTCTCGCGATGATCTTCATCGTCTCCACCCTGAACTATGCGAGCCGCGCCACGCTCTCCATGGCTGGCCCCGCGGCCTCGAAACAACTGGGATTCAACGCCCAGCAACTCGGTTACCTGTTTTCGGCCTTCGGCTGGACTTACGTCGTCGCCCAAATCCCCGGTGGCTGGTTGCTCGACCGCTTCGGGTCCCGCAACGTCTATGCCGTCAGCGTTTTGAGCTGGTCGATTTTTACGTTCCTCCAGGGCTATGCGGGAGTCTTTCACGCAACTGCGGCTTTAGTCGTCTTTTTCGGCCTCCGCTTGCTGCTCGGCCTTGCCGAAGCGCCCGCGTTTCCCGCCAACAGCCGCATTGTCGCCGCATGGTTCCCCACCAGCGAGCGCGGCACCGCGGCTGCGGTGTTCAATTCCAGCCAGTACTTCGCCACTTTCCTCTTTGCCCCCCTCTCCGGCTGGATCACGCACGAATTCGGCTGGACCTGGGTCTTCTTCGTGACCGGCGCCCTCGGAATCGTGATGGCGGCAATCTGGATGAAAACGGTCTACAGCCCCGCGCATCACCCCCGCGTCAGCAGTACCGAACTGGCCTTCATCGAACGCGGTGGCGCTCTCATCAACATGGAGACGCCGGCAGCAACCCCGAGCGGCCCTTCGCAGTGGACGGCAATCGGCCAACTCCTCGGGAACCGCATGCTGGCCGGAGTCTACCTGGGCCAATACTGCATCACCACCATTACCGTCTTCTTTGCCACCTGGTTTCCTGTTTATCTGGTCCAGGAGCGCCATATGTCGATCCTGAAGGCCGGCTTCACGGCCTCCCTTCCCGCCCTGTGCGGCTTTGCCGGAGGCATCGTGGGAGGCCTGTTCTCCGACGCCATGCTGAAAAGCGGCCGCTCCCTGTCGCTCTCCAGAAAGCTGCCGATCGTCGCCGGAATGCTCCTTTCCATGTCGATGGTCCTCTGCAATTACGTGGAAGCCGAATGGATCGTCGTATTGCTCATGTCCCTGGCCTTTCTGGGCAAAGGCATCGGCGCCCTCGGCTGGGCGGTCGTCGCCGACACCTCGCCAAAACAAATCGCCGGCCTCAGCGGCGGCCTGTTCAACATGTGCGGCAATCTGACCACAATCACAACTCCCCTGATCATCGGCTACATCGTGCAGCACACGAAGTCCTATCGGGGGGCGCTTGTCTACGTCGCCATCCACGCGGCAATTACGATTTTTTCCTACCTCTTTATCGTTGGAGAAATCAAAAGAGTCGAGCTGCGGACAATATGATGAGTTCGCCGGTTGTTCAATCGATGCAGGTCGTCCCGATTGCCGGTTACGATCGGATGCTGCTCAATCTTAGTGGGGCGCACGGCCCTTACTTTATCCGCAATCTGGTCATCCTCACGGATAGTGCTGGCAACACAGGGGTTGGCGAAGTTCCGGGCGGGGAGCGCATCCGCCAGACGCTGGAAGATGCCCGTCCTTTGGTCATCGGCGAAGTTATTGGAAACTACAACGCCGTTCTAAATTCGGTGCGTACGCAGTTTTCCACCCTTGACGCCGGAGGAAGGGGCTTACAAACTTTCGACGACCGGATCACTATCCACGCTGTCACAGCGGTGGAGGCCGCGCTTCTCGACCTGGTCGGGAAATTTCTCGGCGTCCCCGTTGCGGCGCTTTTGGGCGAAGGCCAGCAACGCAAAAATGTCGAAACTCTCGGCTATCTCTTCTACATCGGGGACCCTCGCAAAACGAATCTTCCCTACCCCTCCGACGACGTCTCCGCGACCGACGATTGGCTCCATCTTCGGAACGAACCCGCCCTCACACCCGCTGCCATCGTCCGGCTGGCGGAGGCAACCCATGCCCGCTACGGCTTCCGCCACTTCAAATTGAAAGGCGGCGTACTGCCCGGTGAGCAGGAAATGGAAGCCTGTGCCGCTCTCGCCGCCCGCTTCCCGCAGGCCCGCATTTCCATCGATCCGAACGGCGCATGGAGCCTCCAGGAAGCTATTGCGCTCTGCCGTAATCAGAAATTCCTGGCCTACGCGGAAGATCCCTGCGGCGCTGAAGACGGTTACTCCGGCCGCGAAATCATGGCGGAATTCCGCCGCGCCACCGGCATTCCGACCGCAACCAACATGATCGCGACGGACTGGCGACAACTCACCCACTCGATCCAGCTGCATTCCGTCGATATCCCCCTCGCCGACCCGCATTTCTGGACCATGCAGGGTTCCGTGCGCGTAGCGCAAATCTGCAAAGAATGGGGCCTGACCTGGGGCTCGCACTCGAATAATCACTTCGATGTCTCGCTTGCCATGTTCACCCATGTCGCGGCAGCCGCGCCCGGCAACATCACCGCTATCGATACACACTGGATCTGGCAGGATGGCCAGCGAATCACCAAAGAGCCGCTGCGGATTGTCGATGGCCAACTCATGGTCCCGGACAGACCGGGCCTCGGCGTCGAGATCGACATGCAACAGGTGGCGCAGGCCAATGCGCTCTACAACTCCATCGGCACCGCGGCCCGCAACGACGCCGCCGCCATGCAGTTTCTAATCCCCGGCTGGAAGTTCGACAATAAACGTCCCTGCCTGGTACGCTGAAGAACGTGAACGGACTCCCGCCCAATTCCTTTAAGACCGCGATCGCCGCCGGGCGGCAACAAATAGGCCTCTGGAGTTCGCTTTGCAGCAACATCGCCACGGAAATCATCGGTGGTTCCGGTTTCGACTGGATCGTGCTGGACACCGAGCACGCGCCCAACGAGATTCCAGGTCTCCTTCAGCAACTCCAGGCGCTGGCAGCCAGCCTTACCGTCGAACCCGTGGTTCGAGTGGCATGGAATGATGCCGTCACCATCAAACGCGTCCTCGATATCGGCGCCCGCACACTCCTCATCCCGTTTGTGCAAAACGCGGAAGAAGCCCGGCTCGCGGTGGCCGCAACTCGCTATCCTCCGCAAGGTATTCGCGGCGTATCCGTAGGTCCGCGGGCCAATCGTTATGGCCGTGTCGCCGGCTACCACCACGTTGCCCACGAAAACATCTGCGTGATTGTGCAGATCGAAACTCGCAGCGCCTGCGCGGAAATTGAAGCAATCGCCGCAGTGGAAGGCGTGGACGGAATTTTTATTGGACCGAGCGACCTTGCCGCCGATCTGGGCCACCTCGCCAACCCACGCCACCCTGACGTCCAGACAGCCATTGCCGACGCCTGCGCGCGGATTCGCGCTGCCGGTAAAGGCGCGGGGATGCTGACGGGGGATCCGGAGGAAGCCTGCCGCTACCTCGCAGCCGGCTTCACCTTCGTGGCCATGGGCAGCGACGCCGGCGTGCTTGCCAACGCCACCGCGGCACTTGCGGCAAAGGGCAAAGAACAAGTGGCAAGGCTCATCGAAAAAACCAGGAGCACTCAGGAATGAAAATCGGATTTATCGGACTCGGCATCATGGGCAAACCCATGGTCCGCAATCTGCTCAAGGGTGGCTACACGGTCGTCGTGCACAACCGGTCGTCCGCGGCGGTAACCGAACTGACCGGTGACGGCGCCATCGCCGGAGGTTCCTCCTCCGCCACCGCCGCGCAATCTGACATCATACTCACGATGCTTCCCGATGGTCCCGATGTCGAGGCCGCTGTTCTGGGGCCGGACGGCATTCTCGAAGGCGCGAAGAGCGGCGCAATCCTGGTGGATATGAGCTCGATCAGTCCGCTGGTTTCGCAAAAGATTTCCGACGCGTGCCGCGAAAAAGGCGTCGGGTTCATTGACGCCCCGGTCAGCGGCGGCGAACCGAAAGCCATCGACGGCACCCTGACCTTCATGGCGGGAGGCGACCAGGCCACCTTCGACAAGGTGCTTCCGATCCTTCAGAAGATGGGGTCCAGTGTGACGCTTACCGGTCCTGTCGGCGCGGGCAACGTCACCAAGCTGGCGAATCAGATCATGGTTGCCTGCAACATCGCAGCCATGGGAGAAGCCCTCGTGCTCGCAACGCGCGCCGGCCTTCAACCGGAGGTCGTCTTCAACGCAGTCAAAGGCGGACTTGCCGGAAGCACTGTCCTGAACGCCAAGGCGCCCATGGTGATTGCGCGCAATTTCAAACCCGGCTTCCGCATCGAACTTCACGAGAAAGATCTCCGCAACGCACTTCTCGCGGGTGAGTCGATGAAGGTTTCCCTGCCCCTCACAAGCCTGGTCCAGCAAATGCTGATCTCATTGATGAACGAAGGGAAAGGCGCACTCGATCATTCCGCGATCGTCACTTTCATCGAGCGCATGGCCGGTATTGAGGTTAAGTGAAGTGATGCGAATTCAGGCTGAGGCAGCGGCGTCGGCATCGGCATGGCTCGCCAAAATCGTGCGCACTTCGCCCCAATTCGCCGCCACATAATCCGCCAGCCCTTCCACCACCGGAAATAACGGGTTCGACAGCCAGATGGTGCGGCATCCTGCGTTCCTGCCGCAGAGAACGTCGGAACGTCTGTCGCCGATCATCCAGGATTTTCCCAGATCCAGCCCGAACTCCCGCGCAGCCTGCTCCACGTGAAATGTCGAAGGCTTGCGGCAGTGGCATGCCTCATCGGGACGGTGCACACAAAAATACGAAGCCGTAATCCCGACGCCCGCTCCCCGCATCACATTGAGGAATCTCGAGTGCACGGCCTCCATCTCAGCCGGGGTAATCAAACCACGGCCCACCCCGGATTGATTGCTCACCATCACGAGCGCCCAGCCTTCGCGCTCCAGACCCCGTAATACTCCGGCCGCCCCCGGCAGCAATTGAACCAGATCCGGATCGTGCATGTAGCCGCGATCCTCGATCACGGTCCCATCGCGATCCAGAAACAGTGCGCGCGTCATCGCCCGGCTATTCCTGCCCCCGCGCGGCCTCAATCAGTTCTTCGCGCCGCACCGCCCATGTGCCGTGGTGGCCCACTGCGACGCCCGCCGCGATATTCGCCATTGTGGCCGCCTCCCGCAAATCAAACCCGGCGCCCAGCGCCACAGCCAGCGTCGCCACCACGGTGTCGCCCGCTCCGGTCACATCCGCCACTTCCTGAACCAGAGCCGGGAGATGTACTTCCTTCCGGCCCTGCTCAAACAGCGACATTCCGTCTCCACCGCGCGTCACCAGCAAAGCGGAGGGGGCTATTTGTTCTAGCAAGCGCGCCGCGGCCCGCGGCAAATCGTCAGCAGAGTGAATCGACTCTCCCGATGCAGCCGCGGCCTCTTTCAGATTCGGCGTCACAATGCGTGCGCCCTTATAAATCGAAAGATCCTGCGATTTCGGGTCGACCACCACCGGTATTCCCCGTTTCGTTGCGCGATCGATCACCCAGCGGCAGAAAGATTCGGCCGCCACGCCTTTCGCATAGTCCGAAATGACTACGGCGTCCACGCCTTCGATTACCTGCTCGCACTTGCGGAGCAACTGCGACGCCATGCGCGCGGAGAGCGGCGAACGGCTCTCCGCGTCGAAGCGGACGATCTGCTGGCCGCCCGCCGTAACGCGGGTTTTTGTGGTTGTCGGGCGGCCCTCATCTTCAATCAACGACTCGATACCGATTTCCAGCCGTTGCAGTTCTGCCCGCAGACGTGAGCCGGAGTCATCGACACCCGTCACCCCGGCGAGGTTCACAGAAGCCCCCAGGCCGCGGGCATTTGCCGCCACGTTGGCGGCGCCACCGACGACGAACCTGCGCTCCGCCACTTCTACTACCGGCACCGGCGCTTCGGGAGATATTCTGGTTGCCGCTCCCGTAACATAGGCGTCCAGCATACAGTCGCCGGCTACCAAAATGCGCACCGTCGGCGCGCGCATCAGCAATTTCGTCATGATCACGACTTACTCTCCTGAGTGGCGCAGATTCGTTCCAGCAATCCTGTGGTGGATCGCCCCGGACTCAACGGAAGGAACCGAATACTGCCGCCATAACTTTCCACGACCGCTCGTTCGGGCACGGGACGCTTGCCATCGGCGTACTCCTCGCCCTTGCAGTGAATATCTGGCTGGAGCCTGGCCAATGCCGCCGAAGGCTCGCCTTCATTAAATATGACGACGTGATCTACCATTTCAAGAGCGCTCAATACCTCCGCGCGGTCCTCCTGCGTCATCAATGGACGGCCCGCGCCCTTGAGCTTTCGAGTGCTCTCGTCACTATTAATACCCACGATGAGCACATCCCCCAGTGCTTTTGCTGCCCGCAGGCTGTGCACATGGCCCGCGTGCAGGAGATCGAAAATACCGTTCGTCCAGACAACTGTTTTTCCATGCACGCGCCATTCCGCTCGCAGAACGGCCAATTCGTCGATACTATGCAGTTTGAAAGGGGGATCGGCCAAATTCAATTATCCAGCAATGGGGGGACTGCTATGTTTTGGAGCGTTTGAATTAGTACTGCAAGATACCTTTGGCTCGATTCGAATCGGAACCGTGCACACCCTCAGGAAAGAGACGGGCCTTCGATTAAACCGCGTGATCGGTCGCTACATCGATCCCGCTCCAAACCTTCTGCGCGGTCCAGGGCCGCGACGGGCCCGTCCAGAAGACGTCGTTCGCCGGCAGCCCAAGCGGCAGGAACACCGTAGTGCACAAATAAAGACTTCCGGTGGAAATGTACGTCTCCCCGATTGCCGGCTGATGTCCGCAAAGCCCGATGCGCAGCCAGCCCTGTCCATCGAACGTACCCGGCGCGTCCAACGTGCGCCGGATCACCGCTGTCAGCGCGCCCCGGACCTGCTCCGCTGTCACGCCATCCGGCAAATCCTTTCGCAGCGCCATTGCAGCCAGATGATGAAAGGCTCCGCACCTGTACGCGAGCGACCGCCCGATGGCAGGGAAAGATCCATCCGGAGCAATCACCCTCTCCTGAATCGCGGCGTACCGCTTTGCTCTCGTCATGACTCCGGCCGACAGCGGTGCCCAGCTTTTCGATACTTTGGAAATCGTATCCATCACCTGTAGCAGCATCGGATGAATCACATAGCTGTTGTAATAATCCCAGTGAAATTGCGGGCCATCGCCGTATAAGCCATCGCCCTTGTACCACTGCTCGTGCTGGCGGATCGCATAGTCCACGCGCATTGGATCCCACTTCTCGCCGGCGTGCGCCAGAAAGGCTTCGATGGTGGCGCTGAATAGGAGCCAGTTATTGAAGCCCGGCTGAATCACGCGGGTCGCAAGCATGGAACTCACCACATGGGATTTCGTCGCAGAGTCCAGCTTCTCCCATAATTCGACAGGCGCGCGCAGGATCCCCAGAGCCAGAAACGCCGCGTCCACGACAGGCTGCGATCCCTGCGAGAAATTCATGAGGTCCGGAGACGCGGGGTCGACCGCCGCCGCGATCGACGCTCTTGCCAGTTCGGCAAAGCGCGGCGCGTCTCCATCGCCCGATTCCAGCCAGGGCGCCATTCCCGAAAGCAACCGACCCAGCGCCTCGAGATACGTGTAGTTTCGCCGGTCGGTGACGCCGGGCGCAGACTCAACCGGCATGTCGATTTTTAGGCGGCGTTGACTGAGCGCAGTCAGCATAGGTTTCGCAACCTGTATCAGCATCCGTTTCCAGTACTCACGGTCGGCTTCAGTGGATGCCGCTACTCCAACCTGCGCAGCGAGCCCCCGCGCCAGCGCCCCTCCAGCGGTGTTTCGAATGATAGAACGTCGGGTCAATGCGAGTGACATGCAGACATGCTATCCCAGTTTCCGGTAGGTTTTCAGG
This sequence comes from Bryobacteraceae bacterium, assembly GCA_025928545.1. GTDB lineage: Bacteria > Acidobacteriota > Terriglobia > Bryobacterales > Bryobacteraceae > BOG-234. Next base: position 46,326 of record JAICJH010000016.1, on the reverse strand, counting down.
TTTAGCGGAAACACGCCGACCCGATCCCGGAATTTCGTGTGCTGGCTGATTGCCTTATTCCACTCCCTCACCATCCGACCGCAAATGGCCCGTGATTCAGGAAGTGGACCCTTATGCCGTCGCCGCAAACGTGACGCTGGGCGCAAAAACAGGGCACAATCGGGGTGTGGGCTTCAGTTGGAAACGGATGAATAACTCCTGGATGCCGTCAAGGCTAAGGATTCGGTTACTCTATCGATATGGAACTGATCTTTGAGGTTCGCGATGCCGAGGAGGGGGGCTATTACGCGCGTGCGCTCGGCTATGGAATTTTTACCGAAGCGGAAACATGGGAAGAACTCCGTGCCAATGCAGTGGAGGCAACATCGGTTCACTTCGAGGGAAGCCCAGTCTATCCCCGAATCGTGCAACTGCACTATGTAAAGGACGAGTTGATTCCGGTTGAAGCCGCATGAAATTGCCGCGTGGCGTATCCGGCGACCGAGTGATCCGCACGCTCGAGCGTTTGGGATATGTTGTTGTACGCCAAAAGGGCAGCCATGTCAGATTGCGGTGTGATGGGCCCCCTGTCCACGCTATCACCGTGCCGCTTCATGATTCGATGAAGAGCGGGACGCTCCATGGTATTCTTTCCGAAGTCGCAATCATGAAATCGATCTCCATTGAGTCCATCGCCGAGTTGTTATGAGGATTGGCGAAAGATTCCAGGAGTGGCCGACTTAACCGTAATAGCCAAAAGCGCCGGGCTCGCCTCGGCAACGGTGAGGTACCTGTGAATAAGCGGAAGACGAATTTACTCGGTTTCTTAGTTCTCGCAGCCGCTACCGCAGTTCTTTTCGCGCAGGATCAGGTGCCTGCCCCTTCAGCCTCGCCCGGCGCCGATAACCCCGGCGGTAAAGGCATAAGTGGAACTGCTCAAACGAGCACCGGTCCTACCTCTGTCCCTCTCAAAGATGGCGGCAGTCATACCTATCTGCCCATGACGATCTCGGGAACCGTCATCACGAATGACGGTTCCCAACTTCCCCACGCAGTATCGGTCATCCGCCAATGTGCTGGCTCCAGGCGCACTCTCGGCTATGCCGATAGTAAAGGGGGATTCGCCTTCCGCCTCACGAATGGCGGCAACATGACCGGTGAAGGTCGCCTCGGCGACAGTTCCGTAGCCAACCGGTTCGGTGGTGTGGGTAACAACCCCATGGGCGCGAATGACCCGTTCTCCCGCCAAACGACCGGCTTGGGCACAGAACACCCGTTCACGGGTTGCGAAATCGAAATCAGCGCCTCTGGCTTCCGTTCTCCCGCCATCGATCTTTCCAGCCGAGGCATCGGGGATACTCCCGACCTGGGCACTGTCATCATGTACCGCATCCCGGACATCGATGGAACTCCAGTCAGCGCTACTTCTAATAACGCGCCGAAGGATGCTCAGGAAGCCTTCCAGCGGGGTCGCAAGTTCGCAGACAAACAGAAGCCGGATCTGGCTGTTGCAGAGTTTAAAAAGGCCATTGAGATTTACCCGAGTTACTCAATTGCCTGGCTGAGTCTCGGGCGCCTCCAGTCAAAACTGAAAGACGACGCAGCCGCTGCGGCTTCATTACGAAAGGCCATCGATGCCGATCCGAAATTAGCTTCGCCATGGGGCGAACTCGGTCTGGTCCGTCTGCGCCAGAGCGATTGGCCGGAGGCCGCCGAGCATTTGGATCGCGCCCTGCACCTGAATCCCATCGAAATGCCAGCTCTCTGGTTTTACGATGCTGTCGCCAATTTCGAGACGACAAATCTGGACGTTGCCGAGAAGAGCGCGCGCGAAGCCCTGAAACTCGATACCACCCACTCGAACCCGCGCTGTAATCAGATTTTAGGACTCATTCTCATTCAGAAGAAGGATCTTTCCGGTGCGCTCGATTCGTTCCGTTCTTATCTGAAGTATGCGAAACGAGCTCCCGACGCTGTAGCCGTTCAGAAACAGATCGCCGAGCTTGAAGCGGCGCTCGCAAAGTCCACCAGATAATCGGTGGACTTAAGGTGTACCGAACCAAATAATCAAACCGGTGGGATTTCCCCAGCGTTAAGCTAATGTGTTCTTAGATCGGTCGGAGGCAAAGTTTGCCCCCACTAAGTGTAGAGCCGAGCCTAGAGCCCCTGTAGAGCCGAGCGATGTAGTGGCGAGGCAATTGATTGGCGTCCCCAGGGGGATTCGAACCCCCGTTACCGCCGTGAAAGGGCGATGTCCTGGGCCTCTGGACGATGGGGACGCAAGCAGGTAGAACTCCAATTTAGCACGCCCACTCTCTCCGCCCGCAAGAAACACTTTCGCCCCACAATTCTACGCCCAGCAACGTCCACCCGCTAAAATGAAAGCTCCCATGTCAGGAACAGAAGAGTTTTACCGCATCCAGAAGCTGCCCCCCTACGTCTTTGCCGTTCTCAATGAGATGCGCGCAAAGGCACGGGCAGCCCAGCTGGACGTTGTGGATCTCGGCATGGGTAACCCCGATGGCGAGACTCCGAAAGTCATTGTCGATAAGCTCGTCGAGGCCGCGCGCAACCCGCGGAATCACCGCTACTCGATGTCCCGGGGCATTCCGAGGCTGCGAGAGGAGATCTGCGCCCGCTATAAGCGCAACTACGATGTCGACCTCGATTCCGAAAAGGAAGCCATCGTCACCATCGGCGCCAAAGATGCCCTCGCGCACCTGCTCTTCGCCACCATCGGCCCCGGCGATGTCGTAGCCGCGCCCAACCCGGCTTACCCCATCCACCAGTACGGCGTCATCATGGCCGAAGGGCACTCCGTCCTGCTGCCCATGCCGACCGCGGACGAGTTCATGAACCGTCTGGAAGCCCTCTTCCGCGAGTCGCAAAAGCCGCCGAAGATGATCCTGATCTCGTTCCCGCACAATCCCACAACCACGTGCGTGGACCTGGCGTTTCTGACGAAGATTGTCGAGCTCGCCCGTAAGCACGGCACGCTCATCGTCCACGATTTCGCTTACGCCGATTACGGCTTCGATGGCTACAAGCCACCCAGCATCCTTCAGGTGCCTGGCGCGAAAGATCTCGCCGTCGAAATCTTCTCCATGTCGAAGAGCTATGAGATGGCGGGCTGGCGCGTGGGCTACTGCCTCGGCAACGCCCGCATGATCGGCGCCCTTGCCCGCATCAAAAGCTATCTCGATTACGGCACTTTCCAGCCAATTCAGATTGCGTCCATCGTTGCTCTTCGCGAATGCGAAGCCGACACGGTGCGCATCTGCAAATCGTACGAACACCGGCGCGACGTTCTGGTCGATGGGCTTGCGAAAGCCGGCTGGCCGGTGGAACCACCCAAAGGCACCATGTTCCTCTGGGCACAGCTCCCCGAGAAATTCCGCGCCATGGGCTCGCTCGAATTCGCCAAGAAGCTCCTGCAGGATGGCCTGGTAGTCGTCTCGCCCGGCATTGGTTTCGGGCCGCTCGGCGAAGGCTACGTGCGCTTTTCCCTCGTCGAAAACGAACACAGGATTCGACAGGCGACGCGCGCCATCGGCCACTTCATTAAGACGGCCTGACGCCCGGTGGAGGCGGCTCGCTATCGATCCCGCTTGATCGCCAGCGCCCCGAACGCCGCCCGGATCACATCGTCGGGCATCAGTTCCGGTGTCAGCAGCTTCTGGAACACCAGACCTTCCGTCAGCACATGCAGGACCCGCACCAGCTGGTCGACTGGCATGGGAAGATCTTCCGGTTTGGTCATGGTGCGAAGCCATTCCTCGCCGAATGCATAGCTTTGCGCCGTGAAATCTCTCACCTGCGCCCGCATTTCTTCGTGAGTCAGCGTGTACGCCAGGCCCGTCAGACGGCCCACCGCTACAGCACTGCGATCCGGTATGGCCGCGATCGTCGCTTCCGCCATGGCGCGCATGATGTCGGCAAAGCTGGCGCCCGATTTCACCTGCGGCTTAATTGGAGGCCAGTAGGTCTGGCCTAACGCGATGAAAAGCTCGTTGCGATTCCGGAAGTTACCGTAGATCGCGCCGGTCGTCATCCCCGCCTTGATTGCGATCTCTTCCAGCGTGGCGTTCTCGTGCCCCTTCTCGCGGATCAGCGAGCGGGCGGCTTCGAGCAATTTGGCGCGGGTCCGGTCCCGCTTATCTCCCTTGGGATGACCACGGCGGGAACCTAGTTCGGAATCGATTGCCATGTCTTGATTTTATATCAAAACTATTTTATAGTTAAATTATAATTTTAAACAGAGGTCTAAACCACTGAAATGAAGAGCAAACACGAAATCCAGGCGAAACTCCAGCAGGCCGTCGATTCCGGAGGAATTGCGGGGGCGGCAGCTCTGGTTTGGCGGAACGGGGACATCCACACCGCCTGGGCGGGGTGGCGGGACATAGAAGCCAAGCTGCCAATGGAGCGGGATTCAATTTTCCGAATCGCCTCCATGACGAAGCCAATCGTCTCCGTCGCCGCTCTCATGTTGGTCGACGAAGGGCGTATCGCTCTGTCCGAGCCGATCACGCGCTATGCTCCGGAGTTCGCAAACATGCGCGTGCTGCGAAATCCGAACGGTCCGCTCAACGAAACCGATCCCGCTGCCCGTCCCATTACGTTTGAAGACCTATTGACCCATCGCTCCGGAATCACCTATGGAGATTTCCATCGTGGCCCGATCAAAGAGGCCTACCGCGATGCCCTCGGCCTCCAGATCGATAGTCATCTCACGCCCGATGAGTGGATCGCGAGGCTGGCAGAGTTGCCTTTGATCGGCCAGCCCGGGAGCGCTATGTATTACGGCTCCTCGACGGATCTGCTTGGGCTGCTGATCGGCAGAATAGAAGGTACAACGCTCGGCGATGCTCTCCGGCGCCGTATTTTCGATCCGCTGGGAATGAACGATACGACCTTCCGCGTCCCCAGTGAAAAATGGTCGCGCCGCGCAAGGGCGTATGGCTTCGATGAATCGGGCCGGTTGATCAAACTGCTCGACCGCAGTGGCGTCTTCGTCGAGGAGCGGCCGGAGAATCTCGCCTTCGAATGCGGCAGCGGCGGGCTGTGGTCCACAACTGACGACTACCTGAAGTTCGCACGGCTGTTCATCGGTAACGGCAGCGTGGATGGCGTGCAACTCCTGCGCCCCGAAACACTGGCGATGATGGCCAGCAACCAACTCACGGACAGCCAGCGCGCGAACTCCGGATGGCTTGGCCAGAAGCCCTTCGCCAAAGGCCGGGGTTTTGGACTGGGTGTCTCAGTGGTTCTGGAGACCGACAAAACGGACCTGATGCGGCGCGGCAACCCGGGTACGGTCAGTTGGCCGGGCGCGTTCGGTGGCTGGTGGCAGGCGGATCCTGTCGACGGCTCGGTGCTCATTTTCCTGGCGCACAACATGGTCGATCTTGGTCAGATGTCCAGGGGGATCGGGCTCGGCGTATGGGCCGCGATCGAGCAGTTTCAAACGCTTGCATCCGGCGCCTGAGGCGGGCGGATTGTCCGGCGGGGCCGGCGCGGAGGGTCACCGCAACTTATTCCCCTCGAAAGCGTTAGATTAAACAGAGTCCCATGCACCGCAAAATCCTCCTCATTGCCATCTCCGGCCTTACTTTGGCGACCGGCTTTGCAGCGAAGAAGCCCAAACCCGCTCCGGCCGCGAAACCGGCCACCCTGGCTGCGGCGAAGATCCCGCAGATGACAGACGATCAGAAGGCGATCCACGCCCTGAATCGCCTGACTTTCGGTCCCCGCCCGGGCGATCTCGAACAGATCAAACAGGTGGGCGTTGCGAACTGGATTGAACAGCAACTCCAGCCAGAATCCATCCCCGAAAACCCGGTGCTGCTCGCGAAGCTGGAACCGCTCGACACTCTGCGGATGAGCACCCAGGCGATGCTGCAAAAGTATCCCTCGCAGCAGATGATCAAGGCCATGCTCGATGGCAAATTGCCACTGCCCGCGGACAAAGAAACCCGCGCCGCCGTGCAAACCGCCATTGCCCGTTACCAGAAAAAACAAGCTGCGGATGCGGCCGCGAATCAGCCGCCCGATCCCGGAATCGCCCAGTTAACCATCGGCAATGTGCAATCGGCGGCCACAACAGCCGCAGCAGCCCCCGCGAATCCACGCGATGCGGTCAACGCCCTGCCGCTCGATCCCGACCAGAAACGCGCGTTACTCACCGGCACGCAGGAGAGCCGCAGCGCGCTGCTGGAATCGCTGCCGAATGACAAACTTATTGAGGTACTGGAAGCCCTGCCGCCGCAAATGCGAAACCGGCTCGCCGTTGGAGGATCGCCCGCGCTGCGCCGCCGGGTCGAAGTCCTGAACACTCCGGGTCAGGTTGTGAACCGCGACCTCAGCGAAGGCAAACTTCTCCGCGCCATTTATTCGAACCGGCAGCTCGATGAGGTGCTGACCGATTTCTGGTTCAATCACTTCAACATCTATCTGGATAAAGGCGCCGACCGTTTCATGGTTACCGCTTATGAGCGCGATGTCATCCGTCCGCACGTGCTCGGCAAGTTCAAAGATCTGCTGCTGGCGACAGCCCAGAGTCCGGCGATGCTTTTCTATCTGGATAACTGGGAGTCGGTGGGCGAAAATGCCCCGGGTGCGATGCGCCCCAATGCACCCGCAAACCAAAAGAAGCAGGGCCTGAACGAAAACTACGGCAGGGAAATCATGGAACTCCACACGCTCGGTGTGGACGGCGGCTATACCCAGCAGGACGTTACCGAAGTTGCCCGCTGCTTCACCGGCTGGACGATTCGCCAGCCCCAACAGGGTGGCGGCTTCTTCTTCAATCCACGCATGCACGATCGCGGCGAGAAGCACGTTCTCGGCGTCACCATTCCCGCAGGCGGCGGTATGGACGACGGGCTCAAGGTGCTCGATCTGCTTGCGAAGCATCCTTCCACCGCGCGGTTCATTTCGAAGAGCCTGGCAGTTCGTTTTGTCAGTGACAATCCGGCGGATTCGCTGATCGACAAAATGGCTGCGACTTTCACCAGGACCGACGGAGACATCCGCGAAGTGATGCGCACCATGCTGAGCGCCGATGAATTCTGGGCTGCCGACAATTTCCGCGCCAAGCTGAAGTCGCCGCTCGAAATGGTGGTAAGCGCGGTTCGTTCTTTGAATGGCGATGTGGATACCGCGGTCCAGATGGTGCAACTGATGAACACTCTCGGCCAGCCGCTTTATCGCAAGCAGGAACCGACCGGTTACACAAATCGCGGCAGCGACTGGCTGAACTCGGCCTCGCTGCTGGCGCGAATGAACTTCGCCAATTCGCTGGCGCAGAACAAAATTGCGGGAGTGAAGGTGGACCTGACTCAATTTGCCGGGGACACCGCGCAAATCGAACGCAATATTCTTCTGGCCGATCCATCGCCGGTATCACGCGAAGCCATTCAGACAGGCACGGACGGGCCAATGATCGCTGGCCTGACGCTGGGCTCGCCGGACTTCCAAAGAAGGTAGCTTATGACAACATCCAGACGAATCTTCCTGCGAGACTCCGCCATAGCGATGGTAGGAGTAGGCTCATCGCCCCTCTGGCTGGAGCGGGCCGCGCAAGCCGCGGGTTCCGAAAAGAAAAAAGTCCTCGTAGCCATTTTTCAGCGGGGAGCCGCCGATGGCCTCAACATCGTCATCCCGCACGGCGAACAGCGCTACTACGATCTGCGCCCCACCATCTCGGTCCCGCGTACAGAAGTGATCGATCTCGATGGGATGTTCGGCCTGCACCCATCCCTTGCGCTACTGAAGCCGCTCTGGGATAAACAGCAACTCGCCATCGTACACGCAGCCGGATCTCCCGACCCAACCCGTTCGCATTTCGATGCCCAGGATTACATGGAGTCCGGCACACCCGGCCTCAAAGCGACCAGCGATGGCTGGCTGAACCGTTCCCTCCCGCCGGCCGCCGGCAAACCTTCACCCGTGCGCGCCGTCAGTCTTGGGCCAACCCTGCCCCGCGCCATGCGAGGCAGCAACGATGCGGTGGCCGTCGAAAGCCTGGGCGCCTTCACGGTGCGGGATGCCGCCGCTGCCAAATCGCTCGAAGCCATGTACGGCGGCACCGGCGATCAGATTCTCAATGCGACAGGCAAGGCCACGTTCGAAGCCGTAGCGTTGCTCCAGTCGCTTCAGAAGACGCCGTATCAGCCGGCAACCGGAGCGCAATATCCGGCGGGACGTTTCGGAGCCAGCCTGAAACAAATCGCGCAACTGATCAAAGCCGACGTAGGCGTGGAAGTCGCGTTCGCCGATCTCGGCGGCTGGGATCACCACGCTCAGGAACCCACGCAGCTGGCCGCCCGCCTGACTGAATTCGGCAGTTCGCTGGCCGCGTTCTATCAGGACCTGGGCGATCGCATGGAAGACGTGGTTGTGGTGACGATGTCGGAATTCGGCAGAACGGCCAAAGAGAACGGCAATCGCGGCACGGATCACGGCCACGCCAATGCGATGTTCGTGATGGGCGGCCCGGTACAGGGTGGCAAGGTCTATGGGCAGTGGCCAGGGCTTGCGCCGGAACAACTGTACGAAAACCGCGACCTCGCGCTCACCACGGATTTCCGGGATGTACTGAGCGAATCGGTGTACACGCACCTTGGCAACAAACAAATCGCCAGGGTCTTCCCCGGCTACAGCGCGGGCACAAACAAATTCAAAGGCTATCTGAAGGCCTGAATTATTTGAATCGCCGCTTGTATTCGAAATCCACGCCTACATAGCCGTTTTCTTCGCGCGCCAGAATCGCCGACCATCGCTGGTTAAACGCCCACTCCGCGCGAATCAGCTGCTGGCTCGTGTTGGCAACATCAGTGACATAGGTGAACAGAATATCGGGAGTCACCTGCTGCTCCACCGTAAGCCGGGCGCCTGGCGTACCGCCCACGCCCGCGAGTTGCGGATCGATCTTGATGCGGCTGACTCCAAAGAATCGCTGCAGCCGGCCAGCCACCGGATTCGCCAGTGTCTGCCCGATCAGCGCCGACGCCCCGAGCTGTTCAAAGCTGGGCGTGGGAGCGTTTCCACGTAATGCAACCGAGGGATCGTCCGGAGTCCGGCCGGTCGCCAGCAGCGCAACAATATCCTGAAACTCGAGTGGTGGATCCGATCGGTACGTCATTCCGAGTTTGGAGGGCGGCCCGGTAACGGTCAGGGTCACATCCACGCCGCGCGCGCGCGTCTGGAGATCGACATCGAGAATCGGATCGATCTTCGTCGGATTGAAAAACGAAATGGTGCCGCGTCCAATGGTGTACTTATTGCCGAAATAGATCACGTTGCCCTGCGAGATATTGACGCGCCCCAGCAATGCCGGACTGCCCACCGTACCGCGCAGCCGCAAGGTCGCATCGGCCTGAATGCTCTCGGCGACCTTCGATTGCAGCGCCACATCGGGCGCCGTCTGGATCAGAATATCCAGATTCATGCCGGAAAGCGAATTGTCGCTTACCGAGGGCACAGGGGCGCTGTGGCTGATGTCGGCCAGCATGACCGCGGTATCTTCCTGCGGATTTACCACCAGGCGCCGTACGGTCACAGTGCCGGAAATTGCGCTGCGCTGCGCGTTGCGCACCAGCTGGATTTCGGAATCTGAAATGGAACTGATGCCCTGCGGATATCGCAGACGAACGTCTTTTGTTTTGGCTGAAAACTGCAACGCGACTGCGCCGGCGTTGACTGTTGCAAAGCCGGTTCCGGTAAACTTACCGCCCCCGGTATCGGCGCTGAACGAGAGAATCTGAGCGCGGTTACCGGAGAACGCAATCTCGCCCACCGCGTTACTCAGGCCGTTGGTTAGGCCGGCGTAATGGAATTCGCCATTCCTGAGACTGGCCTGCCCGCCCATATCGGGGGCGCCGAAGCTTCCGCGCACGTTCGCCCGGACCGACACGGTTCCGGAGGACGCCAGGTCTTCCACAAAGTTTCTCAGCATCGCCATATTCATATCGCCCTGCACTCGTAGATTCAGCGGCGACGTACTGGAAAGATCGGCCGTTCCGGTCACGGTGAAGTCGGTTTCGGGTGCGAGAAAACGGGCGGTCTCCACGCGAATGACCGACTTCTCAAATGAAACTTTCACCGGTCCGCTACTTCTGAAACTGAAGCCCGGGATGGCTTTCGCAAGTGGACTAGCCGGCAGTGGATGCACCTCCAGCTGCCGCACCGTCGCGGTGGCGGACATCTGCGCCGGGATCAACAGAGGGCCGCTGAAATCCACCTGGCCTTCGGCGCTGCCCCCGAACGTAATGTTCTTCGCATCGGCTTCTTTGACGATAACTGCCGCGACCGCGTTCAGATCGGCATTGGAGAATGTGACTGAGCCGGTTGTGTGGTCGTTACCGGTCAGCTCGACTTTCGCCTGGCCTTTGATGACCGCATTCGCAGCATTGGAATCGAACACCGCCGTCAGGACGTTGCCCTGGGTACGCGCACTGAAATTCGAGTTGCCGAGATCGCGGCCGCCCAGTTCAATGCCGGTAGCCGAGCCATCGCCGTCGATTTTTTTCAGATCGAAATGGGCGACCTTCTTCGCGTCCAGCGTAATCGCTACCGTGGCGGTGCCTTTGAACTGTGCACTACCCTGAATATCGGGTTGCCGCTCCCGGATCAGCGCGATCTGGTTCAGCGCCATCACATTGCTGCTGGCCGTGATCTCAAGAGTTCCCGCCGGGAACGTTTGGTTGGCGTGCGGATAACTGACGTCGAACGTCACGCGTTTCGGGCCGGACGCAAAAGTTCCGTTGATTGTCTGGAGATCCCGGTTGACGTATTGGACGTGAGTGGCGATGGAGTCGTAAGGCTGGTCATAAATGAGGCCTTTGGAAAACGTCACGTCGGCGTTGCCGGTGGGTTGCCCCAGGGTGCCGGCGACGTGCGCCATGGCGGATATCGAACCGCTCACCTGAACATCCTTATAGCCGGCCAGCGCCAGCGCGTGAGTGATATCCACGTTATTCACGCTGGCTGTGCCGGAGATCGCGGAGGAGTCACCCGTCGCCCAATCGGCGAGAGCAATGTTTGCATTGCCGGATGCAGTCACGCCCTCATAGACGATGGAAGCGTTGGCCGCGCTGGCCTGATCCATTGACGCGTTGACGTCTGCAATGGCGGACGTGATCAGCCGATTCTCGTAGACCGCATTGTGCAACTCAGCGTGACCGGCAATCCGGGGATTGGCCAGCGCGCCGGTGACCGTGCCCGTGAAGGACCCCGAGCCGCTTTTCAGCGTGAACGGGAGCGTGCGCCCGTTCAGCACAGGCCCAAAATCATTCAGGTCCTTCGTATCGAGTTTGACGGCGAGCGACGAACCCAGCGTCCCGGTCACATCCACCCGCGAGTTCGGCAGTTCAACCCAGGAGTGGCCCAGTTCGAGTTTGTCGACAGAGCCTGCATAGTGCGCGGAAACCTCGCCATGAACGGCGGGACCGCTGGCTGCGGGCTCAATCGTCAAAAGAGCCGTAGCTTCTTTTAAACCCGTACGCGAGATGTCTTTGAAGCGCCCGGTGGCGTCCACGGTTCCGGAGAGCAGGCCGTCGTATGGAATAGCTTTATCGGTGCCGAGCGACGCCAGATCACGCACGCCAAGCCCCTTGATCTTCCCGTTGAGATGGTAGACGTCGTAGCCTTTGGTCTCGGCGATTCCGGTCGCTTCGCCGCCAAGCACGTTGACGCGCAGGCCGGTGAGGGATAGCCGGTCCTGGTTCATGGCAACATTGCCGGCGAGGCGGATATTGCGGATGCGGGCATACGACAGACCTGCGCCGCGAACCACGCCGTCGATCGCGAAATTCTCCGGCGACACATACCGAACCTTGCCCGTGACATTGAGAGGGCCGGTAACGGGAAGCTTCCAGTGCAGCACGCGAATTGCCTCAACCGCGGAGGCTTTGACCTCGAAGGCCGCCGTGGCAACGGGGTGGGCGAAACTGCCCACATTCAAGCCAGTCAAATGGATTTCGGAAGCGGCGCTTTTCACTGTCGCATTCGAAACATAAATCCGATTGCGCTCCATGAGTCCCGTTCCCTGCACATCGACGTCGAGCGGGCCGTAGCCTTCGAGCGTGAGGTGAATGGGGGCCAGGGAAACGTTGCCGGAATACTTGTCCGTGGCCCGATCGTAGGTCACTAGTGCGGCCAGATTCTTTCCGTTACCCGTCCATGGATAAGTACGCGGCGGCGCGCCGGGAGATTCGACGAAGGCCTCGCCGTTGACCACTTCGAAGCGCGCGATTTTCAGATTCAGAATTGTATCGGCAGTCCGGGCTGTGCCTGGCACTTTCGGCTTCGGCAGATTTGTTCCGCCCTGCGCATCGATGATGAGATGAACGTGCGGACGCGTTACATGTATCCTGTCCAGACGGATATCGCGGCTGAACAGCGAGATAATCCGGATGCCGATCGTAACGTGATCCACGGCAAGAAACGGAGCACCGGTAATTTCGGTGCCGTGAATCACCAGGCCATCGACATCGGCGGTGAGCCCGGTCCAGTCCAGCTGGAACTTCCCGATCTCCACTCGGCCCCCGGTCGCAATTTCCGCCTGTTCCACGATGGCTGTCCGAAGCTTTTCGCGCAGCCAGTCGCTGCGGGCGATGAACAACGCGGACACACCCACCAACAGCACCAGAAGCACGACGGAGCCGGCGGAAATCAGCGCGATGCGGACCGGTCTGCTCATTGCAGCTCCTTTTCAAGATAAACAATTCTGGTGCGGGCCCGCTGATCCTTCAGCCAGGCGTCAAGATCGCGATCGGTTCGTTCGGTGATCAGAAGGTCTTCGATATTCGAACGCACGTCGGCGAGTGGGGTTTCCGGCCGAACGTGCTCGCGGTAATAGTCTTCAATCTGCCGATCGCTGATTTCGATGGCAGGCCGGAACCGGAGCGTCGTGAAGGATAACAAGTCCAGCTGTTCGGCTAATTCGACTTCGAGGTCGGCACGCGTCAGATGAGCCTCCGCAAGCGCGAGGCCCAGAGCTTCCGCACTGGAACGGAAATGCTCGCGGGCAAATGCGTCCGTGAGCGAACCGGCCAGTTCCGGCGTGGCGCGCTCGTAGTGCCCCAGTTCCATTTCGCGTTCCACGAGCTTGAGCTCAATCAGCCGCTCTGCCGCTTGCCTGCGCGAAGCATCGCTGAAATCGGGCTGTTGCCCCTGCTGAAATGCGGTGAGACGGATGCGGCGCAGAATCTCGCTTTCGGTAATGACTTTGTTCCCCACCGTAACCGCGGTGCGGTCGACGATGGTTCCGAACGCCGGGGTTCCGAACGCCGGAAGGATGGCCGCAACAAAGAGCGCAATCGACAGTCGCGTTTGCATCAGAATGCCTGCCCGATTGAAAAGAAGAACTGGAAATGGCTCACCTGCTGTTCGGAAACCGTGCAGGGAGAAGTGGAGGCAGTGGCGGAACACTGTACCAGCTGCGAATAATTGCCAGGGAAACCCGTGTACCGCGGAGGATTGAGTCCGTACGCAACATCCAGACGCAAAGGGCCAAGCGGGGTTCTGTAACGCAGTCCGAAGCCCACCGCATGAGACATGTAATTGAAGTCCGAGATGCCGTTCTGCGCGGGTCTCTGATTATAACGGAACGACAGGTTTCCGATGGATGAAAACACGTTTCCCATGTCCTCGAACAGAACGCCGCGGAGATTCGCACCGTACAACGGAAAACGCAACTCCGTGTTGTTAAAAAACAGGGCCGAGCCTCCGAGCGGAAAGCCTGTATCCTTGTCGCGCGGACCGGCCTGGTTCTGCGGATAGCCGCGCATCGTGTTGCCGCCACCACCGTAAAACCGCTCCGGCAGCGGGATGGGATCGGGATCGTTGGGGTCCGTCACGGTGTTGGTGTGAAAAGCCGGCTCGACGCCGAACTGGGTTTCGCGCGCGAATACGAACTTGGGGCCCAGCCGGTAGTACGTTGCGTTGCGTCCCAGAACCCGAAAGAAACTGGTCTGCGAACCGAAAGCTTTCGTCGCCAGACCCAGGTCGAGCGTACTGTAGATGCCTTTGTGCGGATCCGTCGGATCGTCGCGCCTGTCATGCACCATGTTGAACGACCCAACCCCGATACGCACCGTCTGGGCCAGGCGCGGCACCAGCAGCGGCGAAATTTTGAGATTCGACACGCCAACGTCGCGGTAAGAGAACCGGTAGAAATACGTCAGCGTCTTCGATACGTGCTGGCTGACCTGAGCGGAGACTTCCCGGCGAATGGCGCGGAACGTGTTGACGTCGTAGGTGTCGTCATAGAGAACCGTAAAGTTGGCATCGAGAGTCTGCCGGCTGAAAAGACGGGGCACAAAGTAGTTGACGGAAGCGCGCTGCTGGACGCTGGATAGCCGCACCTGGAGCCCCAGCGATTGGCCCAGGCCAAAAAGATTGAGGCGCGTGAGTCCAAGAGAAACACGAGGTGTCAGAGTCGTGGAGCCGCCGGGATTGGAGAGATCTTCCGCGGGCGTGCCGCCGCCAAGCCGGCCGAACTCCGTTCCCAGACTTCCGGTCAGCGAGTAGCGCGACGCTTCCTGAAGATCGTAAAGCACCAGCCGCCGCGTTTCCTCGCCATCCGGATTCTGCACCGCCATGTTGACCTGAGAAAAAATGCCGAGGTCGTACAATCGCCGCTGGGTATCGGTCATCGACGTTGCGGAAAGCGGATCGCCGCTGTGTTCTTTGATTTGCGTGTAGACCAGCGAAGAGCGCGTGGAAGAGAGGCCCGTGACTACAACTTCACGGACGAACTGCGGGTCTCCCTCATGGATCATGAATTTCAGAACCACCGTTGACGGCGAAGAACCGAGCGCCCACGCCCATTCGAAGGTCGCGTCCGAATAGCCGGCGGCGCCGTAACGGTCGATGATGGCTTCCCGGTCGCTCGCAATATCGAACTCGCTGAAGGGCTGGCCCTGTTGCGAACTCAGGCGGTCGAGCGTGCCCGAAAGATCCAGCTTCTCGACCCCTGTCACCACCAGCGCTTCCACAAAATACTGCGACCCTTCGTTGATCGTAAAATATGCGGCAATGTCGCCCTTCACCTGTTTGTAGTCGTCTTTGGAGTCGGTGACGACGTGCACATCCCGGAAGCCGTTGGAGCGGTAAAGGTCCTCGATCACGGCCTTATCCCGCGCGGCCAGCGCTTCACTGTAGCGCCCGCGGCGGAATTCGAACGATCTCGGCAGAATCGACATGCGCTCGCGAATCGTTTTTTCGTCGAAGTATTTATTGCCGCGGATGAACAACGCCACCAGACGATGCCTCTCGCCCGGATCGATGGCATACTCGATCTCGGTCTTGCCGTCCTGCACTTTTTGCTGGCTGAAATCGACGGCAACATCGAAATAGCCGCGTTGCTGAAAGTATTCGCGCAGGTTGGTAACGCCCTCGGCGAGTAGATCGGAATCCACCGTGCCCTCCTCATAGATGGGCAAATACTCACGCAACGTCTTCTGCGATACCTTGGCGCCGGTGGCTTTCACTTCCACTACCGGGCCGGGATTGACGTTGATCAGCGCGGTGCCCGTAGGCACTCTCCCTGCCGGTTTGTCTCCGTTCTCTGAGATACCGCCGAACGTCACGGTCCCGAGCAGATGATTCGATTTCTGATATTCAAGCCGGATCTTGTCGATGCCGACGCGGGTTCGTGTCTGCGTAATGCCGCGATAGCCAGGCATGATGAAACGCTGCCAGTCGGTTGCCTTGTCGATCTGCTTCGCGCTGAGGACGGAGGTGTCGCCGGTAATCGCCGGAGTCGTATAGTGAGCGCGCTTGTGCACGTGAACCTCATACGTCACCCGCACCTGCTGGTAGGCCTTGTCGTATTCGAAATGGTGCGAAACGGCAGCATCGAAATAGCCGTTGTTAACAAGCAACTGGCGGATCTTTTCCTCGGCCACGGCAACCTGCCCTTCGTCGAAAGGCTGACCGAGAGCGAGTCCGGCGACGCTGAGAATCTGCCCCGGGCTGGGCGGCTCGGAGACGTCGCCCTGAATCTCGATGTGGCCGAAGAACCAGCTGTTGGTCGTGATAAAGCGAAGGCTTACGCCCGAATCCAGCGGTTCGGCGTCTATCTGAATATCCTCATAGCGGCCCGTGGCATGAAGTTTCTCGATAGCGTCGCGCGCCTGCTGCGCATGGTAAGGCTGGCCCTGACGGAGAGGAATCAGACTGTCGATGACGGAAGATTCCAGCGGCTGTGCGACGGGATCGAAGGTGATGCGCCGGATCGTCAGGCCTTCGAACGCGTCTCCGGCCGCTGACGGGCCGACGGCCTGCCCCCGCGCGATGGCGGCGAGACCGAGCAGGCACAGCGTAAAAAGGCTCTTGGCATACAGGAACCGCACCAGACCCATACTAGCAATGGAAGCGCCCCAAGGTTGCTGCGTTACGCTTGATTTACAGGCATTCCAGCGTTTTCAGGCAACCCGTGAGCCAGACCACATCAAACCGTTATAGCCGGCAGACCAGATTCGCTCCATTCGGTCCCGAAGGACAGGCGGCACTGGGCAGGGCGACTGCCGTCATCGTGGGCTGCGGCGCGCTGGGCACGGTTCAGGCAGCACTCCTGGCCAGGGCGGGCGTGGGCACACTGCGGCTGATCGATCGCGACTATGTGGAGACCAGCAATCTGCAGCGGCAGGTGCTCTATACGGAGGCGGACGCGGAAGCGGCATTGCCCAAGGCGGAAGCGGCGCGCCGTCACCTGGCGGAGGCCAATTCCGAAGTTGCCGTCGAGGTTCACATTTCGGATCTTGACGCTGGCAATGCGGATGAACTGCTGGGCGGCGCGGCTGTGATTCTCGACGGCACCGATAACTTCGAGACCCGCATGCTGATCAACGATTTCGCGGTGCGCGAGGGTGTCCCGTGGATCTACGGAGCCGCGGTTTCCAGTTACGGGATTGCCATGCCTGTACTGCCGGGTGATTCGGCGTGTTTCCGGTGCGTGTATCCGGAGGCCCCTTCAGGCGCGCAACCAACCTGCGAGACGGCAGGCGTGCTGGGGCCGGTTACCAGCGTAATCGCCTCTATTCAGGCGATGGAAGCGATCAAAATTCTGGCCGGAAAATCGAGCGACGTGCGCAGGAAAATCTTCACGGCGGATTTGTGGACGGGACCGATGCGGGAGATCGGCATGCCGCCCCGCGACCCCGAGTGCCAGACGTGCGGACGGCGCGAGTTCGTTTACCTCGATAACAAGCGGCGGGCGCCGGTGAGTTTGTGCGGTCGCAACGCGGTGCAGATCCATGAGAAGAAGCGGCCTCTGAATCTTGTGGAGTTGGCGGCGCGGCTGACGGGTCTTGGCACCATTCGGGCCAATGAGTTCGCGCTGCGCTTCGATGACGGAGAACACGAGGTCACCGTGTTTCCCGACGGCCGCGCCATCATCAAAGGGACGACCGACCCCGGCGTCGCGCGCAGCGTGTATTCTCGATATCTGGGGAACTGATATGAAGACCACCTTTTGGATCGCATTGGCTATTGGCGGTTTATTGATGAGTGCCGAGACGGCCGGCATTCCCGCGCACGGTCCGGCTGTTGTTCTGTTCGATGGCTCGGGCATCGGCCAGTTCGACACGTTCAGTCCGTCCAAAGGACTGAACAACGATACCGACCACATCTTTACCGTGGAGGACGGCGCGATACATGTCTCCGGCAAAGAATTCGGCGGCCTCATCACAAAACAGGAATTCGCGGACTACTATCTGTCCGCTGAGTTCAAGTGGGGCGAGGGCACGTTTGCACCGCGCGCAGGCAAGGCTCGCGATGCCGGAATCCTGTACAACGTGACCGGCCCGATGTCGATCTGGCCCAGTTCCGTGGAGTTTCAGATTCAGGAAGGTGCGACTGGCGACATCTACCTGTGCAACAGTTTCGCGCTCACATCCAGGGAAGGCAATCGCGTGATCGGGCGTCCCGGCCAGTATGTAGGAATCAACCGCATCGGCAAGGGGCCATGGAAGGACGAAACCGGCTACCGCGATCCGAATGGCGATCCCGAGAAACCGCATGGTGAATGGAATCAGGTGGAGCTTGTCGTGCAGGGCGATCGCGTGACTTACTACTTGAATGGAAAGCTCGTCAATGAAGCTTCGCAGACGGTGGTGACGAAGGGAAAGATTCTGTTCCAGTCTGAAGGCGCGGAAGTTTTCTACCGGAACATCAAACTGTATCCGCTGAAATAGGGGCGTCGAGCAATCGAACCGGAGGCCGTAATGAAGGCAAAAGGCTATCGTGGCAAAGCGTTCGCGGCACTCTGGATACTATCCGCGCTTACAGCGGCAGGCGAGGAACGGATGGGACCGAAAATGTCGACCAGTATGCCCACCTGTGCGGAATTGGAGAATGGATCGGCATCCCAACTGGTGGGCTACCTGGAGAGAGACCGCAAGGGGCTTTCCGCCAGTTGTGTGGAATTTGCTATTCGGCAACTGGAATCAGCGGCCGATCAGATGCCTGTTGCCGATAGCGAACGGGCTCTCGGCGCACTGATGCCGTTTCTCGATTTTCGCAGCACGAACACCGGCAACACGAAGTTTTATCCGGCGAAGAACACAATCGTGGCGACGACAGATTCTGTTACGCAGCGGCTTCGGGAGGCGGGGGAAGATTCGGGTCCGGCGCAGCAGCGCGTGCTGGATAAGCTCGTCGGCATGATTGCCGATACCGCCGTATCCGGGATCGTTGCGGATAACGCGGCGTGGGCAGTCGAACAAATTCTGGCCTATCCAAAAGCATCCGCAGGGGCGTTGCCGGCAGTTACGATGCTGGTGCGAGCGGCTAAAGCGAGCGCCGACGCATCCTCATCGAAGCGGTTCTGGGACGAGGCGCGCAAACTTGCGGCCACGTGCGCGGGTGGGGTGCTTCAAAGCCAATGTGATGCGGCTTTGAACTGAGACCTACAGGAAAGCCATAGTCTTGACGCCGGAAATATCGAAACGTTTCCGGCATCGTGGATTCTTACAGACGGCCTGATTATCCGCCAGCACCATATAGCTCTGGGCTTTGGCGAATTTTGCGCGGTCGCGCTCGTCGGCTCCGCCAGGAAGGCGATCCTTCTTCTTCTGCACAATCCAGTTGAGCTCGTACGTGTCCTGCGTGCGGCACGACGGACAGTTCAGCGTGATCGGCTTGGTGGTTCGCGATTCCTGGTAGTACGCTCGTTCGTCCACTGGCTATCTTTTTTCCATCGGGATCCAGGGCATCCCGTCGGGGTTGCCTTTATACTCGGCGCGGGGCCGGATCAGGCGGTTGTTGTGATACTGCTCCAGCACGTGCGCGGTCCAGCCCGACATGCGGCTCACTGCGAACACGGGCGTAAAGAGATCGATCGGAATGCCGAGCGAATAATAGGTGGATGCCGAATAGAAGTCCACATTCGGATTCAGCTTCTTCTCGCCCTTGACCATCTCTTCGACCCGGCTCGACATCAGGTAGAGATCTTCGTGCCCGGTGCTCTTGCCAAGTTCCTGCGACATCTTGCGGAGGTGCGTGGCGCGCGGATCTTCCGTACGATACACGCGGTGCCCAAAGCCCGGAATCTTGATCTTCTTCGCGAACATTTCGCCCACGCGTTCCACTGCCTTATCCGCGGTGCCGACTTCGAGCAGCATCTTGATCACTTCTTCATTGGCGCCGCCATGCAGCGGTCCTTTGAGTGCGCCGATGCCGGAGGTCACGCAGGAATAAATATCGGAGAGCGTGGCTGCCGTCACGCGCGCGGCGAAAGTGGAGGCATTGAGTTCGTGATCGGCGTGCAGCGTCAGGGCCACGTCGAAGACATGCTCCATCACGGAATCGGGTTTCTTGCCTGTAAGGCAATAGAGGAAATTACCGGCAAAGCTCAGGCTCTTATCCGGCGCCAGCAGTTCCTGGCCGGTGCGCAAACGGCCGAAGCCCGCAACAAGCATGGACGTCTGCGACATCAGCTTCGCGGCCTTGCGCTGATTCGCTTCCGGCGACATATCTTTCGCTTCCGGATCGTAGAGGCTGAGCATCGACACGGCGGTCCGCAGCACATCCATCGGCGAGCATTTCAGATTCGCCTTCAGGAAATCGACCACCTGAGCGGGCAGAGCGTAATTCGAGAAGAGCAGAGACTTGAGATCGTCGAGTTCGGCCTGTTTCGGTAGCTGGCCCTTCCAGAGCAGCCAGATTACCTCCTCAAAAGTGGCGTCGACAGCCAGCGTGTGAATGTTGTAGCCGCGGTAGCTGAGAATACCGGCGTAGCCATCGATGTAACAAATCTCAGATTCGCCGGCAACTACGCCTTCCAGGCCGGCAGCGGGGGGATTGGTGGTCGTGCTCATGGGGTCCGTTCGTTAGTTTATTAAAAGAAAATTTTTCTCAGCTTGCCCACCGTCCGGTGAGCCATAATTTCGTAGGGAATCTGCATCGGGCAAATCGGGAATGGCGCAAAGCTGACCATGTCATTCGTCCGGTCCAGCCAGAGATGTTCGGTACGTTTGGAATTGACTGTCACGGTCAGCATCACAGCGCTGTTACAGGCTTCGCTGTCGGTGAGGCCCAGTACGGACGTGTCGGGTCCTTCGGGGCCCGGCCCCCAATCCTTCATGAACTTCTCGTAGGGATAATCCGGGCAGGGTTTGGCGGAGGTGCAGCCCCAGATGCGATAAGCGCCCTGGGTATCCCCGCGCTTGAGCGCCGCGATGAAATCCTTCACCACGCCTTCCTGATGATGATTCAGAGTGAGGTACCAGCCGAGCGTTCCGACGATGCCAGCGGCTAAAACAATCAGAATGGTGCGAATGATTATCCGGTTACGCCGCTCTTCACCAGCGCCGTATTGATCCAGATAACCCGCCATATGTTTAGTCTACTTTGCCGGGTTTGCTTTGTTGTAAGCCGCCGTTGCATCCGCCGTTAAATCGAGCGTCGGCTTGGTGTAAAGCGTCTGGGAGGCCTCGACGATCATATCCAGACCCTTGGCTTCGGCGAGTTTGTTGATGACGTCCTGCATCTTGGCGGACATCTTGTTCAGAATGTCCTGGCGATCCTTTTCGACATCGGCCTGCATGTCATCCGCCATGCGCTGCTGGTCGCGCTGTTTGCGCGTGCCCTGCGCCTGTAGATCGGTGGTCTGCTGGGCGGTGAGTTTACCGCTGTTCAGCTGCGCGTCGAGGCTTTCGAGATCCTTCTGGATCTTGTCCATCTCGGCCTGACGGGGCTCATATTTCTTCGCCAGGTCAGCCTGCGACTTCTTGAGTTCGTCGGTATCGGCGAGGGCTTTCTGGACGTTGATCACGCCCACTTTTACCTGAGCGGAGGCGACTGATGAGAAAAGCGCAATCGCGAGGCACAACACGGCCGAGCGAACTGCCAGGAAACGAGACATACGGCTGAAACTCCTCTATAAACGGTTAATACCAAAAGGGTAACATAGCCAGTTTGGGGGGCGCCAAGCGATGTGCGGGGTATTCTCGTTGCCCTCTTCCATCCTTCAGAGACCGCAAACACTCGGGATAACGCCGAACATGCCAGGCCCGGGCGGGCATCTACTAAAAATGAAGTAGACTGGAAGCATGTTTTTTCTTCGCACCCGCTGTGTGCTCGCGTTCACCGTCGTTTTGCTGTTCGGAAGAGCGGCCGACGCGCAAAGTTTCACGGGGCGCGTGCTGGAAGATTCCACCGGCGACGCGGTCGCCTCGGCTGAACTGAAGATCCACAAGAGCGGCATGCGCGAACTCATTGCGGATCTCGACACCGATCGCACAGGGAAGTTCTCCGGAACGGATTTACCGGCCGGCGATTACACCATCGATGTTCTGAAGCCGAACTTCATCACGACTACGTTCCCGATCCATCTGCCAATGACGGACGTGCAGGTGCGGCTGTTGCGCTACGGAGTGATGGATGGGCGCGTGACAAATATTCGCGGCGAGCCTGTCGCTGGAATCGTTCGCGCACCGTACGGTCAGACAATCGGTGCAACGCGGCTCACTGTGTTGGCGAAACAGCCGGGGAGCGAGGATTTCCGGTCCATCCGGGACACGGCGCTCGACGACGCGGGCCACTTCCGATTCTTCGACTTGCCTCCTGGACAGTACGAACTCGGCATGTGGTTTTACGGGATCGACGAGGGATCCGGGATGCAGTTATATCCCGACAACAAGAACGCGCGAGTGTTTACCATCGCGGGCGGCGAGACATACAACGAGCTCAACTTCCTGATTGCTCCGAATCCCGAATACAAGGTGAGCGGAGTCGTTCAGTTGCCCGCTCCGAAGATGAGTTTCGTGGTGGCGCTCGGCTTGCCCGATCAGCCGATCCTCCCGGTGGCCATCGCGCTCGCCGGTGACGACGGAAGTTTCAAGTTCGATAAAGTTCCCGCCGGCACTTACGACCTTTTCGCGGCCGGCCCCGCAAACGGGTACACACAGTTTGAATCCGTACTCGGGGGCAAAGGCGACACCATGTTTGCGCGGATGCGCATTCAGGTCGCGGGGTCCGATTTGACCAATCTGTCCGTTGCGCTCAGCCCTGCGAAATCCGTGAATGTGGTGCTGCGTCCACATGGAGGCGGCTCGTTTCCGGCGGCCTGTGCGCAAACCGCCACCGCCGACTTTGCTTCTCTGGAGCCGTGGGGGATTCTGTTCAGAACCACATCTCCTGTTGCTGCCGCGAAAGAGCAAACTGTTCCCAATCTGCCACCGGGCCGCTTTCGAATTACGGCAACAAATCTCGGCGCTGGATGTTTTCAGGCCGGCGAGGCCGTAATCGATCTCAGCAAAGAAGTCGCGCAACCGGTGGCGCTTGAGGTCGCGGCGGCGGGCTCGATCCATGGAACGCTCCAGGCAGGCATCGTGCATCCCGGCGCCTATGCGGTGCTCCTGATCGATGCGGCGGATACCTCGACACCACAACTCGCATTCCCGGATACCGGGGGTCATTTCAAATTTGAGACGCTTCGTCCAGGCAAATATCGCATTGCGGCGGAGCCCGCGGCCGAGACGTCAAAAGCACGATGGCTGACGAACCTGGCGCAAATGAAAGAAGTCAACGTGGCAGGCGCCGCGGTCACAACTGTGGATCTGGCTGCGCCTGCGCCCCAGGGAGGTGCCCAATGAAATCGTTCATCGTGCTCTTGATTGCTGTGATGAGTGCGCTCGCGCAGGCGCCCCCCGCGACTGTCGCTGCCGCCAATGTTTCCATTACCGGCATCGTAAAAGACAAGGGCACAGGCGCGCCTATGAAAGATTTCACGGTTTCCACCTATGTGAATGCGGTGTGGGCGAACGGCGGCATCACGATGAGCCCCACGACAAAACAAATCACATCGACCACGGATGAACACGGCCGTTACCGGCTCAGTGATTTGCCGCCCAACGACTACCGCGTCATTGCGCAAAGCCCGCAGGGCGGTCCAGGCGTCCGCCTGACGAGAATTGTGACCGTTGCCGGGCATGATGTGGAGGGTATCGACTTCAATGCCATCGCCTCGGCAACCGTCACAGGCAAGGTGATCGATGAGAACAAAGACCCGGTGCCCAATATGTTTGTGACGCTGGTTTCGAAGGAATACTATCTTGGCTCCGTCGGATATTTTCTGAAGAGCAGCGGACGAACAGACGATCGAGGCGTCTACAAGATCGCCAACGCCGAACCGGGCCACACGTATTACCTGATGACGGAAATGCGCCGCCCGTTCATGAGCCCGCCACACGCCGAAACACCGCTGAATCCGAAGATGCGGCGACAGGTTGTGATGCGGACGTGGTATCCGTCGTCGCCGGACCGCGCGAGTGCTGCGCCATTGACGCTCGGGCCTGGCGAGAAGAGGGAGGGCATGGACATCGAAGTGAAGAAGTCGCCTTCGTACTGTATCGGTGGCACCGCGATGACGCCGAACGGAACGGCGGAAATGAACGTCTCGCTGGAATTGCTTCAGCCTTCAAGCGGCGTTTCGGGCAGCGGCGGTTCCTTCTTCGCTCCCACTGGAACGGTGACAGGCAGCGATGGCCAGTTCCGTTTCTGCGATCTCTATCCGGGCGACTACCGGATGACGGTCCGCGACAAGAACCTGAATCCGGATTCCGGCTTCGCAATTACTGTGGTTACCATTGGCGATGGGGATCTGACAGATCTGAAATTTCCGACTTCACCGCGCGTTTCGATGGAAGCCGAAGTCGTACTGGACGGAACACCGCCGGCGTCGCCGATCGCGACCAAAGCTTTTGTCGGGCTCACGCCGCTGCGCCGTACCCAGATACCGGGCGAGAAATCGAACGTGCGGCCCGACATTCCGGGCACCCTCGCGCTGGAGGGACTACTGCTGGACGATTATACGGTGAGGGCGACGGTCAATGCACCGGGTCTCTACGTAAAGGACGTCACATATGGTGGGCGTAGCGTGCGCTATGAACCCTTGCACGTCGGTAGTGCGGCAGGCGGAAGCGGCCTCCGCGTGACAATCGGGCAGGACGGCGCAACGCTGACCGCGAAGGTGGCGGACAAAGACGGCAATCCCATGGGCGATTCCACCGTGATCGCCATCCCGGCCGGGACGCCGTCGGAAGGGGTTCTTGCCGCTCGGCTCATCTCGGGCCAGACGGACCAGCGTGGAATCTTTAAATCTGAACCCCTGGCCCCGGGCAAGTATTACGTTGTCGCCACAGAGGATTCGTACGATATGACGCCGGAGAGCATTGGAAAGCTCTGGCAATCGCATCCGCGATATCGCGAAGTGGAGCTTACTCCGAAGGGCTCGTCTCAGGTGGACCTGACGCCGACGAGTATCCGCTAGGCGCCTCGCTCATATCCGTGCGCAGCAGCGCGTCGGTTATATGATCGATCGCGAATTCCTGATTGCTGCGGTCTGCTTCGCTGACGGGCAGTGAGGCCAGTTCCAGATGAATCAGTTCGTGGACGACGGTGACCTGCATGTCCTTCAGCATCGCGATCAGGTCGGCGGGATAGCCCGACGCATCCATCACGTGGATGGTCGCGGTCTTCAGTTCGCGATCCCAGTGAATGTTGCCCAAGGTGCCGGGTCTCAGATCTTCCGGGCGCGCCAGCAATATGTAAACGTTCCAGTCGTTCAGTTGGAGCCGCTTCTGCCAGTACGGAAGTATTTCGTGAATGTACTGGTTGGCGAGGGCTTGCCGATATTCAACTGGCTGGGGCTCGGAAAGCGTCTGCGCGGACACACCACCGGCGGTCAGTGCGGCGCACAACAAAAGGGAAGGTGTAAAACAGGACCTCAGGAAGCAACGACTGGTCACTTCCTGAGGTTACCATTGGGGTCCGCGCCGTTTCGGGCCGTCGCGTCCCGAAGTCGTCGAACGGTTACTGGATCGCGATCGTATCGACCGTGATGGTGTCTTCTTTTTCGGTTCCGGTCACCTTCGCCGTGTAGCTGGTGGCCATTGATTTGGCGGGATCGGCCGAACGATCCGCGCGATTCTTCATCGCCGCCGCAGCCTTGGTGTTGCCGTTTGCATCGAGCTTATACACCTTGCCGTTCACATCGAGTGCGAATGAAGTGGTTGCGCTGGTGGCGTCGCAGGAGGTGGCCTTTGTTTGCTGTTTCTGACCTTCGCAGGTCGCGTCTACTAATTTCCCGGAGAAATCTGCGCCAAATGCCGTTAACGATAATGCCGCCGTCAGTGCCAATGTATAAAGAGTGGTTTTCATATGATTGTCCTTCTGGTTGATTTAAGATTCCGGTAGTTCGTCTCAGCTTCCGGACACGCGACGCGGTGGTGCAAGCGGCGTACCACTGTGTCTATCGATGGAAATGCCTGTTATTCAGGGGGATAGTCCTTCATTCGACCTCTCGGTTCTGGTAAGAATTTCCGATCATGCGCGGAAATCTGCCGTGCGCATTCGCATGGTTTTGAGGATCTGGCCTGAAGTGTGACTTCGGATAACATTCTCACCGCGCGAACGTGTTCTATCGCTATACCGAAATGTGGCACGCCCGCCCTTGGCGGCTAAACTGGAGTTTCATGCGAATTGCCCTGGGACAGATCAATACGACTGTCGGCGACATAGCGGGAAATGTTGCGCTCATTACAAAGTGCGCGCGCGAGGCTGCTGAACGCGGTGCCGAACTGGCAGTGTTTCCGGAGCTCTCGATCACCGGCTATCCGCCGCGCGATCTGGTGGAACGGCGTCGTTTCGTCGAAGGTGCGGAAGACGGCGTCCAGCGCCTTGCCGAAGCTACAGCCGATCTTCCGCTGGCGATTGTAGCCGGTTATGTTGGGCGTTCAAATGAAACCACGGGCAAACAGGCCACCAATGCGGCTGTGATTGTGCAGGGTGGCAGAGTCATGTTGCGGCAGACAAAAATGCTGCTGCCCACATACGACGTTTTCGACGAAGGCCGCAACTTCGTGCCGGGACGGAGTCAATCCGTCTGGGCTCTGGGCACAGAAAATCTCGCGCTGACGATCTGCGAAGATTCCTGGAACGACAAGCTTTTCTGGACGCATCGGCTTTACTCGCGCGACCCGGTGGATGAACTGATGCAGCAGGGCGGCAGCATGCTGATCAGCGTGAATGCGTCGCCCTATCATTTGGGCAAGCGGGAATTGCGGCGGGAAATGTTTCGCGCGATGGTGCGAAGGCATCGCGTTCCGGCGATTGTGGTCAACCAGGTTGGGGGCAACGATCAGGTCGTGTTCGATGGGTCGAGCTTCGCGATGGATGCGGACGGCAACGTCATCGCGGCGGCGGCTTCCTTCCGCGAAGATCTCGTGATCGTGAATACAGCGGCCCGCAGCGGTGACGATCATGCCGGCTTTCCTGATGAAGCCGAAGCCGTGTATGAGGCGCTCGTACTCGGAACCCGCGATTACATCCGAAAATGCGGCTTCTCGAAAGTGCTGATCGGGCTGAGCGGCGGCATCGATTCATCGTTGACCGCGGTGGTCGCCGTGGATGCGGTGGGCCGTGAGAATGTGCGCGGCGTCGCGATGCCGGGTCCGTTTTCCTCCGATCACAGCGTGCGCGATGCGCGTGACATGGCGGAACGGCTCGGAATTCAGTTCGATATTGTTCCCATCACTCCCGCCTACGATGAGATGGTAAAAACGCTGCAACCGGTGTTCGAGGGTCGCCCGGCGGATGTGGCGGAAGAAAACGTGCAGGCCCGCCTGCGTGGACTGACGTTGATGTCGCTCTCCAACAAATTCGGGGCCATGGTGCTGACCACCGGCAATAAGAGCGAGATTGCAGTAGGGTACTGCACGCTTTACGGGGATATGTGCGGCGGGCTCGCCGTCATCAGCGATGTGCCGAAGACGATGGTTTACGAGCTCTCGCGAATCGCCAACCAGCGGCACGCGGGCGCGATTCCGGAGTCGGTATTCACGAAACCGCCATCGGCTGAATTGCGTCCGGATCAGAAGGACAGCGATTCCCTGCCCCCCTATGACGTGCTGGATGCGATTCTGCGGCTGTATGTGGAAGAGATGCAGAGCCCGGTCGATATTGCGTCGGAACTCGGCGTGAAGCTCGACCTGGTGAAAGATGTGACGCGCAAGGTGGACCGCAGCGAATACAAACGTCAGCAGGCGGCGCCCGGCCTTAAGGTGACCTCGAAGGCGTTTGGCATCGGCCGGCGGTTCCCGATCGCGCAACGGTATTTCGAGGGATGAAAACAGACTCGATAAATGAAATGCTGAAACCTCTGCCGGTGCGGAATCTCTTCCGCAGCGCTGTGCCGCTGTTATTCTGCTGTTCGCTCGCCATCTGTGAGACGGGCGCTCCCATTCCGGTCGACTCGTTTCCAATGGCGGCCGCCGTCACTCCGGATGGCAAGGTGATGCTGGTGTTGAACGCCGGCCCGAAGACGCCCGGCATCAGCGTGATCGACGTTGCCGCCGGCAAAGAACTGAGCCGTACCTCTGTGCCGGAGGCATGGCTGGGTCTGGCAATAACGAAGGCCGGAGATAAGGTTTACATCGGCGGCGGCTCGCGGGCGGCAGTATTTGAGTTCTCTCTGGTCGGCGGCTTTTTGAAAGCTGGCCGCACGTTCCCTCTGGTTGCGGAGAAAGATCGCACCGCGCAGGATTTCGCCGGCGACGTGAAGCTGGCGCCGGACGGCCATCTTCTCTACGTAACCAATGTTTTTCGCGATACGGTCGTTGTGATGAATCCGCAATCCGGCTTGATTCTTTCGCGCATCAGGACCGGCCGGCGGCCTTACCGCATTCTCTTTCATCCCTCCGGCAAGACAATGTACGTATCGAGCTGGGCCGATGGAACAATCGGCCAGTATGACGTGAATTCCGGGCAGCGCCTGGCGAATTTCCGGGTGGCTCCGCATCCGGGCGATATGGTTTGGGTGGATGGGGGCCTGCCCGCTGGCGCATCAAACGATAACCAGCCCGAGGTCAGGGCTCGCATGTTCGTACCCGCCGCGAATACCAACAGCGTGTACGTACTGGGCGCCAGCGAAACCGGCGATCTCACGAAACTCGATACCATCAATCTGGCCTTCACGCCGTCGCAGCCGCTCGGGATGACACCGGCCGCGGCCGTGCTGAGCACAGACAAGAAACAACTGTACGTTGCTTGTTCTGACGCGAATGCCGTCGCGGTGATCGATATCGGAGGCGAACGCAATATAGTGAAGGGTTTCATACCCGCCGACGGCTATCCGACGGCTGTTCTGGCGCTGCCCGATGGACGCCTCGGCGTGCTGAACGGACATGGAAATTCAGCCCGGCTGATGGATGTGCCGGACGACGCGAAGCTCACCAGCAGCACCGCCGAAGTGATATCGAAGTTCGGCTTTCATGATGAAATGCTGGATCCCCCGGCCGCTCCCGCGGGTAATCCGGTGCGGGCGGGCGGTCCTGTCAAACACGTGATCTACGTCGTGCGCGATACAGGCGCGGCGGACGTCGCGCGGGCCACCGCTGGTATCGAAAACGATTTTGTAGCGCGTCTCGGAAACAGATTCGGGCCGGACACTGGTCCACCCGATCCGGCCAATACTCCGCCAGCCGGCTACATTTGGAACGCAGCCTCGCAGGCCGGTCTGAAGATTCGGAATTACGGCTTCCAGGTGCATAATCTGGCGAAGCCAAATGCGGATGGGGAGCAGGTGGATCGCGTCTACGACCCTGCCCTGGCCGATGCCACCGACATGGAATACCGGGGGCCGGATCCGGCATATCTGGACACCGAACGAGCAAAGGAATTTGCTAACGAGATGAAAGAGTACGGGGATGTGGGAAATATGCCGGAACTGCTGCTGGTGAGAATCGGCAATGACGATCAGGCGCAGGCCATCGTCACCGACGCGCTGGCGAAGAGCAAGTTCCGCAACGAGACTGCCATGTTCGTTCTGAATGGCAACAGCGCGCAGGCCATTTCGCCGTGGAGCCAGGCGGGCGGGTCCCCGTACACTCCGCTATCCGCGCTGCGGACTACCGAGATTATTCTCGGGCTGCGTCCGCTGACTGTATTCGATGCTTCCGCTCAGCCGATGTTTAACGCGTTCGCATCACCGCCGTCGCAATAATTCCAGATGCCGAAGATCTATCTGTGCTTCCTGTGGCACATGCATCAGCCGTTCTACAAGGATCTGGTGACAGGTGAATACCGCCTGCCGTGGACCCGTATGCACGCGCTCAAGGATTACTACGGGATGGTAAAGATTCTCGAAGAATTTCCCCAGGTGAAGCAGACTTTCAACCTGGTGCCTTCGATGATGGTGCAGGTGGAAGAGTATGCGCGCGGCGAGGCCAACGATCCTTTTTTGAAAGCCGCTTTGAAGCCCGCGGAGTCGCTGACGGAAGCCGAGCACGCTTTCATTCTTCGGAATTTTTTCATGGCGAATCGCGAGCGGCTGATCTACCGCTACCCCCGGTACGGTGACTTATTCAACCGGCACGAGGCCGAAAAGACGAGCGGAAAAACATCGTTCGAAGCACAGGATTTTCGCGATCTTCAGGTGCTCTCGCAGTTGGCATGGTTTGACGAAGAGTTTCTGGAACACGATGCCGGGGTTCGCGGGCTGGTGGAAAAAGGGCGGAACTTTTCACTCGACGACCAGATTTTGATGGGACAAAAACAGCGCGAGATTCTCGCGTTGGTGATTCCGCAGTACCGGAAGCTTGCGGCCACGGGCCAAATCGAGATTTCAACCACGCCTTTCTATCATCCGATTCTGCCCCTGATCTGCGATACGGAAATCGCACAGGTTTCGCATCCTCATCTGCCGCTGCCGCCACGGTTCCGCTATCCGGGCGATGCCCGGGCACAGCTGGAACGCGCCCGCGCCTACATCGCGCAGACGTTTGGCGTGGCCCCCGTTGGTTTGTGGCCATCGGAAGGCTCGGTCTCCGACGAGGCTCTTGGACTTGCCGCGGAGGTTGGCTTCGAATGGGCGGCTACCGACAATGGCGTTCTGGAGCGCACGCTGAATCGCGGCGCGTCGCCGGAGGTGACTTACAGACCCTATGAATGGTCGCGCGACGGCCAACGTCTCGGCATGATCTTCCGCGATCATCTGATGAGCGATCTGATTGGGTTCGTTTATTCGGGAATGGGTTCGAATCACGCGGCAAGCGATTTCCTGCGGCGCATCCGCGAGAACTGCTCGGGCATTCTTGCGAGTGGCCGCGATGCGATGGTGCCCATCATTCTGGATGGCGAGAACGCTTGGGAATACTATTACCGCAACGGCCGGCAATTCTTTCGCGAACTATACGGCGGGATTCAGGCTGACCCCGCGATGGAGGCGATCACGGTTCGCGAGGCCTTTCAGAAGATGAAGCCGGAAACGCTGCTGAATATTTTCCCCGGCTCCTGGATTAACGCAAACTTCGATATTTGGATCGGCGCGGAAGAGGACAACAAGGCGTGGAAGCTGCTGCTCGACGCCCGCCGGGCGTTCGACGCCGCGAGCGGCGTGCCCGAAAATCGGCGGGAACTCGCGATGGAAGAAATCATGATCGCGGAGGGCAGCGATTGGAATTGGTGGTATGGGCCGGAGCACCATTCGGAAAATCGCGAGGAGTTCGACCAGATTTATCGCCAGCATCTGGCCAATGTTTACCGGCTGCTGGGCCTGCCGACACCACCGGAATTATCCCAGCCTATTCTCCGCACGGAGGTGAACGAAACCCATGCGCTGCCGACAGGAACGATTCGTCCGGCCATCGATGGCTTGATCGAGCCGAAATCCGATTGGCTCGGCGGCGGCGTCTACGCGGTGGATATGCGGGACGGGGCGATGCACGGCAAGCGCGCGTTGCTGCGGGAAGTCTGGTATGGATCGGGCGAAGGTTCAATTTACGTGCGGGTGCGCTTCGCCGAGGGCGGTCTCGAACTGGAGGGGCTGGAGGTGCAGATCCATCCGGAAAGTGGAACCGATCAACTGGCGGTCATCCGGATAGAGGCCGGCAGGGCTGTGATTGTGAACGCGGGAAATGGGGTGAAAGCAGCCTTCGCAGAGGTGCTGGAACTGGCGGTGAATGCCGGCGAGAACCTGCGCGGAATTCGACTTTCATTCTGGCAGGATGGCTTGCCGATCCGGCTGGTGCCGCAGGCCGGAAGCTTTGGATATTCCGGTTAAAGAAAACGACTACTTCTTGCCCGTCGGGCGTTCGTCGTCGTCACCCGTGTCTTCGAAGCCCGGCATCCTGCCGAACCCGGCGATCAGCGCTGCCTGCTCGGCCGCCGTCAGTTTCGCCCTTGCATGCATGGGGAGATAGAACCATGGCGGCATATCGCCGCCTTTGATCTCTTCCGCTACATGGCCGGCATGCCGCTGCGGCTTGTTCCACTCCGAAAAATTCAGGTGGCGGCGGCCGTCATTTACGTCATCCTGTGTGAGCCACGAAACGGGAGCCACATTCGAATACCACGGCCACGTGGTTTCATTGCTGTGGCAATCGAAACAGGCGCGCCGGGCAAGATCGCGGGTCTGAGGGCTGTCCCACACGGGCTCCTGCACCACGGCGGGATTGGTGTGCTGATGGCCATACGGCACGAGTTGAATCGCTACCGAGGCCACTGCCACCCACCGCAGAATTCTGACAAGCATCCCTGCCAGTTTACTTTGTGCGGCGCGATGAGTTCTTGTTCAGCAGAGTTTCCATCTTGTCGGCGGCCGCCGGGGCCTTGACCTCGCCTGTCAGGATCGCTTTATTCGACATCGCCTTGCCATACATTTCTTCATTGGCGTCGCCGTCGGGACGGAGCGTTGCACCCTGCAATGAGATACCCGCAAACAGCCCGCGGGAGCGCGAGTACGATAGCATTTCGGCCCGCAGCACGGCGTCGGTCTGGGCGGAGGCATCGCGCCCCACGGGGCCGGCGGCGGCCGTCGCTTCAGCGCCCAGCGTGAATTTGTTGCTGAGCAGATGCTTCATCCCGGTGTCATTCATGACCAGGAGGAGAATATCCTGCTCGGAGGCGCCTATCTGCAAACCAAAACTGCCGCCTTCGATCCGGATAGCCGCGGGCGCACTCCAGCCAGTGCCGCTGGCATGACGGCAAACCGCGAAGCCGCGGCCATACTTCGCTCCCACGATGAAGCCCGCTTTCTTCAGACCGGGCACCAGGATGACGCACTGGGATCTATTCATCAGATCCTGCGGCACGCCCTTGTCTGACGCTCCCATCATGTCGGTGAGCAGATCGGCGGCGGCGTCCAGGCGCTTGTCCGCTTCCGTCGCTGCAAAAATTGCGGGGGCCAGGGCCGAGGCAACGGCCAACACTGCCATGTAACGTCTGAACATGCTTGGAAATACCCTCCCAGGATGATTGTACGCTTCCGAACGAGCAATTGGATGCCCAGTCGTGTTACCTGATTAATGTCGCAGCGGCTTGGGTAAAGGAGAGGACTGCTCCGGGGAGAATCCCCAGGAAAACCGTACCGAGCGCCGGAAGAATGAGCGCCGCCTGCATACCCGGGCGGGGCGATTCAAGCGCGTTGACGACGTCGCCCGGCTCATGCATATACATCACGACCAGCAGCCGGAGATAGTAGTACGCAGCCACGGCACTGTTCAGCAAACCGAGCACTGCCAGCCAGGTAAGATGCGAATCGAGCGCGGCGCGGAAGATGTAGAATTTGCCGAAAAAGCCGCCGGTGAGGGGCACGCCTATGAGCGACAGCAGGAAGACCGTCATCATGGCCGCGGTGAAGGGCTGGCGCTGGCCAAGACCCGCAAGGTCTTCGATCCTGAGATGCTTCTCACCTTCGCCCGCTATGTAGATGACGACGGCGAACGCGCCGAGGTTCATCAGCGCGTAAGCGGCGAGGTAGAACATCGCGGCGGCGGTTCCGATGTTGGAATCGGAGGTCAGCGCCACCAGAATATAGCCCGCATGTGCGATCGAACTATAGGCCAGCATGCGCTTCAGATTGTTCTGCTTCAGCGCGGCGAAGTTGCCGATGGTCATCGAAAGCAGCGCACAGACCCAGACGATCGGCGTCCAGGTTACGGCGATCCGATCGAAAGCCGTCAGGAAAATGCGCAGGAAGATCGCGAAAGCCGCGGCTTTCGGGCCGGTGGCCATGAACGCGCTGACCGGGGCGGGTGCGCCCTGATAGACATCCGGAGCCCAGATCTGGAAGGGTGCGCCGGAGACTTTGAAGCAGAGGCCGACGAACATCAATGCGGCCGCGACTCCGGCCACCATCAACGATGTTTCGGGGGTTTGCAGCGCGGCGCGGATGGCGGGCAACTGCGTGGTGCCGGTAAGGCCATAGATAATTGCCACGCCGTAGAGCAGGAAGCCCGTCGCAAAGGAGCCCAGCAGAAAATACTTGAGAGCCGCTTCGTTATTGCGCTTATCGTCTCGCAGATAGCCAGCCAGGATGTACGTGGCGATGGACGAAATCTCCAGCCCGATGAAGATCATGATGAGATCGTTCGCCGTCACCATGACGCATTGACCCATGATGGAGAACAGGATCAGGGCGTGGTATTCGCCGGTTTCCGCCTTTTCGCGGGATAGATATCGATAGGACGAGAGCACGGCCAAAATGCCGATGCAGAGGACCAGAACCCGGAAATAAGTGCCGAAGCCGTCCACGATCAGCAGGTTCGAAAATGAAATGCCGCGCGACCCGTCGGCGGCGATGGCGGCAAAAATCGCGGCGATCAGGGATGCGATCGAAAGATGCCCGAAGAGCCGTGGGAATTTCTTCGCAAACAGCGGATCGAGGATCATCACCAGAGTTCCGGCGATGGTCAGAATCGTTTCGGGCAGGAAACGCAGGAGGTCGGTAGAGGATGGCGCGAAATTAACGGGCATGGGCTGCGCCTCCGGCGATTGAGGGTGCGGCGGCCAGGGCAGCGCCGGTCCGATTCAGAATCTGGGCGTTCGTTTCGGAGACCACTGGCAGGAAAGTCTGCGTCAGGATTCCCATCCAGACCATCATGATGACGAGGGGTGTAATCGATACCCATTCGCGAAGATTGAGTTCCGGCATGTGATGTTTGACATCGTCGCTGAGGGTTCCGAAAAAGACTCGCTGGTAGAGCCAGAGCATGTAACAGGCGGACAGGATCACGCCGATGGCGGCGAACGCCGTCCATGCGAACTTAGCCTGCGCCGCGCCCTGGAGGATCAGGAATTCTCCGACAAAGTTGTTCAGCATCGGAAGGCCGACACTGGCGAGGGTCGTAATCAGGAAAATTGTGGCCAGCCAGGGAGCTGCCGTGGCAACGCCGCCGTAGGCTTTGATTTCGAGAGAATGGCTGCGTTCGTACATGAAGCCGACCAGAATGAAGAGCGCTCCGGTCGAGATGCCGTGGTTGAGCATCTGGTAAACAGCGCCATCGAGGCCCATTTGCGTGAACGAGAAGACCCCCAGAACGACAAACCCGAGATGGCTGACGGAAGAATAAGCCACCAGCTTCTTCATATTCGGCTGCACCATCGCGACCAGCGCGCCGTAAATGATGCCGATGATCGCCAGAATATTGATCCACCAGGCATTTCCGTGCGCGGCGCTGGGGAACATCGGGAGGCAGAATCGCACCAGACCGTACGTGCCCATTTTGAGCATGACGGAAGCCAGCATCAGCGAGCCGGCGGTTGGTGCTTCCACGTGTGCGTCCGGCAGCCAGGTGTGCAGCGGAAAGAGCGGAACTTTAATGGCAAAGGCCAGGAAGAAGGCGAGGAACAGCCAGGTTTCTTCTGTAGCACTCAGTGTGATCCGACCGGATTTAAACGAATCCAGAATCACCGCGTAATCGAAAGTGCCGGCCAAATTGTAGATGTAGATGATGGCCACCAGCATCAGAACCGACCCAGCCATTGTGTACAGGAAAAACTTGACGGTTGCGTAGATTCGGCGGTCGTGTCCCCAGATGCCGATCAGGAAATACATCGGGACCAGCACGACTTCCCAGAACGTGTAGAACAGGAAAAGGTCCCATGCGGCAAAAACCCCGATGAGGCCGAATTCGAGCAGGAGCAGGAAAGCGAAAAACTCCTTGATCTGCTTTTGCACCGAGTTCCAGGAGATCAGGATCGCGATCGGCGTGAGGAATGTCGAAAGCACGATCAGCCACAGGCTCAGACCGTCGATGCCGACGTGCCAGTGAATTTCCGGGCTGGCGATCCAGACGAAATCGTGGACAAACTGCTGGCCGATCTGGCCGGATTGGTAACCGCTGACAAGACCCAGCGAAAGAGCGAACGTTACCAGCGAAACGGCAAGAGTGAACAGGCGAACGACGTTATCCTGCGCGCGCGGAATCAGCAGCGTCAGCAGGAAGCCGGCGGCAGGCAGGACAAGCAGGAGTTCGAGGAGGTTCATCGTACGCCTCCGATCCCCATCGCGACAATCACGACGACTGCTCCAATCACGACCCAGGTTGCGTAGCTTCGAATATTGCCGGATTGCAGCAATCGGAGAATATTGCCGATTCCCTGCGACTGCGTTCCGGCGCCGTTTACGATGCCATCGATGACACCGGCGTCCGCAACCTTCCAGAGCACCGATTCGGAACCCTGAATGAGCGGTCGGACGATGGCTGCATCGTAGGCTTCATCCACGAAGTATTTGTTGTAGACCAACGTGTAGATGCCACCGAGGGCGGAAGAAATCTTTTCCGGAATGGCCGGGCTGACGACGTACATCAAGTAAGAAAGTCCGATACCAGCGAGGCCGAAGGCGACCGAGATCCCGGTCAGCATCACTTCGCTCATGCCGCCGGTTTCAACAGCTTCTTTGATCGGGAACATGCCGCTCAGAATTTGCGGCACGTTGAAGAGGAATCCGCCGGCGATGGAAAGCACGGCCAGAACAACCAGTGGCGCGAGCATGGTCCACGAAGATTCGTGCGGATGGCCGTGGCCGCGATAATCGCCCCAGAAGGTCATCCAGAAGGCGCGCCACACGTAGAAGGCGGTCATACCCGCGGTGACGACGCCGACCCAGTACATCCAGGGGGCGTACGCGTAGGCGGCGCCGAGAATTGCGTCCTTACTGAAGAAGCCGGAAGTGAAGGGGAAACCCGCGATGGCGAGCGACGCGCAGGCAAGGACGATCATGGTGACCGGTGCGTATTTCTTCAGCCCGCCCATGTGGCGCATGTCCTGTTCGCCGTGGCAAGCGTGGATCACGCTGCCGGCGCCAAGAAACAACAGCGCCTTGAAGAAAGCGTGGGTCATCAGGTGCCAGACCCCGGCGGAAAATGCCCCGACGCCAACGCCGAGAAACATGTAGCCGAGTTGCGAAACCGTGGAGTACGCGAAAACCTTCTTGATGTCGTACTGCGTCAGTCCAATGGTGGCCGCGAACACGGCGGTGAAAAGGCCGATCATCGCTACCGTATCCATCGCGACGGGCGCGTGAATGAAAATCGGCGCCGAGCGCGTGCACATGTACACGCCCGCCGTCACCATGGTTGCGGCGTGGATCAGAGCCGAAACCGGTGTCGGGCCTTCCATGGCATCCGGCAGCCAGACGTACAGTGGAAATTGGGCGGATTTACCGCAGGCTCCGACGAGCAGCAGCAGAGCGATCGTGGTCAGCGTTGCCGTGGGCTTACCGGCGGCGGCCGGCAGAACTTTCGTGAAATCCAGAGAACCGAACGTGATCGCGATCAGGAACATCGCGAGCGAGAATCCGAAGTCACCGATACGGTTGACGATGAAAGCCTTATTCCCGGCGGTTGTGGCGCTGTCCTTGATGAAGTAGAACCCGATCAGCAGATAACTGCACAAACCCACGCCTTCCCAGCCAACGAACAGCAGCAGATAATTGCCGGCCAGCACCAGGGTCAGCATGAA
Source organism: Bryobacteraceae bacterium (assembly GCA_025928545.1). Classification (GTDB taxonomy): domain Bacteria; phylum Acidobacteriota; class Terriglobia; order Bryobacterales; family Bryobacteraceae; genus BOG-234. The sequence continues at coordinate 9,093 of JAICJH010000016.1, read as the reverse complement.
GAACATGAACAAATTCAGGTAGGCGAAAAAGCGGTAGTAGCCTTCCTCATGCTCCATGTAGCCGGTGGCGTAGATATGGATGAGTGAACCGATGCCGGTCACGATCATCAGCATGATCATCGTCAGCTTGTCGACCGCGAAATCGCAGCCCACGCTGAAAGCTCCGCTTTGGATCCAGGTGAAGTAATGTTCGTGAATTGGATTAGCCGCAAGATCGCCCGCCCCGAAATAGACGGCGAGAACCTTGGCAAAGGCGAAGACAACGCTCAAAATCGCGATGGCATTGATAGCGGCTTTTGGAAACCGGCGGCCAAAAATTCCATTGGCCAGGAATCCGAGGAACGGAAGAGCGGGAATGATCCAGAGAGTCTGCATCAGTTCTTCAGTGAATCCACTTCGTCGATGTTCAGAGTGGTGCGATTCTTGAACACCGTCAGGATAATGGCGAGGCCGACAGCGGCTTCAGCGGCCGCGACCACCATGACAAAAAATGTGAAAATATGCCCGCTGACCTGCTTGTGGTGGTTGGCGAAAGTCACGAAGCTCAGGTTCACTGCGTTCAGCATCAGCTCGATGCACATGAACACCGTGATGATATTGCGGCGGAAAATGAATCCGGCGACGCCAATCACGAACAGGATGGCGCTCAGCGCGAGATACATCGACATCGGGACGCCGTTGGGAATGGGCGGCATGGGTTAATCCAGTTCCTTTCTGGCAAGCACGACCGCACCCAGAATGGCGATCAGAATGAGGACCGACGTCACTTCAAAGGGAAGCAGGTAATCGGTAAAAAGCGAGGTACCGACCGCTTTCGCCGTGCCGCCGGTGAAATCGCCGAACTTGACGATGGGCGCATCCGGAAACCATCGGGCCAAGAGGCAGGCCAGCACACCCAACAAGCCCAGAAGTGCGGGTGCGCCGAAAACAGTGGCCATCCAGGAACGGCCGCGGCGCACTTCCACCCCGGCGTTCAGCAGCATGATCACGAAAATGAACAGCACCATGACGGCGCCGGCATATACGATGATTTGCGCCATGGCGATAAATTCGCCACCCAGCAGGAGATAGAGCACGGCCAGCGAAGCCATCACGCCCACGAGCGAGAGGGCGCTCGAAATCGGATGCTTCTGAATCACCACGTTAATGGCGCACAGCACCGCGACAGTCGCGAACAGGCCGAAGAAAAGAAGGTCCACCATATCAGGAGAACAAGGCTACCAGGAAGCCGGTTACGAGTAGGTTTACCAGCGCGACCGGAAACAGGAATTTCCAGGCGAACGACATCAGCTGGTCATAGCGGAAACGCGGCAGAGTGGCGCGAATCCAGATAAAAACGAAAAGCAGGAAACCGACCTTCGACAGGAACCAGAAAAGCGGCGTGATCGCCGCTGGAACAGCCCCCAGAACCGGGACGCCGGACGGGATGAGGAACAGCCCCGCGCAGCCAAAGAAAACAGCGCCGATAACGGGCAGGGTAATCCGATCGAAAGGACGGACGTAGTTGATACCGTGATAAATGCAAATGGCTCCGGCTAGCGCAAACAGCGCGGGAGCGGCGAAATTCGAGCCCCATCTGACGGGCCACAGCGGATGCCAGCCGCCCAGAAACAGCAGTGTCGCCACCGAGCAGACCGTCACCATATTGGCGTATTCCGCGGTGGAAAACGCCGCGAAACCCAAACTGCTGTATTCAACGTGAAAACCCGCGACCAGTTCGTTCTCCGCTTCCGGAAGATCGAACGGGATGCGGTTGGTTTCGGCGAACGCCGCAATCATGAAAATGATGAAACTGAAAATCTGAGGAAACGGCCCCTGGAAGATCGCCCAGTGCGGAATCAAATGCCACGATCCGTACTGCGATTTAACGATTTCGCGCAAACTCAGCGAACCGGCGCTCAGCAGCGGCGCGGCAATTGCGAGGCTCATCGGCAGTTCATAACTGATCATCTGCGCCGAACTGCGCAGGCCGCCCAGGAGGCTGTATTTGCTGTTCGACGCCCAGCCGCCGAGCGCAATCCCGTACACACCCAGCGAACTGACGGCGAGAATCACAAGAACGCCGACATTGACGTCGGCCAGTTCCATCATCGTCTTGTGCCCCATGACCTTGACACTCGTGCCAAACGGAATGACGGAAATGGAAATCAGCGCCATGAAAACGGAAAGCAGCGGCGCCGCAAGATAGAAAGGCTTATTGACGTTAGCCGGAATCACGCCTTCCTTGGCGATCAGTTTGACCAGATCGGCCAGCGGCTGCAGCAGTCCATGCGGACCCACGCGCGAGGGACCCATGCGCACCTGTACGTGGGCGATGACCTTGCGTTCCACCCACACGATGTAGGCCACCGCCGTCAACAGCACGAAAGCAATCAAGCCGAGTTTGATAGAAGTCGCGATCAGGAATTCCATTAGGAGGTTGCCATCTCCTCGTTTTCGGACCTGCTCATGCGACTCTCCATAACGGAATTCAGTACCTTAGAATATCGTCCCAGCGTGCCCGAGGCGAACAGGTCATTGTGCGCGCTGTGAACCAGATCGGGGCGGCTTTCCACCGGTACACGCCCGTTCACGGGCGCGGTCTGCTGCGCCTGCACGGCCAGCATTGCGAGCGGAATACTGTAGCCCTTCACTGTCTTGCGGATTTCGTTATAGACCGCGTCGGGAACCCACGGGCCGACGATGGAAGCAAGGCCCATCTCCTTCGCGATCAGGCCAATGATTTCGAGATCCGTCTTCGCGCCAATGCGGGAAACCGCGCGCGTCAGACGCTGCACTTCGCCGCAGACATTGGTCACAGTGCCGTTCTTTTCGTAAGCGCTGGCAGCAGGAAGCACAACATCCGCCCGCTGGGCCGTTTCGGTCAGGAACATATCCTGCACGACCACGAAAGTCTTCTTCGACGCCATCTGGGCGTTTTTCAGCGGGTTCGCACCCACCACCCAGAGCGCTTCCAGCGTCTGCGACGCCAGCATTTCCTGGACTGAGAGGCCGCGCGCGCCCGAGGGCTGATACCCGGGCAATAATTCCGGAACAAGGCCCATGTCGATGGCGCCGCGCGAGTTGGAATAATCCACCAGCGCGCAATATTTCACGGAATTGCCGAGCGACTGCCCAAATTCCACGAGTTTGCGGACGGCGTCGCCCTTGACCGAATCGCTGAACAGAATGACGAGTTCGGGTTCGGCGGCGAGCGAAACACGCAGGTCTTCCAGCGCGTCGATTTCCTGCCCGGCGGGCCTGCGAATCGACTGCACCGCGTAGTTGTCTTCGCGAACCTTTTCAGCGGTGATGGTATAAATCCGCGCTGCGTGATGGCGATGGCTGGAACGAATCTGGAAAGACAGGAACGGATGTTCCAACGCCAGATCCGAGCCGATCACCAGAAATGCTTTCTTCTCGTAGAGATCCTGGGTGGTTGCCAACTGGCCGGTGGTGCCGGACAGCGCATCGATCAAAGTAACGACGTCACCAGTGCGGTGGTGATCGATATTGTTGGTGTTCAGCCCCTGGCGAGCGAACTTCTGGAGGAAATAGTTTTCTTCGTTCGAGGTGTGGTTCGAACCAATGACGCCGATCTCGCCCGAGTGCGAACGAATGGCGCCGAATTTATTGGCGATCGTTTCGAGGGCCTTCGACCAGGAAACGGGCTCCAGTTTACCGCCAACGCGAATCATCGGCGACTGCAGCCGCTCCGCGTTGTCGTAAAAATCGTAAGCGTAACGGCCCTTCACGCAGAGGAATTCGCCGTTGATGCCGGACCGGTCGCGATTGTTGCCGCGCAGAATCTCATCGTGGCGAACGCCGAGGGTTGTCTTGCAGCCATCGCCACAGTGAGTGCAGATGGTGCCGACGTGCTCCATTTCCCACGGCCGCGTTTGATAACGGTAAGCGCCGCTGGTCAGCGCGCCCACCGGGCAGATATCGATGCATTGCCCACATTCGTCGCATTCCAGATGATCGCCGTGATTCGGCGCAATCAGCGACGCCGCTCCCCGGTTCACAACGCCCAGCGCCCCGACTCCCATACCTTCATCGCAGGCACGAACGCAGCGGAAACACAGAATACAGCGGGGCCCGTCGTAAAACACAACCGGAGACCACTGCACTTCATCCACATGCAGCTTGGTTTCGGTAAAGCGGCTTTCGCCGGCTCCGTACTTGAAAACCATGTCCTGCAGTTCGCACTCGCCGCCCTTATCGCAAACCGGGCAATCCAGCGGATGGTTCCCCAGCAGAAATTCGAGAGTGGATTTGCGGGCCTTGCGCACCTGCTCCGTGTCCGTGTGGATCACCATGCCGGCCCCGACCGGCAGCGTGCACGCCACCTGCATCTTAGGCATCTTTTCCACTTCCACCAGGCACATCCGGCAGGCAGCCTGGAGCGAATAGCCTTCGTAGTAGCAGAACGACGGGATTTCGATACCGTTGCGCTTCGCCGCCTCAATTACCAGCGTTCCGGGCGCAGCCTCAAGCTCGCGGCCATCAATCGTGAATTTGACAAGATCAGCCATCAGGCGGTCACCATCCTTGACGATTTTTCATAAGGACAAGGTTTGCCATCGAGATGCGCTTCAAACTCATCGGTAAACTTTTCGACGAAAGCGATGGTCGGCATGGCCGCCGCATCACCCAGCGGACAAAACGTCCGGCCCAGCATGTTCTTCGACAAATCGCCGATCAGAATAATATCGCTGCGAGTGCCCATACCCGCGTGGAAGCGGGTCAGCAACTTCTTCAGCCAGGTGGTGCCTTCGCGGCACGGGATGCACCAGCCACAGCTCTCATGCGCATAGAACTTCATGATTCGCAGCGCTGCATTCACCATGCACGTGTCTTCGTCCATCACGACGACTCCGCCCGACCCAAGCATCGATTTGGCCGCGGCCACGGAATCGAAATCCATCGCGATATCGCACTCGTCGGCCTTCAGAACGGGGCACGACGAACCACCGGGAATCACGGCTTTCAGCTTCTTGCCGCCGCGCACGCCGCCACCAACTTCGTTGATCATGCGCATGAGGTTGAAGCCCATGGGCAGTTCGTAAACGCCGGGCTTGTTCACATGGCCGGAAAGGCAGAACAGGCGTGTGCCGCCATTTTTCGGCGAACCAAGGCCTTTGAAATATTCCGCGCCGCTCAGAATGATCGACGGCACCGCGCAGAATGTTTCAACGTTGTTGAGAATCGTGGGCGACTGATAGCAGCCCGCCACAGCGGGGAAAGGGGGACGAATTCGCGGGTTGCCGCGCTTGCCTTCGAACGATTCGAGCAGCGCCGACTCTTCGCCGCATTCGTACGCGCCCGCGCCCGAGTGCGTGGCCAGATGAAACTTCCCGCCACGGCCCATGACGTTATCGCCCAGTACGCCCTTTGCGTAGGCTTCTTCGATGGCGCGATCCATCACGTCAATGAGGTAACGATATTCGCCGCGGATGTAGATGTACCCCTGCTGCGAGCCCACCGCCAGACCGGCGATCATGATGCCTTCAATCAGCTGGTGCGGATCGTACTCAATCAGGAGACGGTCTTTGCAGGTGCCGGGCTCAGATTCGTCCGCGTTCACCATGATGTACTTCGGCTTGGGCGACTGGCGGGGGACGAAGCCCCACTTCATGCCTGTCGGGAAGCCTGCTCCGCCACGCCCGCGCAGACCAGAAGCTTTCACCTCATCGATGATCTGCTCCTGCGTCATGCCGATGGCTTTTTCCAGCGCCTTATAGCCGTCGTTCGCCAGATAGGTCTCGATCGACTGCGAATTCGGCAGCGTAAAGCGGCGCGAGAGCACCTTGACTTCGAGCGGATTGGGTTGGTTGTAAAGCATCAGCAACTTACTTTCGGAACTTCCGCGATCTCTTCCGGCTTCTTCCCGGCAGCCAGGCCGTCGATCAGTTTATCCAGCTGCGCCGGGGTCACGTCGTGATAAAAATCGTAGTTCACCTGCACGGCCGGAGCCCACGAACAGGCGCCCATACACTCAACTTCTTCGAGCGAAACACGGCCGTCTTTCGTTACCTCTTTGTGCCCGATTCCCAGCTTGTGGCAGGCCTGGTCATACAATTCCTGGCCGCCCACCAGCAGGCAGGAAATATTGGTGCAGATCTGCACGTGATATTTACCCTGCGGCTTGCGGTGCAGCATGGAATAGAAGCCGACCACTTCTGTCACCTGCAACGGCGTCACGCCCGTCCGTTTCGCGATTTCTTCGATAAGCTCATCGGTTACCGCACCGACTTCATCCTGCCCGTAAATCAGCATCGGAATCACGGCCGACCGCTTGCGGTCCGCCGGATATTTGGCAAGAAATTTTTCGAAGCGGGCTTCGAGTTCGGGGGAAAAGGTCATGGCTATCGGTCCGTATCTCCCAGGACAAAATCCATGCTGCCGAGGGCTGCGATCACGTCGGCGATCAGCGTACCTTCAATGAGTCTCGGAATCGACTGCAGGTTACCGAAGCTCGGCCCGCGCCAGTGCACCCTATACGGCTTTTGCGTGCCGTCGCTGACCATGTAGCAGCCGACTTCACCGCGCGGCGATTCAATGGCCTGGTAAACTTCGCCCGCCGGGACGCGGAAGCCTTCCGTCACGATCTTGAAGTGATAGATGAGCGCTTCCATCTGCGTCTTCATCTTTTCGCGTTCCGGCAGCACGATTCCCGGCGCATCGGCCTGATGCGAACCCGAAGGCATGCCTTCGAGCGCCTGGCGAATAATCTTCGTCGATTCGCGCATTTCCAGCAGGCGAACCTGGTACCGGGCGAATACGTCGTTTTTGTCGCTGGTCGGCACCTTGAAATCGAATTTTTCGTAGCTGGAGTATGGCGCGTCTTTGCGAACATCGAGCGGCAAGCCCGCGGCGCGCAGCATGGGACCAGTCACGCCCAGATCCAGCATGTCTTCGAGTGAAATGTAGCCAACGCCCTGGGTGCGGCCCTTCCAGATCGAGTTGCCGGTCAGCAGTTCTTCGTATTCATCGATGCGCGACGGGAAGATGTCGACGAAATCTTTGATTCGCTTCTGCCAGCCGCGTGGATGCGGCAGCGCCAGTCCGCCGATGCGGAAATAGCTGGTCATCATGCGCTGGCCCGAGAACATTTCGAAGATGCGCAGAATGTCTTCGCGCTCGCGGAATGCGTACAGAAACACGGTCATCGCGCCAATATCGATCGCGTGTGTGCCCAGCCATACCAGATGGCTGTTGAGGCGGGTGAGTTCCGCCAGCATGACGCGGGTCCACTGCGCCAATGGCGGAATTTCCAGGCCAAGCAGCTTTTCGGCCGCCAGACAGTAAACCAGGTTGTTCGAAAGCGGCGCGAGGTAATCGATGCGATCCGTCAGCGTTACGCCCTGCTGATAGGTTTTTGCTTCGAATTCCTTTTCGATACCGGTATGCAGATAGCCGATATCCGGAGCGGCTTTGAGAATCGTTTCGCCGTCGAGTTCCAGCAACAAACGCAATACGCCGTGGGTCGACGGGTGTTGCGGCCCCATGTTGAGCACCATCGTGCGGTGGGCTTTGGGGTCGTTAATGTGCTTCTCGTAATCCTGTTCGACGTCGAGGGCGCTGGTGACTCCGGGTTCGATCGCCATAAGCTAATACCTCAACCCGGTAACCGGGAAGTCTTTGCGCAGCGGATTACCCTCAAATTCTTCGGGCATCATGATGCGCTTGAGATCGGGGTGATTCAGAAAACGGATGCCGAAGAAATCGAAGGTTTCGCGCTCATACCAGTTGGCGGCGCGGTAAACGGGGCAAGCGGATTCCAGTTCCGGATTGTCGCCGGGCACGCGCGTTTTGAAGCGAATCCGCTCTTTGGTAGCGATTGACTGAAGATGATAGACCACTTCGAAGCGAGGTTCGGCGGGATAGCGGTCCACACCGGTAATTGTGCTGAGGCGGTTGAAGCCGAGATCGTTCTTCGCGCGAGTCAAAGCTGCCAGAATATTCGACGGATCCACTTCAATGGTGAGTTCGCCGAAATTGAGGTTGCCCGCAGTGGCGAGGTCGGCCAGAGCTGCCGCAGTGGAGTTATCGCGAAGTGAATCGGGAAGCATGGTATTTCGAGAGTGCTTTAACCGCGTCCTTCTGTTTTAGCCGGAGTTTCGCGTTCCGTTTGCGCCCAGTCGAGCACGCCCTTCTTCCATACGAAGAAGAAGCCTGCCATCACGAGGGCAACGAAAGCCAGCATTTCGACGAATGCGAACATCTTGAGCTGCTTGTAAACAACAGCCCAGGGGTACAGAAAAATTGCTTCAATATCGAACAGGATGAACAACATGGCGACCAGATAAAATTTGACGCTAAAGCGTTCACGCGCGTCGCCGGTCGGCTCAATGCCGCATTCGTACGGCATATCCTTCACTCGGTTTTTAACGTTTCGGCCGATCAGGAACGACAACCCGACCAGCGCGCAGGCGATGACCAGCGCGAGCACTGACTGCATCAAAACCGGGAGCCATTGTTCGGGTAGTGAAGTTGGCATTTTGAATCCGGAAAAACGAACTCTAAAACAGGGGTCGTTTTCCCCAAGGAACTATAATAGAGCACGGGTTCCTCTGGCGAAAAAATGACGGACGAGATGCAAATCAGACTGAATGGCGATATGCGGAGTTTCGCGGCCGGAACGACCCTGTACGGATTGATACAGGCTCTGAATCTGGAGCCTGAGCGGGTTGCAATCGAGCTGAACCGGCTCATTGTGCGGCGCGATTCGTGGCGGGACACGGTAGTTGAAGCCGGCGCTGAGATTGAGATTGTCATGTTTGTTGGCGGCGGTTAAAAAGCCGCAGGTGGGCCGGTCTTCGCAGTCCGCGTAGTAAGAAGACACGTATCCCGCAACGATCGCGGTAAATTTTCGATTTTCAAATAACAGTGACATCCTTTTTCGAACGCATTGCGGCGAGGAAAAAGAACGTCGTTGCGGCGGGTCGGTTGCCCATGTCGTTGCAAGCCCCCTATCACCCGCCGCCAATGAATTGAGCGGCTTCTGTAGCGCGGCGGACTTACGCCGCGCCGGTCAATTATAAACACTCCGCCCTCTGGTGATCGCTCTCGGCGCCATTCGCCTCGAAGCAATGTTAATCAGGCCAGCCT
>JAICJH010000014.1 GCA_025928545.1 Bryobacteraceae bacterium | reverse complement strand
TTTTTCGATTACCGTGGCGGTCAATTTCTTTTCCTGCTCTTCCAGATCCAGGATCCGGGCCCGAGTTGCAGTGGTTTCCTGAGCCGTCCATTCGGCTTTTTCGTCCCCCGGTGCGAAATGTTTGGAAGTCAAATCGGCCAAATCCCCTTTGGCCCGAACCAGATCCCGCTGTACATCGTATTTCAGTTCAGACGTGCTTTTCAGCTCCGCCGTGAGCGCTTCCACTGTATCCGTGCCCGCTCCCGTATTGGCGGCCTTCAAAGCGTTTTGGAGCTGTGTTTGTGCGAGTTGTACACTGTGCTCGGCTTCCTGAATTGCGTCTTGGGACGAATGCCGCTCCGTCGAGCGATTCAGCGCAACAGTCTGCTCCGCAATGAACTGCGCGAGCCTTTTCGCCTCCAACGGCTCCGGCAGAGTGGCTTCTATTTGTATAATTCTGGTCGCTGTTGGCTTCGAGACGTTCAGCACCCGACGTTTCAGCGATTCGATATTACTTCCCGGATATCGCCGGCGAAGCCCCAGTTCGTTCAGCGCCCGCGCAAACAGCGTATCGCTTGTGGCAAATTCTTCGTATGTTTTCAACGACTCCAGGTAAACAGGACTGACGGCCAGAGAGGCCCTGGGGTCCATTCCGGCAGGCGGTTCAATGATAATTGTTGCGCTGGCTGTATATCGCTTCGGCGTCAGCGCGCCCGCGATCCCGGCAACCGCAACAGCGGTAACGCAGCAAATCGCAGCCACCCGCCAGCGGCGGCGCAGATAAAGCGCGAATTCAATGGCATTGAAAGAATCGCTCATGGCAATATTCCGGGCCGATGCCGGGCGCCGTGCGAGCGGTTTCCGGAGCTTTCAGCATCCTGCTACTGGGATTGGACACGGCAGGCGGGTAACGCGGAACAAATGCGAGGCACAGCAAAAAAAGAGCCGGTGACGAGGACCGGCTCCTGAACCCGTGTGGACTGGGCTTACTGAACCGCGATTGTCGTGCTCGCCGTACTCGTAATCCCGCCAATCTGGATCTGGAAGGGCAAGGTAACGCCGGCGGCCACCTGCGGCACCCGGATGTTTACCTGATACACACCCGGGTATCCCGGCGAAAGGCCCGCAAAGAGGAATCCGGCGGGAACGTTGTTGATCAGAACAGTTGGCCGCGTCGTCGTATTGACAGTCGTGGTCGGGGCCGCACCCGTAGCCATCGGTGTGTCGACAGCCCCCAGACCTCCGGCATAAATCAGCAGAATGTCGTTCACCTGAGCGGGAAACGCCGGGTAACTGCCGACCGAACCTGTCTGTGCGGCGAACGATCCGTAGCGCTGGCTGGTGGGGTCGGTAGCGTTGATGGCAAAAGCGTGCTGCACGCCGCCCACGGTCGCCTGATAAACCCCGGGTCCGAACTGATTGACGACCACCGGCTCCGGCGCCGACGACCGGCCATTGGACGTGACGACCGCATTGACCGTGCCATTCTGACCCGCGGGAAGCACGTTCCACGGAATCTGGGCATTGATCTGTCCCGGTGCTACGAATTGCAATGCCGCATTGATGCCGTTAAAACTCACCGAAACGTTAGACAGGCTGGTTGAGAGCGGAACGCTGTCCGCCAGTGCGACCTGCGATGCGAGATTCGTTCCGTAGATCGAAACGATGTTGCCCGCTGAAATCGGCCGGCCAACGGACGAACTCGCAGCATCGATAATGCCGCCCGAGTTGATCGAGGGGGTCTGAGCGACCAGCGCGCAACAAGCGGCCAGTGCTACGGCGGCGTATTTTTGCGGGCCGGAAAATATCTGACGCGAAGAGTGCTGGGTCATTTCGTAACCAGTATCGGACACTCCCGCCCGGGCAGTTATGCGGAAGTTGTAAAAAATGTGTAAACAGCCGTTGAGACTGTGCGATCAATGTCGTTGCGCGGTCAACTGCCCGGCTGTCTCCACCACTTCGGCGTCCCGGTTCGCATCCAGAAAGGCAGCGCGGCTTGCCTCTGTGGCCGCTTGTCCGGTCTCGCCCATGCCTGCCAACAGGCGGGCGAGTGACCAATGCGGCTTAAACCAGTTCGGGGAAGCGAGTTCCGCCTGCTCAAGACCCTTGCGCGTCCAGACAGGTTCATTCTGTGCGGCGCTCATCATCGACAGGCTGTACCAGGCGTTCGCCGTATCATCCGAGGTGCCAAGCGCCCGTCCTGCGGAACGCATGGCTTGCTGTCTGCAGGCCAGATAGGATGCGAAATTCACCCGCTTACCGCACTCCTGTTGCATGACTCGCGAAACGTAGAGATCTTCGCCCGCGCCGGGCAGCGATACCTGCAGTAACGACAGGTAGTTCGTCTCATCCGGATGCGTCCGAAAAAGCTGGAGGCGAAAGTCCTCCACAGCGAGCACGGTACCGAAAGCAGCCAGGCAAAGGGCGAACGCGATCATAGGCAGCCGCGCGGGCCATTTAACCACGATATTGGCTGGATTACCCGCTGGAGTCACGGAATCATCCAGCGCCACCAAAATCCCAATGACCAGCAGACTGAGCATCACGGGCCCTATGGAAGCCGCGCTAAACATAGCCGCCGTCGCCGATGCGATCAGCGCCGCACCCAGAGGAATCCCGAAGGGCGAGTTACCACGACGCGCCCGCACGACTGCGAATCCCGCGAGTACCGCCCAGCACGTCACCAGCAGCAATCCCGGCGCTCCCGTGGATGTCAGCGCATCCAGCAGCAGATTGTGGGGCGATTCATGATGGAAATCCGGAAACAGGCGCGACAAATCCTCCGATTGAAACTTTGCGAACGCTGTCAGAAATGTGTCCGGGCCGGCGCCGAATACCGGCCGTGCGGCTGCCATCCGCAGACTATCTCTCCAGAGCAGTGGCCGCGCTCCACCCGCCGGTTCGTCGCCTGACCAGACGGCCCGTGCACGCAGCAGCGCTCCGGCGTTCGAGAACACGAAAGTGGCGAACAGAGCAACCGCCAAAGCACCCACGACAACGTGCCTGCGGCGAATTCGGATACCTGATGTCGACATCAGCGCCATGCTCACGAGTCCAACGATAATGCTCAGCAGCGCTGCACGGGTTCCGCTGAGCACGACCGCTGTGAAAGTGCAGCAGACGGTAACTGTGGCGATGCGCCGCCAGAACAGAGTTTCGTTCTGCGCAAGCGCGATCGCGCAGAAGAATTCAATTGCGAGCCACCATCCGAAATAGTCGGCGTGCCCCATGGTGCCGGGCGGCCGGACAATGACGGAATCTCCTGCATGCGCCTGATACGCGGCCACCGGCTGGAGCGGATCGATGCCGAAATACTGACAGATTCCGTAGAGCGACGCCACCAGACCCGCGCCCACCACAATCCGCAACAGTGTTCTGATCCCGCCCGGACGGGCAGATAATCCCGCTGCCGCCGCCATCCCGACTACCAGCAGTCCCGCTGCCTCCACCAGACCGAAACGCCGCCAGTTCGAGCCGAACAATGAAAACCAGGGTCGCGACGATGTGGCGGTTGCGATCCCGAACCAAATCAACTGCAACGCCGCCACGATCGCGAGCCATCGGCCTGTGGGGCGGCGCCAGATTGCGTTTACTTCGGCTGGCAGTTCGCGGAAACGCAGGAGCGCCCACGCAGCAGCGATCACAATAACGATGACTTTGGGCGCGGTGTCGTAGTGGAATAGCAGGCCGGGTGTGATCAACAGGGGTGCTAACGCGCCGGCTGCAAGATAAACGAAGAACATTCCTCTTTTAAGACCCTTTGGAGCCGGTCGGCGGCACAGAAAACTATCGAATGCGCAAAACCGCCGGTGATTGGAATCCCGACCCTCCCTGCCACTGCACCGGTTCCTCGATTTCAGCCTGCGGGAATCGTTCCACGAAAGCGCACGTGATCGCAGTGGCCGCCATGCGGATCGGCGCGCCACCGGCACAGGAATGGAGCCCGAATCCGAGCGATAAGTGGGACACACCACGACGAGACCAGTCGAATCGGTCGGGATCGGGAAACTGGGCCGGATCGCGATTCGCGGAAGCAAGCCGCAGCATCAGCCGATTTCCCTCTTCCAGTTGCAATCCGCACAGCTGGATCGGCCTACTGACGTGGCGAAAGACCGACTGGGGAATGCAGGCGTAACGCAGCATCTCTTCAATCGCCCTTGGTATCCGGTCTGGATTGCCGTGCAGAGCTGCCAACTCCCCTGGATGCCGGAGCAATGCCAGCCAGCTATTGCCGAGCAGACAAGCCAGGGTTCGTGACAGGGCAACAAAGGTCGGCCCCGCCATCGGGATCGCAGAAGCCTCGAAATAGCGGGCTAAATCGGCATCGGCTTTGGTGGCCAGTTGCCGCAGATCTTCATCGAACGGTTCGGCGGCTGCTTCGGAAACAATACGCGCCGCTCCGAGCAGGCCTTCCTCGTCGCCGGCTTTTGCTCCGGTCACAATCATCGCGGCCCGCGTGCAGGCCGGTTCGGCGAACTCGGCCACCAGATCGAGAGGACCAGTGGTCGGCAGATCCGCTACAGCATCATGGATCTCCCCGGCCCACCGATTGAGATTTGCCGATGAGAATGCGTCGAGCACCCTTGCACGAAGCTCCGCCAGCGAAGCCTCGTCCGGAACTTTCAGGTTCCGGGTCTTGCGCGGGGCGACGGGCCAGAGAGCCGGTTCATGAAACGCGGCCAGAACATCGGCATAGCGGCTCAACTCCCAGACGTTCAACTCCGCGTTGAAGACCGGGTCGCGCGGCGCTTCCGGAGTCAGCGGATCCATCAGGCGGGCGCAGCGATCCGGTTATGGATACGCCAGGCCTGATAAATCCCGTGAACGTAAAAGAACTCGGGAGCTGCGGTCATTGGTTCGTCGTCAACCAGCCGGGCGATAAAAAAGGTGTGGCTGCCCAACCGTTCGTGAAACTCAATCTCTAATTCGCGAACTCGAACCGCGAACTCCGGTACCGGGAATCCGAAAGTGGGCGAGGTGCGGGCCGCGAATGGCAACTGCGTCATGTCGATGGAATCCTTGAGATGATTCTTCCCGAGCTGCCTCGCCAGCGTCGCCTGCGCCAGCGGAACGTTGCTGATGGCAAGTCGGCCGGCCCGTCCGACAATGGGCGCCGCATGTCGCGTACTGTTCAGGGAAAATGCGAACCGGCCTTCCCCCACAGGCCCCATCAGATTCATGGGGAAGACATTACCCGCTCCCTCGTGGACAACGCTCACCAGCACCACGGGACGAGGGCAGATAAAAAAAACGATCATCGCGTGGGCTTCTCGCGGGGTGATCTTGATTTCGGGATTGTTGTTAAATCGCCACCGCAGATACGCAAGATGGAGTTGATGCAGCCAGAGCCGGGGCTTGGCGAGGCAGTAGTTGCGGCTCCCCCGCACTCCGAAAAGCAGCAGACCGGGCGAGGGCGCCGGCACCCCGGGACCCTCCAGCAGAATCTCCCCGACCAGCTTGCCATTCCCACCGCGCTCCTGGAATCTGAGCGAAAGGCGCTGACCCTTGCCATTCTGCGGAAAATTCCATTCCGGTTCGAATACCACACCGATGGTGAGAGGTTTGACGCACGCCATCACGTGACGGCTGGTCACGTCGTAAGGCTTGTCCAGCCCGTGCAGCCACACCGTGACCTCGGATTGGGGGTCGCGCATGCCCACCGTAAACTGCTGGGGCAGTTGCGAATCGCCAAACGCTAAGCGCTTGATAAGCCGAAAGATTTCGCGGACGGGATTACTCATTGGCGCAGATGCGGAGCTAAGCGAACTCCTACACCCTGTTAGACTCGCGCCTGGAGTCCTCCGGAAATGAATTTCTGCGCTACTCAGCGGCCGGTGGCGTAAACCCCGTGATAGGGCCTGTCGGGAAACAGATCGAGCGAAGGAGGCGCGAGCAGAGCCAGACAGATGGAGCAAATGGCCAGCAAGAGAAAAAGGTATTTCATAGCGTTCCCAGCCGGGCGCAAATCGGTGCCCAATTCCACCCGCGCGCCGAAATGGATAGCGATAGCATCCAACTCCACGCCAATTGAATGTTTTTGGCCTTGAATACATCTTTGCGCAGGCCTATGCCCTCCCACCTGATTGCGTTCGGGAGCGCTACCTGCGCCTTGTCGCGCAGACACGCCGCGTGTCATTGCGCAGCTACCGGACGCTCAGGCAGTGAACTGCGGTGGCGCGTTCACCGCAATCGAGCCTTTGCTCTGAAGTCCGGTAAAGGCGAGGCTGTAGCGGCCACGCACCCCGGTCTTCTCGAAGATATGCTTGAGGTGGATTTTCACCGTTCCGGTCTGAATCCCCATCGTGCGCGCGATGTCCCGGTTGCGCATGCCCTTCTCCACCAGCGATACAACCTCTTTCTCCCGTGAAGTCAGTTGAGAACGATTCGGGTTGAAGAGCCTTTCGGCGGAGCCGAAGATGCCATCCTCCATCCATGTATTTCCCGCGGTTACCGAGCGCAGACAGTTCAGCAAAGTGCCCGATTCCGATGTGCGCCGCAAAACCCCGCGCGCCCCAGCCTGCAGCATGCGAAGAGCCTCTGCTTCATTAATCGCGCCCCAGACAACGACAGGCGTCGGATGAGACATGGAGGTTAATTTCTGCAGCAGATCCATTACGCAGAGCAAACCCAATCCCTTGTCGATCACCACGGCATCGATATGCGTTGGTGGGGCAGCGTGGTCGCCCGCACCCACTTCCACCGCATCGCTGAAGGGAGAGATTTCTGCTTCCCCGACAGTTTCGGCAACCAGTTGCATTTCCGGCGTGACGCGATCTTCGACCGCGACAGGGTCGACTGCCGCCGATTCAGGCACTGTCAGTTCCGCCGCCGGCTTTTCAGCCAGCTTCGCCGCGCGCGCAGCCTCGGGATTGAGAAGGGAATAGACCGCTTCGAGGGTAGGGACACAACCCGCCACCTGCATGTCGCCGGAGTTTTCGATCAGCCACTTCATGCCCTCAACAGCGACCGGTTGAGTATCGCAAATCAGGATATCTTTCTTCACGCAGGCGAATGCCGCAGAGTCGTTGGTCATCAGGTCGTCCTCTTATGTATGCAATCGGCAATACATAGCCTGACCTTTAGTGCGGAATTGCGGGGAATATCTCAATAATTTTGGAGGGCATCAGTTGCCCCTCCCGGTGGCAGGTGTCCTGTCCCGTTTTGGAACTATTTCAGGTTGATAGTTCCCCGGCAAATCGCCGCGCCGCATCGGCAGGGTACTTCTTCGATATCTTTCCCGAAATGGTAATCCACCGTTAGTTCCTGGCCGCGGCGGATCGGCCGCCGGGACATATATAGGATGTGACCCTGGCGAATTTCGGTGACGATGTTCGGGTCGCAGCAATGATTGATGAACTCCGCCCCGCTGCCGCCCACCGAACCGTCGAGCGTCCAGTAATTATCCAGCGTGAACAGGTATATCATTCTGTCCTGCTCTTCGCTCCGCCGCTTGGTTTCTTTCCGGCTGATTCGTTCGCCCGTATACTCGATAACCTTGCGCCGCGCCGGTATGTCTTCACCCGCATAAACGCCCCAGCGGTGAATTTTCGACGGCCTGACCTCCAGTTTGAAACAAGCGAACCGTGGATCGATTGAGGGGATTTTCTTCTTAACCGCCATAGACTTCCGCGCCTTAACAGGCTTTCGCGAGACCATTTTAAGCATTGTAGCGGGATCACACCGGCAGCACAACAAAAGTACTGTCCGGCAAAAAAGGATGTACCATTACAAACCGAAAATGAGTTATCCTGTAACCCATGAAACGCACCTTCCTCTTGATTTCAGCAATAACCGTCTTCGCCGCTCTGGGGAGCGCACAGGACGACGCAGAGTATAAGACGGCGATGAAAGCCGTCAATGCCTCCAACCGACCGCTCCGGATGGCGGTGATGGGCAAAGACGTTGCCGCAGCCTCCGCCGAGGCAACTAAGATCGCCGCGGCTTTCGACACAATCAAAGCCTACTGGACAGCTAAAAAGGTTGACGACGCGATCAAACTGGCCACGACCGCGCATGATGCGGCAAAAACGATCGCCGATGCGAAGGATGCGGATGCTCAGGCTGCAGCCATGACAACTTTGTCCGGCACCTGCAACTCCTGCCACATGGCTCACCGTGGCGGCACGCCCCCGAACTTCGAAATCAAGTAGTCAGGCTGCGCGGGCGGAATCAGTCCCTTTCAGGACCGCATTCCGCCCGTGCACATCAAAATCTCTCCAGTTACAAAATCACTGAGCGGCGAGCACAGGAAAAGCACCGCTCCGGCGGCCTCTTCCACGGTTCCCACCCGGCCCAGCGGACTCGCGGCAATCACCTGATCGAGCACCGCCTGCCGCACTCCTGCCTGAATCTCCCGCCCCTTCACTTCTATTTTCGAGTCTTCCGTCCACGCCTGAGTCAAACGAGTTCCGATAAGCCCGAACCCCACCGCGTTGACGTTCACGTTGTACCGGCCCCACTCTTTCGCCATAGTCCGGGTCAACCCTATGACCGCGGCTTTTCCCGATGAATACCCGGCCTGCCCGGCGCCGCCGTCCGTTGCCGAAACCGAGGTGATGTTGACCACCTTCCGCGCCACGCGTCGTCCTTCGGCAGACTCCCGTTTCGCCGATTCGCGGATAAAGCCCGAAGCCGCCCGCAGAATTCGAAAGGGGGCCACCGAGTGGATGTCGAGCATCGCCTGAAACTGCTCGTCCGTGGTTTTCTGAATGACGCTATCCCACGTATACCCCGCATTATTCACGATAATGTCCAGGCCGCCCAACCGGGCGACGGTCGCATCGATCAACTGCTGCGGAAACGCGGGCTCGGTCACATCGCCCGCCATTTGCGCGCAGTTGGCGGGCAGGAGGCCAGCCGTTTCGGCGAGTGGCGCGGGGTCCAGATCGTTGATCATGACCGCGGCGCCGGCGGCGGCAAGCTGTTGTGCGATCGCGCGTCCGATTCCGCGCCCCGCGCCTGTCACCAGCGCAACTTTCGATTTCAGCGTGAACATAATCCCGATAGTAACTCCGCGATAACTATATATCGGAGATATGATGATTACGTTCGGAACCTGAGGTTTCATCATGCGCAGAGCTCTCCTTCCCGTCTTTACAGCGGTTTTCCTCGCCGCCGCCAGCCGCCCGCCGGACATCTCATTCCGCGTCCGGATGATCGACCCCGGTGCGACTGAGACCACCGCCATCGCGGACATCAACAAAGATGGACTGCCGGATATCGTTTCGGGCGACAGCTGGTATGAAGCCCCCACGTGGAAAAAGCACCCTCTCCGCGAGATCAACTTCACCCAGAATTACGTTGACAACTTCAGCGACCTCATCCTCGATGTGGATGGCGACGGCTATCCCGATATCGTCCAGTTCGGCTATTTCTCAGGCAATATCGTCTGGCTGAAGAACCCGGGCAAAACGTTAGCCTCGCCCGCCGTGAAGGAGTGGGTCAAAACTGAAATCGATGCCAGCGGACCCACTGAGTTCGCTTTCCTTGTTGACCTCAATAACGATGGCAAAGCGTTCGAAATTCTGCCCGAATTCGACCGCCCGGCAGTTCCCCTCGCCTGGTTCGAGCTGAAAGATCATAAGTTCGTGAAACACGTCATCAGCCAGCAGAGCTACGGCCATGGCATCGGAGTCGGCGATCTCAATGGCGACGGCCGAAACGATATCCTGACTCCGAAGGGCTGGTTTGAAGCTCCTGCCGACCCCACCAATCCGGCGAGCGACGCCCACTGGACTTTCCACGCGACCGACTGGGAAACGCCACCCGCCCCCGCTGGCCGTGGAGCAGCAGCAACTCCGGCGCCCCCGGCCCGCACTCAATTCGGGTTCATGTACGTTCTCGATCTCAATGGCGATGGCCGCATGGACATCCTCACCTCCGCCGCCCATGATTACGGCGTTTTCTGGCTGGAGCAGATGACTGCCGATTCTTCCAAAGATGCTCAGTGGGTCCGGCACTCCATCGACAGCTCCTGGTCTCAGGCCCACGCCACCACACTCGTCGATCTGAACGGCGACGGGCAACTCGACCTGGTGACCGGAAAACGTTATATGGCTCACAATGGCAGCGACCCCGGTGAGAAGGAACCTCTCGGTCTTTATTGGTATGAATACCGGAAAGTTGCCCCCGCCGGCCGCGGACCGGCAGGCAATGGCGGTGTTGAATGGGTCAGGCACCTGATCGATTATGGAAGCCGCATGGGCGCTGGATTGCAGGTCAGGGTGGCGGATATCGATGGCGACGGGGACCTGGATATCATCGCCGGAGGCAAGAGCGGAGTATTTATCGCCGAGAACCTGACAAAAACCTACAAACCGGCTGCTGCGAAAGCGGCGCCGGCGGCGCCGAAATAGGAAACCAGCCGGACACTCCTAACGTCTTGTCCATTGTCCCGTCTACATTTAACAACACATGCCCTTGACCGCGGGAGGGCTCAGGAGAGATCTTAGACTCATGGCCCACCTCGAACTGTCTCGCAGACGCCGGTCCTTTGTTTTTATTCCGTTGCTTGTCCTCACGAGCGCGGCCGTCGGCGGCCTTTACGGACCCGCCACCCAGGTGGCATCCGCCGCCGGCAATGACGACGACATCAGCGCCAGTGTGAAAGACTTCACCCGCCTTTATTCCACCGTCGAACAGAATTTCGCGGATAAGCTCAACGCCGATCAGGCCATCTACGAAGGCGCCATCCCCGGCATGCTGGTCACCCTGGATCCACACTCGCACTTTTTCGATCCCAAAGCTTTGAAAGCGATGCGCGAAGATCAGCGCGGACATTATTATGGCGTTGGCATGGAAGTGGTGAGCAAGCTCAATGCCGCTCATGTCATCCAGACCATCGTGGTTGATCCGCTCGTCGGATCGCCGGCATATAAAGCAGGTCTGCGTCCCAACGACGTGATCGTCAACGTCAACGGCAAGGACACCGACGGTTTGAACTCGGCCGATGTCGCCGATCTGTTGCGCGGTCCGCGCGGCACTCCCGTCCAGATCAAAGTGCAGCGTGGCGAGGGCTCGGATGAACTGGTGTTCAACATCATTCGCGACGCGATTACGCGCTCCAGCGTGTCGGCATCCTTCATGCTGAAGAACGGCATCGGTTACGTCCGCATCGACAAGACTGGCTTCATTGAAACCACCAGCACGGATTTCCTGGCCGCCCTCAAAAAACTCGACGAACCCAATCTGAAAGGTCTCGTTCTCGATCTTCGCGGCAACCCCGGTGGCTTGCTCACCGAAGCAGTGGCGGTTGCCGGTCACCTGCTTCCGAAAGGCGTTGAAGTCGTCTCGCATCACGGTCGCGCTTCCCAGGAGCAGTCGTATAAAGCGAACGAGGGCAATCACGGCGTCAACTATCCGATCGTCGTGCTCACCAATCGCAATTCCGCCAGCGCCTCGGAAATCGTTTCCGGAGCCCTTCAGGATCACGACCGCGCCTGGATTTTGGGCGACAACACTTTCGGCAAAGGTCTGGTTCAGACGGTATATCCGCTCGTCGAAAACACCGGCCTGGCCCTCACCACAGCTCGCTATTACACGCCGAGCGGCCGCCTGATCCAGCGCGATTACTCCAGCGTCTCTTTCTTCGATTACTACTACCGCAACAATACGGAAGCGCGAAACCCGGACGACGTTAAGACAACCGATAGCGGCCGAACTGTTTATGGCGGTGGCGGCATTTCGCCGGATGAAAAATTCGAAGTTCCCACGCCCGGGCCGCTCGAAATCGATCTTCTCGTGAAGGATATCTTCCCCACCTACACAAAGCATTTCTTCTCGCTGCACAAAGAGCAATTGCCCGTTGGCTGGGATTTCGATGCCACCCAGATGTCCGAGTTTCACACCTGGTTGAAAGATCGGAAGTTCGACTTCAACGAAGCCGACTTCACCAAAGAGTACCCCGAAATTCGCCGGAACCTTGAAGAGAACATCTACAAAACGGCTTTCAGCGTGGACGAATCGACGAAGTACCACCTCGAAACCGATCCGGAAGTCATCGCCGCGGTTGCAGCTTTGCCGAAGGCTCAGGCTTTGCTGACCAGCGCCGACAAGGTCCGGGCCGAACGCGCCCGTAAGTAAATCGGGCTCCCTGGCGGTCGCCGGTGCCGCGCGCGGTGTGGGCGAATGCTCTGGTATTCCTTAGCCTCTGCCCGACGGTTCGCGTCGACTCTGTTTTTGTCTGATCCGTCGAAAACGAGCCCGCCACGAAACGTCCGAATTTCAACGCTTGCTATACTCGCATTAGAGCCAAAACTGTCCGCCGGCTCAAATGGAAAGGTCTATCTCCGCTATGGCCCTCATTGGCATGTCGAATAAACGTCGGTCTTTCTTTCTGATCCCCCTCCTGGTTTTGGCCTGCGCCGTGATCGGCGGTATCTATGGACCCAGCAGCCAGGTAGCCTCCGCGGCCGGCGGCGATGACGATATCAGCGCCAGCGTAAAACAGTTCACGCGCCTCTACTCCACTGTCGAGCAGAATTTTGCCGATCCCGTCAATGCCGATAAAGCCATTTATGGTTCCACCGGTGCGGGCGCCATTCCCGGCATGCTGCGGACTCTCGATCCGCATTCGAATTTCTTCGATCCGAAAGCCCTGGCCCAGATGCGCGAAGATCAACGCGGCCACTATTATGGCGTCGGCATGCGCGTCGAGGGCAAACCGAACCAGTCCGGTGTCATGCAGACAATTGTGGTTGAACCGTTCGTCGGTTCCCCGGCCTATAAAGCGGGCCTGCGTCCCAACGATGTTATTAACAACGTCAACGGAAAAGACACCGACGGACTGACCTCCACCGAAGTCGCCGATCTGCTGAAAGGCCCCAGAGGCACTCCGGTCCAGATCAAGGTTCTGCGCGGCGAAGGCGCGGAAGCCGTGGTGGTCAACATCATTCGCGACGAAATCAATCGTTCCAGCGTGCCGTCGGCTTTCATGATCAAGCCCGGCATCGGTTACGTTAAGCTCGATGAATTCATCGAGACCACCGGCAGCGATTTCGACGCCGCTCTCAAGAAACTGGATGAAGACAATCTCAAAGGCCTGGTTCTCGATCTGCGCGGCAATCCGGGCGGTCTTTTGAACGAAGCGGTTCATGTCGCCGGGCACCTTCTCCCCAAAGGTGTGGAGATTGTTTCCCACCACGGTCGCGCTTCACAGGAAAAGTCCTACAGAGCCACTGAAGGCAATCACGGACGCAATTATCCGATCGTCGTCATCGTGAATCGCAATTCCGCCAGCGCTTCCGAAATCGTTTCCGGTGCCCTCCAGGATCACGACCGCGCCTGGATTCTGGGTGACAACACTTTCGGCAAGGGTCTGGTCCAGACCGTTTATCCCCTGGTTGAAAACACCGGGCTCGCCCTGACGACCGCCCGTTACTACACCCCCAGCGGACGTCTCATCCAGCGCGATTACTCGAGCGTTTCTTTCTTCGATTATTATTACCGCAACAACACCGCCACCCGGAACATGGCCGACGTCAAAATGACGGATAGCGGTCGCACCGTCTACGGCGGCGGCGGAATCTCGCCCGATGAAAAGTTCGAAGTCGCAAAGCCGGGTCCGCTCGAAACGGACTTGTACGTCAAGTACATGTTCCAGACCTACACGAAACATTTCTTTTCCACGCACAAAGATCCGCTGCCCAAGGGATGGACGTTTGATGCAGCCCAGATGGCGGACTTCCACAACTGGCTGTTGTCCCAGAAGTACGAGCTGAACGAGGCCAACTTCGCTAAGGAGTCCGACGCCATTCGCCGCCGCATGCAGAGCGAGATCTACAAAACGGCTTTCAACGTGGATGATTCCACGCGCTACATCCTTGAAACCGATCCCGAAGTGGAAGCTGCCGTTTCGGCTCTTCCGAAAGCACAGACGCTTCTGAATACCGCTACAAAAATACGAGCCGAAAGGGCGCAAAAGTAGTTTCCCCGGCCCAGATCGCGGTTTTGGACACAGGTGGCCAGTACTGCCATCTGATTGCCCGCAAAGTCAGGGAACTCGGCGTCTCGTCCGAAGTCTTCCCCAGCGAAGCGCGGCTGGAGTCTCTGTGTCATGCCCGCGGAATCGTTATTTCCGGTGGCCCCGCCAGCGTCTACGATCCGCATAGCCCCAGCATGGATGCGGCTGTTCTCTCGGCCGGCGTTCCTACCCTCGGCATTTGTTACGGACAGCAACTCATCACCCAGTTGCTCGGCGGCGAAGTTCGCAAGGGCGACAAAGGCGAATTCGGCCTTGCCTTCCTCGATATTCAGGCGTCGGACTCGCGGCTCCTCGCCGGCCTGACCGATCACCAGAAGATCTGGATGTCGCACCGCGACCTCGTTGCCGTACCTCCGCCCGGCTTTCGCGTTCTTGCGACCACGTCCACCTGCTCCACCGCCGCTATCGAAGATCCGGCACGCAGGCTCTACGGCGTCCAGTTTCACCCGGAAGTCGTCCACACCACCGAAGGTGCACGCATCCTCGAAAACTTCCTGTTCGGAATCTGCGGGTGCGACAAAGACTGGAACCCGTCGGACCGGATCGCTCAGGTCGAAGAGCAGGTCCGCGAACGCGCAGGCGACCGTAACGTGTTCTTCTTCGTCAGCGGCGGCGTCGATTCCACCGTCGCCTTCACTCTCTGCCTGGCGGCGCTGGGCTCGGAACGCGTCTGCGGCGTATACGTCGATACCGGCCTGATGCGCGAAGGCGAAACCGAATTCGTGGAACAGACCTTTGCGGCTCTCGGCCACGGCGTCGTCCAGATCGAGCGCGCGGAGGAAGAATTCCTCGCTCCCCTCGAAGGTGTGCACGAGCCGGAGCTGAAGCGCCACATCATCGGTGAGCAGTTCGTCAAAGTTCAGGAGCGTATCATGGCGGCCCGCGGTCTTGCCGACGGACGCTGGATTCTCGGGCAGGGCACCATTTATCCCGATACTATTGAATCCGGTGGAACATCCTCCCATCAGAGCGGTCGCGATCAGTCGAAAGCCGCCACCATCAAGACGCATCACAACCGTGTTCCCGGAATTCAGAAGCTGATGGAGCAGGGACTTATCGTCGAGCCTCTGGCGGATTTTTACAAGGATGAGGTTCGTGAGATCGGCCGCGAAATGGGCCTCTCCGCCGCTCTCCTTGACCGGCATCCGTTTCCCGGCCCAGGTCTCGCCATCCGCTGCCTCTGCTCCGCCGAAGAACATCCCGTGACCCGAGTCCCCGAAGGCTGGCTTGTTCCCGTGCATTCTGTCGGCGTCCAGGGCGATTCCCGCAGCTACGCTCCCGTTCTCGCCATCGACGCATTCCCCTCGGCCGCCGCTCGCCTCCAGGACGAAGCTACCGAACTCGTGAATCGCAGTGCGGGCGTGAATCGTGTCATGGCCCGCGTCGCCGCGCGCGAGCCCCTCAGCCATCAGCGCGTCTTCTCCAGCTACATCACTCATGGCCGACTGGCGTTATTACGTCGCGCTGATGGTATCGTGCGCGATCTCTGTTTCAAATCCGGCTTCGATGCGAAAGTCTGGCAGTTTCCCGTTATCCTGATTCCTCTCGGTTCCGGCGAATCCCGCGATTCCGTCGTGCTGCGCCCCATCTTCTCGGTCGATGGAATGACGGCCGATTCTGTCACCATGCCCGACGATCTGCTCCGGAAGATGGCGGCGGAACTCCTTGAAATAACGGAAATTGCCGGCGTCTACTACGACCTCACCCATAAGCCTCCCGGCACGATTGAATGGGAATAGCCGTTTGGCCAGCGGATTGCTGTAACCTATTTATCAATAGCTTACGTGCTTGACCCGGGAGGGTCCCTCGAATGTCACCAAGATACGCGGTATCAGCAACTTTACTAGCTCTGGCGATTTCGGCCTCGGCCCAGACAACTCAGAAAAAAGCGACTTTCCTGACTGGGGCCGGTCCCGGCTCAGGCCGATGCGTCGTGGAAGTAACCGTCGATGGAGCTGCCGAGGTGGAAATTCGCGGTGACAACGGCACCCTTCGTAATCTCAATGGCCAGCCGCCGCAATGGCGCCGTTTCGAATGTACAGGTCCGATGCCGGCTAACGCGCCAAACTTTCAGTTTCATGGAGTTGATGGCCGCGGCAGGCAGCAATTGATGCAGGGTCCGCAGAACGGCGTCGCTCTGGTTCGCATCGAAGATCCCGATAACGGGTCTGAAGGCTACACGTTCGAGGTGACGTGGGGCAGTCAGCAGGGCCCCTTCTCGCGTAACGATCAGGGACAGCAACCCCGTTATGACCAGGGACAGCAACCCCGTTATGACCAGGGGCAGCAGCCGCGTTATGACCAGAATCAGCCACCCCGCAACGATCAGCGTAACGGCCCCAATGCCCAGGCGTATCCGAACCAGAATTTTCCGCAGGGTAATGGCCGGGACGATCGTGACAACCGGGGATACCGTGGTGGGTTTATGACTGAAGACGCAGTCCGTGCCTGCCAGGACTACGTCCGGACCCAGGCGGCCCGCCGCTTCAACGCGCCGGATGTCATCTTCCGCCGCACCCGCATGGACGACCAGCCGGGAAGGAACGACTGGGTCACCGGCTTTTTCGAAGCTCGTGCGCGCAACGCGGGACGGGCGCGAAACTTTCAGTTCTCCTGTTCGGTCAACTTCGACACCGGCGCGGTTCGCACGGCCGATATCAAACCCATGGCATACGGCCAGTCCGCCTATGGAAACGCCGAATCCGGCCGTGCCATTCAGGGTTGTGAAGTCGCCGTTGAGCGGCGCCTCACTCGCGACGGTTTTCAACGTGTGGATTTTGGATCGGTAAGTCTGGATGATCGGCCAGGTAGAAATGACTCGGTGATCGGTTCAGCTTCGGTGCTGGAACGTGGACGTCCTCTGTGGTTCGATTTTTCCTGTTCGGTTAATCTTCAAAGCGGCGAAGTTCGTTCCGTTGACGTCAACCGCCGCTAGTCGAACTCCGGTTATTCCGTCGCTCTGCCGAGGCGCTGAAGCCGCGGCAGAGCGACAATTCATCACGCCGGAAAGCTCCGTCTGAAATCCCGGCCGCGTAAATTCCACCAAATCCCGCGTTCACGCACTGATACCATGAAATCAGCGGTCGCAAGCCGCAATATGAAGACTCCCATCCGCGTCCTCGTCGCGAAGCCTGGCCTTGACGGCCATGACCGCGGCGCCAAGGTAATCGCTAAAGCTCTTCGCGATGCGGGCATGGAGGTAATCTATACTGGTTTGCGACAGACCCCTGAGATGATTGTGAGCGCCGCCCTGCAGGAAGATGTGCAGGTCATCGGGCTTTCGATGCTCTCCGGGGCGCACAACTCCGTCGTCCCCCGCGTGATGGAGCTTTTGCGGAAAAACGATATGGCCGATGTGAAGGTCATCGTGGGGGGCATCATCCCGGGGGACGATGCGCGTGAACTGGAGCGTCAGGGCGTGGCAAAAGTCTTTCAGCCCGGCGCGTCGCTGGAATCAGTCGTTGCTTCTGTCCGCGAAGCAGTTGGCTCCGCGGTAAAGGCTTAACAAATTAAGAATGACGGCGTGAGCTGTTTAAAGGCGAAACGCGGCGCGAGCCGCTAAAAGGCAAACATGGACAAGCATCTGAAGATTGCGGTCTTCATCGACTTCGACAATATTGAAATAGGCGTCAAATCGACGCTGCAGCGGGAATTCGACGTCTCCGTCGTTCTCGAAGCCCTCAAGGAGCGCGGCGAAATCGTCACCAAGATCGCCTACGCCAACTGGGGCCGGATGGAAAACTCCACCCGCCAGCTCTCCGAGTACGCCGTGCAGATGGTACAGCGCGACCCCTCGCCCCGCGGCGACAAAAACGGCGGCGATATCAATCTGGCGCTCGACGCGCTGGAAATGGCGTTCACCCACGACCACATCAACGCTTTCACGATCGTCAGCGGCGACAGCGACTTTATGGCGCTCGTCAACAAGCTGAAGCAATACGACAAGACGGTTTTCGTGGTCGGCGGCAAAGCCTTCACCAGTACCATCCTGCAAAAGAATTGCCACGAGTTCATCAGTTATGAATCGATGCTGGATGACAGTAGCCGATCGTCGCGTCCGCATCGCGATCATCCCCGCGAGTCCCGCGAAGGCGGTGGACGGGAACGGCACGAGCGTGGACCTCACTCAGTCGAACCCCGCCAGCCCCGCGAAGGCGGCCAGCAGAATCCGCCGCGCGAGGGTGGCGGCGGACAAGGCGCCCGTCGGCCGGCGCTCGATCTTCATCAGGCGATGCCGCTCGTCGAACGCGCCCTCCAGGTCCTGGAACGCCGCGAAGTTCGTCCTCAGCTCGGTCTTCTCAAGTCGACCATGTTGCAGCTGGATTCCAGCTTCAGCGAACGCGCTTACGGCGCGGGCTCATTCACCGACTTCATCGAGAAGCTTCGCAAGAACGACCTGATTCTGGTTACCGGCGGCGAAGGCCGCTACATGATTTCGCGCAAGCGCGGCGGCGCCCCGGAGAAGACAGTCCGGCCCGAAGAAGCCCTGCCTTTCCTCCGCGATGTTCTCGAAAACCATCGTCTGGAACTCGAAGAAGGGGTCGCCGCCAGCGATCTTCAGCAGTGGGTTGCCGAAGAATCCCCGACTTTCGACTGGAGAGCATTTGGTTTCCAGGAATTCGGCGAATTCCTCAACTTCTCGCAGGATAAAACTGTGGTCCGCATTGTCCCCGATGAGACCCAGGGCCTGCTCGTATACCTCGGCGGCGAATTCCATCCGCCCGCCGTGCCCGAACCCGAACCCCTCCCGCTTCCCGACGAAACAGAAGAAGATGAAGGCCCGCAACCTGTAGTTCCCGGCCAGCCGACTGCTGGTTCGGAACGGCCCAAGAAGGGTGCCCGCAAGCCAACGGGCAGGGAAGTGGATGGCAACGTGGTCGCCCCGCCAAAGCGGGCCCGCGCCAAGTCGGCCGCGCCTCGCAAGCGCCGCGCCCCCTCAGCCTGACCTTTACTGAAGATGATAGATGCGCGGATCCGCCGGATCCGCGCCACTGAAGATCCCGCGCACAGGCCTTTCCACCGGAGCGAAGCCCCCCAAATCAGGGTTAAGCTCCGGCGGGATCCCTTCCCTCTGAGTCGCTTTGGCAATCTCCATCTTGCGCTTCGCAGGTCGCCGCCGGAAATGTTGGCGAGTTACTACCCCTTCCATTAACGGCGACGGGGCGGGTGCTGCTTCGGTACCCGCGGCTACAGGTGAACGGGAAACCGGGGGAACCACAGGCAACACCAGCGTTTGGGCGCCTTTATGCTGCTGAAACCATGCAATCCAGCCGACCGCCACCAGTCCAAATACCAGTAAACCAACGTGCCGGCGTCGCATCCTGCAATCGCAGACGCTAAACTGGTCATGTGGGTTTCCCCCAATCATTCCGCATCGGCAACGTCACCCTTGCGCCCGCGACCGTCCTCGCGCCCATGGCCGGGGTGACCGACACCGTTTTTCGCCGTTTTATCCGGAATCTCGGCGGCTGCGGCCTCATTATGACGGAGTTCACGAGTTCGCACGGCGTCAGTGCGGCGCTCGATAGTGAGTCCGGCAGCCTCAAAAAGACCAACCGAACCCTGGCCCGCTATCTCGCTTTCGAACCGGAAGAGCACCCGATTTCCGCCCAGCTGTTCGGGTCCGATCCCATCGTCATGGCCGAAGCCGCCAAAGTCTGTGAAGACCTCGGTTTCGATTTTCTCGACATCAACTTCGGCTGCCCGGTAAAGAAGGTCGTGAAATGCAACGGAGGCTCCGGCCTGCTGCGCGATCTGCCGCTTGTCGAAACAATCCTGCGCACCGTCCGGGGAGCCATCAAAATCCCTTTAACCTGCAAATTTCGGGCAGGCTGGAACGATTACGAACTCGTCATGACCCAGATGGCGAAACTGGCGGAAGACTGCGGACTTCAGGCCGTGGCATTGCATCCGCGCACCCGCGAGCAGGGCTACGCCGGCCGCGCGGATTGGACCCGTATTGCCGCAGTCAAAGACGCCGTCAAAATTCCGGTAATCGGCAACGGCGACATCATTACCCCGGAGGACGCCGTCCGTATGGTGGCTGAAACCGGTTGCGATGCGGTCATGATCGGCCGCACCGCTTCGTCAAACCCATGGATCTTCCGGCAGATCGAACAGTATCTGGCTACCGGCAGCTATGACCAGCCCAGTCATCTGGACCGCTACGACATGATGCGGACTTATTACAAAATGTTGCTCGACCGCTGCGAAGACGATTCCGCCGGCAAGATGAAACAGTTCGCGACTTATTTCACGCACGGAATCCGCGGGGGCGCCCACCTGCGCGCCTCCATCTATCAGGTGCACGAAGCAAAACAGATCGTGAATCTCGTAGACCAATTCTTCGAACCTGATCTGGCTGCCTGAAAAAAGGGTACAAACGCGTTTACCGATCAGCCGCTCCATCCGCGGCTTTGCTAAGCCGGGAGCCCTGCGTTCAGCGCCCCGCGATTTGTATATAATCGGGCTCATACCTATGAAATTGCTCCGGCTCATATTCGCGCTGATGGCCGTCACGCTGACGCTTCTTCGCTCGCAGGAACCAAAGCGGCCCGAGTTTGACGTAGCGTCGGTTAAACCCGGAGACCCTTCCAGTCATGGCCAGATGGTGAGATCGCCACCCGGGCGTTATGAGGCGCATAACCTGACGCTGCTGAGCCTTGTACTCGGCGCTTATAAACTGAACCCGGCTCAGCTGATTGGTGGCCCGAGTTGGTTGACATCTGCTGGCTGGGATATTGAGGCGACATTTCCGGTTAACTCGACCAATGAGCAGAAGAGTCAGATGATGCAGAGTCTGCTGGCGGAGCGTTTCGGCCTTGTGACGCACAGGGAAACCAGAAACCTCCCGATATACAGTCTGACGGTCGGTAAAGACGGGTCGAAGCTGAAAGAAACAACCGATCCGGCGGGTTCTATGTCCGCCGGCCCTCGCATGATTCGGTATACGTCCGTTTCGATGGACGAACTCGCCGGCCAGCTCAGCAGTTATCTGGAGCGGCAGGTGAAAGACAATACGGGCCTGAAAGGCCGCTACGTAATCGACCTGAAGTTTGCTCCGGTCGATACGTCCGCCGCCTCCGGGGCAACGGAAAGCGGCCCGACGATTTTTACCGCCTTGCAGGAGCAGGCGGGTCTGCAGTTGACTTCAACACGCGGTCCTGTCGAAGTGCTGGTAATCGATAAGGCTGAGAAGCCATCGGCAAACTAAGCTGGCGGGAAGCCGCCATTGCCGGAGCCGTGGAAGCAGAAACCCATCCACGGACTATCGGTATACTTAGCTTTTCCCGGCCCAAAATCATGACTCTCATGGATGTTAACCAGATCCGGCAGATTCTGCCGCATCGCTATCCCTTCCTCCTCGTTGACAGGATTATTGAAATGGACGACGATCACATCGTCGGAATTAAGAACGTCACCATCAACGAACCGTTCTTTCTCGGTCATTTTCCCGACATCCCGGTAATGCCCGGTGTCCTCATCGTTGAGGCCATGGCGCAGACTGCCGGCGTTCAGGTGCTGAGCTCGATCCCCGACCGCGATAAGAAATTGGTCTTCCTCGTGTCGGTGGATGCCGCGCGCTTCCGCAAACCGGTAGTTCCGGGCGATCAGCTTCGCATCGACATGAAAGTCATCCGGCGCAAGGGGACTGTCGCCAAAATGGCCGGCCATGTCACCGTCGATGGCGTGCTGGTGGCTGAGGCCGAGATCATGTGCAAGCTTGAGGACAAACCGGAGGAGAATGCCGGTACATCCGACATCAATCGTTGATCCGGCGGCATGCATCCATCCCGACGCTGAAATCGGCCCCTTCTGCGTGATTGGAGCCGAGGTGGAAATCGGCGCCCGGACGAATCTGATGGCCCACATGTATGTGGAGGGGCCGACGAGCATCGGCGAAGATAATCTTTTTTACCCCTATTCTTCGGTTGGCGCGGCTTCGCAGGATTTGAAGTACAGGGGCGAACGGGCATTCACACGAATAGGCAACCGGAATACGATCCGCGAGTTCGTGACCATTCATCGCGGTACGGTGGGCGGCGGCCTTTACACGACGATTGGCGATGATTGCCTCCTGATGACGTATGCCCACGTCGCGCACGACTGCACTATCGGGAATCACGTGATTCTCGGCAACAGCGTGGGCCTTTCCGGGCATGTCACCGTGGAAGAGTGGGCCGATGTCAGTCCTTACAGCGGCGTGCATCAGTTCTGCCGGATCGGGCGGCACGCGTTTGTCGGGCCTTACAGCGTGATCAAGCAGGATGTGATGCCGTATTCGCTGACAAGCCACCAGCCCGAAGTGCAGGTGTTCGGCGCGAATTCCATCGGGCTCACGCGGCGCGGTTTTGATAAGTCTTCGATCGAGGGATTGCAGACTGCGTTGCGGCTGCTGACTCGCGCGGGACTGAATACGTCGCAGGCGGTGGAGCGTATTCGGGAAGAAGTTCCTGCCTCGGCTGAGCTTCAGGTGCTGCTCGATTTCATCGCGTCGTCGGAGCGCGGCGTTATTAAGGGATGAAGTACGGGATCATCGCCGGTAATGGCCGGTTTCCGGTGCTGGCGCTCGAGACCGCGCGAAAGCAGGGCGATGAGGCTGTCGCGATTGCCATCCGGGAAGAAGCGTCGCAGGAAGTGGAGCAGGTGGCCGCGCGTTGCTACTGGGTTTCGCTGGGTGAACTGAGCCGCCTGATCGAGATCTGCCATCTGGAAGGCATCACGCAGATCATGATGGCCGGCCAGGTGAAGCACGCGAAAATATTTTCTTCGATTCGGCCTGATTGGAAGCTGGTGAAGGTTCTGGTGGCGCTGCCGTTGCAGAATACGGATTCGCTGATTGGCGCGATCCAGAAGGTTTTGCTGGACGAGGGCATTGCGCTGGTGGATTCCACACTGCTGCTGAAGCCTCTGCTGGCCGAAATGGGCGCAATTACGAAACGCAAAGTGAACTCAGATGAAGAGCGCGATATTGCGTACGGGCGTCGGATTGCGCATGCGCTGGCGAGTCTGGACTTAGGCCAGAGCGTGGCGATTGCCGACCGGGCCTGCGTAGCCCTTGAAGCCATGGAAGGCACGGATGCGATGTTGCGGCGCGCCGCGAGTCTGGTGGAAGGCAAACGGCTCTCCGTGGTGAAGGCTTCCGCGCGGCGGCGGCATTTGCTTTTCGATGTGCCCGCCATCGGGCCGCACACGATCGATGTCATGGTGGAAACGAACGCCAGTGCTCTTGCGGTGGATGCCGGACGGACATTGTTGCTGGATCGCGACGAATTGGTGGTGAAGGCAAACGTGGCCGGGATTGCGATAGTCGGGATGGAGGCATTGGGATGATTCGGGTAGCGGTGATCGGAGCGGGGGCGTTTGGGCGCAATCATGTGCGCGTGGTTTCGGAAAACTCCGGTGCCCGGCTGACACACGTGGTGGATCTGAATGCGCGGCGCGCCAACGAGCATGCGGCGCAGTATCAGGTGATCGGTACCACTTCACTCGACGAGATTATCGGTCAGGTGGATGCAGCCATTATTGCCGCGCCGACGTCGGCTCATGCGGAAATAGGCTGCCGGTTGCTGGAAGCCGGGATCGACGTGTTGATCGAGAAGCCAATCGCGTCTTCTCTGGCGGACGCGGATCGATTGATCGATGCCGCGGCGCGGAATCGGCGGATACTGCAGGTCGGGCATCTGGAGCGCTTTAATCCGGCGGTTATGGAACTGGAGCGGCTCGCAACGCTGCCGCTGTTTTTCGAGATTCACCGGATGAGCATGTTTACGCTGCGGAGTCTGGATGTGGATGTGGTGCTGGATCTGATGATCCACGATCTGGATATTGTTCTGGCGCTGGCGAAGGCCGAGTTGACGGAAATTCGGGCAGCGGGAATCTCAATTCTTTCGCCGAAAGTCGATATTGCCAATGTGCGGCTGGAATTCGCGGATGGCTGTGTGGCGAATCTGACGGCGAGCCGGGTTTCGACGGAGAAGATCCGCAAGCTTCGAATCTTCCAGCCAAGCCAATATATTTCCGTGGATTATGCGAAACAGACCGCGGCGGTATGTACGGTCGGGGGAGACGCGGGGCTTGCATTCGATCAACTTTCCGTAAAGACGGGCGAGCCTTTGAAGCTGCAGTTCGATGCGTTTCTGGACGCGGTCACGACGCGGAATACGCCGAAACTGAACGGATCCGTGGCGCGTCGCACATTAGAGGTGGCTCTCGCGGTGCTTGATAGAATTGAGCTGCATGCGGGAGTTGTGGGCAAGACACTCGCGGCCTACTCCCAAGCCACAGGATGGAAACCATAGAGGAACCGAATTTCCTGTTGGTCCGCGATAACAGCGGAGACTGGCCACGGTGGAAACGCGCCGCGGCTGGTTCGGCCGCTTTTCACGTTGTGGCGATCACGCTGTTGTTTGTGATCAAGGGCGGCACGTATGAGCCCTTGCCGCCGGAGCCCGAATACGTTCCTCATGTCACTCCGCTTTACATTCCAAAAGAACTGACCCAGAAGGCCCCGAATAAGGGGCCTGTGGCGAAGCTGATGATGTCGGCGCCGGCGGCGCCATCGCCTAAACTCACCGAGCCTGCGCCGAGAGCCGCGAAGGCTGCGCCGCCCGCGCCCGCACCGCAGCCGATCGCGCCTCCACGGCCTCAGGTTGCGCCGCCCGTGACTCCGCCGCCGCAGAATCCGGGTGAGACGGCGCGTAATCAGCCACCGCCCGCGACATTGCCGCCAGTCGATTTGCCGAAGCCGGACGCTCCGAAGATGGTGATAGAGGATTCACCGCAGCTTCATGCGGCGCCGCGCGGGGGCGGCAAGTTGACGGCGCCCGGCGATCCGATTCAGGAGGCATTGAAATCGCTTTCGAATGGCGGCGCGTCGGCGGCGAGGAATCGGATTGGCGAATCGTCGGACTTGTCGGTGGGAGGCGGCTTGCAACTCCCGCCGTCGGCAGCCCGCTTGTCCAGCTTTCAATTGAAGAGCGATCCGATGGGTGTGGATTTTCAGCCTTATCTGCAACAGGTGCTGGCTGCTGTGAAGACGAACTGGGCGGCGGTGTTTCCGACGGCGGCGCGTCTGGGGCAGCGGGGAGTGGTGACGCTCGAGTTCGCGGTCGCGAACGATGGCACCATTACGAAGATTGTTTTCGACGGGCAATCCGGCGCGAAGGCTTTGGATAATGCCTCCGTTGCGGCGATCAGCGCTTCGAATAAGCTCCCGCCGCTGCCGAAGGATTTCAAGGGCGACCGGATCGTGCTCCAGATGTCGTTCATGTACAACATTCCGAAGTAGGGAAGTAAAGCGTCGTCAGGCAGGATCGCGGAATTTACCGGATGTGATGGCGCCCGTCCAGAAGATTTGTCCGCGAAATGTGGTGTCGGAGCGAGTGGCCCAATCGACTTCGCTCTGCTCTACTGTGAGGGAAACGCTCACGGAATATTTCTGGCGGAGGATCTCGCTGAGTTTGCGATCCCTGCCCGGCCCGTCGAGCATGAAAATCTTATCCACCGGGATAGTGACTTCCTGTGTCGCGCCTGGCGCCAGCCGGAGGGGCAGTGGCCCCATGAATCCTGCGACCCCTCCCACGCCACCCATGAAGAGCTTGAATTCCCTGCCGTCCGGGGCGGTTGCAAGCAGGTTGAGGGAGTAGATGGGGCCGACGCCCGTCGTACGGCCGATCAGGACGGTTTGACCCACCGCGCCGGTGTTCTCAAGAATAACTTTGAAGTTCGGTGTGATGCCGATTCGCATGCCGTTTTGGGGCGAGCCCCAGGCGATAGTGTCCGCAGCGGAGCAGAGCGGCGGCATGATGGTCAGCGCGAGCATAATCAGGTGCCGGTGCAACATTACTCCTCCCGATGGCGTCTGATAACAAGATGCAGATCCGCGGCTTATTGTTACTCGCTCTGCCAATCTTAGCTTTTGGGCAGGCGGTTCCTACGATTAATCCGGATGGGATCGTGCGGGCGGATACCCCTTTACCGGGCATTTTGCCGCCTGGAATAGTGTTTTCCATTTGGGGGCACGGGTATGGTCCGCATGCCGGATGTAAGGGCGCGGGGACCGAGGCTTGCGGAGTGCAGGTGCTGATCGACGGCGCTCCGATTGAGGTTCAGTACACGAATGACGTGCTGATCAATGCGCGGATGCCGGACGCGGCTCCGGCACAGGCAGTTTCGAAACTGGTGGTTGTCTCGAACGGATTGCGGAGCGCCCCAGTGGACGTGCGGCGGTTGCCGGAAACGGCGCTGATTTCGCTTGATGGCGTCGCGCGGGTGGATGGGCCGGTGTGGATTCATGTCGAGCTGCCGCGATCGCTGGGTTTGTCGTATCCATCGATGGGATTGCCCTGGGACTTCGCGTGCGGAGGTTTCGAAGTGCGGCGGGACGGGAAGTTGATCGCGCCAATGGCGCATCCACAACTTGGGATGGGGGGCAACGGCCCCTCGTGTCCAGGAATAGTGCGCCTGGGTGACGCGAACGTCAGGAGCCGCTTGCCGCTCCACCTTCAGTATCGATTCAGCGAGCCGGGGATTTATGAAGTTCGTCTGACGCATTACGGCTCTTTCGCGCGCCGAGCAAACGACGTTCGTATGCAATCGGCGTGGACCAGGATCGAGGTCCTGCCTGCGGCTGCGAAGACTGCGATCGGGGCCCACCCGCAGGAGCCGGCCGCTGTCGTGTCGGACTTTCTGCCAAATCTTGTGGCGCGCCCCGACGATGAAAATCTCAGCGTGGTGCTGGAATATCTTTATCATGCGAGCGCGAGAGTTCGCAGCTATGCGGCGGCCGTTCTCTACTACTGGCCGGATGCCGTGGTGGAGCCGCGACTGATTGAGACGCTGCGAGTGAACGGGCCGACGCCGGTTGTTATGGAGCGACTGCGTTCCCGGGCTTCGGAAATGGTGCCGGGTGCGATTGAATATTTTTTCTCCGACGATCCGGTGCTGTTTCAGGGGGCGATTGCTGCCGCCCGGGTGGCGCTGGCTGAGGGAACTCAGATCGATCAGCAGCTTCGGGCGCGGGTAGAAGAACGGCTGATTTCGTTTGCTTCGGGGAGCCTGGGACGCGCTGACCCGCAGTCGGCCGTGGACGTCACGTCGCTGCTGGGGCAGATACACACGCAGCGGGCTCATGAGGTGCTCTGGAATCTCGCTGACCATCACATGGGCGGCGACCAGACCCTGGTCGCGATCGCATGGCATAAGGATCCGAAAGATCTTCCCCGGATAACTGAGTTCCTGCTGGCCCAGCCGGCCGGGGAAAAAGGCGATCAGGTGTTCACTGGGGAGCCTTACGCCATGCGAAACTCTTTTGGCGACGCGGCTTTACCTTGGTTGCGTACGATTCTGGAGAAGGCCCGGCCTGTGAGCCTGCGAATTCGTTGCGCGGAGGAACTCATGCGCGCCAACGATCCGGCGGGGTTTGCTTTTGCGATTGATGCCATTGGTGGGCGCGAATGGAAGGCGGACGTGCGTTCAATCGTTAGTAATCTGTTCCCGGACGCGCGGAAGATGTCTGATGCGGAGTTGGTGAAATTTCTCTCCAGCCGGTAGTTAATTCTCAGCCGGGACCCGGTTCGCGCTGTCGATCACAATGCGGTCGAGTATGGTTTTCGATCTTTGCAGCTTCAGGCCGAGCTGCTGTTCGAGTGCTGTTGCGAGTGAAGGGCCTTCGGCGACGTCAGGATCGCCGGCCACGCCCGGGGTTAAGGGTTGTTGCCCGGGAAATCGTGGCGCAAAGTGGAATTTGAGAGTAATGTCGAAATCGCCCTGGATTCCGGTCTTGTCGACAACGTGAGTCTTGTCCTGCGTGCCGAAAGTGCCTTCCTGCATGGCTACAAAATTCTCCAGAGCTTTTGCAAAATCCGGGAGCGTCGTCTTGCTGAAGCGGCTGCAGGAGACACCGGGGCCGAAACTGCCGCTGCCTGATGACACGCCTGGGCGGACGACGGGGCAGCCTTCCTTGTCCTTTGTCACGGTGGCGGGAGTTCCGTAGGGTGGCCTATCCGGTTCCGTATCGTTGGGGTCCCGGGCAGCCGCCGGTATCAGTTTCGGACCGTTCTTTGCGACCGTCAGTTCATAAGCAGAAAACTCTTTCGTCTCATGATGCAATTTGAGAGTCAGACGTTCTGTCAGAAGGTTTTGCAACATGGTTTGAAATTGCGCTACAGAAGTACCCGCGGGGAGCTTTGCGGCGATCGTGTATTTTTCCGAATCGATCCAGCCGGGTCCGGAGATCTGATCGACTTCGACGCCGTAAGCTCTTACGAGCAGCCTGCGAAGGTCGACATTCTCGAAAGCAATCCGCTCCGGTTCGCCGGTGCCGGGGCCGCCCCGCATGGACAAACGCCCGCCCGCGGCTGGCTTGAGAGAGGCTACTTCGAACTCAGGCGGCGGGGCAATCTGGGCGATTGCGAGGCTCGTCGCCCACAGTGATGCAACGGCGCAAATTCTGGCAAAAGGCACTTCACTCATGCTACGGCAATTTTGCGATTTCCGCTGCTACCTGTTCGCGGGGAATCACTTTCGCGTCAGCCGAGGTGCGGCCGCCCTCCTCCAACGAAACGTTGGCGGCGTTAGCATTAAAGCGTGCAAGGAAGTCCGCATCGCGGAGAAGGCCGGGGTCGAGGTCGTCGAATGCAACGACATAGTACGAACCTGGCGCGAGGTCGGTGATTTCGAATTTTCCGTTCTGATCCGGGCTGGTGAATTTCACTCCGCCGTCGGTCGCGGCAATCGGGATGCGGGGCCACGCTGCAATGACTACCCCGGGCATGGCGTCTGCCACGTCCCCTTCGATAACCGCTACCTTCGATGCAAGCACGATATCGAGGATGGCTGCGTCGCCGCCGGTCAGGTCCAGCATATTGTGCAGGGCATCCTGCCTGCCGTAGCGAATCGATTTCACAAAAAATCCGGCTGGTAGGCTCTGCATGTTCACGGTGTATTTCGAGCGAGGAAACTTCCGCTCGAAGCGGAATGCCCCGGTGGAATCCGGCGCCGCCGCCGGGTTTCCATATGTGCTGTCCGGATCGTTGAGCAGGACCGTCGGAGAAGTGGGAGGTTTGGTGCCTTCGCTCACCACCATCCCGGCCACTGCGACGGCGGTTGCACCGGTACCAACAGTCATCTTCAGGCCGGCCACGTCCGCGGTGGTCACCGTCGCTTCCATCTGTCCGGTAAACGGGTCGGGTGGTGGAATTCCTGGACGGGTCAGAACGCCACTGCCCGAGATGACGTATGTTCCGGGATCGACGCCGCGGAATTCAAACGTGCCATCCGGGCGGACAATAGCCGTCATGAAATTCATAACGGCTCTGCGTTGGCCGCTGACGTTCAGGTTGAGAATCTGGTCTCCCACGGCGGTACCCGGCGGGACGTCGACTTTTCCGCTGATTGTGTAAACGCGTTTGCGAAGCAGGCGGATGTCCATGCCCGTCAGTTCCGCACCGGAGCCTACATCTACGGATGACGCCTCCGCCGGATCGCCGGAGCCTGGATAGTACGTCGTGCGCTCAGCTTCGGTCTCGGCCTTCCCCTGGCGATCGGTATTCAGGCCGGCAAACATACTCCCGGTCAGATTGTAGGCCCGCAGAATGTATTTCCCGGGCAGCAGATTGCCGATGGAATAGTAGCCATCCGCGTCGGTGCGTCCTCCGCCTCTGGTCTGCAGCCTCCGTTTACCGTTCTCAAAAACAGCCTGCATCGGTTGCACCTGCCACGCAGGTACGGGTTCGCCATCCTGATTCGTGACCCGTCCGCTGATGTATCCGAGCGGCGTCAATTTGATGGCGATGTTTGTCAGTTCAGCGCCGGCTTTGAGCGACAACACGGTGCCGGGTGCCCGGGCCGCACATTGCCGGAGTGCGGCTACGTCTTCCGGCTTGATGCTGGTTTGCTCGGCATTGAAGCAATCGCGGATCAGGGGAGTGGAAGCTCCGTACTTTTGCGCGGAGTAGCCGGTTCTCTGGACGATCAGGACATACGAGCCGGGCGCGATGCCCTCCAGAGCGAAGCCGCCATTAGCATCTACGGTTTGTTTGTAGGATTCTTTGCCCAGCAGGCGCACCACAGCCCGCCGCAGTGTTTCGCCGGTTGGGTTCGTGACGCGTCCTGAAACGCGGGCTTTAACGGGTGGCTGGGGTGTTTGGGCCTGCGCCGCTCCACAAATAAACAACAGCAGCAACCGCACAAGCAATTTCGTTTCGCGCATGGCTCGGGCTCCTCTACTGCGGCAGTTGTGCGGCTTCTTTGGCTACGGCGTCCGCGGAGATTGGCTTGAGGTCGGCTGTTTTCTGCCCGCTCTCTTCGAGCGTAACGGTTGCCGCCTGGCCCTCAAAATGTTGCAGGAACGCTGCATCCTGGGCGAGTCCCGAATCGATTTCCTCCCACGCCGCGACGTGATAAGTTCCAGGCGCCAGGCCGCGAATTGTGAAGGCTCCGTTTTGATCGGTATAGACGCTCACGATCCCGCGCGTCACGGTCCCTGGATTCGGGTTCTGCGGCCATGCTGTAATTTGCATACCGTAGAGCGGGTCGCCGGTGACGCTCTTGAGCGCGCCGGTGATGCTGGCCGCCTTCGTCGAAAGCAGGATTTGTAATTCGCCGCCGCCGTTCACCACGTTAATGGGTGAGTTGGAAACATCGAGCGTTCCGTAGCGCACGGATTTCACGTAGGTTCCGGTGGGCAGGGACGTGATATCCACAAGATACCTGCCGACAGCCATGGGCTTGAGCTGGAAGGTTCCATCGGGGTTGACTCTGTTGATTGGAGTAAAACGCAGTGCCGGGTCCGCCACAAGATTGATGAAGGGGAGACGGGGTTGTGCGCCTGGCGAGGCCGGAGCGACGAGAGTCTGCCAGTCGGCTCCCTCCACCTGGAACGCGCCCGAAAGTTCCACTCCGTGTTCCAGGTTCAGAACGAGGCCTTCGATGTTCGAATCCCGGACGGTGAATTCTACCTGCCCGGTCAGGCCCAGTGAGAACGGCAAGCCAGGCGCCACCGTGCCGCTCGGAACGACGCTCAGGCTGTAGGTTCCGGGCTCCATGTTACTGAGCGCGAGCGCTCCGTTCTGTACGGAAACGATACTGCCCGCCTGCTGCGAGGTCTCGGAGGCCAGTCTCTTGTCGAGAATCGAATTCACCGGTGCGCCATCCAGCAGGACCGTGCCTTTCACCGAATACGCGCGGGAGCGCCGCAGTTTCACATTGATGGCTTCGATGCGCGACCCGGCGGCAACTACTATCGGCGCGGCGCTTGCGGCATCGCGCGCGGCGGGATAAAACGTGGGCAGATCGGCGGTGCCTGGCTCCAGATCCGGCGGCTGATTTTGTTGTTCGGCCTTCAGGAAGTAGCGCCCGGGCGGCACATTGCCAATTCGGAAGCGGCCCGTGTCGTCGGTTTGCGCGCGAAGATTGGAACTCACCAGTTGTTTTCGTCCGTGCTCATATCCGGAGCGGAGTATGGTGATGGGCGCGCGGACGACGGGGTCGCCATCCTGATCCGTAATTCGTCCGGCGATGGTGCCTTGGGGGCTCAAAGCGATTTCGAGATCTTTCAGGTTGGCACCGGCTTTGAGCGCGACAGTGGCTCCCGGCGCGGCAATAGTTCGGGCGCCGTACTGAGCGGTGACGAAACCGGTTTTGGCGGCTGACATCCGATAGTTGCCCGGTGCGATGTTGTCGATTACGAACTTACCGGTCTCGTCGGTTGTTTCCGAATATGCCGCAGCCTGACCGGAGGAAACTATTACTTCGAGGCGCACCGTCGCCTTTTTTAGAGGCTCGTGCGCGCCGCC
Source organism: Bryobacteraceae bacterium (assembly GCA_025928545.1). Classification (GTDB taxonomy): domain Bacteria; phylum Acidobacteriota; class Terriglobia; order Bryobacterales; family Bryobacteraceae; genus BOG-234. The sequence goes on along the minus strand of JAICJH010000014.1, from coordinate 84,233 downwards.
CACCACTGTTCCCGAGACATGGATCTGATCCTGTTCCGAAGAAACCGGCGTGGTTGCATCTGAAGATGCCGGCTTGGCCTGCTGGTTTTGCGGTTGATCGAAGAAGGGATCGAACAGCAAGGTTTTAGTGACCTTTTGCGCGAACAGAACCGGTGCCTGCCTTGAAGGAGGCGCGGGTGCGGCGATTGGCTGGGGCGTGTTTGCGATCTGCCGGTAGACCACCGGTGGCTTTGCCGGCGCTCCATGTAGAGTCATAGCGCCCACGCCCACCAGCCACAGCACGCCCACCGCCCAGGCCGCGCCCGAGCCCGGCAGATTATCGGCGGCGCGTTCGGGTTTTCCTGCGAGGCGGCGGATGCGATTCAGCAAAGAACCGCCGTTCGCGGCCATCGAGAGTCCGGCAGGTGCGAAGCGGCGGGATTCCAGATCGGCCAGAGCCGAGGCGTACAGAAGCGCATCGCCGCTCGCTTCCACCGCGATATCGTCACAGCACATTTCGCGATCGCTGCGAATTTGTTCCGATACCCACCACACCGCCGGGTGATAGAACAATATGGCCTCGGCCACATTCTGCAGAATATTGATGAGATAGTCGTGGCGGCGGATGTGACCGAGTTCGTGGGCGAGCAGCGCTTCGAGTTGTTGAGGTTCGAGACCAGTGAGCGCGGTCGCCGGAAGCAGGATGACCGGCCGCAACCAGCCGACGACCGTGGGAACGGCAACCAGCGACGAGACGAGCAGCCGGACTGGCTTCGCCACTCTCACGCGCGTCGCAATTTCCGAAAGAGCGAGACGCCACTCCGCCGGCGCGGCGACGACATTATTTGTTCTCAGACGAACCGTCGCGCGGAATCCGGCCAACAGCCGCGCCGAGGAGACACCCACTCCGGCTATCCACGCCACAACCAGCCATGGCAAGGCCTGTTGCCAAAGGCTGGCCGGAGTTATTCTCCACAGAGTCGCGTTTGCCGGACCGGTCGCTGAGGTCCCCAGGAGGACGAAAGTAAGAAAAGGTGATACCGTCATCAGCAGCAGCGTGGCGCAACCAAGCAGATAGCGGACCTGGGCGGACAGTCGTTGCGTTGTGAGCCATCGGATGGCGGCATAGAATAATGCCAGCACCGTACCTTGCCAGAGAAAGTGAACCAGCGTCCAGCCTGCGCGTGCGACCCAGGGTTGAGACATCAGATCCGTACTCATTTCGGCTTCTTCCTTTCCTCGAGTTCGGCAATAACAGCCTTAATTTCGGCCAGATCTTCGCTGGACGCTTCTTTAGTTCCGAGCGCGCCCAGAACAAGACTCTTGGCGGAGCCCTGAAATGCCCTGCGCACAATATCGGCGGCAATCTGGCGCTGGGTTCTGACGCGCGATACGGCGGGCTTGTAAACATGAGACCGGTCGCTGTCATCGCGCAGAAGAAGGCCTTTTCCCGCCATGACCTGCATTTGCTTGAGCGCAGTTGTATAAGCGCCGCCCTTGCCGATGGCTTCATGAACGTCGCGCACAGTGGAAGGTCCCAGTTTCCAGAGGACCGCGAGGATTTCCAGTTCGGCATCGCTTGGCAGAGGAGGCATCGCCTGCCATGCTAGTACGAGCGCGCTCGTATGTCAAGGGGAGGTTCGCCCATATTCTACGACGCTTCTCGTAGTTGGGCGCGGTCTGAATGGGACAACGTACTTCCGGATACCCGTCAATGTTAGGGTAAAAGAATGGATAAACGACTCGCAAAACGACACAAACGCCAGGTGGCCCGCGCCCGGGCCAACGTGAAGGTTTCGGAGCCGGATCTGCGCACGCCCGAACAGATTGAGGCCGATCGCGAAGCCAGCCGGGCGGCCGGGAATCTCGCGAGCCAGTCGAAGGTTGCGGTGCCCTCGCGGCCGCTGCGCCACAATCCGTCAATTGCGCAGGGCAGCGCCGCCAAGACCGCTACATAGAGATTGCCACATGGTTCGGCAGGCCGAAAGTGCACACCGCCATTCAGCCTGCCAGAACTCCGCTTTCCCTGGCGGGGGGAGTTAGCTGTTGATCCCAGCCGAACCGGTACCGGCGATTATCTGCGTCTGGACGGTGACTTTTCAGTAGCCTTCTTTCCCGAATCCTGACTGCCGAACGTCAGGCTTTGCAGGTATTGAATCAAATCGCTCTTTTCCGCACCACTGAGTCCGAGCGACATGCACGAGTTGTAGTGATCCACCACGTTTGACAGAGCGGGGAAGCGGCCATCGTGATAGAAGCCGCCTTTCGTGTGCGTAAACAGATCGCCGATCGGAGACGTGCGATATCGATGATCCGGCGCTCGATTCGCCTGAAAACTATCGATACAAATTTCGGCGGGAGTATGCAGATTCCAGCCCGGATCGCTCCATAGTGGCTCAACGTGGCAGTTGTTGCATTTCGCCTTGCCGCTGAACAATTCGTCACCGCGCTCCGCCGCATCCTTATCGAAACTCCCGGGAGGCGGTTGCGGCGATGGAATTGCCAGCTGATAAAACTGGAGAGCCTGGAGCTTCGATGTCACCATATCGTCGTCGGGACTGATGTATTGCCCGTTGGGCTGTCGCAAGTCTCCGAAGCCGTGGGCCGCGGCAACTGGAAATTGGGTGGCGTCATTGAGCCGCGGATCCCAGAACCGGCCCTGTCCGTGCATTTCCAGCGTTGCCACAAAGGCGTTCCAGTGAGGTACGGAGCCCCACCCGGTCCAGGTATGAAGATTCACGCCGCCCAATCCGAACGCAGGCGGAATCAATGTTGCGCCTGGCACGTTCGTCGCTGTAACGACACCGTCGGTCATTTGCTGCGGATTCGCAGCCTTACCATCGAGGAACAATTCAGCGTCGAATTTTCCCGGACCCCACGTGTTAAGCACGCTTCTCACCGCGGTCTCCGTGGTGGAGAGCAGTTTCGCAACCACGCTTAAATCGGGTGCGAGAGCGATGATGGCGCCTACATTAAGATCGCGATTGGGCCAGCCGTCGAGACGGTGTCCGACACACCCGGTGCCGGGGTTCGGATGAACCACACCCGCGCACAGCGCCGGAACGGAATCGTCAACGGTCGAGTGGCACAGCGCGCACTGAATTCCCACGGATTGAAGGCCACCGGAAGAATCGAAAACGCCGGTGAGGCCGACTACCGCGTTGGCCTTCAGCAGTGCAACCGTCACCGCCGGATCGTCCAGATTGACTTTCCCGTGCTGCAGGTCCTCGAACAGATTGCGGGGCAAGGCGTCTACATCGACTTTCAACCCAACCGTAAGGGCAGCCTTCGGACTGACGCCGGGACCCTGCCCGCCGAGAGCCGCTCCTTCGATGGCCTGATGCAGCTTCAGCGTGTCGCCCCAAAACGTCTGGTCGCCAAACGTGTCGAAGCGAAAGATCTGGCGACCCTGTGTGACAAGCTGGACAGCATTGCTTGCCACCGGATCCTGATTACTATTTGGCGACTGACTTCGCACCTGCTGCAACATCAGCCCGAGAAAAGCGATTGCCGACACGGCAACTACACTGCGTTTGATACTGAATACGTTAAATAGAGCACGTGTTCGCATGATATATTCCCCGTTGTTGTTAAACCATCTCACCTGAACCAATAGAGACTCAAAACGAGTAAGGGTTGCGGTAACTCTGTCAAAAAAATGTAACTAAGTTGTAACGAGTGTGGGGAATAAACCAGCGCGTCGCGTCGCTCACTAAGTGAGTGGGTATAACTTGCCCTTGCGATGGAACATTAGTGTTCGTCCCGGCCACCGGTGTGACCGTCCGTGCGAATTACACGTTGAGCGGGCTCAGTGCCAGGTCATCCGAAACCGCCGCAACCGTGAAGTCGCCTCGTTGACCGATGAACGGATAGCAGTCTGCGATCGCCGCGCCGAGCCGATCCTCCAGATCTTTCCTCAGCAGAAGGCGCGCGCGGCGCAGACGCGTCTTGACAGCCTCTTCCGATAGATTCAGGCATTCGGCGGTTTCCGCTGTATTCATCTGTTCCACTTCGCGCAGGATAAAAACCGGACGGCAGCTATCGGGCAGGCGGTCCACCGAAGACTGAAGCATAGCCTTCACTTCTCCATCGAGAGCTTGCGACTCGGGATCCCGCGCTCTCACGTTCCGGTGCTCGACACTTGATTTCATTCGCCCGTCGGCATGCTCCAGCGCAACTAACTTTCTGCCCTGCCGTTCGCGCCGAACCGCGCTGTGGAGAGCGATTTTTGTCGCCCAGGTCACAAAGCTGGATCTGCCTTCGAATTGGGCTAAATGCTCAAACGCAAGAACCCACGTGTTCTGTAAGGCGTCCTCCGCTTCGGAATGGTCTGCGATCACGGAACGAATGATCCGCAACAATCTCCCGTTATAACGGCATATCAGGATTTCAAAAAGACTGCTTTCGCCGCCCAGCACCCGCACGACAACCTCGGAATCATCGAGCGTCAGATCGATTTCCGTCAAATCGCCCTCCACATTTATCCAGCGTGCGAGTGCATGTTCCCTGCCAACAGCAGGCGCCGCTGCGCAGTCAAGGAAACACCTGCGCGTGCGGGGTGGCGTTAATTACACATTGTGCCCGAGGTCAATCACGATCTGCCGTAGTTCCTCTGGACTCTTCTCTGTTGTCACTGGTTGGCCCACACGAACATCGATCCGCGGCCGTAACCAGACTTCCCAGGATTTCATCACGCTGCCGCCTTTGCGGCTGAGGGGATGTCCCCACATGCCTTCGATGTGCATCGGAATAATGGGACACTCAAGGCCGCGGATGATTCGCTCATAGCCGCGTTCGAAAGCCGCGACTTCCCCATCGCGCGTAATCTGCCCTTCTGGAAAGATGCCCACCAGCTTGCCTTTTTGCAGTTCCTCATGCGCGGCTTTGAGCGCGCGTACCGTGGCTTTGGGCGTGCCGTTATCGATCGGGATTGCCTTCAGCAGATCGAAAATCGTCCGCGCCCCTCGAATCTCGTAGATCGGTCTCCACATTAGAAAGCGGATGAATCGTTTAGTCGCATAGCCGGCCAGCACGGCATCCGCATAAGAGACGTGATTCGATACCAGCAGCGCGGGCCCCGAGGCGGGGATGTTTTCTGCACCAGTGATCCTGATCCGGAAGCAAAGATTTGCCAGGATCGAAAGCACGAACCGCACCACGAACGCCGGCATCACCCAGGTCACAACGGCGGCCCCCAAAAGCATCGCGATACCCAGCGCGGCAAAGATCGTGCGCGGATTCCAGTGCAGCAGATCGTGCATCACATCCAGCAGAACGTAAGCGATCATCATGGCCACGCTGTTCATCAGGTTGTTGGCTGCGATCATGCGGCCTTTCTCGTCCGCCGCCGGCTCCTCCTGCAAATACGCATTGAGGGGCACCGCCATGAAACCACCGCCGAAGCCGATTACCGCGAGAGTAGCCAGCGCGACCCCGTACTCAGTGGTTATCGCGAGAATCAAAGCGAACACGCCCATGATGAGCGAGCCCGCGGGTACAAGACCCAGTTCAATGTGATTACCGGAAATTCGCCCGGCCATCAGACTGCCGATGCCGATCCCGATTGCAAGTGCCGTGAACAGCAGGCCCGCCCTCGTTTCGGCTACGTGCAGAATCTCGCTGGCTTCCAGAACCAGGGCGAGTTGGAAGAGCGCGCCCACAAACCAGAACCACGAGATACCGAGCATGGTGAGTGCAAGCGGCCGGCGTCCACGCAGTTCGCGGAGACCTTTGGCGATTTCACCGAACGGATTCCAGTCGAATTTACCGAGGCGGCCCGCCGCCGGTACTTTCGGGATGTGCAGACAAAGCAGCGTTCCCGCAATTGCGATGCCCAGCATCACCAGCCCCAGTCGCAGCGGCTCTGTCTTCCAGTTTTCGAACAGAGCCGAGCCGAAGCTGGTGCCGACGACGATTGCGACGAACGTGGTCAGCTCAAGCAGACCATTGGCCCGCGAGATTTGTTCGCCGCCCACGGCCTCCGGCAAAATGCCGTATTTGGCGGGGCTGAAAAATGTGGCCTGCGTCGCCAGCAGGAATAGCACGACCAGCAGCAGATTGATGCTGCCCGCCACCAGCGCTGCGATTCCCATCAGCATCGTGACAATCTCCAGCGCTTTCGTGATCTGAAGGACGCGGGTTTTCGAGTACCGGTCGGCGAGCTGACCGGCATACCCTGAAAACAGAATGAAAGGCAGGATGAACACCGCGCCGGATAACGCGAGATAGCGTCCGCTGGTGGCGGCATCCACGGCGATTCGGACCGCCGTGAACGATACGATCATCTTGTAGACGTTGTCGTTGAATGCACCGAGGAACTGCGCCCACAGGAAGCCTTCGAAGCGGCTGTCGGCGAGAAGGGTTCCGTATCCGGGCGTGCGGGTGGCGGAATGCGTGCGCTCGGCGGAATTCATCTGATTATGAATATCATCGCCCAGGTGGTAGCGTGTCCGGGAACACCGGGTAAACTGATTTCTGTACCCTTTTTCAAACCCATTCTATGTCTGAAACCCAGCCGCTCAGCCGCACTCCCCTGAATGCCGTCCACCGCGAATGCTGTGCCCGCATGGTCGATTTCGGCGGATGGGATATGCCGGTCCAGTATTCCGGAATCGTCGATGAGCACAACACCGTGCGGACCGCCGTCGGCCTGTTCGACGTCAGCCATATGGGCGAGATCGAGGTCCGCGGTCCGGAAGCTATCAGGCTCGTCGATTACGTCACCACCAATGCCGCCTCCAGGCTCGCTCTCGGACAGATTCAGTATTCCGGTCTGCTTTACGACCACGGCGGATTTGTCGACGACATTCTGGTTCACAAGGTTGCCGACGATTCGTATTTCCTGTGCGTGAACGCCTCGAATCAGCAGAAAGATTTCGAGCACATTTGCGCCAACAATACTTTCGACTGCGAAGTGGATTTCGCCAGCCCCCGCTACGCGCAGCTTGCCATTCAGGGTCCCAAAGCGATTGAAGTCGCATCGAAGCTGACCGCATCGAACCTGGCGGCAGTCCGTTATTACTGGTTTGTGGATGGTGAGTTCGCCGGAGTGACTGCCAGAATGGCCCGCACCGGCTACACCGGCGAAGATGGCTTTGAAGTGTACATAGCGCCGGAACATGCCGTCATGGTGTGGAAAGCGATTATGGATGCGGGGGAATCTTTCGGCATCAAACCCTGCGGTCTCGGTGCGCGCAACACGCTGCGGCTCGAAGCCGCCATGTCCCTTTACGGACACGAGATCGGCCCATCGATCACGCCGTTCGACGCCGGTCTCGGCTGGATCGTCAAGATGGATAAAGGCGATTTTATCGGCCGTTCTGCACTCGCGAAACAGCGCGAAAAGGGCCTGACACGGGCCCTCGCAGGCTTTGAAATGCAGGGTCGCGGGATCGCCCGGGATGGCTACGAGGTGACCCTCGACGGCGCCCCGACGGGCTGGGTTACCAGCGGTTCGCCGGCCCCCACCCTGAACAGGAATATCGGACTCTGCCTGCTCCCGGCCGACCGCGCGAAGGTGGGTGAGAAAATCGGGATTCTGATCCGTAATCAGACGGTCGAGGCCGTGGTTGTGCCGACTCCGTTCTACAAGAGGTCGAAATGAACTATCCGGAAAATTATCGCTACACCAAAGAGCACGAATGGGTCGCGCTCGCCGACGGGATCGCCACCGTGGGCATCACGTTTCATGCCCAGCACGAACTCGGCGATATCGTGTACGTCGACCTCCCGAAGCCCGGCGCAGGCGTCGAAAAGGGCAAGACCTTTGGCTCGGTGGAGTCTGTGAAAGCCGTCTCGGATATCTACTCGCCGGTCTCGGGCGAAGTGACCGAAGCGAATGAGTTGCTGTCGGCCCATCCCGAAAAGCTCAACGAAGATCCGCACGGCGCCGCCTGGCTGATCCGCGTGCGCGTTTCAGGGGCCGACGAATTTTCCCAACTCATGCCGGCTTCCGAATATCAAACCTACGTGGGGGCGGAAAGCTAAGTTTGCGATACCTTCCGAAGTCGGACAGCGAACGGCAGGAGATGCTCGCCGCTTGCGGGCTGCAGTCCGCCGAAGAGTTATTCCATCAGATTCCCGCATCCACCCGGATCGACCATGCGCTGAAGATCGCGCCCGGTCTTTCCGAATATGAGATTGCCGACACCTTTCGCGATCTGGCGGCAAAGAACGCGACAGGCTATGCGAGTTTCCTGGGCGCCGGTGTCTACAATCACTACCGGCCCATCGTGGTGGATACGGTTGTATCGCGCGGTGAGTTCCTCACTTCCTACACTCCTTATCAATCCGAAATTTCCCAGGGCACTCTGGTTTCGATTTTTGAATTCCAGACGATGATCTGCCAGCTGACGGGCATGGATGTTGCCAATGCTTCCATGTATGACGGCTCAACCGCCGTTCCCGAAGCGGCGATGATGGCGGTCCGTGTCACCAAACGGCCGCGCATTCTGGTGGCGCGGTCGGTGCATCCCGAATACCGCGAAGTGCTGCGTACTTATTCGAAGAATCAGGGGCTGCCGGTCGAGGAATTCGGTTATGATCCGCAAACCGGGCAGGTGGATCTTGCGGATCTCGAAGCCAAACTGAACGATGAAACCGCCTGTGTGATCATCCAGTCGCCGAATTTTTTTGGCATTGTGGAGAATTCAAAAGCGGCGGCCGATCTGGCCCACGCGCGCGGCGCGTTGCTGGTCTTCACTTTCGCGGAGGCAGTTTCGCTGGGTTTGCTCGAACCTCCTCATGACGCCGATATCGTCGCCGGAGAATTGCAGTCGTACGCCATTTCGCCAAGCTACGGCGGGCCTTTCGCCGGGATTATCGCTTCCAAAGAAAAGTACATTCGTCAGTTGCCCGGCCGTTTGGTGGGCGAAACGAAGGATTCGCACGGTAATCGCGCCTTTTGCCTCACCCTGGCTACGCGCGAACAGCACATCCGCCGCGAGAAAGCCACGTCCAACATCTGTACCAATCAGGCACTCATCGCCCTCATGGCGGCAGTCTTCATGGAACTCTACGGCAAGCAGGGCCTGCGGGAGCTTGCCACGCAGAATCTGGCCAAGACGCACTACCTTGCTTCCAATTTGAAGCGCAGGTTTACCGGTCCGGTCTTCAACGAATTCGTTGCCTCTGTTCCTCAACCCGAGGAGGCGAACCGCCGCTTGCTGGAACGAAAAATTATCGGTGGTCTGCCACTCGCGAAATACTATCCTGAACTCGGAGATGCGATGCTGCTCTGTGCCACCGAGATGACAAAGCGGGCCGATATGGACACGCTCACCGAGGTGTTGAACTCCGAGGTGAACGCATGATTCCCACCAAAGTCCGCAGTCATCTCGTACAGAACGAAGGCCTGATCTTCGAACGCAGTTCGCCAGGCAAGAAGGGCTACCAGCTTCCGGAACTGGATGTTCCCGAAGTCGATCCGGTAGCTGCCCTCGGCGCAGGCAACATAAGATCCACGATTGAAGATTTTCCCGAAGTGAGCGAAGTGGAAGTGATCCGCCATTTCACGCGCCTTTCCACCTGGAACTATGCCATCGATCTCGGCATGTATCCGCTGGGATCGTGCACCATGAAATACAATCCGCGCATCAATGAATCGGTGGCGCGCATCGACGGCCTCGCCTGGGCACATCCATATCAGCCGGAGTCGCTTTCACAGGGCGTGATGGAAATCACCGCGCGTCTCGAAGAGGCTCTTCTCGAAATCACGGGCCTGGATGCCATCACTCTTCAGCCGGCCGCCGGCGCTCATGGCGAATTGACCGGCATCCTGCTCGTGCGGGCATTCCTTGAAGCTCAGGGCAGCCCTCGCAAGCGTATCCTGACGCCCGATTCGGCCCACGGCACCAACCCGGCCACTGCCGGCATTGCGGGTTACGAAGTACAGAATATCCGCTCCAACGATCAGGGCATGATCGATCTGGAAGAACTCGCACGCGCCGTGGATTCCGATGTCGCCGCGCTGATGGTGACGAATCCCAATACTCTCGGCGTCTTCGAAGAGAACATCATGCAGGCCGCCGACATTCTGCATGCCAAAGGCGCGATGGTTTACATGGATGGCGCCAACATGAATGCGCTGGTCGGCATCGCCAGACCCGGCGATTTCGGCATCGATGTAATGCATCTGAATCTGCACAAAACGTTTTCGACACCGCACGGCGGTGGTGGTCCGGGCGGCGGTCCCGTTGCGGTCAAGAAGCATCTGGAGCCGTACCTGCCGGTGCCTCGCCTCAAGCGTGTGAAGGACGCCTTCACCTGGGATTACGACCAGCCTCAATCGATCGGCAGAGTCCGTGCTTTCTACGGCAACTTCGGAGTTCTCGTGCGCGCGCTGGCGTATATTTATGCTCACGGCGGGCCCGGCTTGCGCAATGCCACGGTTGACGCTGTACTCAACGCCAACTATCTGCGCCATCGCCTGCGTCCCTATTTCGACCTGCCTTACGACAGGCCCAACATGCATGAAGTCGTCTTCAGCAATGACCGCCAGGCGGATAAAGGCGTGCGCACCGGCGATATGGCCAAGCGTCTGATCGACTACGGCTTTCACCCCTACACGGTGAGCTTTCCGCTCATTGTGCACGGAGCGTTGATGATCGAGCCGACGGAAACAGAATCGAAGCTGGAACTCGATCAATTCGTGGAAGCTATGATCGCGATCGCGACCGAAGTGGATACCGAGCCCCAGACAGTCCTGAAAGCGCCGCACATGACCCGCACCACCAAGGTCGATGAAGTGACGGCTGCGCGAAGACCAATCCTCCGCTGGCGACCGGCCTGACCGCCCTTCGCAATCCATCGCAGGCGCACGGCAATCCGTTTACTTTGGTGCGGCAGCCGGCGTCGCGGCCGGAGTTGGCGGCGTCGGCGCAGGCAGTTCCTTTCGCGGCAACTTATCGGTTCGCGTGGCTGCATTGTATACAAACATTGCTTCCACGATGGCCATCTGCTCCAGGTCGGCGGCCTGCACTCTGTCGTAAACGTCCATGTTCGAATGGTGGGTCCGCGAGTCGTAATCGAGAGGATCCTGCACAAACTGGAAACCTGGCAGACCCACCGCGTCGAACGACAGGTGGTCCGTACCCGTTGTATTGCGAATCGTGATGATCCCCGGCGTCAGGTCCTTCAGTGCCGCGAACCATTGTTCGAAGACCGGCCGCATCATCTCATTGCCCTGAAGGTATACGCCCCGTATGCGGCCGGTACCGTTGTCGATATTGAAGTAGCCTGAAAGATTCGCGTGCTCGGCCGTCGGTTTCATCACGGCGGGGTCGGCAAAGTGCGCTTTGACATAGGCGGCGGACCCGTAAAGCCCTTCCTCTTCGCCGCTCCAGAGCCCAAGGCGCACGGTTCGATCCATTTTGAGATTGAGGCTCTTCAGGATGCGCATGACTTCCATCGCCACCGCGCTTCCTGCGGCGTTGTCGGTCGCCCCTGTGCCGTAATGCCAGGAATCGAAATGTGCGCCCACCATCACGACTTCCTGCGGTTTGGCAGCGCCCGGAATCTCCGCCACTACGTTGAACGACTCGGTGTTGGGCGTAAATTCCGTCTTGATGTCGAAGCTGAGTTGTACCGGGACTTCATGCTGCAGCAGCCTTGCAATGCGGGTGTAATTTTCCGCGGTGATCGAAACCTGCGGCAGATTATGAGTGACGTCGCCCGTCCGTGACGCTCCGCCGCCAAACAGCAAGCCTGTTTCCCCTCTGGCGGTCGCCTGCACGGTCAGCAAAGCGCCTTCGTCGATCAGGAACTTGCGCTGTTTTTCGGCAAATTCACGGCGTTCCGCGGGCGTGAGAACCGGAGTGGCGGGAGCTCCCAGGTTCCTGGCCGGCACGGGGATCAGCTCCGCGGCCATATCGTTGAGTTGTTCCGGTGTGTAACGGCTGGCGGGAGCGGTCACCGGCAATGGAAGGTCCGGAATGGCCGAAGTCAGAACGATCTTCCCCTTCAGCTTGCCTTTGAATTTTTCGAAATCGGCGGCCGTGGCGATCGGCGCCAGAACTGCCACCGCGGTCAACGGACCATTGGTCCCGGCGGTCCAGGCTACCGGCATTCCGATAATCGGCATCCAGGAAGGTTCTACCATCGCGCCCGAATACCCTGTTACCTGCCAGCCCGGAATCGGGCCCGTCGGGAGTTCCGCCGTAGACCATTTTTCGAGCGCCACGTTGCTGAGCCCCCACTCTTTCAGTTGGCCGACCGCCCAATCGCCCGCGGCGCGAAATTGGGATGAATTTGTCAGACGAGGGCCATAGCGGTCCGTAAGATTCCAGAGCGTATCCATGACTTTGGCGGGCGGTCCTCCACGTCCCCCCGAACCCAGTTCCGCGGTTTTGATGCGGTGCAGCACATTCAGGTCGACATGTTCCGATTGTTGCGCTGAAACCAGTGCGCTCAGCCCCAGCACGAGCGAAACAGAGGCAACAAGCCCGGGTTTAACAGTCATGCACGGCAGGATAACATTATGCGGCCCGTCTTGTTCGGCCGTTCATGCGCCGCCCGTGCCAACCGCAACCGGGGTGGAAGTACGCAAGTCTTCGTGCCGTCTGTGCCGTCTGTCATTCTCATTTCTGTCACTCCGATCTCTTACAAATGGAGTGGAGTGATAACTGCGATATATTACCGCCGCCGTCGAATAGCCAAACAACAGCTCCCGCCTCAACCCAGTACAATCAATTCAATGTTTCGGTCTGTCTCGTTGCTGCTGCTGTTTTCCGCCGCCGCTTTCGCCCAGGATTTCTCGCTCACAAAACTTCAGGGTCTCTGGACCGGCACCCTCAACCAGGGCATTCTGAACCTGCGGGTAGCGATTCATTTCGATAGGAACGGTACCGGCAAACTCGACAGCCTGGATCAGCACGTCACCGGCATTCCTGTTACCGGTGTTCGCGTGCAGGGCTACCGTGTGAATTTTCGCGTGGACTCAGTCGATGGGCAATTCAGCGGCATCGTGATGGACGATGGCAATCGTCTGGATGGCGATTGGTATCAGGGCACCGCGCTGCCGTTCGTGCTCACTCGCGATGGCGTTGCACCGAAAGTCAAACGGCCGCAAATGCCGCAGCCGCCTTTTCCCTATGCCGAGCAGGATGTGAAATTCTCCAGTTTTGCGCGCAACGTCTTCCTCGACGGGACACTGACCATTCCTCCCGGCTCGGGTCCGTTTCCAGCCGTCGTGCTCATCACCGGATCCGGCCCGCAGGACCGCGATGAAACCAATCTCGGCCACAAGCCTTTCTGGGTCATTGCCGACTATCTTTCCCGCCGGGGTGTGGTTGTGCTGCGCGCCGACGACAGGGGCACGGGAAAATCCAGCGGCAGCTTCAACGGATCCACCACGCGGGATTTTGCCGACGATATTGCCGGCGCGGTTCGTTTTCTGCGCTCCCGCGAGTTTGTCGGCAGGATTGGACTCATAGGTCACAGTGAAGGCGGTCTGGTCGCGCCTATGGTGGCAAGCGATCCCGCGTTAGGCGCGAAGGACGTCGATTTTCTCGTACTCCTCGCCGCCCCTGGAGTGCCGGGCGATCAGGTCATCATCGAACAGCAGATTTTGGTGAGCCGTGCCATGGGCATATCGGAAGCGTTGATTGAACGCAACCGCGAAAGGGAACAGACCATTCTTTCGATTGCGCGGAACGAGGCCGATCCGAGCCTGGCGAAATCGAAGATGCGCGCCTCGGTCGGCGAGTTCGGGGGCGGGGGACCGCTGAATCTGCTGAACTCCCGGTTCGACGAAGCCTCCACACCGTGGTTTCGGTTTATCGCGAATTACGATCCCGGTCCCGCATTGCGTGCCTTGAAGCAGCCCGTGCTGGCGTTAAACGGCGCGCTGGACGTGCAGGTGCCGCCGGCGCAGAACTTGCCCGCGATTACATGGGAACTCGAAGCTGGCGCCAACAAGGATTATGAGGTGGTGAAGCTCGCAGGCCTGAATCACTTTTTTCAGACCGCGACCACCGGCGCTCCGTCCGAGTACGGCGAGATTGAAGAAACCATCGCGCCGTCGGTGCTGAACCTGATCTCGGAGTGGATCACGCGGCACTCGAAAGCGGTGGAGAAGAAGCCAGTGCTCGGAGCAACGGGCAAATAATGAATTCGCCAGCCTTATCCGTCATTACCGAACCGCCTTACCAAATCCCGTCACCGAACCGCCTTACTGAGCCGCGACCGCAAGGGAGCGGTTACTCTTCAAACCTACCGTTCGATCCCCAGACTCTGAACAGCCTTCTCAATCGTACTCACCAGCCGCTCCACATGCGCTTCCGTATGTGCGGCCGTGCAGGAAATCCGCAGCAGATTCTGTGAAGCCGCCGGACGAAGAATCGGATTGATATAAATGCCTTCCTCCAGCAAAGTCTTGCTGAGACGGCACAAATCCGAATCGCTGTTGAACACAACCGGCACAATCGCTGTTTCCCCGTCGAGCAGCGTAAAGCCGCGCGATCGAAGTTCCTCCCGCAGCAGCCCCGCGATCCGCAACAGATGCTGCCGCCGCTCCGGCTCGGTCTGAATAATCCGCAATGCCACCGCCGCAGCCGCAACCGATGCCGCCGGCAGGCTCGCCGAGAAAACAAATGCCCTGGCCGTGTGCTTCAGGAAATCGATGACCGTCTTCTCGCCCGCGATAAACCCACCCACGGACGCCAGCGACTTGCTGAACGTGCCCATGATGAGATCCACATCGTCCAGAACACCCAGATGCTCTGCGGCTCCCGCGCCAGTCTCGCCCAGCACGCCGATACCGTGGGCTTCATCCACGAACGTACGCGCTCCGGCCTGCTTCGCCATCGGGATCAGGCCCCGCAGTTCGGCCACATCGCCTTCCATGCTGAAAACGCCTTCGGAAACCACCAGCACGCGTTCGTCCCACTTGCAGTTTTCAAGGCACCGCTCGAAGTGGTCCAGATCGTTATGCCGGAAACGAACCATCCGCGCGTCGGATCGCAGCGCGCCCTCTACCAGGCTGGCGTGCAGGTTGTGATCGCAGATCAGCGTATCGCCCTTATCCGTCAGGGCTGAAAGGGTGGCATAGTTGGCCTGGAAACCCGTGCCGAAGATGATCGCCGCATCTTTGCGAACGAACTTCGCCAGTTCCGCTTCCAGCTTCACGTGGATATCCAGCGTGCCGTTCAGCAGGCGTGAACCGCTGCAGCCGCTTCCGTACTTCATGGCTGCGTTCGCCGCCGCTTCCATCACTTCCGGGTGCCGGATCAGATCCAGATAATCGTTCGACCCGAACATCAGGATCTTTCGGTCGCCTCGGCGGACTTCGCCGGGCCCGCAGCCTTCGCGGTCGCCGAATGTCTCGAAATACATGTACAATCCCGCCGCCTGCAACTGGGCCGGTCGGGTAAAGGTGCGGCATTTCTCGAAGACGTCGTTGGTGCCGGTTTTCCGTTGAATCTCGGCAATACGTGCTATCGATGCGCTCATGCTCTTAGTTCCATTTGATATAGACGGTAAGTCTTCGACCGCTTCGCTCCCATCAATTCCAGGGATCGTGTCATCAATACGTTATCTTCCAGTATCCACGACATCTCGCATTCCTGGTGATAGCCGAGCCTGCGGGCATTCCGAACCAATGCCGCGTAAAAGCCGGCCGCCACTCCCGTTGTCCTGAATTCCTCCACTACTCCCAGCGCAATCACGCGCACCGCGCGGATCTTCCGTTGATAGTACAGTATCTTCAACAGCCCCGTTGGCAGCAGTCGCCCGTTGGCCGGCTTCAGCGCCACGTTTACGTCCGGCAGAGCCAGAGCAAACCCTATCATACGTGATTTGCCATCTTCGGACGCGGTTTCGCCGATCAAAACCATCTCCGGGTTCAGAATTTGCTTCATTTCCTTGCCCATCAGGTAGAATTCCTCCTTCGTCATGGGCACGAAACCCCAGTTCCGGCTCCAGGCGGCGTTGTACACATCCCAGATGCGCGAAACCTCGCCCTGAAAGTCTTTCATGTTCACCGGCCGGATCGTGACACCCGCCCGCTTCATCGCCCTGTCCGAAACCCGGCCGATTTTCTGAACGTCCACGCCATCCGCCGTGTTGACGAACGAATAGAGATCCTTGACCTTCCGCAGCCCCGCCTGCTCCAGCAACCGCGGATAATAGCGCGGATTGTACGTCATCATCACCATCGGACTGGAATCGTAACCCTCTACGAGAAGACCACACTCGTAGTTTGTTGAAGGATTCACGGGCCCCCGCAGGAATTCGGCGCCGCGGGCTTCCACCCACTCCCTGGCCTTGCCAAGCAGTGCCCGGGCAACTTCGGCATCGTCAATCGATTCGAAAAATCCGAAAAATCCGGCCTTCTCCTCATGGAACTTGTCGTGATTCCGGTCGACGATTGCCGCGATCCTACCCACCGCCTTGCCATCACGCCGGGCGATAAAGAACTCGGCATCGGCATTGGCATAAAACGGATGCTTGGCCTTGTCCAGCAGTTCCTTGACGGCAATCTGCAGCGGAGGCACCCAGTGCGGGTCGCTCCCGTAAATCGACCAGGGCAACTTCACGAACTCTTTTAATCCGCTCTTGCCACTGATCGCCGAGACTTCAATTGCCAATCGCTTCCCCTTTTTCAGTTAATGCGCGGTACAGATACGGCGCTGTGAGAATCAAAACAAGCGCAACCACAACACCGGCGAGGAGGTCGGCGGTGTAATGATACCGTAGATAAACTGTAGCAAAAACAATGCAAAGAGTGTATAAAAAGTAGACCCAAAACAGCCTGTGGGAAATGGATCGGCTGAGCCAGCAGGCTAGTACTGTAAGCTCCGTGTGGCCGCTGGGAAAACAGTCGTAATGGTCGTGCTCCAGCTGGTTGAGAGTCGTCTGCATCGCGCCGAATCCCCACAGCCCCTGTAAAGACAGGTGTTGGAAATGGTCCAGCAGGAAGCGGGGCCCGCGTGCCGGCACCATCAGGTAGCCAAGATACGATGCGAGAAAGCCCAGCGCCAGCAGAAACGCCATATAGCGGAAATCGGCATAACGCCGGCTCAGCCAGTTCACCGCCGGAACCATTAAAACCACGGGTATAAATAAGGTATAAATTATTTGTAGGAATTCCGTTAAGAAAGGCGTGTATATTCTCTCCAGCCAAACGGTCGGATACGCACCCCAGAATCCGTAATCGAGACTGGCCAAAGCGCGGTCGAAGCGCGCATGGCGAATTGCGGGAATCAGGGTAGCCATCTCCCGGTAGCAGCACGCCACGAAGAGCAGTGGATACCAGTGACGGAATATCCGGATGGCCTCGGCCAGAAGCCCTCTTGTTTCCACGTTGCGCGCAGCCAGCAGGATCAGCGCCACACCCAGCACATGCAGCCCGAGCCATGACCCTGCCCAGGGTATCTCGCGGAACCAGATCAGCTCAATCGCGGCGGTGAACGCGAAATACGCCAGAATCACCTTGTCCACCGGCCAGAATTTGTATTTGGAATGGCTCATGCCCATTTCAACCAGCCTGCCTCTCGATACCAGTCCAGTGCAGTTGCGAGACCCTGATGAATTCCCGTCGCCGCCGTAAAGCCGAGTTCTTGCTGCGCGCGCCGCGGGTCGCACAGCCACCAGGGGCAGATGGCTTCGCGGATCTTCTCTCGCGAGACAATTCCCGGCTTTCGTGTCAGCCGCGACCACAACTCGCCGCAATACCCGGCCAGATACGCGGCAGGCTGAGGAATGTTGACCACCCGCGCGCTTCTTCCCATGATTCCCGCTGCGATCTTGCCGAGTTCGGTCCAGGACACCGCTTCCGGATGCGCGAGGAAGAAGGTGCGGCCGGCAGCCTTCGGTTCTTTAGCAGCCGCCATGATGCCGTCCGCCAGATCGGTAACGTAGATGGCGCTGAACCATCTCTCTCCGCCCGCGATCTGGACCACCAGACCCTGACTGATCGATTTCAGCATCTGGAAAACATCCGTATCGCGTGGTCCGTAGACCACCGGGGGACGCACGATCACGGCCTCCGGCAGAATTGCCCGCACGCGCCGTTCGCCCTCCAGCTTCGACTTTCCGTAATGGCCGACCGGATGCGGCCCCGCATCTTCCGTGAGAGGAGTGCTGTCCGGCGCCGGACCAACGGCCGCCAGAGAACTCACGTGAACCATGCGGATCGGCCGCGCCGCGCCGGCATTTGCAGTTGCGACCGCGCGGGCCAGGTTCTCTGTTGCCGTGACATTGCCGGAATAGTAGTCGGAGGCCGAGAGCGCCTTGGTGACGCCGGCCAGGTGAATAATGGTATCGACCCCGGTGACAGCGCGCGCCAGTCCGTCGCCGCTGAGAAGATCGCCGCGAAAAACTTCGACAGGAGTTTTTTCGAACAGCCCCGGTCGACGAACCAGCACGCGAACAGACTCGCCGCGCGCAACTAGTCTTTCCACCAGGTGGCTCCCGATAAAGCCAGTCCCTCCAGTCACGAGGATCATGCGAACGCCATCTTGTTAATTCTAATCGGTGGGGCAGGGAGCGCAACAAATCCGCCGCTGGAGTCGCAGCCGAATGGTAGACTCTCAAATTCCGGCGACGAATTTATTAATGGAAACGCGTTTTGGTAACGCATCGGTTGTGCGCAGTCCTCGGGGCGTTCCCAGATATTATCTGGAAGCCTTTCATGACGGACTGCACAAGTACGCCTTGCTCCAGGCCGCCGATAGAAACGTGCTCGCAAATAAGGCGCAGGCAATCGCCCTTCAGTGGAACACCGCAGGGCAGAAACAGACCGCGGCACACGACCGCATCAGGCGCACACACGACGCAAAAGAATCCCGCAGGCTCCACCTCGAAAACCAGAAGGAACTGGCTCAGGAACGCACGGCTGAGGCACAGCAACTACTCGATTCGCTCAGAAATACGCTGGTTCGCGGAATCGAGATAGACCCCTCACTCGATTGGGAAGCACTCAAAAACAAAGCCCCTTTTCCGACATTGGCCCCAGTCAGGCCTGTTCCTCCCACCCCTCCGCTATACCAACAATTCCCAGTCCAGCCGCTGCCGTCGGACTACAAATACCACCCACAGCTTTCCATCCTCGATAAGCTGCTGGCCTCCCGAAAGACTGCCAAACTTGCAGAACTTGCCAGCCAATTGCAGACCGATTTCAGCGTCTGGGAACGTGCCTGTAGAGACGTTACCGCGCACAATCAGGCCACCTTCGAAAGCTACCGCGCACTCTGCTCAAAACAAGACGGCCAACATGCCTTGGAGTTGTCGCAGTGGACCAGCGACAAGGGCCGCTACGAAGAGGAGTTGGCGCAGCAGAGCAGGGAAATCGACCAGGCCCGCGATCGCTATTTGGCTAAATCGCCTGAGTCTGTAATCGATTACTGCGAGCAGGTTCTCTCCCGCTCGGATTACCCGTCGTGCATATCCCGTAAATTCGATTTCGAGTGGAACGCCGAAACCGGAATGCTGCTGCTGAATTGCCAGCTACCCGCTCCAGAGGATTTGCCGACCCTTTCGGAAATCAAATACGTCCAGACGACGGACACATTCAAGGAGATAATTCTTTCCGAAACCCAGACAGCCAAACTTTACGACGATCTCGTCTATCAGATTGTTCTGCGAACCTTGCACGAGCTCTTCGAGAGCGATGCGACAAGAGCAATTTCGGCCATTGTCCTGAACGGAATTGTCACGTCAACGGACAAGAGCACGGGCAACCAGGCGACAGCCTGCATCCTTTCCGTGCAAGCTTCCCGCGATCCATTTCTGACAATCAACTTAGCCATGGTTGATCCGAAGGCTTGCTTTCGACAGCTCCGCGGCGTGGGCAGTCCGAAGTTGCATAGCGTGACGCCGGTCGCGCCTATCGTGGAACTCAGCCGTGACGATAAACGCTTTGTTCCGTCTCATGCTGTTGCCGAAAATCTGAACGTGGGCTCCAATCTTGCAACCATGGACTGGGAAGAGTTCGAGCACCTGATCCGCGAAATCTTTGCCAAAGAGTTTTCGTCACGTGGTGGTGAAGTCAAGGTCACTCAAGCCAGCCGCGATGGGGGCGTCGACGCCATCGCATTCGATCCCGATCCGATAACAGGTGGCAAGATCGTGATCCAGGCCAAGCGGTATGCATATACGGTTGGAGTGTCCGCGGTCCGCGATCTCTATGGAACCTTGATGAATGAAGGCGCAACGAAAGGCATTCTGGTGACCACCTCGGACTATGGACCCGACGCCCACGAGTTCGCAAAGGGAAAGCCGATCAGCCTGCTGAACGGTGCGAACCTGCTTCATCTCCTGGAGAAACACGGCACCGGCGCACACATCAACTTGAGCGAGGCCCGGAAACTGGCGCATGAACGGGTGGCGAAAATGGGTGATTAGCGGAAGAACGATTGCATATTGACGCCGGGGTGAAGCATCTTGTGTCGCTCCCGTTTGACCCCGGCAGGCAAACGTTGCTCTCGGGCATACTGTCCCTATTGGCCAGGACTAAGTACCGCCCGGTGGGCGTTTGGATCACCGCGATCCCTGTGCGGTGATGAACTTCGCCTCCTGGTGCGAGGAGGCCTTCGGCGAGGCACACCTTGGCGAACTGCGGAGCCTCGAGCACGCGAATGGGAACCTGGTACCAGAAAGGAAGTGCCGCTTCAGTAGTACATTAACCAGCGTGAACCGGGTGCTGATGCAGTAGCGTGGCGATTCCGTGCCAATCATCCGCTATCATTATCCGCTTAGCCGATTGGCGACTTTAAGTTATCCTATGGTGCACTCTTCATGTCAACTACGACAGAATATAGATCTAATCCCAACACCGGCTTCCTACATGGAAAATGCTGTCCGGAATGCGGGTCGTACGGCCCATTCGCGATCCTGATCTCGAAGCGAGTACTCGTGCGCGACGGCGGCGTTGACCAGGACGGCGATACCGAGTTCGAAGACGACTCGCCGACTACCTGTCAAGCGTGCAGTCACGAGGCGAGATTCGATGATTTCGACGAGTGAGATCCGATGATCGATTGGGTTTATTTCCCGAAATCCTCGCCACCTCCGATGTTCGGACTCCATATCGTCTCAGTCTTTGAAGAGATTGCCGAGGAGATCGATTCCCGTAGATCTGCCAGTCAACATAGCAACGCCGTCATGGCGCGGCTCCGACCCGGTTTGGAGAAGATTGGGTTCGTTGTTGAGAAGGGAAAAAGTCACGACGACAAGATCGTAGTGCCCGTTCTGTTCGGTCGCAAGGGAGCGATATTGAAATGCTTCAATGCCGATGCTCACGCTTCAGACGCAGGATGGGTCCTTGAAGTGGAGGCTGGTCGCGCGGTAGACAACAATCAGTTCTTAAAGGATATTTTTCAGGCGTGCATGATGCACGACGTCCTTCATCTCGCTATTGCTGTTCGCAATGACTATCGGGGCTCAGACGATTTCAGCAAGGTTGAGAATTTTCTCGAAACGCTATACGTTAGCGGAAGATTGCAACTCCCGTTAAAAGGGATTCTTCTCATCGGTTATTAGGCCGGAATGGAAGCATGACAGTGGATTGCGAGTGGGATTTTTTCAAGCGTTCCAGGCTGAGCAGGTAACTGGTCGGTCAATCGCTATTCCAGCTCACGATTCGTTATCACCAATCGGCCCGGGAATCGAGGAAAAGAATGTCGTTCACGGGTAGACGGGCGGTTCACCTGATGCTCTGCGAGCCTCATTGACGGAATTCATGAACACGGCGAGTTCCTCTTCCGCCGCCTTTAATTGCCGTGGGTCCGATGTCGCGTCCTCATGCTGCCAGACCGACAGCAGGTCGAGCGTTGCCGTGTCGACCGATCGGGCAACAGATGCCGGGCAGCGGGATGCAGCCCCATGACCTTTCCACATGTTGGAGGGATCAGTCATTTTCACACGCTAAGTGCGCTTTGTACCTCCGGGCCCAGGATCGAGCATTCAGCCGTGTCAACGATCGCATGCCGTCCCAGTAAATCTTCACGGTCGTCCATTCGCTCGATCAATACCCTGATAAAACGATAATCTCGCGGAGTCTGCTGGGACCAGTCAAAGAAAGCCAGGAACCTCAGCTGATACGAATTGACATCGCGATCGCCTTCAATATGGATTGTTGGATTGCCCCAAAGGCCACCTGGTTCTGCAGGGAGATGTTTATTTACCATTAAGTCCCCTCCGAGCGCGCCAATAATCACGCGAAAATCACCCTTGTTACCAGGAAGATGTTTCTCTATGATCTTTTCGTCATAGCCATTAGGCAGAAGAATCATTCCCTCAAACAGCCTCGCCATGGCTTCTTCGTAGGTTGAAATGAATGGCCATTCCCGCAATTCCGGAATCGGCCAGAAACCAATATTCCAAACAACGCGCGCCAACTCCCTATAGCGCAAAAATGCTTGTGTGCAGTCATTTCTCATCGCGAAGTCACCCGGTTCTATTCGTTGTGTGTCAGTGTCGCGCTCAGGCCCGGCAGCACATTTCCATTTGAATCATAGCCTGAACTCGATAGCCGGATAGCCGGTAACACATGCGTTGGCGCTCTGGCCGATTGCTATCATCGCCCAAGACTAGCCAGCAGTCGCCGCTGGCAGTGCACTTTGGTTCGGCGGAATAGCCGTTTACACAGAATTCAGCATACCCTCCCGCCCGCTGATGAGACCTTTTGCAGTGACAACAAAATAAAATCCCCCGATCCACCTCAACCCAAAGACCTTACCGCCGAAACCCCTCTCCTGCAACCCCGATTTCTTGACACCATCATGTAGAGTCGAATCGGATAATGACAATGCGACCCCTGCACCTAACCACCGCCACCCCGAAACTCGCCCCACCAACCGCGCCCGCGACAAACAAGACCTCCCAGGCTATCCCAACCCACCCAGCCAATCGGCCGCATCCAGCCGCAAAAAAAATGCCGGTGCCAAGCGAACCCGCCACCCTGAACAAAACAAAGGAACTCCTGAAATCCACAAACCCATTTAGAGGCCTGACGAACCCGGGAAGACACCCCGCCGGGCCCGCTGACCGGGCGCAAAAACCCGGCCCCGGTAACCCCCGACACCCTCGGCGAAGCACAATCAAACGCTGCTCAACGCCCCCGGGCAGTCCATCGAACCCCCGTCCGAGGCACTCCCCAACCCATCGCCTCCCCGCCACCTTGACCCAGCCCCCAACCGGTGATAGCGTTAAACCGTCCATGCCCCGGGTCCCATCCTCAGGTAGACCTGTACCTACAGCCATCGCTACGTCCATCGGGATAGCCGCCATCCTGATCCTCGCCAGCCGCATCCTGGCCACACCGGCCCTCGCCGACGACACCGTTCTCCCCGATGGCAAGGGCCGCGAACAAGTCGAAAACGCCTGCACCGTCTGCCACACCGCCGACCGCATCACCAAACAGTCCCTCACCGTCGACCAGTGGCGCAGTGAGCTCCGCACCATGATCGAAAACGGCGCCTCCCTCAATCCCGACGAATGGGAACCCGTCGTAGCCTATCTCGTCCGGAATTTCGGCCCCAAAATCAACGTCAACACCGCCACCGCCCGGCAACTCGCCGACGATCTCCAGCTCACCCCCGCCGAAGCCAACGCAATCGTCGCCTGGCGGCAAGCCAATGGAGCCTACAAAGATTTCAATGACCTGACCAAAGTGCCAGGCCTGGACACAAAGAAAATTCAGGGGAACAAAATTGTTTTCTAACTCTTCTTATATCGGCGCGCATCGGGGTCTGTCGCCCGCGCGGTTCCTGACCCTCGCCTCCATAGCACTAACCCTGCACGCCCAGACTCCGGTCAACTTCGACCGCGAAGTCCGCCCCATCCTCTCCAACAACTGTTTTCGCTGTCATGGACCCGACGAAAGCTCGCGCATCGGCGGCTTCCGTCTCGACCTCCGCGAGGAAGCCACCAAACCCCAGATCCTCGGCACGCCCATCGTTCCCGGCCAACCCGACCGCAGCGAACTCCTGTCGCGCATCTTCTCCCCGGACGCCAACGCGCTCATGCCGCCCGTCGCCTCCAACAACAAACTGACCGACGCTCAGAAAACCACCCTCCGCCGCTGGATCGCCGAAGGCGCAAAGTACGAAAGCCACTGGTCCTACCAGCCCATAGTGAAGCCGCCCGTCCCGAAATCGGGGCATCCGATCGATGCCTTCATCCAGCAGCGCCTGGCAAAGGAAAACCTGAAGCCCGCGCCCGAAGCCGACCGCCGCACCCTCATCCGCCGCGTCACCCTCGACCTCACCGGTCTCCTCCCCAAACCCGAAGAAGTCGCAGCTTTCATAGCCGACCGCTCGCCCGACGCTTACGAAAAACTCGTCGATCGCCTCCTCGCCTCACCCGAATACGCGGAACAGCAGACCGTCCTTTGGCTCGACGCCGTCCGCTATGCCGATTCCGCCGGCTTCCACAGCGACGGTACCCGCCCCGTCTGGCTCTATCGCGATTACGTCCTCAAGGCCTTTCGCGACAACAAGCCGTTCAGCGATTTCACCCGCGAGCAACTCGCCGGCGACCTGCTGCCCAACGCCACGGTCGATCAGAAAATCGCCGCTGCTTACAATCGCCTCAGCCGCAGTTCCGCCGAGGGCGGCCTCCAGCCGAAGGAGTATTACGCGAAATACGGCGCCGATCGCGTGCGCGACCTCAGCACCGTCTGGCTCGGCACCAGCATGGGTTGCGCCGAGTGCCACAACCATAAATTCGATCCCGTCCTCACCAAAGATTTCTACGCCCTCAAAGCCTTCTTCGCCGATATCAAAGAGGATGGGCTCATTCAGGATGTCGGCCCCACCGCCTTCCAGCCCAAAATGCTGGTTTACAGCCCTGGCCAGAAGGAAGCAATCGACGCCGCGCAGGCGCAGGTGGATGCCGCGAAGAAGGTTCTCAATCAGCGCGCCGGGTCCTTCGTCGACCAGCAGCGCCAGTGGGAAAAAGAGGAACTGGTTCGCTACATGTCGGGCGATCTCGCCTGGCAGTTCCCCGTACCCGTCGCAGCCTCCGCAACCAAAGCGTTCCTCACCATTCAGAAGGAGCCAATCAAGCAGGATCCGCGCACTCTCTCCACCTCGGTGTCGATGGGCGTAGGCATGATCTCCGTAGACGGCCCCAATCCGGATAACGAAACCTACACAGTGACCATTCAGCCCGGAGCGGGGAAGTGGGCCGGCTTAGGCATCGAAACCGGACAGGACGATAGCTTAGCCGGCGCCAACATTGCCAGAGGTTCCGAGCGTTTCATCGTTACCGAGGTGGACGCCGAATCCGCCGGAAAACAACTGCCGTTTTCGTTCACGTTCAGCGACGTTGCTCCCATCCCCGGCTTCCCCGCCATGGCTGTAATCGACGGCGATCCCCAAACCGGTTGGGCAATCGGAGGAGTAGCCAGAGGCCCCAGGACCATGCTGATGTTGCGCTTCGCAACTCCGGTCGTCACCGAACCCGACACGAAGATCACAATAAAAATCCACCAGGACTCGGATGATCGCAAAGCCACGCTCGGCCGTTTCCGAATCGCGTTAGCGCCCAACTCCGGCACGTGGCCGGGCACCGGAGGCCGCAACGCCATCAGGACGGCGATAGCGCGCCTCGATCCAAAACCGGCGGCCCCCGCAACCGCGGCGGGACTGGATACGCCGGTAGTAGCTCCGCCACCTCCGCAGCACGATGGCTTAGCCGCAAATCTGGCGTCCGCGCTCTTCCTCTCCCCGGATAAACGCTCCGAAAATCAAAAGAATCTGGTTCTCGATTACTTCGAATATTCCAATCCGGAGTTACAGCCCGCCCGCATAGAACTGGCGCAGCTCGAAGCAAAAGCAAGTCTCCTGATCGCCAAAGTTCCCGAAGTAATGATTACCGAATCCGTAGAGCCGCGCGAAGTCCGCATCCTGCCTCGCGGCAACTGGATGGATGAAACCGGCGACGTCGTCCAACCGGCCATCCCCGAATTTCTCGGCAAACTGGAAACCGGAGGCAAGCGAGCCACCCGCCTCGATCTCGCGAATTGGCTGGTGTCCCCCTCGAATCCGTTGACGGCCAGAGTCTTCGTCAACCGTATGTGGAGACAATTCTTCGGCACGGGCCTTTCCAAAAACCTCGAAGATCTCGGATCGCAGGGAGAAGCCCCCGTCTATCCCGAACTCCTCGACTGGCTGGCAGCGGACTTTATGAACGGTTGGGACGTCAAGCACTTGCTCCGCACCATCGTGACCAGCGCAACATATAAACAATCGTCAATCGCCACAGACGACCGCGATCCCGAAAACCGCCTCCTCTCGCGGCAAAGCCGCTTCCGCATAGAAGCCGAATCGGTGCGGGACACGGCTCTCGAAATCTCCGGCCTCTTGATCCAGCAATTCGGAGGACAAAGCGTAAAACCCTATGAGCCGGAAGGCTACCTGGCCGCTCTGAACTTCCCCAAGCGGGAATGGTCCGCCAGCCACGGCAATGACCTCTATAGGAGAGCCGTCTACACCCACTGGCAGCGCACCTTCCTCCACCCGTCGCTGCTGAACTTCGACGCCCCCACCCGCGAAGAGTGCACCGTAAACCGAATCAACTCGAACACGCCGCTCCAGGCCCTGGATCTCTTAAACGATCCGATCTTCGTGGAGGCAGCCCGCGTCTTCGCCGAAAACATCCTGGATAAAGGAGGCAAGACCGAAGACGCCAGACTAACCTGGGCTTTCGAAAGAAGTCTGGAGCGAGCTCCCTCCGAATCCGAGCTGAAGGTTTTGCGAGACCTGCACAAGGACGCCGCAATCCACTTCGAAACCGATAAAAAGGGAGCAAAAGCCCTGCTGGAAATCGGAGAAGCCCCGGTTCCGGAAACCATGAACGAATCTGATCTGGCCGCCATGACAACGGTAGCCAGAGTAATCCTGAATCTGCACGAAGCAATCACCAGAGACTAAATGACACTCGATCCACTACTAAACCGCAGAGCTTTTCTGGGACGAGGCTTGGGCCTCATCGCGGTCAATCAACTCCTGAACGCCCAGCAGGAAAAATACCAGGGCGCCATCTCGCCCCTGAACTATCCCCAAAAAGCCAAACGAGTCATTTATCTCTATCAGGCGGGAGGTCCTTCCCACCTCGAAACTTTCGACGACAAGCCGAAGCTCCGCGCCATGCACGGCCAGGCCATGCCGGAATCCTTCACTAAGGGCCAGCAAATAGCCCAACTACAGGGCAAAGCCCTGACCTGCTACGGCCCGCAACACGAGTTTTCCACCTACGGCAAATCCGGCCAGCGCATCTGCAATCTCTTTCCCCACCTCGGCAGCGTGGCCGACGACATCACCGTCATCCGCTCCATGTGGTCCGAACAGATCAACCACGATACTGCCCACATGTTCCTGAACACGGGCTCCATTATCGCCGGACGGCCCAGCATGGGCTCGTGGCTCCTCTACGGTCTCGGAGCCGATACCGAAAACCTGCCCGGCTTCGTCGTCATGCTCTCCGCCGGACAAGGCGGACAAATGCAGCCAATCTCCGCCCGCCAATGGTCCTCCGGTTTCCTCCCAAGCAAATTTCAGGGAGTAAAACTGAACTCCTTCGGCAACCCGGTCCTCTATCTCGATAACCCCGAAGGTATCGACGCCAAACTCCAGCGCCAATCCATCGACGCCATCAACCAGCTCGATAAAGCCCGCTACAAAACCACCCAGGATCAGGAAATCTTAACCCGCATATCCCAGTACGAAATGGCGTTTAAGATGCAAACCAGCGTCCCCGATCTGGTGGATATGAGCAAAGAACCGCAAAGCGTCCTCGATGCCTATGGAGCCAAGCCAGGCGACGGATCCTTCGCCTCGAACTGCCTCCTGGCGCGACGCCTCGCCGAGCGCGGAGTTCGCTTCATCCAGCTCTACCACCGCGATTGGGACCACCACTCCGCCATCAAAGACGGCATCGAATTCAAAGCGGAAGAAACCGACCGTCCGACCGCCGCCCTGATCAACGACCTCAAACAGCGAGGGATGCTCGACGATACCCTCGTAGTCTTCGGAGGAGAATTTGGCCGCACTCCCATGTCGCAGGGTGGCGACGGCCGCGACCACCACATCAAGACCTTCTCCTACATGCTCGCCGGAGGAGGCATCAAGCCAGGCCTCAGCTACGGCACAAGCGACGAACTCGGCTATGCTGCCGTGGAAAACCCCGTCAGCATCCACGATTTCCACGCCACCATGCTGCGGGTGCTGGGCATAGACGACAAGAAGATGACCGTGAAGTACTCGGGCCTCGACGCCAGATTGTCCGGAGTAGGCAACCAGGGCAACGTAATCACCGGCCTCCTCAGCTGAGGCGTTTATCGCCTCTACGCTAAACTGAAAACTTCCATGGAAATTGAAAAAGTCTACGAGCCCGGGCGCTTCGAGCCCCGCTGGGCTCAGTGGTGGGTCGAATCCGGCATCTACACGGCGAAACACTCGGAAGGCAAGCCCGTATTCTCGCTTGTCATCCCGCCCCCCAACGTCACCGGCAACCTCCACATGGGGCACATGCTGGAGCATTCCGAAATCGACGTCACCGTCCGCTGGCACCGCATGCGCGGCGATGTAACCCTCTGGCTTCCAGGTACCGATCACGCCGGTATCGCCACCGAAATGATCGTCGCCCGCCAGCTGAGAGCCGAAGGCATCGAGTATCGCCGCGACCTCACCCGCGAACAATTCATCGATCGTGTCTGGAAATGGAAAGCGGAATCCGGCGGGACCATTCTCAAACAAATGGTCCAGATCGGCGCCTCCTGCGACTGGTCCCGTGAACGCTTCACTCTCGATTCCGGCCTCTCCCGCGCCGTCCGCGAAGTCTTCGTCACCCTGCACGAACGGGGCCTGATCTATCGCGGCGAGTACATGGTCAATTGGTGCCCCGGCTGCAATACCGCCATCTCCGACCTGGAAAGCGTCCACGAGGAAATGGAAGGCAGCCTCTGGCACATCAAGTATCCGGTGACCGGCACCGACCGCTTCCTCACGGTTGCCACCACTCGTCCTGAAACCATGCTGGGCGATTCCGCTGTCGCCATCAACCCGCGCGATGAACGCTATCCGGAGCTTCACGGCGGCACTGTCCGGCTGCCGTTGATGGATCGCGAAATTCCCATCATTCTGGATGAAATGGCCGATCCCGAGTTCGGCACCGGCGTGGTCAAAATCACTCCCGCGCACGATCCCAACGACTTCGAAGCCGGCAAACGCCACTCGCTCGCGCTGATTGAAGTGATCGGCCGCGATGCCAAGATCACGGCCAGCGGCGGCCCATACGCCGGGCTCGATCGCTATGCGGCGCGCAAGAAGATCGTGGCCGATCTCGATGCGCTGGGCCTGCTCGAACGCGTGGAGCCGTACACCGTCAACCCCGGCAAATGCCAGCGCTGCAAAAGCGTGGTGGAGCCTCTGGTGTCGAAACAGTGGTTCGTCCGCACCAAACCGCTCGCCGAAAAAGCCATCGCAGCTGTCGACGAAAAGCGCATCGAAATCGTCCCCGAAGTCTGGCTCAAAACCTGGAACGAGTGGATGAACAACATTCGCGACTGGTGTATCTCCAGACAACTCTGGTGGGGCCATCGAATTCCGGTCTGGTATTGCGATGCGTGCGGCGAAACGATCATCGCTCGCGAAGACCCTGCCGCGTGCACGAAGTGCAAAGGCACGCTCCGCCAGGATCCCGACGTGCTGGACACCTGGTTCAGCTCCGGTCTCTGGCCGTTCTCAACTCTGGGCTGGCCCGACAAGACAGAAGACCTGAAGCACTTCTATCCCACGACAACCCTGATCACCGGCTTTGACATCCTTTTCTTCTGGGTCGCCCGCATGGCGATGCTCGGCATCGAATTCATGGGCGACGTCCCGTTCCGCCAGGTCTACATTCACGGCCTTGTGCGCGATGCCGATAAACAGAAGATGTCGAAGACCAAAGGCAACGTCATCGATCCGCTCGTCGTCACGGAACAATACGGCACCGATGCCGTCCGCATGGCGCTCCTGATCGGTGCGGCGCCGGGTACCGACATTGTTTTCAGCCCGGAACGTCTCGATAGCGCCAAAGCCTTCGCCAATAAGATCTGGAACGCCGCCCGCTTCATCCTGACCAATCTGGAGGGCCAAAGTATCGGGGATCCGATCGGCCCGCCGCAGGTGGAGGACCGATGGATCGCCTCGCGCCTCAATCAATGCGCGCGCCAGATGAGCCAGGCCATCGAGACATTCCGTTACCACGAAGCCGCGCAGACCATCTGGCATTTCATCTGGGATGACTTCTGCGACTGGTACATCGAACTCAAGAAAGCCCGCGGCGACTGGAACAGGATTGCGGGTGTCTTCGAACAGACCCTCCGTCTGCTCCATCCGCTGATGCCCTTCATTACGGAAGAGCTCTGGCACCGACTGGGCGCGCGCGAAGGCGAGTCGATTTCGGTGCAGGCCTATCCCGTATACGATGAAGCCCACAACGATCCCGCGGCCGAAGCCGAGATCAGGCTTCTCCAGGATGTCGCGACCGCTCTGCGAAACCTGCGCGCCGATCTCAGCCTCGATCCGAAACTGCCGCTCGAAGGGCTGATTTCCGGCGCCGATATGGCGGCCCACGAGGTGGCGATTCAGAAGCTGACCCGCGTCACACTTCGAGCCGGCGAAACCCCGAAAACGGGAGCCGTGAAATCGATGTCTGGCTTTACGGTCTCAATCGACGTTCCGACCGCGCAGTTGGAAGTGCAGCGCAAACGCCTCGAAAAAGAGCGCGATCAGCTCATCAAAAACATCGCCAATTCCGAGCGCCAGCTGAACGACGATGTCTTCCTCGGCAAAGCGCCGCAAAAAGTAGTAGATTCCATTCGGGCCAAAAAGGCCGAATACGAAGCCCAGTTGCAAAAGGTCTCAGAGAGCCTCGCATGAACCCCATCATCCAGCTCGCCCTGACCGAAGACATCGGCAGCGGCGACGTCACGTCAAACGCCTGCGTGCCTGCGGACAGGCAAGCCCGGGGTGTCTTTCTGTCGCGCGAACCGCTGGTTCTCTCTGGCACGGAAGTTCTCGCCGAACTCTACGAAGATCTGGAGCTGAATCACTGCGACGGTGACCTCCTCGAAGCGAACGAGATCATCGCGAGTGTCCAGGGCAGCGCGCGCGATCTCCTCAGATTCGAACGCCCGGCCCTGAATTTTCTCCAGCGCCTCTCAGGCGTGGCGACTTTGTCGCGCCGGTATGCCGAAGCTGTCGCGCACACCAAATGCCGCATTCTCGACACCCGCAAAACCACGCCTGGTTTTCGCCACCTTGAAAAAGCGGCAACCGCCGCCGGAGGCGTCGTTAACCATCGTATGGGGCTTTACGACGCGATTCTGATCAAGAACAACCACATCGCCGCCGCCGGTGGAGTCACCGAAGCAATCGTGGCCGCGCGCCAGTCGGGCATGCCGATAGAGATTGAGGTTCGCACAGAATCGGAACTGGAAGAAGCCCTCGCCGCGAAAGCCGACCATCTACTGCTGGATAACCTGACATCCGACGAAGCGAAGCAATGGATTGCCAGGATCGCGGGCCGGGCGAAAGTGGAACTCTCAGGTCGCATCACCCTCGAAACTGTTCGCGCATACGCCGAATGCGGAGCCGATTTCGTCTCGGTCGGATCCATCACACACTCCGCCCGGGCGGTCGATATCAGCTTCAGACTAGAGCTGGCATGATCGTCCGCGTCCACACCACAACGTCCACCATGAAGGATGCGGCGGCGCTCGCCGCGAAGGGTGAACCGCACGGCACCGCCGTAATCGCGGAACTCCAGACAGCGGGTATCGGACGACAGGGGCACACCTGGCAATCGGACGACACCGGCGGGCTCTACATTTCCATCATCCTCCGATTGTTTGGTTCCCCGCCGATTCTGACCATGGCGTTGGGGCTCGCTGTCCAGCGGGCCGTGAACGATCTGGCTCAGGTATCCACCGATCTGCGCTGGCCGAACGACGTCATGCTGAGCGAACGCAAACTGGCGGGAATCCTGGTGCAGGCGGCGGAGGGCGCCCTGATTGCGGGCATCGGCCTGAACGTAAATCAAGACGCATTCCCGCCCGATCTCAGCGATGTCGCAACTTCACTGAAGATCGAAACGGGCAGGGAGCACAGCAAGAACGCTTTGGCAGACAGAGTGATAGTCGAGAGCCTGCGCTACGCAACGCTGTCGAAGCGGGAAATCCTGAAACGCTTCGAAGAATGCTCCACCTGGCCGCGCGGCAAAGCAGTGGAAGTGGATGGCAAGCTGCGCGGCGTCACTGCGGGCCTGGATGAGAATGGCTTCCTGCTGCTCCGAACGCCGGAAAAGCTGGAAACCGTGATAGCCGGTGGAGTGCGGCCCCTGTGAGCATGCGGGTAGCCGGCATCATGAGCGGCACTTCGCTCGACGGCATCGACGTTGCCATCGTTGATATTGCCGGCCGGAAAATCAAGACCGTAGCGCATGCAAGCTTCCCCTATCCGCTTTCGATCAGAGGCCGCATTCTCTCCGTGTCGAATGCCCGCTGCGATACGGGCGAGATCTCGAGACTGAACTTCCAGCTTGGCGAACTCTATGCCAAAGCGGTAACCGGCACGTGCGAACGCTCCGGGGTTCCGCTCGAATCGATCGAGCTGATCGGTTCGCACGGCCAGACGATCTTCCATAGGGGCACGGGTGATCACCCCAACACTCTCCAGATCGGCGAATCGTCGGTCATCGCTGAACGGCTCGGCATCCCTGTCGTCTCCGATTTCCGAACCCGCGACATCGCCGCCGGGGGCCAAGGCGCGCCACTTGTGCCGCTGGTGGATTACCTGCTGTTCCACAGCGCCACCAAATCGCGCGTGGCTCTCAATATTGGCGGCATCGCCAACATGACCGTGCTCCCCGCCGGAGCGTCGCCGGAGCAGATTATCGCGTTCGATACCGGCCCTGGCAATATGGTGATCGATCAGCTGGTCGCCATCTTCAGCCAGGGCAAACAGCATTTCGACCGCAACGGAAGAATCGCTGCCGAGAGCTATCTGAATCACAAGCTCTTGGAGCGGCTCCTGAAAGATCCCTATTATTCCGCGCCCCCGCCGAAATCCGCCGGCCGCGAGCAGTATGGCGTCGAATTCATCGAGACGCTTCGCAAGACCGGCCTGCCGACTCCCGACCTCATCGCGACCGCAACAGTCCTCACGGCGACGGCCATCGCCACGGGGATGGAACGCTTCGCACCGGCGACCGAGGAAGTGATCGTTTCCGGTGGCGGAGTTCACAACACACAGCTCATGGTGCAACTCGCGGCTTTTCTGCCAACCTGCCGAATTGTCACCACCGCTGAATTCAACGTGGATCCGGATGCGAAAGAGGCCATCGCCTTCGCGATGCTGGCATACCGGACGTGGAAGCGGCAGCCCGGCAACCTGCCCTCCGCCACCGGAGCGCGGCATCCTGTTCTACTGGGTAAGGTGACTTTTGGAAGCAAATAAGATCTCGGTCGTTATCGTCGCTTACAATCGCGTGGAACAACTGCGCCGTTCCCTCACGGCTCTGACACCGCCGGAGTGCGGAATACAGGTCGTGGTGGTCGATAACGGTTCGCGTGATGGAACCGCCGGATTGGCGGACGAATTTCCCTCGGTCCGGTTCAGCCGGCTTCCGCGGAACTTTGGCCTCACCCGCGCTCTCAACATCGGCATTCGCGCCGCCGATGGCGATTACGTTCTGCTGCTTCACGACGATGTCCTGATCGATGCCACCGCCGTGGTTGCGCTGGCCGAGTTCCTGGAAAACCGGTCGGATGTCGCCTCCGTGTGTCCGCTGCTGAACGGTCCTCAGGTCCGGGCTCTGGCAACGCCATCCCGGCCCGATCCGCCCCTCGAACCGGCCACCGGTGGCGACGAGATCGCGGCGGAGTGCGTATCTGGCGCCGCCATCATGGTGCGGGCAGCCTTTCTCCGCAACATGGGACATATCGACGAGCGCTACGGAAACTACGGCAGTGCCCTCGAGATCTGTCAGAAGGTCGCCAGCGCGAACCGGAAGCTGGTTGTCCTGAAGAATGTGACCGCAACCCATGGGCAGGACCCTTCGCCCATGCAGGCGAGCACACTGAAGCGCGACCGCGCCTCGGGGATTGCGGCCTTTCTCGGCAAGCATCACGGATTAGGAGCCGGCATGGCCTACCGTCTGAAAACAGCCTCTTTCGGCGCGTCAAAGATCGACGGTTCGGGCTAAACTGATGTCAATGGAACCGATCTGGTGGATTATCGCCTCGGTCTTATGCGGCGCACTCACGGGAGGTCTGGTTTATTACGTGATGCAGTCGCGTACCGACGTACTGCTGGCGAAACAGCGCGAAGATCTGGCCGCGGCCAACGCCGCACTCCGGGTCCAGAAGGACGCGATGCTGGAGTCGGTTCGCTCCGCGGAGGAATCGGCCCGGCGCAAGGCGATGGACGATTTTATCGGCGATATCCGGGTCGAAGAGCGCCACTACATCCGCGAGCACAAGGCGTTGTTCCTGACCCGCAAGTCGGTAGTGCGCCAGGAGCGCATCTTCTTCCGGAATCTGCCGCTATCCAACTGGGTGGAACAGGAGATGCCCTTCGAGGAAGGCGCCGATATCGATGCCCTGGCTAAGACGATGTCGGTCTTTGTTCCGGAACTGCTGGCCGAGCCCGAGGCGAAGCCCCGCAAACTGCTCGGCTGGTGACACTGTGAATGCCGAACACAGGTGAGTCAGTAGCGGCGCACCCCGGGATCGATTTCGAGGCTCCAGCGGTCGATGCCGCCGGCCATGCTCTGGCAGTTCTCCACACCCTGCCGCCGCAGCCAGTCAACCACGCTTAAGCTCCTGACGCCGTGGTGGCAGAACACGCAAATGGTGCGGTCATCGTCGAGATCCTGGAGGTGTTGCGGGATGGTGCGCATCGGGATGAGCTCTGCGCCCGCGATCTGGCAGATGGCGTGCTCCTCCGGCTCACGGACATCGACCAGCCGAATATGCTCACCACGATCCAGCCGGGCTTTCACTTCTACAGGAGTAATTTCGAGAGCGATTTCAGCCATGCCGCGAGTTTAGCAACGTGATGTATTCGAAACCTGGACTCAGCGGCAGAGCGTCCAAGTCACTTGCTATACTTGCAAAAGACTCAACCGCCAGTTCTAATGGATTCCTTTTAAAGATGAAGTCTTTTAGTGTCCTAACTTTGCAGGCCTTAGTGGCATGCGTGTGTGCCGCCGTGTCCGTCAACGGACAGACCCCCGTGTTCAATACCGGGCAAGCCGCGCACCTGGTCATCGGCCAGACGAATTTCACGAATGGCGATTTCGGCGCGTCGAACTCGCTGCTTGGTTCGCCAAGCGGCATCGCCTATGCGAACGGGGTTTTGTGGGTTGTCGACTCCAATCGCCTCGGCGCGACGCCCAACAACAATCGCGTGCTGCGCTATAGCGACGTCGGCACGTATCCGAGCCTGACCGACCTCCCCGATGTTCCTGGCAGCAATTGCGGCGTATGTCGCGGCACGGCGAGCCTGGTTCTAGGCCAGCCCGATTTCAATACGTTTACTCAGGGTCTTTCCGCCAGAAGTCTGCGCGACCCAACCGGTATTGCAACCGACGGCACAGTGCTGGCGATCGCCGACACCGGCAACAACCGGGTCCTGATCTGGCTGCATCTTCCGACCGCGAACGGGCAGCCGGCCGACGTTGTTGTCGGCCAGGCGAACTTCACGTCCAATGCGGCACTCTCGCCATCCGCTACCTCTTTAAGAGCTCCCTCCGGAGTCTGGATTTACGGCGGCAAGCTTTTTGTCGCGGATACGTTTGACGACCGGGTGCTCATCTATAACAAGATTCCGACCACCAACAACGCCGCGGCGGATCTGGTTCTGGGCCAGTCGAGCTTTACGGCCTTTGTGCAGCCCGATCTGACGAAGACGTCGGGCGTGGCAACCGCGAGCAACATGCAGACACCTGTTTCGGTGACCACCGACGGGACTCGTCTCTTCGTGGCAGATCTGGCGCAGAACCGCATTCTGATGTGGAACAAGATGCCGACCTCGAACGGAGCTCCCGCCGATCTGGCTATCGGCCAGCCCGACATGGTGAGTTCATCGACGAACGCCAGTTATTACATCAACTCATCGAGCGTAGATGCGGACGGAAATCCAACCGACCTGAAACCGATCCTGTGCCAGTCCAACGGCACCGATACTGTTACCGGGACGAAGCTTTTTCCGAACCGGTGCTCCCGGACTCTTTCCTACCCCCGCTTCGCCTACTCAGACGGGACACGGCTGTTCGTGGCCGACGGCGGTAACGATCGCGTGATGGTCTTCAATACATTCCCGACTGCCAGCGGCGCGGCGGCGGACGTGATTCTGGGTCAGCCCGATGAGTTCAGCGACCACACCGGCGAAAATCCGGACGGAACGAACGCCTTCGAAACACCTTCGGCGGTCGCATTCGACGGAACCAATCTTTACGTCACCGACACGTACAACCGCCGTGTGATGGTGCATACCCCGGGGCTTCCGAATATTCCGCTCAACGGCGTGAACAACGCCGCCAGTCTTGCGATCTTCGCGGTGGGTAATTTCACGTTTGCCGGAAGCATCACGGCAAACAACACGATCACGCTGAAGATCGGTTGTACCGGCGGTCCGCCGGCGTGTACGGTGGCGAGCGCGACCTATACTCACACGGTGGTATCGACCGATACGCTGACCTCCATCATTCAGGATCTTGTCAATAAGATCAATACCACCGACACAAACGTCACGGCCCTGTTCAACACCACCGCGAACGAAATCGTGGTGACAGCCAAGTTCCCCGGAGCACCCGGTGGAAATGTGACGATCTCGGTCACTCAATCCGCGAACGCGACGATTCTGGGGAACGCGTCGAACACCACGCTGAATATTTATCTGGAGAATCCCGCTCAGGTGGCGCCGGGCACTTTGATCCAGATTCTGGGTCAGAATCTGTGCGATTCCACGGGCGCGGCGGATTTTTCAACCACATATCTCCCGTCCACCATGAACAACTGCACGTTATATGTGGATGGCGTCAGGGCTCCGTTGCTGTACGTTTCACCTACGCAGGTCAATGCGCAGATGCCGCTTGAGTTTCTGGACCGCACCAGCGTCAGTCTCTATGTGCGGTCACAGCATGCCAACGGGACGGTCACGGCGACCACACCGATTGCCACGACGATTGTTCCGCAGAATCCAGGACTGTTTGCTCTGGGCGGGAACGATCCGCGGCCCGGCATCGTTTACCATGCGTCATCCCAGGCCTTCGATCTGATCGACATCAACGGCATTCCTCAGGTGGGGGACACGGCCGCAATCATTATCGGACGCAACGCCGCTTCTTATACGGCCGGAACCGTCAACGTCGTTAAGGGCTCGAGCAGCGTAACTGGCGTGGGAACCGCCTGGACGCAGGCGATGGTGGGAGGCCAGATCGTTATTTCGGGCGGTCTCTACACAATCGCGAGCGTGGATACCGCCGGCACCGGCATGACGCTGGCCTCGAATTATGTCGGCGTTACGGGGAACACCTTTACCCATACGATTTATTTCGGCGGGAAAATATACTCCTACACGGAAGTCGCCAACGATACTCTGGCGACAGTGACCGCGCGTCTGGTCGCGGCGATCAACGCCGGACCGGATCCTTATGTTTATGCGGTGCAGGCCAACGAGTATAACCGAATCGTTATCTACGCCTACGAGCCGGGTCCGGCGGGCGAGGGGATTAAGATTCTGGCACAGGCTGCCAGCATTCCCGACAACACTATTGGCGCGCAGATCAACGTTACGGTCTACAACGACACCACAGGCTATGACGCGCCGGCGGGATTACCGGTGACGCTGGATAACCCGGCGATTCCCGGCGAGTCGCTCTATACATTTGCGACAGGTCTTGGTCCGACTCAGCCTGCCGATATTTCATCCGGTTTCATTTACCGCGGCGGCAACGATAACCCGCCGGCGGTTTTCGTGGACTCGATTCTGGTGCAGGGCCTGGTCGCCACCCCGATGAATGTCGCGCTGGTTCCGAATACGGCAGGTATCTATTACGTGCAGTTCGCTCTGAATCCGAGTCTCGGGACGGATGTTCTTTCGCAGATGACAATCGCGCAGCAGTTATTCGTCAGTAACGTTGTCACGTTTCCGATCGTGATCCCAGGGACTTCCACACAACCTCCAACCGTTACCAGTGTTACTCCCAACGTCGGGCCGCTCGCAGGCGGCAACAACGTCACGATTACCGGCACGAATCTGCAGGGGACTCAGACCGTGACGTTTGGTGGCGTGAGCTCCACTAACTTCCTGGTGAACAATTCAACTTCGATTACAGCCACAGTACCTGCGGGTACGGCCGCGGGCGCGGTGAGCGTGATTGTTACCACAACGCCGGGAAGCAACGTCGCCAACACTCTTTACACGTATGTGGCGGCTCCGACCATCACGAGCATCAGTCCGAACAGCGGTCGGGTTTCGGGCGGCACCACCATCACGATTACGGGTACCGGCTTCACCGGAACCTCGGCGGTTACCTTCGCGGGTCTGGACGCGACCAGCTTCAAGGTGAACAGCGATACCTCTCTTACGGTGGTCACGCCGCCGGTGCTGCAACCGTTCACTGCGCCTTTAGTGATCACCACGTCTGGCGGGACGGTGAGCGGAACTTTCACTTATTCCTCTACTGCGACGAACGCCCGGCCGGGCGGGCTGGTGGAACGGGAAAGAGCCGATTCACGGCCTTTTTCGCAGTAAATCCTGGGGTGAAGGCGGCGTTTTTCCGGGCAAGCGGAACCGTCTGATAAACTCCAGTTTTTATGCCACAAATCGATGTTCCGCTTACGCGCGGACGGTTCGGGGAGACTGCGCGCCCCGACAACTGGTGGGTTCAGCCACTGGTGGTTTTTCTGGGATTCTCCCTCTTCATTGTTTATTCGACCTGGGCGGCATTTCAGAATAACTACTATTCATCGGGCCCGCTGTTGTCACCCTTCTATTCGCCGTTGCTGTACGGCGATCCCCGTTTCGCGTGGTTCGGCAGCGGAACGCCATCGTGGTTCCCCTCCTTCATCAAATTCTCCCCGGCCTTTCTGATTCTCTGGATTCCAGGCGGCTTCCGCTTCACCTGCTATTACTACCGCGGCGCCTATTACAAGGCGTTCTGGGCCGATCCCATGAACTGTGCGGTAGGGGAACCGCGCAACACCTATCTCGGTGAGCGCAGCTTCCCTCTGATTTTCCAGAACATCCACCGCTACTTTTTCTATCTGGCCGTCATGGTCATTGCGCTGCTTGCCCGCGACGTCTGGGAAGCGACTAAGTTCGACAACGGCTTCGGCGTCAGCGTCGGGACGATCGTGCTGGCGATCAATGTCGTGCTGCTCAGTTCCTATACGTTCGGCTGCCATTCGTTCCGGCACCTGGTGGGCGGCATGAAGGATATTCTTTCCGGATCGCCGACACGGAAGAAGATCTACGACTGTGTGGGTTGCCTCAATGCGCGTCACATGCGTTTTGCGTGGTTCAGCTTGTTTGGCGTCGGTTTTTCCGATCTCTATGTGCGGCTGTGCGCGATGGGCATCTGGAAAGATATCAGGCTGTTTTAAACAGGCATCCAATGGCGGAATATAAAACATACGAATACGACGTGCTGGTAATCGGCGCGGGCGGCGCGGGACTTCGCGCCGCAATTGAAGCATCATCGGCCGGCCTGAAAGTCGGTCTGGTTTGCAAGTCGCTGCTTGGCAAAGCGCACACCGTCATGGCCGAAGGCGGCATGGCCGCGTCGATGGGCAACGTGGACGACCGCGATAACTGGCGCGTTCATTTTGCGGATACGATGCGCGGCGGGCAGTACCTGAACAATCCACGCATGGCCGAGTTGCACGCGAAGGAAGCCGGCGACCGCGTGCACGAACTGGAAGCGTGGGGCGCGGTTTTCGACCGCACCAAAGACGGCAAGATCCTGCAGCGCAATTTCGGCGGCCACCGTTATCCGCGGCTGGCGCACGTCGGCGACCGCACCGGTCTCGAAATGATCCGCACGTTGCAGGATCACGGCATCCATACGGGCATGGAAGTCCACATGGAATGCACGGTGCTGGATCTGCTGACCGATGCCGGGCGCATCGCGGGCGCCTTCGGCTATGGCCGCGAACTCGGCCGCTTCATGCTGTTCAAAGCCAAAGCAGTTGTGATGGCGACCGGCGGGGTGGGACGCGCCTTCAAGATCACCAGTAACAGCTGGGAGTACACGGGCGACGGGCAGGCGCTTTGCTACCGCGCGGGCGCACGACTGATGGACATGGAGTTTGTCCAGTTCCATCCGACGGGGATGATCTGGCCGCCCAGCGTGCGCGGCATTCTGGTGACGGAAGGCGTGCGCGGCGAAGGCGGAGTGCTCAGGAACAAAGAAGGCAAGCGGTTCATGTTCGACGATATCCCGGACAATTACAAGCCGCAGACAGCCGACAACGAAGAGGAAGGCTGGCGGTATGTGACGGGCGATAAGAATGCGCGGCGCCCGCCGGAACTGCTGACGCGCGACCACGTGGCTCGTTGTATCAACCGGGAAGTAAAAGAAGGGCGGGGGAGCCCGCATGGCGGCGTGTTCCTGGACATCTCCTGGATCAAGTCCCGGGTGCCGAACGGCGCGGAGCATATCAAGCGCAAGCTGCCCAGCATGTATCACCAGTTCAAGCAACTGGCGGATCTGGATATTACGGAAGTGCCGATGGAAATCGGACCGACGACGCACTACATCATGGGTGGCGTGCTGGTGGATGCGGACACGCAAATGACGGATGTGCCCGGGTTATTCGCCGCCGGCGAATGCGCGGCGGGGTTGCACGGCGCCAATCGACTGGGTGGAAACTCGCTTTCCGATCTGGTGGTCTTTGGCAAGCGCGCAGGCGATTATGCCGCGCAGTACGCGAAGGCAAACGGCTCCGCGCAGGTGAATCCGCAACAGGTGGATGAGATTGCGCGTGAAGCTTTGGCGCCTCTCGAACGCGAAGGTGGCACGCGGCCCTACGACATCCAGTTCGAACTGCAGGATTTCATGCAGGATCTGGTCGGAATTGTGCGCGTGGAGAAGGACATGGCGCTGGCGATCGAAAAACTCGCCGATATGAAGAAGCGAGCGGCAAATGTCTCGGCGGGCGGAAACCGCGAATACAATCCTGGGTGGCACACGGCCATCGATCTGCGGAATCTGTTGACAGTATCGGAAGCGATTGCGCTGTCGGCGATTGACCGTAAAGAGAGCCGGGGCGCGCATTTCCGGGAAGATTACCCGGATAAGAGCGCGGCCGAAGGGACCTACAACCACACGATCCGGCGCGCCGCAGACGGTTCCATGGAACTGATGCGCGAGGCTCTGCCGCCCATGACGGATGAGATGAAACAGATCATTGAGGAGATGAAGTCATGAGTGCGGTGACGTTCCAGATCTGGCGCGGCGACCGGACCAAGGGCGCTTTTCAGGAATATAAGGCCGAGGTGACCGAGGGGATGGTTGTGCTGGATGTGGTGCACAAGATCCAGGCGGAACAGGCCAACGATATGGCGGTCCGCTGGAACTGCAAGGCGGGCAAGTGCGGGTCGTGTTCGGCGGAAATCAACGGCATGCCGAAACTGATGTGCATGACGCGGATGAACACGCTGCCGCAGGATAAGCCGGTGCGGATCGAGCCGATGAAGACGTTTCCGCTGATTCGCGATCTGGTGACGGACGTGAGTTGGAATTTCGAGGTCAAGAAGACGATCGCGAAGTTCAAGCCACGGAAAGCGGATGCGCCAGATGGGTCATGGCGCGTGAAGCAGTCGGATGTGGACCGGCCGCAGGAATTCCGCAAGTGCATCGAATGTTTTCTGTGCCAGGATGTTTGCCACGTGCTGCGCGATCATCATATGCATGCCGATTTTATCGGGCCGCGGTTCCTGGTGTATACGGCCGCGCTGGAGATGAATCCAATCGACAGCGGCGACCGACTGAAGGAACTGAAAGACAATCACGGGATCGGGTTGTGCAACATTACCAAGTGCTGCACGAAGGTTTGTCCGGAGCATATCACGATTACGGATAATGCGATCATTCCGCTGAAGGAGCGGGTGGTGGACGAGTTCTTCGATCCGATCGGCGGGTTATTTAAGCGATTTCGGTAAGAACGGTTGGATGCGCGCTACGGTCGACGATGGGCGGGAACCGAACGACGAACAGCCAGTCTTCCGCGGGGTCGACGTGGCTTCCTGGGGATACGAGCGAACTCGCCGGTCCGGCGGTAAACTTGGAGCAGAGGAATTCGTGACCGTAACTCTTGAGCTTCCGCCACACATCGAGCAAGCGTACCGCGCTGAGGCAGAGGCACGGGGACTTCCTCTTAACGTGGTCGTAACCGAGGCATTGGTCGCACAACGCCCGAAATCGATATTTGAACAAGGCCTGGGCTTGTTTAGCGGTCAAGAAGACGCGGCTTTGCTGGATGAAGTGGTACGCATCGCTTATGAGGAGCGAAAGCGCCCGGCAGAGTCCACCCGTTGCTCTTAGCGACATGGCCACAGCAATCCTCGACACTGACATTCTCTCCGAATATCTTAAAGGTCACGACGCCATCGTCGTAGCCCGCGCCGCGCGGTATGCCGAGGAGCACGGGCGTTTCACATTCACAAGCGTAACGGTCCATGAGATTGTGTACGGCCTGGAAGTGAAGGGGGCCGAGGCACAGCTAAAGAAAATGTTGGCCTGGCTGGATCGGAACGAGCAGATTACGCCCGTAGATGCCGATTATCTGCTGGCGGCTACCATCAAAGCGAAAGCGAGGCGAAACGGCGCATCCTTGAGTTACCGGACTGCCTCATTGCGGCTGTCCCTGTGCGACTCAAAGTATGTCTCGTAACCGGCAATACAGCGGATTTTGAAGCTATTCAGCGTACGGGAGTCAGTCTCGTCATAGAGAATTGGCGGCAGGCGTAAGATGCGCAAGAGTAGATTAGTTCTTCGGTCTGAATGGCGGATTACTTCCGCGGCCGATAGGCTCCGGGCGGAGGCCAGATAAGTCCTATTCGGCCCAAAGCCTGAGATTGACCGATCCGGCGTACGTGCCGGGTTGCCAGTCCGGGGGCGGGGCAATCGACAGGGTCAGGTTGCAGAGCACGGTTCCTGAACGATCCCAGCCCAAAATCAGTGGCTGGGCCTCGTCGCCCTGGAGCGCCCCGTTAGCGCACGTTGCACCCGTGCCGCCTCCGGATGAGCCAATTATTGAGCCGTTCCAGGTTATGGCCGGC
Source organism: Bryobacteraceae bacterium (assembly GCA_025928545.1). GTDB lineage: Bacteria > Acidobacteriota > Terriglobia > Bryobacterales > Bryobacteraceae > BOG-234. Next base: position 40,977 of record JAICJH010000014.1, on the reverse strand, counting down.
GCGGGAACTTTGCCTTGCGGCCCGGTGAAATCCGCCTCGGAGGCAGACAAATGGACGTGCTGCCCGGGAATTGCTCGCATCCACGCCCTCACTAGTACTTTTTGTACCGTTGAGTACGCACCATTCGCCCCGACCGACACCAGTAGTTCAATTGAGCCAGGATCCAGGAATCCTTCCGGCCGGACTTCGAGGCTCAGGCTTCCAGCACTCTGGTCCGCCCGGCTCAGTGAAACTAAACCTAAACAGACCAACAGGATGGCGGTGAATGGTAGAGCGCGCTGCAAGATTCCGTACCTGTCGGTCTTATCGGCACAATCAGGCCGATTTAGAGTCGATGTCGGTATTGCTTCGAGCATTAGTACCGGTACTGAAGTCGGGGGAGTTTACACAAGATTAGTGAACTCCTGAATGAGTCCTGAGATACTAACTAGTAGTACAGATCACTTTGGTGCATGTGAAGTATCGCATGTTTTAAATGAAGACGACAATAATTTTGACTCTCGTAGTTATCGCGGTGGCTGCCGAGGGGTTGCTGTTGGCGAATACCGTGACGGTATCTAACACGTTGAATGCCAACATCAATGCTGTCGGCGATATCACTTCTGTAGTGCCATCCACAGTGTCTCTGACCAAAAGCGGGACGACGTTCGATGCCTTCGCCGGGTCAGTCACGGTTAACTACAATGCGAGGACGTCCTCCGCGGGAGGGGGGACGATTACTTTGAAGGCCACCTCGGATTTTCTCCCTTCGGGCGGACCATCTGTTTCCCGGGGCGACCTTTCCTATACATGCAGCGGATCGAGTCTCCTGGCAACGCCCTGTAGCTCGTCGGTAACAGTGAGTAGCTCAGCGACGACAGTCATTACTCTGTCGCCATCGGGATGTTCCGGAGGCGGAGCGCCGTGCAGTCCTTCCAGTCCGAACTCGGCAGTGGTCAGTTTTACCCTGATTGACGACGCTTCGGACCAGACAGGCTCCTTCCTTCTCAACAATATTCAGTTCACGGTAAGCGCCACATAAGAGAGAAAGATGCGCAAGAGACATTTATTACCGCTCGCATTACTTCCGATACTGGGTTTGGTACAACCCTGTTCGGCTCAGTTCGCAGCAACAGGGACAACCACACTTTCCGTAGCGGTGGCCGCTGAATCGGCCATCAGCATTACGACCTCGACAACAACCCTCTCCGAAGCTACGGGAGCGGGCATTTTCGGATCGTCCTATACAGGCACCACCAGTTTTTCGTATAAAGTGCGCACGACCAAGGTCGGCGGCAGCGGTTCGATAACCGTGAAGGTCACGACCGATTTTCTGACTGGTGGACCTTCAGTAGCATCTCCGCCAGTGCCAGCAGACCAGGTGACTTACACCTGCACCGTGGCATCGTCCGGCACGGCCTGCTCAGGATCGGTCAATGCGAGTACGGCATCGGAAACCAGCGTGGCGACTTTTGCCACCGATGCCCACAGTGCGACAGGCAGTTCCGACGCGGGCTCGGTCAGTTGGACAGTTCCCAACGATCCGGTGTATAAGACCGGCGCTTACACAGCGACAGCAAGATTTACCATCAGTGCAACATAAACCATGTCTACATCACACGAAAGAAGAGAATACAAAATGAACATTTCTAAAAAAATATCCTTATTTACTATGGTGGCCGCGCTGAGCGCAGTGCACGCGTTCGGACAGACATCGACACAGACCGGGACTTCGACGCTGTCACTGACGGTCGCTCCGGAATCGGCTGTTACCGTCCAGAACGTCTCGCTGACCGAGGCGAGCGGCGCCGGAAACTTCGGCAGTCCATACACCGGTACAACGAATTTTACGTACAAGATCCGCACGGCGGTGGCGGCAGGCGGCTCCATTACGGCCAAGATCACGACCGACTTTTCCGACGGAACGAACAGCTCGCCGTCAGTTGCGACTCCGCCCACCGGTGACGCTCTGACGTATACATGCAGTGTGGCTTCGGTCGGTTGTGCGGGCACGATTACCGCAAGCGCGGCTACGGCGACGAACGTGGCTACCTTCGGCAGCAACACGCACAGCGCTCAGGGTGCAGGCGCCACCAGCAGCGGCTCCGTAACCTGGTCGCTCCCGAACGATCCGATTTACCCGGCCGGCAGCTACACGGCTGTTGCGACGTTTACCATCAGCACGACCTAAACGAGGATCCATATGCTGCCCCAAGTATTTCTGGCGGCCATTCTAGCCGCAACGCCGCAGGGCGCTGCGCACCCCGAAGCGATCATCGGAGGCGCCCCGCGCGCGTTGGCGGTGTCGGGTCCGACCGTGACACCGGCGTCGATCAGTTTCACCGCTACCAATCCGGACAATGCCGCTACGGTGACCGGATCGGCGAGCGCAGTACTGAGGTTTTCGATCGCCGCAACCAGCAACTGGTCGGTTGCGGTATCTGCCCCGGCCAGTTTCACAAACTGTTCCACTGTTCCGGTCACCGCGGTGACGGCGACCGCCACCTGCACCACGACGGTGGGGACGTCTAACTGCACCAGTGGCGCGCTTTCGACGGGTGGAACCACGATCGCTACCGGGCGCCATACCGGCTCCGGGGCGGACGCATACACCATTACAATCGCTTTTACGCTGGCGGACAGCTGGGCATACATCGCCTCCGCTGCGTGTTCGCTGGCGGTCACGTATTCAATCACAGGTTAGATCAGGGGGAGGACGATCGAAATGACGCGCAAGCTACCATCGATATTTTTCGCCGCTGCCTGCCTGATCCCCGGAGGGCTGAAGGCGCAGACCGGCCTGGCTCTGACGCCCATGCGGCTCGAAGTCGCCGCGCCCGCCGGCACGCAGCGCAATGGTGTTCTGAACGTCGGTAACGATCAGCCAACCGAGGCCCGTTTCCGGGTGGAGATACTCGATGTCTCCATCGACAAGGAAGCCGTCCCTCAATTCGAAAAAGACATCCCCGCGGAGTCTTTGTTTTCCTGCAAACAATGGCTGACTGTCAATCCGATGGAAGCAACCATGGCGGCCTCAAGCCAGATGTCCGTGCGTTACACATTTCGTGTGCCGCAGGATGCGCCGCCGCGGACCTATCACTGCGCACTCGGTTTTACCTCGCTCCCGGACGCTCGTCCGGCGCAGAACGGGCCGGTGGGCATTGTCGCACTGGTCCGGATGACGACTACGCTTTACATTACGGTAGGCAGCCCCAAGCCCACGGGCGAACTGAAGTCCATCACCGTGGAGCCCCTTCCGGGAACGAAAAATTCGGGACACAGGCTCATTTTCAATGTGGAGAACGCGGGGTTCACAAATCTTCGGGGGGCCGGAACCGTCACCATCCAGAATGAAGCTGGTAAGACCGTGCAAACCACGGACTTTCCTACAACCGCAATCTATCCCAGCCGGACGCAGCGAATCCCACTCGCCATCGATAAGGCGCTTCCCGACGGTGCTTACTCAGTTCACGTGCGGGTCAATCTCGGGACAAACGAGATTCAGGAAGGACGCCTGAATTTCCGGTTGCCGCTGGCAGCGCAGTGAGAAAGCACCGCCAGACCGTTGCCCTCCTTTCGCTGCTTCTCGGGACATTTTCACTGCGAGCGCAGAACAGCGATCAGACCGGTGGAACCGCGGAGATCGCATCCCAGGGCTATTATCTCGGCGGGTCCGGCCAGCCTCTTCAGGCGCTGACCGGGGCGACGGTGGCCTTCCAGCTTTACTACCCCAAACTTGGTTTCATCAACGGAAATCTGGAAGCCTACGATCAGACGACACGCGGCCGCCTGGGCCAGAACTTCGTCACCCTGAACGGGCTTTCATGGCTGCGGCGCAGGTGGACGATCTCGGTAGGCGACACGCGCGTGCAAACCGCGATGGTGCGCGCGCCATTCACAAACTATGTTTACCCGGAAATCGGCATTCGGGGCGCCAAGGTGGAAATGAATGACGGCGTGCGCCAGTATTCGTTCTTCGGAGGCGAAGAGACGCTTCAGGAAGGTCCGCGCATCAGCTTCCGCGTAAACGCTCCGCAAAGAGTGATGGGCGCCTCTGTGCGGCAGAAGCTCGGATCGAATGTGCAGGTAGCGGTCCGCCTGCTGGATCTGGCAAGCAGCCCGGACGCGCTTCTGGCGAGCCCCGCATTGTTTCCGATCGGCGCAGAGTTTACTCACAGCGATATGGCGACGGTGCAGGCGGGATGGACGGCATCGAAACGACTATCGTTCTTTGGCGAAGCCGGTATGTCGCGAGCGACTTTCGGGACGGACGTGGTGTACCGTCAGCAGGAACCATTTTCCATGCTGGCCGGTGCCGCCTGGGAGACTCAACGTCTCACGGTGCGTGCGAACTACGGAAGTCTGAGCCGCTCGGTCTTACCGGCGCTCGGGTTTTATGCGGGTGACCGACGCGGACCCTTTGTGGAAGCACGCTACCGGCCCTTTGGCAGGCTGGAAATATTTGGCACCGGACAGCAATCCAGCAACAATCTGGAACACAATCCTGCCATTCCGGACCTGCGAAGCGGTTCGGCAAGTGCGGGCGTCAGTACGACACTTTTCAGCGACGTGTCGGTATCCGCGCAGTATTCCGTGATCGGGGTAACATCGCAGCAGAAGTCCGAGCCGGGTTCCTACCAGAGCCAGACTTCCAAACAGGCGCAGATCAGCCTGGCGAAACGGCTTGCGAATCACAATCTGGCGCTGACGGGCCGGCGTCTGGAACTGGATTCGACGCTGATGCGGCAAAAACAGGCCAGCCTGGAAGTGCGGGATACGGTCCAGTTTTCGAGATTTCTGGTGAGCGGCGGCCTTCGCGGCCAGCAACAGAACCAGGGTGGCCAGCTCGGCAATACGCTTTATGTCGAGGGCAGCGGGCAGGTTCATTTCGGCAGAGTTTCAATTTATGGCCAGTTTGAGGCAGGCAACGACCTGGTGAATAAGTCGCTGTTTGCCACGAACTCCGTGCACACTACAGTGCTGGGCGTCGGTGTTGCCCTGCCGCACGGGTGGACCGCCAATGCGGAGGCTTTTCGAAGCACACTGATTTCAGCGCTGAATTCCGAGAGCCTGTTTGTGCTTGCCACTCAGGGAGAAGGGATCACCCAGATTCTGAACGATTTCGACCAATGGAGCTTCTACGTCAGGTTTACTCATCGGGTGAAGTGGGGCGCTCCGGTCGCGGAGAACGGGCAGTCAGCGGACAACACCGCGGTCTACGGAACTATTGAAGGCTTCGTTTACGAGGGGAACGGGACAACGCCGGAGCCTGGAATTTCGGTGCGGCTCGACGGCCAGAGAACTACCTCAACGGACGCCACAGGGCGTTATCGCTTTGAAGATGTAACAGAGGGGGCGCACAAAGCCGAACTCAACATGGACGAACTGCCGGCGGAATTTTCACCTCTTGCCGGCCGTCATGATCTGGTGGACGTAAAGCCGCGAAAGTCGTCGCGCGTGGATATGCGGATTGTGCGCACCAATTCATCGATTCAGGGGAGGGTAGAAGGGCTCATTCCCGAAGATGTGGGCGTGGTTCTTCCGGCGAATATTGTGATCACGATCGATTCGGACGGCTATACGACGACGGCCACAGACGGGTCTTTCGGGTTCTTCAATCTGATGCCTGGACAACACCGTATATCGATCGACGCGAAGAGCCTGCCTGCGAATTATGTTCCGGACTCCGCTTCGGAGGTTACGGTTGACCTCACGAACTCAGGGAGCCCGGAGGTTGTGTTCAGGATCCGGAAGCAGGTAGAGCAGCTTCCGGTGCGTGAAGTATTTCAGGGCAATCTGTAGCAGGATGCCGGAAAAACCAGGAATGACCCCTGGGCCCGCCGATAAAAACCATTTATAGCAAGCCGTTCGTGGTTCAGGCGGCGAAGAAGGAAAGCCCCATTGGGGGCAGTCGCCGCTGGGAGTTTGAATCGGCCGCTCCCCGCTCTAAGCGGGAGGGAAGCAATGGAGGGGGTATCGCACTCCCGCGGCCGGTTTCATATATCAAGACGCCGCCGTTCGCGCCGAGGTTAGTAAATGTCTGTAAGACCGGACGGCTTCTTTTGATACCTTAAAGAAGCTATGAAATCACTGGCGTTATTCGCCCTCACGCTGGCCCCGATGCTCTCTGCCCAAATTGTTTACGTAGGCGCTTACACGAATGTTCCGGACTCCAAAGGTATCAATGCGTTCCGCTTCGATTCGAAGACCGGAAAACTGAGTCCGCTCGGACTGATGGCCGAAACCGACAGCCCCAGTTTCCTTGCGATTGCCCCCAATGGCAGGTTCCTGTATGCCGTGAATGAGACGGATACGTTCCGGGGAAAACCCGGCGGAGCGGTTTCCGCTTTTGCCATCGATCGGGCAACGGGCAAGCTGACATTTCTGAATCAGGTCGCGTCGGAGGGCGCGGCGCCGTGCCATATCGTGATCGATGCGTCGGGCAAGGCTGCACTGGTGGCCAACTACAATGGCGGGAATTTTTCGTCGTTCCCGATTCTCGCGGATGGGAAGCTGGGAGCGGCGGCATCGGTGATGCAGGATAAGGGCACAGGACCGGATAAGGCACGTCAGGACGGCCCGCACGCTCACGAGATGGTGATTGCGGGAAATCTGGTGCTGGGCGCCGATTTGGGTAACGACCATATCCAGCTGTTTCATTTGAATGCCGCGGCGGCTAAACTGACTGCGGCGACTCCCGCATTTGCAGCGACCGCCCCGGGTTTCGGCCCGCGTCATCTGGTGGTTTCGGACGACAGTAAATTTGCGTATGTGCTCAGTGAATTGAAATCCAGCGTGGCCACCATGGAGTACGATGCGGTGAAGGGTCCGGGCAAAGTGCTCGCCACAGTGTCGGCGTTGCCGGCGGGTTTCAAAGCTGAGACAACGGCTGCCGAAATCATGCTCGACAGCAGGGGCCGCACGCTTTACACGTCGAATCGCGGGCATGATTCGATTGCGGTGTTTTCCGTGGATGGCAAGACCGGTAAATTGAAGCTGACCGCTAACGTGCCCTCGGGCGGCAAGACGCCGCGGTACTTCACGCTCGATCCAACCGGCAAGTTCCTGCTTGCCGCGAACCAGGAATCGAATAATATCGCGGTGTTCCAGGTGGATGCGAACACAGGAGCACTGAAGGCGACGGGCGAAGTCGTCAAGACCGGCGCTCCCGTGCATCTGGCTTTCCTGAAGTAATTCCGTTCCAAATGCTGGTGCAGTTTACAAAACGAACCGACGGGTCCGGTGTGCTGCGCTGCGTACGGGACGATGGTTCGACGGCGTGGCAGAAGCAGAACGACAGAGTAGCCGCATACTTTGCCCTGCACGATCTGACACACTTCGCGGTGGAATCGACTCTGGGCTACAAGCGCGGATTTTTTGGACTGATCGCGGAAGGTTGGGAATTTGACGACACCACCGGCAAAGGTGCGCACGGCGCGCTGCCGGCGGAAGCGGCCGAAGTGGAAGGCCTGGTCGGGATGTTTTTCGCCGAGATGGCCAGCCGAACGATCTGGAGCGCCGAGGATTTTAATTCGTCCATTGCAACCTATTTCGCGCAGGGTGGGATGGCGGTTGCGGCGCGAAGACTGACTGAAGAAGAGCTTGCCGCCGTTCGAAGCCGCCGAAACGAGCTGTTCCGCGAGTGGGAAAATGTAGCTGCCGGTAAGATGCTGGAGTTGAAGTTTCCAGTGTGAGTCGGGCTGCCAAAAACCGGGGAACGGCCGCCGGGTTGCGCCGGTAAGAGAGTTCGAATGAAACCCATCCAGATCGGTGTTATTGGTATCGACCATCGCCACATCTATGGCATGCTCGGCGGGATGCTGGCCACGGGCGCGCAGTGCCGCGGCTGGTGGACTAACGGGACTCCGCCCACGCTGGAGGGATTCGTCAAGCGATTTCCCGATGTGCCGCGCTGCGACGACATCAAGGCGATTGTGGAAGATCCTCTGGTTGAGCTGATCCTCATAGCAGCCGTGCCCTGCGACCGGGCGACGCTGGCGATCCTGTGCATGGAGCACGGTAAGGATGTAATGCTCGATAAGCCGGGCTGCACCACGCAGGACGATCTGGCGCGGATAACGGAAGTCGTCGAAAGAACCGGGCGGGTCTGGTCGGTGGATTTTTCCGAGCGCTTCGAGGTTCCCTCGGTTATCAAGGCTAAGGAACTGGTGGATGCGGGCGCGATCGGTAAGGTGGTGCAGACCATCGGTATCGGTCCGCACCGGCTCAACCGGGGATTACGCGCGGACTGGTTTTTCGACGATGCGCGCTACGGCGGCATTCTGACGGATATTGCTTCACACCAGATCGATCAGTTCCTGATCTTCACGGGCTCAACGGATGCCGAGATTGTGGCGGCAAGCGTGGGTAATTTTGCCAATCCAGGAGATCCGGGGCTCCAGGATTTCGGAGAAATACTGTTGCGCAGCGAGAGTGCGCAGGGTTATGTGCGGGTGGATTGGTATACACCGGATGCGCTGCCGAACTGGGGAGATGGACGCTTCCTCATTCTCGGTACGGAAGGTTATATCGAGCTGCGAAAGTATGTGGATGTGAGTGGCAGGGAGGGCGTTGATCATCTGTTCCTGGTGAACAAAACCCGCAACGAATACATGCACTGCGCCGACATTCCGCTGACGTATTTCGAGGCGCTCGCGAGCGACGTCAGGAACCGAACGGCGACGGCCATGAGCTTTTCGCATGCCGCGAAGGTTACGGAGCTGGCGATTCGGGCACAGGCTGTTGCAGTACGCCGGGGGAATCTTGCCGCCAGGTGAGGCAGGTCCGCGACTGCGCCTGTTCACCGGTATTGCGCTCGGGCCGGATGTGCTCGGGAAGCTATCCGCGGTATTGAGTGAGTTGCGGCCCGTGGCCCCCATCAGGTGGTCGCCGGTTGAGAATCTTCACATCACGTTAAAGTTCATTGGGGGCTGGCCGAAAGCGCGGCTCGGTGAACTGGAATCGGCGCTGAGCGCGGTTCGTGTGGCAGGCCAGGTTCCGATCCGCGTGTCGGGATTTGGTTTCTTTCCGAATCCCCGCCATCCGCATTCATTTTTCGCAGCAGTGCAGGCTGGCCCGGCACTCGCGGAACTCGCTACAGCGATCGAACACGTATTGCGGCCGCTGGGACTGGAGCCGGAAGCACGCGAGTATCATCCGCATATCACGCTGGCGCGAACGAATGGGGCCGGCGACCTGCGGGGGCTGCGGGCACACATCGCCGCTACGCCGGATTCCGAATTCGGAACGTTCGATGCGGCGCAGTTTCATCTTTACCTGAGTCAGCCCGGTGCGCGCGGTTCCGTCTACCCGAAACTCAGGACGTATGATCTGATGAGGGAGACAGACGACAACCGATGAACGGCCTGATGGCGTTAAGCGTGGCGTATCTGGTGGGCGGGATTCCGTTCGGCCTGCTGATTGTGAAGCTCATGTCCGGAAAGGATGTCCGCGATTCCGGTTCCGGGAATATTGGCGCGACCAACGTCCTGCGGACGAGCGGGACAGGCGCCGGGATTCTGACGCTGGTGCTGGACGCAGCGAAGGGCGTTTTCGCTGTGTGGCTTGCGGACACGCTCACACACGGCGACATTCTGTGGATGAGTTTCGCGGCTCTGGCGGTCCTGACCGGGCATGTTTTTTCGCCTTATCTGAAATTCACGGGCGGTAAGGCGGTCGCCAGTTTTCTGGGCGCGTTCGGTTATCTGACGCCGGTACCGGTGTTGGTGATTACGCTGATTTTCATTCTGGTGGTTGTGCTGACGCGCTACCTGTCGCTCGGCTCGGTAGCAGGCGCGGGATTATTTCCGTTCGCCTGTTTCATCATTCTGCATCCCGCGTGGCCGGTGCTGGTTGCGTCGGTCGGCGCGGCGGTTTTGATTATCTGGCGCCACACGGGGAACATTGAGCGAATCAGACAAGGCACGGAGCGCATCCTGACGTTCGGCCGCGGCTCGGGACCTTCCTGAGTGCGGAACATCGCGATTATCGGGGGCGGCAGCTGGGGAACGGCTTTGAGCTGCGTGCTTGCGCCGCGCTTTGGCGAGGTCCGGCTTTGGGTTCGGGAAGCGGACCTCGCTGCCCGAATGCGCGACTCGCGGGTGAACGATGTCTTCCTGCCTGGCGTGCGGTTGGCGGACAATGTGGTCCCCGGGCATTCGCTCGAAGCCTCTCTGAGCGGCGCCGGCATCGTTGTCAGCGTGATGCCGTCACATGTGGTTCGCGAAGTTTATGAGGAGATGCTGCCGTGGCTCACGCCTGCGATGCGGCTGGTGAGCGCCACGAAGGGTCTGGAATCGGGTTCGTTGCTGCGGGTGTCGCAGGTCATCCGCGCCGTGGTTGGGGAGAGTTATCGGATCGGCGTGCTCTCGGGGCCCAGCTTCGCGAAGGAAGTGGCGGCGGGAAGCCCAACGGCTGTCGTTGCGGCGGCGGAGGACGCAACGGTCGCGACCGAGATTCAAAACAGCTTCTCGGGTCCGACGTTCCGGGTCTATGCCGGGGACGATCCGATCGGCGTCGAAATTGGCGGGGCACTGAAGAACGTAATAGCGATCGGAGCTGGGATCTGCGACGGCTTGGGAATGGGTCACAATGCGGTCGCGGCGCTGATTACGCGCGGGCTGGCAGAGTTGACTCGGCTGGCTGTGGCGGCGGGTGGCCGTCCGGAGACGCTGGCCGGGTTGGCAGGGCTGGGAGACTTGGTTTTGACCTGCACGGGGGACTTAAGCCGAAATCGCAAGGTTGGGCTGGAACTCGCTGCTGGCAATACACTTGGCAGTATTGTCGGGGCTACGCAAATGGTCGCGGAAGGAATCAAGACGACGTCCGTTGCCGTGCGGCTGGCGGAGCGCTACCAGGTGGACATGCCGATCACGGCAGAGATGCATGCCGTGCTCAATGAAGGCCGGACACCCGCCGAAGCGATCCGGCGGCTGATGACGCGTGCTCCGCGGAACGAATTCAAATAGACAGTGAATTCGAATAGAATGAAGGCGTTCGGGCTCCCGCCGAAACTATTCATGTCCCACTGGGTTCAGCCTAATATGGAGGCGGTCTCGGCGCTCGATCTCGACGCGCAGTTAATGCTGCGGGTCCGCGAGGGCGACAACGACAGCTTCCGGTTATTGCTGGAGAAGCACCGCAATCCGCTGGTTCATTTTCTCCAGCGCATGGTGCAGGATGCGGGTGTTTCGGAAGAATTGGCGCAGGAAGTTTTTCTGCGGATTTACCGGTCGCGGTCCTCTTACGAGCCATCGGCGAAGTTTACGACCTGGATGTTCCGGATTGCTTCTCATCTGGCGCTGAACTGGCTGCGGGATGAGAGGCACGAGAGAGCGGCATTCAGGATCGATGGAATCGGTCGGGATGCCGGATCGGCTGGTGAGCAGGATGAATCGCTGGCGCGGCGGTTGCGGGATCAGCGGCCGCTGGTGGAACAGAATCTGGTGAATGAGACCAGGTTGCAGGAAATACGCGATTCAATCGCGTTGCTGCCATCGAAACAACGGGCGGCGGTACTGATGCACAAGTACGAAGAAATGGAATATTCGCAGATTGCGCAGGCGCTGGAAGTTTCGGAATCGGCAGTGAAGAGCCTGCTGTTTCGGGCTTACGAAACTCTGCGGTCGAGGCTGGCGCATCTGGATTCGGGAGCAAATCGATGACACATTGCCCAAGTGAAGACGTATTGCTGGATTACACGGCCGGGGTACTGGACGCGGCGAAGACGGCGCTGTTCGAGCGGCATGCTGATCAGTGCGCGCGCTGTGGAGCGCTCCGTGCGTCGCACGCGGCGGTCTGGCGCACTCTGGACGACTGGCGGCCAATGCCGGTCAGTGCGGGTTTCAATCGCGAACTGTGGCGACGGATCGATGCCGATGCGAGGGCTCGTTCGTGGAGCCGCCAGTTGGCCGAACTGATGCATGTACGGCTCTGGAAGCAGGCCGCGCCGCTGGCAGTAGCGGTCGCGCTGGTGGTGACCGGGTTTCTGATGGATCATTCCGGGCGGGCGACGGCGGTCAATGGGCACGCGCCGGCGGTCGTGGTGACGGTGAAGGAAGCCGATCAGCTTGAGCGGGCGCTGGACGATATCCAGTTGCTGGATGCTGTGAATACGGTGTCGGCGGTGAAGCCGGAATCGGGTTTGATGTAACCGCCGTTGTATCAATGGAGTCTCTCTTGAGAATGCGCGCAGTTTTGCTTACGGTGTTGTTGGGAGGCTTGCCGCCGGCGATTTTGTCGGCACAGCCGAAGCCCCGGCCAACACCTCCGGCGAAGGTGGCGAATCAGGAGAAACAAGCTGCGGCGAAAGCGCAGGCGCAGCAGGCGAACAAGCAGGCACGGGCTGCGGCGCAGGCTCTGAATACTCCGCCTATGGTGGAAAAACTGGCGCAGATGTCTCCTGAGGAGCGGACGGCAGCGCTGGCCAAACTGCCTCCGGAACGGCGGGCGGTGCTGGAAAAACGGATCGAGAACTTCGCCAACAGGCCGGCGGATCAGCAGGCGCGGGTACTGGAGCAGAGGCAAAGGCTCAATGCACTTCCGCCCGAGAAACAGGCGCAGGTGCGGGAGTCGTTGAAGCAGTTTCTTGGTACACAGCCGCCGCGCCGGGGCGTCATCCGGATGGAATTGGGCAGGCTCGGGGCGATGTCGGAGGAGCAGCGAGCTGCCTATGTCGCCAGCCCGGCATTTCGACGCCGTTTTTCGGACGCTGAAATCGAGATGATGAATAATCTCTCCGGAATAGTGCCGTGAGGCTTTGCTGGTAGAGTGAGGTCTTGAGTGCCTCTTCTTACAGCCGCGTTTCGGTAACTTCGCTGGCCCTGGTTTGGGCGGTTTCGCCGCTCTTCGCGCAGAAAAAACCCATCACGATCGATGATATTGCTCCGCCTCCGGGTGGGGTTTCGGGCGCCATTCGCTGGGCGCCGGCCGGGGATCGCTTTGCCATCAGTGAGACCGGTATGCTGTCGGTGTACACGCTGAAGACCGGTATCAAGCGCGACTCGATCGCTCTCGGCAAACTGGATTCGGCTGCCGCAAAGAGCGGGCCCGCCGAAGCCTTGGAAACGACGGACTGGACCAACCGGAGGGTCAGGCAGCGCGAAATCCAGTGGTTTCCGGACAACAGGCACTTGCTGGTTTTGTCGGCCGGCGATCTGTTTATCGTGGACGGTGAGACAGGCAGTTTCGAAACGCTGATTCATACCGCGGCCACAGAACAGGACCCCAAACTCTCGCCGGATGGCAAGTATGTGTCGTTCCGCCGCGGCCACGACATCTATGCGGTCGAGGTGAAGTCGAAGAACGAAACGCGTCTGACGCACGACGGAAACGACACGCTGCTCAACGGGGAACTCGACTGGGTGTACCCGGAAGAACTGAACCTAAGCACGGCACATTGGTGGTCGCCCGACAGCCGGTACGTCGCCTACCTGCAGTTCGACGTCTCCCGGGAGCCAATTTTTCCGCAGGTGTCGCTGCTCAACGCGCGCGGGATTCTGGAGCCGGAGCGGTATCCGAAAGCGGGAGATCCGAACGCCGGCGTGAGGCTGGGCGTGGTGCCGGTGGGCGGTGGGGCGACGAAGTGGATGGACCTCGGTTCCGCCTTCGACAATCTGCTTGCGAGGGTGGTGTGGGCGCCAAACAGCCGGGAAGTGATGGCTGAGCGGCTGAACCGGGTGCAGAATAAGCTCGATCTGCTGCTGGCGAATATCCACACAGGCGCGGCGCGGGTGGTGTTGCATGAAGAGGACAAATACTGGATTAATGTCGGTTCGGAGCCGCAGTTTCTGGGCGCGGGCGATACCTTCCTCTGGACGAGCGAGCGCAGCGGCTTCCGCCACATCTACGTGTTCGGGACGGACGGGAAACAGCGTGCGCAGTTGACCAGCGGCGATTGGGAAGTGGATAAGATTGCCGGCGTAAATGAGAAGGCCGGCAGGGTGTATTACACCTCCACGGAAGCGAGTCCGATTGAAAGGCAGTTGTATTCGGTAGGTCTCGATGGTTCCGGAAAACAGCGGCTGACTACAGCGGCCGGTACGCACGCGGTATCGCTTTCGCCCGATGGCGCGACGTATATGGATGATTCGAGTTCGGTGGCGTCGCCATCACGCAGCGTCCTTTATTCGAGTGACGGGAAAGAGATCGCGGTGTATCGGGAAGCGAATCCAAAGGCGGCGAATTATGATTTTCACCCGGTTGAGAATGTTTCCTTCAAAGCCGCGGATGGCACCGTTCTTTATACGCATCTGATCAAGCCTGCCGGATTTAAACCCGGGCAAAAATACCCGGCGATAGTGGATGTGTACGGGGGGCCCGATATCCAGCGAGTGACCGACTCGTGGGCCGGAGTGAACCTGGATCAGGCGTTGGCGCAGGAAGGTTTCGTCGTCTGGCAAATGGATAACCGCGGATCAGCGGGGCGAGGCCACGCATTCGAGTCGAAGATTTACCGCAATATGGGGGCTCAGGAGTTATCGGATCAAAAAGAGGGAATCGCGTATCTGATTTCGCAGGGTTTCGTGGATCCGCAACGTATCGGGATGACAGGCTGGAGTTATGGCGGGTACATGACGCTCTACACGGTGACGCACGCGCCGGGATTGATTCGTGCGGCTGTGGCGGGCGCGCCGGTGACGAACTGGCTGAACTACGATTCGATCTACACCGAGCGCTATATGGGGTTGCCGGAAGAGAATGCCGCGGCTTATAAGTCCAGTTCGCCAACTGAAGCCGCCGCAGGCATGGGAGAAACGAAACTGCTCATCATGCACAACATCGAAGACGATAACGTGCACTTCCAGAACTCGGTGCAGATGGCCAGCGCGCTGGAGAACGCCGGGAAGCTGTTCTACATGGTGGTTTATCCGGAAAAGACGCACGGAGTGACGGGCCTGCCGCATCGGCAGATGCTTGATCAGATGGTGAAGTTCTTCGAAGAGAATCTAAAATAACCCGCATGGATCCCTTACTGAGTTGGGCGCGCAGGAATCAGCCGGCGCTGATTAGTTTCATACGTACTTTGGTGGAGTGCGAGTCGCCGACGGATTCTCCCGAGGCAGTCAGCCGTTGCGCTGAACTGCTGGCAGATTCCATGGCCGACATCGCAGAGAGCCGGACTGTGGCCAACGCTGGCGCGGGGCGGACTTTCGTCGGCGAATTCCGTTTGCCGGGGCGTGCAAAGCACGGGCGGATTCTGGCCCTGGGACATGCGGATACGGTGTGGCCGCTTGGCACGCTGCGCACGATGAAGTTCCGGCAGCGGGACGGCCGCTTGTGGGGGCCGGGCGTTCTGGATATGAAAGCGGGGCTGGCAATATTCGCTTTCGCCATGCGGGCATTGCGGGAATTGCAGATTCCAGTTGCCCACGAGGTTCGCCTCTTGGTGAATCCGGATGAAGAGACGGGAAGTGCGGCTTCGCGCGCGATGACGGAGCGGATGGCGAAGGGATGCCGGGCGGTGCTGGTGCTGGAACCCGGGACGGGGCTCGAAGGGAAACCCAAAACCGCGCGGAAGGGAATCGGCGATTACCACGTGGTGGTGCGGGGTGTGGCGGCACATTCGGGCGTCGATTTCGAAAAGGGCGCCAGCGCGATTGTGGAACTGTCACGGCAGATTTCGGAGCGAATCGTCGGGTTCACGGATCTGAAGCGTGGCGTCACGGTGAATCCGGGGGTGATCTCCGGTGGCACGCGATCGAATGTGACGGCGGCTTTCGCGGAGACTCATGTCGATATTCGCGTTCCGCGAGCCCGGGACGCCGCGTGGTTGGACACGAAGTTTCGGTCGCTGCGGCCGTTCGATAAGCGGTGTTCGCTCGAAATATCGGGAGGCATGAATCGTCCGCCGATGGAACGGAGCAAAAGCGTCGCCCAACTGTTCGGATTGGCCCGGAGTCTGGCGGGAGATTTGGGCATCGTGCTGGAAGAGTCGTCGACGGGCGGGGGATCGGACGGTAACTTTACCGCCGCGCTGGGAGTGCCGACGCTGGATGGAATCGGCGCAGTGGGAGAAGGCGCGCACGCGGCGCATGAAAGTGTGCTGGTCGACCGTCTGGCGGATCGTGTGGCGCTGCTCGCGAGACTCGTTGCGGCGATTGAATGAAGGGCCGTTCCGCCAGCGTTCGTGACATGTCATAATTTTGCGCATGGCCAACTTTTATTTGCCCGTTCTGGCTGCACTCTCGTTGTGCGGTTCCGTTGTTGCCGCTGAAGGCACGCCCGCGCCGGTCAAGGCTGCGCCTTCCCCAGCGAAGAAAACAGCCCCGGCGGTGAAGCCGAACGTCAACTACAACATTCCGCTTTGGACGGAAGGCACGGTGCCGCTGGCAAAAGGCAACGGTCCGCTGGATAATCCATTTCTGACTGTGTTCGAGCCACCCGCCAATAAGAAGAACGGCACATCGGTGATCGTTGCTCCCGGAGGATCCAACATTATGCTGATGTATGGTGCGGAGGGCATGGATATCGCCGAGCAATACAACGAGTGGGGAGTAACGGCGTTTGTCCTCACGTACCGCATGTCGCCGATATACAACACGGACGCGCGAAGCGCCGATGGCAAGCGGGCTGTGCAGGTGGTACGCGCGCATGCGGCCGAAATGAAGCTCGATCCCGAAAAGGTTGGCTTCATCGGTTTTTCCGCGGGCGGCGGGTTGATGCGGCCATTCATGGCTACGGCCGGGCCGGGAGAAGCGGGCGCTACGGACGCCGTCTCAAGGCTGAATTCGAAGCCAAATTATCTTGCGTTTGTGTATGGCGCCGCCGGACGCCCGGCGCCCGGCGAGTCGCTGAAGGATTATCCGCCAACGTTTATGGTCGCGTCGCAGGCTGACACCGCGCAGTCGTTACCGGCGGCGCAGTTCTTTATGGATCTCACGAAGGCTGGTGCAGTGGCTGAACTGCACCTTTATGAAAAAGGTCATCACGGTTTCGGCAGCGGCTTTGGGGCTCCGGAGTTCGAGGACTGGATGCCGCGTCTGGAACATTTTCTGAAGATGACCGGCTATCTGCCCACAGACAAAGCCGCGGAGGCAAAGCGATAAATGAGAAGGCCGGGTTTCCTGCTTGCTGCGGGAGTTTTAAGTCTGTTGTTGCTGGCAGGCCGATCGGAATCGGCATCCACGGGAAGCTCAGTTCCCAAGGTTGTAAACGACGGACATGGCGATTATCTGTATGTCCCGGCGGGCGCGTTCAAAATGGGCGACAACTTCGGCGACGGGATGCCGCGGGAACGGCCCGTCCACAGCGTCGATATCGATGCATTTTATATCGGCAAGTTTGAAGTGACGAATGCGGAGTGGAAGGCATTTCGCGATAGTCCGGATTATGACGATGCGTCATTATGGCCGGGGAATCGGGTGATGCCGAAGACGCAGATTCCGTACTGGACACAGGCCAATAATCATGGCGGCGGCACGCCGGGGACGGAGAATTATCCGGTGTTGGGCGTGAACTGGGATGGCGCCGTGGCCTACTGCAACTGGATCAGCAAAACGACTGGCAAGAAGTACCGCCTGCCTACCGAGGCGGAATGGGAGAAGGCTGCGCGCGGCACCGATCAGAGGCGCTATCCATGGGGCAATGCGATCGATCATTCGTACGCGAATTACGTGGGAGCGCAGGCATTCGATACGGGTTCGATTGTGGGGATGTACGACGGGACACTGCACGGCACACTTCAGACGCATAACGGCGCGTCCCCGTATGGCGCGGCCGATATGGCGGGGAATGTGATGGAGTGGTGTTCGGACTGGTACAGCCAGAATTATTATTCCGTTTCGCCCGTGAAGAATCCCAAGGGTCCTGCGACGGGTGCTTACAGGGTCCTGCGCGGCGGCACATTTTTCATGGAACCGTTCGATCTGCGTTCCTATGCCAGATCGGCTGCGTGGCCTTCGCTACAGAGTCATCGGATGATTGGCTTCCGCCCGGTGCGGGAACCGTAGCACGGAGTTGAAGGTGGTGGATGAAAAGGGGCAGTCCCGCGCGGGTGCGGGTTATCCATTGGCGCGCGAGTGAGGCGACGACGCTTCTCGACGAGTGCCGCAAAACCGGTCTTGAAGTCGAGTATCTGGACGGCGATGGCGGCGCAATCTGCCGGGCGATCCGGATAAATCCGCCGGATGTGGTGGTCATCGATCTATCGAGGCTTCCGGCCCATGGCCGTGAGATCGCGGTATGGCTGCGTAACACGAAATCGACGAGGGGCGTGCCACTTGTTTTCGCCGGCGGGGATCCGGTGAAGGTCGCGGCGATTCGCAAACTGCTGCCCGATGCCACGTTCTGCGAGAACGGCAAAGTCGCGAGCGCGGTTACCCGGTTGATGAAGCGCGCGGGGAAGGCCAGTCCCGTGGTGCCGCCGACGATGATGGAGCGTTTCCGCGAAAGGTCAGCCGCACAAAAGCTGGGGATCGCGGACGGAGCCAAAGTTGCCGTTATCGATCCGCCGCGCGACTTTCCCGGGTTGCTGGGCGCGCTGCCGGAATCGGTGGAGTTCGAAGAAGACAACGCACCGCTTACATTGTGGTTCGTGCACAGCCGGGACGCATTGCTCGGGTCGCTCCGCGATATGCGGACCGCCGCGTCCGAGACGAAGCTGTGGCTGGTCTGGCCGAAGGGAGGCTCCGCCGACGGGCTGACGCAGAATCTGCTGCGCGAATCCGCACGCGAGGTGGGCCTTGTCGATTACAAGATCTGTTCGGTGAACGAACGCTGGAGCGGAATGCTGTTTGCACGGAAGAAAGTATGACGGGCAAAATCCTGCCGCGCGATTTTTACAGCCGCAATACACTCACGCTTGCGCGCGAGTTGCTGGGCAAGGTGCTCGTTAAGGGAGAGACCGCCGGCGTCATTGTGGAGACTGAGGCTTATCCCGGCGGGGAGGATCTGGCTTCACATTCCGCGGCAGGGATTACGAGCCGTACGAAAGTGATTTTCGGGCCACCCGGGCATGCGTATGTTTACCTGTGTTACGGGATGCACGTTTGCATGAATATTGTGGTGGATCAGGAAGGCTCGCCGGGCTGCGTGTTGATCCGCGCGCTGGAACCAGTGGGCGGTCTGGAAGTTATGCGCGGGCGCAGACAGCGCGCCCGTACGGATCGCGAACTGACTTCCGGCCCCGCCAAACTCACACAGGCCCTGGGAATCGTTCTGGACGATTACGGCGCGGACCTCACGCGCGGCGGATTGACCGTGCGCTCGCCCCGCCATCACCAGAACTTCGCCATCGAGGTCACTCCGCGTGTCGGACTCCGGAAATGTGAAGACAGCCCACTGCGGTTTATCATCGCGGGTAACGAATTCGTGAGCGGTTGAGCGAATATAGAAGCAATGCTCTGGCTGATACGGCACGGCGAAACGGAATGGAGCCTTTCGGGCGCGCACACGGGCCGCACCAATATCCCGCTCACACCGGCCGGTGAGGAGAGCGCCCGCGCCATTGGCAAAGAACTCGCGGGACATCAGTTTTCGCTTGTTCTTACGAGCCCGCTGCAACGCGCATCGCGCACGTGTGAACTGGCCGGTTACGGCGAGCAGGCGCAGGTGGATCCAAATCTTGCCGAGTGGGACTACGGCGAGTATGAGGGACGAACCAGCGAACAGATTCGGATGCAACGCCCGGGCTGGTTCATTTTTCGCGACGGTGTGCCGGGCGGAGAAACCATTGGACAGGTTGCCGCGCGGGCTCACGACGTGATCGATCGGGTGGCGCAGATCGAAGGAGACGTAGCCCTGTTTGCGCATGGGCACATTCTGCGGATTCTTGCCACCTGCTGGCTGGGTCTGCCGCCGGAAGACGGCAAAATGTTCGTGCTGGGGACCGGCGGTATTTCGACGCTCGGATATGAGCACGAGTCGCGGGCGATTCTGCGGTGGAATGCGTGACAGATGTGTGGCGGAAGCCCGAGGTCATCTGAACCCTTCAGGCTGCGCCATTCTAGTTACTGATTCGGAGTCGACTCCCGGCGCTCACGAGAATCGATTCGGCGCGATCCAGATGCTGGCTCATGGATAGACGCGCCGCATCGGGATCTCCCGCGCGAATGGCATCGAGAATGCCGGCGTGTGATGCGATCGCCTGAGTGTAGTCGGTGACAGACCAGGTGACGGCGAAGCTGTTGGTCATGATTCGATGCAGCGGTTCCAGCATGCGCAGGCATATCCGATTCCCGGCCATTTTCCATGTCAGGCGGTGAAAACGTCGATCGCACGCCGCCACCTTGGCAAGAGAGCCGGATTCCGCGTGCTGCCTCATTTGAATCAGGCTGTTTTCCATCTGTACAAGCTCGCGGGGATTGTGGCGGCGAGCGGCACGAGCCGCCAATTCCGGCTCGAAAATCCGCCGGGCTTCGAACAGTTCGGCGAAAGTAATACCATCGACCAGCAAAAGGAAATCGAGCGGCACATTCAGCAGCGCTGAGGCATCCCTTGTCAGATGCGTACCTAGTCCAACCTGTTGGTGAATGACGCCCATCACAGCGAGGGCTTTCAG
Source organism: Bryobacteraceae bacterium (assembly GCA_025928545.1). GTDB lineage: Bacteria > Acidobacteriota > Terriglobia > Bryobacterales > Bryobacteraceae > BOG-234. The sequence goes on along the minus strand of JAICJH010000014.1, from coordinate 20,501 downwards.
CGCCTGCCGCAGTGAGGAACGGTCGACGCCGAGGTGGCGGGCCAAATCCCTCTCGGCCGGTATTCTGCCGCCGGGTTGAAGATTCCCGTCCGCAATCATCTGCCGGACGTTATCGACCAGCTTACTGGTGAGATGGCTGTTTTTCATTGAGGCCGACGGCAGGTAGGGGACTGAGCGGGTCTCAGGGTAACCCTGAACTTCATTACGCGCTCCCTGCCGTCGTTGATAAAGCGTACAACGAATTTCCGGGCCAACGTGCCGAAATCCGGCTTAATACGGCAGTTGATACGGCACAAGAGAGGCCGTTCGTGCCTTATTCACGCGTCAGAGCGCGATCGACAGACCACGCACCCGATCCTTTGATCATGATCGCCCCAGTTATTGCCAACACCAGCAGATGGTATTCAAAGCCCTCGCCTTTCTGCTGGCCGGACCAATTCATAAAAAAGCCATTCGCCCAATGGACCTGAAGAACCGCAACGAGCATATTCACGGCGATACCGAACGCGGCTACCCGGCCGAGAAATCCGAGCAATAGTCCGAGTCCGCCGCAAAACTCCGCTGCTATCGCGAGGAACCCCAGCAGGGCCGGAATGTGCATCTGCTCAAAGAAGCGCATCGTGGCGGCGAAACCGTACCCGCCGAACCACCCAAATGCCTTTTGCGCTCCGTGTGCGAACATCACGGCGCCCAGTGTGATCCGGATGATCGCCAACGCTTTGTCATCGCCGGTTCTGAACAGCCTTTGCAGCATAGTCGTATTCCTGCGCGCCGCCGCCCTGTGCCCTGTGACGAAACAGGACCTACTTTGTTACCACGAGCTTACCTGTCGCGAGATCACGCCGGTAGTGGGAAAGGAAGGCCCAAATGTCGATTGCCGCCGGCTTGTAGTTCCAGTGGCCGTACGGGTCCAGCCCGACCAGCTTGATCATGACACCCTGGCGGTTTGAAAGTGTCCCGATCATCGCACGCGTGCCGCCCAGTTCTCCCCAGCCAGGTCCATCCAGCTTCAGGCCGAACATCTCGTTGACCTTCATATCGGGTCCGTCGGGAACCGTTATGTCGTCGAGCAGCGCGTAGGCGCGGATCGCGTTGTAGACGCTTCTTGGGGTATCGTTCACCGGAAGCGGCTTGTATTGGTCATGATTACCCGCGACAAAATACATGGGCAGGTAGTTGCCGTTGGCTTTGACCTTCGCGGCGGTTTCGATCAGCGCGGTAGTTCCGAAGGGGGCCGAAGAAGCCGCGACAGCCGCGATACGCGCGATATTGTCGACTCCCCAGTTCAATGAGTTCATGGCCCCGGCCGAAAGCCCGGTGAAATAAACGCGGCTGGGGTCGATTTGGGGATATTTGGCCAGAAGCAGGTCGAGGACCGCCATCGTCCCTTTTTCGCCGAGCGCGACGAAGACCGGTCCCTGTGGCCCACGACCCTGGGGCGCTTCAGCCTGCGCCGCGCCGCGTCCTTGTGGCGGCGGACCACCCTGCGGACCACGCCCTTGTCCGGACGCGCCCTGCGGACCTCGTCCCGGCGTTGGCCTGCCCTGCCATTCGATGGAAGTCAGAATGATGTTGTTCTTTGCGGCTATTTCAGGCCATCCGGCGCTTTCGCCCTGAGTGCGGGGGTCGTTGCCGTTGCCGTGCATCATGATCACGAGGGGCACTGACTTCGGCGGCGATGCCAGCGCGGATTTCGGAACATAATCGTAGCGGAGAGACATACCGAAGCCGGGCATGTCCTGCGCGATAGCCTCGTAGCTCATTCCCAGTTCGTCGTACATCACATATGGTTCGAGTTCCCAGGGCTCCGTATATTTCAGAGGATCGAAAGCCGGATTATAGGATTCGATCAGGCTCATGTAGAGCCGATAATTGTGGCTGAATACCGTTTTCCAGGCATTCTGGAAAGCCTGTGGCAAGGTTTCCTTCGAGTCGTTCAGTTTGCTGACCACGACCCGCTGGAGTCCTTTATATGCTGCTGGATTCGTGAACGTCGTCGAGTCGCGCGCATCCACTTTCGCCGTAGCTCCGTTCGCTTTCTCGTACAGCTTCGCCACCGCCGGATTAGCCGCGTGCACATAGGCGGGGACCGGCATGGTGGATGCCGCGCCAGCCGCGACGGTGCCGCCGTAGGTGAGGATGCCCGCCACTCCATAGGCGTGGGGCGCAATCACATTGTTCACGAAGGTCGCCCCGGCGCCCACGGCGATGATCTTCAGGTTGGAAGATCGGTGCGATTTCAGGAAGTTCTGGTAAGCGGTGAAGTCGGCAGTGTCGTCATAGGCGGTTCCGTTGACTGGTCCAACCACTGAAACCCGCGTTTTGTAATCCTGGATGTGTTTGGTCAGCCCAAGATCGTCGACCAGCTTCTTCGCCTCCTCTGCCGTGCGTTGCGTGTCGGCGTAGACAAGGTACATCGGTTTGTAGCCGGGGTCGCGATCCTGGATTGTTGACGCGGCGGTTTGATTGTCCGAATAAATGACCGGATCGTCAACAGAGGCTGCGGTCCCCGTGGAGGCTGCCAGTGCGGCGGAAACCCAGATAGCGACAGCGTAGCGATTTCGAAAAGTCGGATATGTCATAGAGGAACCCGGCGGCGTTTTTGATGACTGCGTGCATTGCCGACGATTGTCAGCTTAGCTCTCAGAGGATACAACGAATACGGCTGGCCGTGGTTGAAAACGCCTGTACGATACGGCAGTTGTTACGGCATTAGATGCTGCAAAACCATATATTTGCGCTGCCAAACGGTTGCCGGCTGGCGGAGTTACCAAACGTAGTTGGCGATCATGCGAGGTTCGCCCCAATCGCCATTGGCCAATTCGGTTTCCAGCACGATCTCCAAATTGCGATGCTCCCAGCCGCGCGGAGCCTGTGCCGCGAAGCGTTCCATGTACTTCGGGTTCGTCAGGAATTCGGTTGCCGCAGCCCCGCCCCTTTCGCCAAGGCCGGCGATCACGATCATTGTTTGTCCGGTCCGCGGTTCCGGCGCCCGGGCGATGAGCGCATAGTCTTTTTTCAGATCCGTCATCGGGGCATCCCAATGTCGACTCGGATTGTCGCGGTCGACGATTTGCCGGACAAGGGCGGCCCGATCCAGATTCAGGGCATAACGGAAGGAGGCGACGGCCTGCCAGGTAAGCGGGTTATTGAAGGCGCCTTTCAGAATAAACGGGCGCGTGCGCATTTTCGCAACTGTGACATTTCTGGCCAGCTCATACTCCACCGCTTTTCCATTTGCGCTGAAGTACGCAGCGATTCGGGAGTTGCCTTCATTCACGATCAGGAAAAGATTCGGATCCATCACCTCCTGCACCTGAGCGGCAGATTGGGTGAGGGACGGCTTTGGAATCGCCATCAGGGTTTCGAAGACCATGAGCACGGGCGTCGGCGTTTTGAAAACGGGGTCCCAGAACTGATGAAGCGCGTTCGCCTGTGTGCCCATTCTGAGGGCCACGCCGACATCGGCAGTGATCAGGAGCAACACTGCAATTGCCCAAATGCGCCAGTCCCTGAAGCCTGTGAAGGCGCGGGATTGCGCTATCGCCGGCGGCGGTGGCGGGGCGGCGATCAGTTCGGGCGCGGGCCGAAACTCGGGGATGTAAGTTCCGACGGGTAGCGCGATGCGGAGTTCCTCCGCGTGCGCAGGCTCGGAATAGTAGGTCTCCAGGCGCTTCCTGACTTCGGAGGCAGTGGTTCGGACAACAGGATCCGCACTGGTATCGTACTCCGGCGACCGCTTGAAAACGATTACGCCCAGCGTGCGCTCTTTCAGTTCATCCGTGGTTCCGTTGACGGCATGTTCAACGACATAGCGCAGGAGGGCGGGGTATCGCCTGCTGTGCTGGAAGAGATCGCTGGCGAGAACTCTTTCGAGTTGAAGTCGTATCGACGCACCATCCAGCGCAGGATTCAGGTTCGATGCTCCCTGCGGATCAGCAGTTGGAAGACGCATCGCGCCCATGTTAACACGCAGAGCGATTTCGAGTCAGGCGGAACCTAACACGTTGAAAAGAAAAGCTTGATACGGAACGAAATAGTCCGCAAGCGCCGGTCTGACGGCAGCAAGAGCCGAAGCATCCATCCAAAAGACCTGAATTGGTGCTAGCCTTCCCCTGGGCTACCTTCATGAAATTCAATTTCGCGCTCCACGTTCCCGGAATTCTATTCCTGGCGATTCCCGCTTTGTCATTCGGACAAGCCTCGACGCCGCCCCGGCTGCGCGCCGGCGCCGCGAAAGTGGACATCACCCCCGCGCCGAGTCAGCTGCCGATACCGACGGACTCCATCCGCGACCATTTATATGTGCGCGCCATCCTGATCGAAAATGGGCCGGCCTGCGCGGTGCTTGTCAACGTGGACAGCGGTGGCGCCCGGGACAACGTGGTGGACCCTGCCATCGTCAAATCTTCGACGTCCACTAAATGCGCCCCCGAGAACTACGTTATTTCCTCCACGCACTCACACAGCGCCAGCACTGGTGGGCTGGGCGCCGGCTTTCCCGACGGCCCGACGGTTACGGCGGCAATCGTATCGGCGGTGGACATGGCAAAAGCAAAGCTGGCGCCGGCCAGCATCGGCTTCGGCAGAACGACCCTGGACCTGAATGTAAACCGGGATCTTTTTAACAGCAAGCTGGAATGGCGTCAGGAACCCAACCCACAAGGCTCGTCGGACAAGAGTTTGTCCGTGGTGGAACTGGTCGGCCAGGACCGGGTGCCGATCGGCGTGTACATCAATTACGCCATGCACCCGATCAACTTCTACCTCAGCGGCGTGATCAGCGCGGACTTTCCCGGCGAAGCAGCGCGTTATGTGGAAGAACTTTTCGATAACAGGACGGTCGCAGTATTCAGTCAGGGAACGTCCGGAGATCAGAACCCGCGGTTGGCATTTATTCCTCAAAACATGTTGCGGTCGCGACAGTACCTGACCGAAGGACAGCACCAGGCGCCCCAGACAGTGGACCCGCCGGCTCCGCCTCTGGTCAACAGCACCGCACAGGGTTTCAATGCTGCCGCCGCCGCGTCCACCCGCCAGGCGATACCGGCCGCGAATCTTGAAGCCTACAAGAAATCGATCGCCCGCACCGGCGATTACGTGACCATGCTCGGCCAGATGGTCGGCTCGACCGCGGTGCGGCTAATGCGGGAGGAGATTCAACCCGTGGATACCGCGGCCATCTGGGCTCGGCAGGAACGTTTTACCTGTCCGGGCAGGGAACGTCTGGACGCCGCGAATCCGGCGCGCGAGAATGTTTTTCCCGGTTATAAAGAAGGAGCCGATGTCAATCTCAAGGTCGGGTTGCTCCGGATCGGCGATATCAATTTTGTGACGGTGAATGGCGAGGTATATAGCCAGATTGGTCTCAAACTGAAGCAAGCCGCGCCTGCAAACAAAACAATGGTCGTGACGCTGGCCAACGGCAGTGCGAACTCCGGGTATATCTATTCCGACGATGCGTACAGCCATCTGAGCTTCCAGGTGATCGGTTCACGGCTGAAGCCCGGATGTGCCGAAGGAAAAATTATTTCCACTGCGCTCGATCTCATGCACCAGTCGGGTGAGTAACTGGCAGGTTGCTGAAAAACCCGGAAAACGGCGCGGCTCAGAAATGCGCTTACGCAATAGCGACAACTTACCGAGCCGCGACCGCGAGGAAGCGGTGCCCATTGGTCTTTTTCAGCAACCTGCCTGGCCGCTGGATTCCGGATACAATTGAGGCGGACCTGTTTGCCATGGTCCTGAATGCCGTTCCAGATTTACGAGGCCGATGCGAAGTCCATTCTGAGCCCGGTCTCCGGCTTTCTCGCCCAGGCAGGCTTCACCCACTCGCTGACTCCCGCCCGTAACTGCACTTTCGGCTGCTCCTACTGTTACGTTCCCACCATGCGAGTACATGGAGGACTTCGAAAGGAAGACTGGGAGCACTGGGGCGCGTTCACTACCTTCAAGACGAATGCCGCCCAACTCCTGCGCCGCGCCCTGAAGCCGGATCAGGTGATCTACTGCTCTCCTCTGACCGATCCTTATCAACCGGCCGAGGCCACCCGGCGACTGATGCCAGCCATCCTGGAAGCGGTGATTGCCGCGCCGCCGAAAGTCTTTGTAATTCAGACCCGCGGACCGCTGATTCTTCGCGATCTCGATTTGCTCATCGCGCTCAAAGCCCGCACCAGGCTTCGCGTCAGCTTCTCGGTGACGACGAACCGCGACGACGTGCGCAGAATTTTCGAACCGCATTGCGTGTCGATCGAAGAACGCTGGCGCACCCTGCGGTCTCTCTCCGACGTCGGAATCGAAACCTCGGCCACCCTGGCGCCGATTCTGCCCTGCGATCCCGAGATACTGGTCGACAAAGCGGCAGCCTTTTCCAACGGCCCGGTGATTGCCGATCCGTTCCATGTGCGATCCGAAAAGCCGTCCGGCGCCACCACCCGTTCGGTGGCAGCCGCAATTTGCGCGCGGCACGGGTGGGAGGAATGGCTTGAGCCGGAATTCCAGCGTGAAGTACTGGCTTGCATGCGTAGTAAGGCAGTGACTCTGCGGCGTCATTTCGGTCACGGCCCCGCGGGATTCGGCCTGCTCGCGCTATCATAGTCTGACCCGACTTGCCGGCGAACATTATCGGCACATGACCGGAATATTTCCGGCAAAAAGATCGGCAGGAGAGTGCATGACATTCGGAAAATTCTGCGGGACAGCTGTCGCGGTCGTATTGGCCGCATCTTGCCTCACCGGGCGCGCCAGTGCCTCGGGCCTCACATATACGTGCGATTCCAGCGTGGATGCGACAGCGGCCGGGACCTGCGCTTATCTGAACGGCACGATTGCAAACCTCTATAACGGCACATTCAATAACGTAAATGCCAACATCTATATCGAACAGGGCATTATAGGGCTCGGCGGAAGCGCAACAGCGAGAAACTACATCTCTTACAGCGACTATTTAAGTGTCCTGACCGGTACGGGGAGTGGAAGTTCTCTCGATACCAGCGCACTGGCCTCGCTCCACAGTTTCGATGACGCGGTTTATGGTTCGGATAACGTCGTGGCGGCGAGCGCGCTTCTGGCCGCGATGGGTTACACCAACGTGGCGGGGTATACTTCCGGTCTGACTCCCTGCACGATCGGGGTGAGTTCCGGTTGTTACAACGGCGTCATCATTATTACCACGCCGGCAAACCTGGCAAGTGAAACCGGGCAATCGCTTTACTATCGCCAACTCGGTGGTTCTCAGGCTGCCAATGCCTACGACTACTACAGCATCGTGGAACACGAAACCGACGAGATTCTGGGAACGACGTCGTGCATGAGTACACAGAGTTCCACGCTGAGCGATCCATGCGATCCCGGTACAGGAGCGCCGGCCGGCACGGGCACTCCGTCGGCAAGCGACCTGTTTCGTTATAACGCCGTCGGAAGCCTTGCACTGAATAATGCCTATATCGGACTTGTGTCGGCGCCGGCAGGAGCGTATTTCTCCTATGACGGGGGCGTTACCGGCGGACCTGCTTTCAACACCATTTCCAACGGTAGCGATTACGCGGACTTTGCAACCACGTGTTCGCATGTTCAGGATGCGACCGGCTGCCCGGGCGGGAGCTTCGATATCACCACCGACGGGAACGCGGAGATCAATATGCTCGATGCGGTTGGTTACAATCTCGCGGCTCCGGAACCTGGCACACTGATCCTGCTGGGCGCAGGTCTCGCCGCGATGTGCCTCCTGCAAAACCGTCGAAAACAAGTGGCGATCCAGCACCGCTCACCGAACCGCGACAAATAGCCGCCGATTCACGCCGATGCACGCCGATAGGCCATTGTTTTCACGCCCCTTGATCGTGACGATGTCCCTCTTCGCCTGAGCGATTCCTGTCTGGCCGAACCTTCCGGATGTACGCTGGAAGGACACATGAAAATCACTCGAGTTCGGCCCCTGGTAATGGGCACCCCCTGGCGCAATCTGACCTTCGTTATCGTCGATACCGACGAGGGGTTAAGCGGCGTGGGCGAAGTCCGCATGATCAATAACACCGACGCGCTGCTTGGCTATCTCTCCGAAGCCGCACCGCGCCACGTAATCGGAAAAGATCCCTTCGACCGCGATCTCATTGTGGACACGATGCGGCGCAACGACTACAGCCGCGCGGGCGAAGTGGCGATGAGCGGAATTTCTCTCATCGAAATGGCCTGCTGGGACATTGTCGGCAAAGCGCTGAACCAGCCGGTCTACCGGTTGATGGGCGGCGCGGTCCGGCAGAAAATCAAAGCCTACGCGAATGGCTGGTATACGGTGGAGCGCACCCCGGAGGAATTCGCCAAAGCCGCGAAACGTGTGGTGGCGCGCGGATACGAGGCCGCCAAGCTCGATCCGTTCGGCGCCGGGTTCTATGAACTGGACCGCAAAGAGCGCATGCGTTCGATCTCGCTGGTGGAAGCGGTGCGGGATGCCGTGGGTCCGGATTTCGATATCTTCGTTGAAATGCATGGCAGGTTCAATCCGGCCGTGGCCATCGGGATTGCCAACGATCTGGCGCCCTTCCGGCCGGGTTGGTTCGAGGAGCCGGTCCCGCCGGAGAATCTGGCTGCGTTGAAGAAAGTCGCCGACGCCGTGACCCACACCCCGATTGCGACCGGCGAGCGGATTCATACAAAAGTGGAATGCCGCGAGCTCTTCGAACTGCAGTGCTGCGACATCGTCCAGATCGATCTTTCGCACTTCGGGGGAATTTCCGAGGCGCGCAGGTTAGCTGCATGGGCGGAATCGTATTACATGCTGATGGCCCCCCACAATGTTTGCGGACCGGTGGCCACCGCGGCGAATCTGCATCTTGCGGCGGGGATTCCGAATTTCAAGATTCAGGAACACTTCAACGATTTTGCCGATGCCTGGGTGAAAGGCGCGGTGGTCCAGTACCCCGAAGTGGTGGACGGTTACTTCAGCTTGCCGGAAGGGCCGGGGCTCGGAGTGATTCTGAATGAAGATTTCGTCGCGGAGCATCCCCGCGAGAACGTGCATTTTGATTTATACAAAGAGGATTGGCATAAGCGCGATGAGAGGCGTTAAGCAATGCCTGTGTAGACGGCGGCGGCAGGGCGGGGAATCGTCCGCCGGTAAGTTTCCTGTTTGCATGATTCGGCCTCTTCCGTGCATCTGCGGGGGCATCCGAGCTCGCCCCCGGAGCCCGTGGAGGTGAGTAAAATGGGAAACGATTACGACCCTTCCTCTGAAACAGGAATCGTTCAGATTCCGGCGCACGTTACCGGACCGGTTCGTGAAATGTTCGCGTTGATCGTTGAGGAATTGACCCGGATCCATTCTTCCTGCGCTATTACCGATACGCTGCTGATCGAAAGACTGGCAGTGCAATTGGCGAGAATCCAGGAAGTAGATCCCCTGGTACGATTTGGCTTTGCGATCGCCAGCGCAGCGGAGGCTATCAAGCTGCGCTGCTGGAACCTCGCCTGCGAATTCGCCGCCGATCTGCAACTCCCCCCGGATGATTTGCGTCGCCTCGTATGGACCTAAAGGCAAGTTGAGGAAGCTGGGACAGTAAGCACATTTATGCAGGTTCGGCCGCTCCCTCCATGCCCAGCCCTCGAACTGTATGAGGCGCAGGCCAAAGATCTGCTGCTGGCATCCACGCCGACCCTGGCCGACGCACAGCTCTTCATCGCCGCCATGCACGGTTTCGAAAGCTGGCCCGTCTTCGAAAAACAGATCAAAGCCCTCAGCAATGGCGATTCTCCCGAGGCTGCCTTCGAAGTCGCTGCCGATGCAATCGTTTCCGGAGACATGCAAACTTTGCGGCATCGAATCCAGCAGAATCCGCAGCTCGTTGCCGCGCGCTCCATGCGAACTCATCACGCCACGCTGCTGCACTACGTCGCGGCCAATGGGGTTGAAGACTACCGCCAGAAGAGCCCGAAGAACATCGTTGAAATCGCCGCATTCCTGCTCGATTCCGGTGCGGACGTCCATGCGGAAATGAACGCCTACGGGGGCCGATGCACTGTCCTCGCCCTGACGGCAACCAGCGTCCACCCGCAACGCGCCGGCGTGCAGGAACCGCTCCTCCAGTTTCTGCTCGACCACGGCGCAGCCAGTGATACAGCCGGCGCCGGAGGCAACGGGCACAATGCAGTCGAGGCTTGCCTGTGGAATGGGCAGGGTAGGGCCGCGAAGTTTCTCGGCTCCCGCGGTGCACAGCTCAATGTCGAAACTGCGGCCGGCACCGGAGACCTGGCCGCCGTCATCTCCGGTCTATCGTCCGCCACCAGCGCCCAATTACAAAGAGGTTTTCTGTGGGCGTGCGCCTACGGCTATCCGGACGTTGTGGAATTTCTCCTCAATCGCGGCGCCGATCTGTCCGGCCAGGGCGGCACGAATCAGACTGCGCTGCATTGGGCAGTGATCGCGGGTAATCTCTCCATGATCCAGCTGCTTTTGAAGCGCGGCGCTCGGCTCGAAGCACGGAATCAGTATGGCGGCACAGCCCTCGGCCAGGCGGAATGGTGCTATGAACACGGCGATTCCGGCGCGCGCTTCATTCCGGTCATCGAAACCCTGCTCGCAGCCGGAGCAAAAATTGAAGATGGCTGGCAAGACTGGCTCGAGCGGCAGAAGGTGCGGCCTGCCGACGAAACATCGCGGCTCGCAGAACTGTATCGACGTCACGCCAGTCCGCCGCGGTAAAACGCGACGCGCCCTCGCGAACGCCGTTCTGTATCTCGTTACCAATGGTACAGAAACTGCTCACCACTTCAAATCATCTCCAGGTTCGGGAATATTTTTCCGATGGCTCGGTCATTGTCGCCACCACCGGGCATCCTGGATGCAGCCGGTTTTGCAGTCACACAATCCAGCGGAAGAAAGGTCTAATAAGTGTTCCAATCGGCAAAACACAATTCCGGCGCGGACGCGCACGTGGTGATCGGAAAAGGTATGGTCATCAAAGGCCGCCTTGACAGCGAAGAAGACGTATTTCTCAACGGCGAGTTGGAAGGTGACCTCAATATCTCAAACTGTCGGCTGACCATCGGGCCCGAAGGGAAAGTTGTTGCGAATGCGCGCGCGCGCGAAGTGGATATCAGCGGAACCCTGACCGGCAACGTCGAGTCATCCGAAAAAACCTCCATTCGCTCCTCGGGACGGTTGACCGGCGATGTGAAGACGCGCGGCATCGTGATTGAAGAAGGTGCTGTCTTCAAAGGCAAAGTGGAGATCGTAACTAACTCTGAACCCGCCGCGGAGGCAAGGAATGCCGAATGAATACCTCGCCGGGAATCAGGAGTTGGTGGATGGCATTTACCCGCTGGGCGCATTAATCGCGCGCTCAGTCCGGGGTACGATCTACGAAACGGAATTCGGCGAAGGTGCAGATGCGGTCCCGGCGGTAATCCGGATTTGGGAGGTTGAACCCGCCGAGGCTGAAATTCTGGAAGAGCGGCTGCGCAGAGTCGCGCAACTCGAGCATCCGAATTTGCTCCGGATTTACGGCGCGGGCGCGTCCACGCTGAACGGCGTTCCGGTTCTCTATGTGGTGATGGAGCGGGCTGAGGAATCGCTGCAGTCGGTTCTGGCCGAGCGCGCTCTTACCGTCGGCGAAACGCGCGAGATGCTGGCGCCCACACTCGATGCGCTCGCCTGGCTGCATCGCAACGGTTACGCGCATTCTCGTCTCAGACCTTCGAATGTGCTGGCCGTGAACGATCAGCTGAAGCTCTCGACCGACTGTGTCGTCAGCGGCATGAACAATATGAAGACCCTGGCGGCTGAAGATATGCGCGCCCTGGGAGCCGTCATTGTTCAGGCGCTCACCCGGAAGATTCCCAACCCGGACAGACCCTGGGAATTTCACGACTTCGGGGGGATACCGCAGCCTCTGGCCGATATCGCGCGGCACTGTCTCGATCCGGACCGCGAGACGAGATGGACAGTCGAACAAGTGAAAGACTGCCTGAACGCACCTGTCGTTGTTCCATCGCAGGGATCGCGGGTGGAAGACGACATCCCGCAGCCGGAAGAGGAGAATGAGGCCCCCGCCGTCTCCAGGCCAGGAGTGTCGAAATGGATTTACGCCGGGCTGGCCGCGCTGGTCCTCATTGTGATTCTGGTGGCGGTGCTGCGCAACAACGGTTCACCGCCGGTTGCGGATCGCGTCGCCGCGGTCGCGCAACGGGATCAACTTCCCCCGGCCTTTGATCCCGCGACAGCCGATCCCGCCACAGTTGCGCCCACGAGACCCGAGCCCAGGCAATCGCCGACCGTCCCTCCACCGCAAATCACTCCTGCCCCGCGCGTCCAGACGCCTGCCCGGCCCAGCGAAAGAAAAGCATCCGGATGGGCTGTGATTGTGGGCGCCTATCGCTCGCGCGAGCTCGCCGAGAAACGAATTCGCGAGCTGGCGAAGCGGTGGCCCAATTTCCCGATCGGCATCTTCGAGTCGCCAGGCGAGAGAACCACTTATCTTCTGCTGCTTGGGCGTAACCTTTCCGAAGAACAGGCGCAGACGCTGCGCAAGCGCGCCATTAAATCGCGCGTGCCGGGCGATATCTATATCAAACGCCTCATGTAGCCGCGTTCCCGCCGCTCCGCTCAGTTACACTGGAACAGCGGACTCGCGCCGCCCGACCCTTCGTGAAAACCCCGCCGGCATGGCTCCGGAACATCGTCTGCGCGCTGCTTGTAGCTTTCTGCGCGTGGACCTACGTCCGCACAAATATCATTCGCCCCCTCCCCTCCATCCCGCGCCTCAGCGATTCCTCGGCGTATTTTCAGGCAGGGACGGAAATCCTGCACGGCAGAAGTCCGTATAGCGATCCGGCGCTCTTCTACCCTCCGCTGCTGCCTTTCTTAATGGCGCCCTTCGCCCTCTTAGACTACGTAACCGCCCGCTGGACCTGGTTTGTGCTTTCGCATCTCTTCCTTCTCGGCGGCGCAGCGCTGTTGTGGCGAGCCATGGGCAGAGGCCGCGTCGCGCTCTGCTGCATCGCCTGCGTGTGGGCCTTTGGCGGCGCAGCCAATGAAACGCTCCGTCAGGGGCAGCTCAGCGCTCTCCTGGTGCTCGTCCTCGTAACTGCATATACGCAACGCGGGCGCTTACAGGGACTTGCCGCCGGCCTCGGTTTTGCCCTCAAGTATTTTCCCGGAATTGTCGCGCTGCCTCTGCTGCTCGCTCGCCGTTGGCGCGCATTTGCTGCCGCCACCTGGGTCGGCGTGGCCGGAGTAGCGCTTCCCTGGCTTGCCATCTGGGGATTTTTCTCCGGAGCCAAAGCACCGGTGAGCGCCACCTACTGGATGGGCACTCCCTCCATGTTCAGCTGGTCGGTTCCATCACTCGTCCTTCGCCTTCTGACCCCGATCACGCGCGGCGCACCCTTTCCGCCTGACTGGGAATTTGGAAATGTCGCCGCTACTCTTCATCTGGGCGCTCGACTCGAATGGATCTCGGTCGCTGCCGCCGTCAGCGTTATCGCCCTGGGAGTTCTCGCACTTGCACTTGTCTCCGCTGGCGTTTCCGGTGGCCGCTTGAGCGATGATCAGATCCCGTTTGCCATGGCCGGTCTGGTCTCGTTAAGCCTGGCGGCAGCCCCCGTGTGCTGGACGCATTACCAACTGATGCAATACCCTGGCGTTGCCATGCTCTTGATCGTGGCGATCCGGCGCGGGTATTGGCTGCTCGCCGCCGCCACCGCGATCTGCTTCGCGCTCGTCTACCAATTGCCCGAGCTGTTCCTCGCCAACTACAGCCGCCTCCATAACGGCTGGACGACGGACTCCCCTCCCACCATCTATTTCTGGACGTCCATCCCTCCCTTGGCCGAGCTGGGGATCTTCGCGCTCGCGGTTGAAATGGTGCGGCGGTTACAAACAAAGGCCTTAGCCGCCCAATCTCCCGCCGGGCGCCCGGATTCCCGAACGCCCTGACAGCCCTTTCCCGAAGCGCGTCAATCGCCCTGCATCGGCGGGCAATTCTCTCGTCCCAAACAAGGCAGGCGGAATCCTTCCATATCGCCTAAGTTCCTGCTAAAATAAGACTTAAACCCAAAAAATCATGGCCGATCAGGACAAACCTCTACCTCCGCCCACGCCTCCGGGCGACCAACGCAAAGCCGCCAACCCCGGCGGTGGCAGCATGGTCCCCGTCAACATCGAAGACGAGATGAAGCGTTCCTATCTCGATTACGCCATGAGCGTGATCGTAGGCCGCGCCCTCCCCGATGTTCGCGATGGTCTCAAGCCCGTTCATCGCCGCATCCTTTATGGCATGAGCGAGATGGGCCTTACTTCCAGCCGCCCTACCCGTAAGTGCGCCAAGATCGTCGGTGAAGTCCTCGGTAAGTTCCACCCGCACGGCGATGCCCCCGTTTACGACTCATTGGTCCGCATGGCGCAGTCTTTTTCCATGCGCTATCCGCTCGTCGATGGCCAGGGTAACTTCGGCTCCGTCGATGGCGATCCCCCCGCCGCCATGCGATACACCGAAGCACGCCTCTCCAAAATCGCCGGCGCGCTCCTCGAAGATATCGATAAGGAAACCGTCGACTTCCGTCCGAATTACGACGAAAGCGAAGTCGAGCCCGACGTTCTGCCCACCCGCGTTCCCAACCTGCTCGTCAACGGGTCGGAAGGCATCGCGGTCGGCATGGCCACGCGAATTCCGCCTCACAATCTGACGGAAATCATCGAAGCCACCATCCTTCTCGTCCGCCACCCGGAAACGCAGCTGCCCAAGATTCTCGAAATCGTGCAGGGTCCCGATTTCCCCACCGGCGCCTTCATCCTCGGCCGCCAGGGAATTATCGACGCCTATACAAAAGGACGCGGCTCTCTCAAAATCCGCGCCAAGGCCTTCACCGAAAAGATGGGCAAAGGCGATCGCGAGCAGATCGTCGTCACTGAAATCCCGTATCAGGTCAACAAATCGCGTCTCATCGAAACCACCGCCAGCCTCGTTAACGACAAGAAAATCGAAGGCATTTCGGAAATTCGCGATGAGAGCGATCGCGACGGCATGCGCATCGTTTATGAACTGAAGCGCGGCGAACAGGCCGAAGTCATTCTCAACAACCTCTACAAGAACACCCAGCTCCAGATCAGCTTCGGGATCATCAACCTCTCGATCGTTAACGGCCAGCCGCGCGAACTCGGCCTCATCCAGACCCTTAAGTACTTCATCGAGCATCGTGCCGATGTCGTGCGTCGCCGTACCGATTACGAATTACGCAAAGCCCGCGAACGCGAGCACATTTTGCTCGGCTTCCGTCTGGCCCTCGATAACATCGACGAAGTGATCCGTCTGATCCGCGCCTCCAAATCTCCGAAGGAAGCCCGCGAATCGCTGATCGAAGCCTCCACCCGTTTCAAGTTCAACGGTGTTTATCTGATGGCTGCCGGCGCTACCGAGCCCCTGCGCCAGTTGAGCGAGCGCCAGGCCCAGGCCATCATCGAACTCCAGTTGCAGCGCCTCACCGGCATGGAGCAGGAAAAGATCGCCAACGAACTGGCCGATATTCAGCGCCGCATTTCCGAGTACCTGGAAATTCTCGGCTCCGAAAAAGTGCTCCGCGAAGTCATCATTAAGGAACTCAAGGAAGTCCAGAAGGAATTCGGCGATGAGCGCCGCACCCAGATTATTGAAGACACGGGCGAGATAAATCTCGAAGATCTCGTGCAGGTTGAAGATGTCGCGGTGACGGTTACCCACGGCGGCTATCTCAAGCGCACGGCCGTCGATACTTACCGTCGCCAGACCCGCGGCGGCAAAGGTCGCATCGGCATGGGCACCCGCAATGAGGATTTCGTCGAGTACTTCCTCGTCGCCTCCACCCACGCCTATCTGCTGATTTTCACCAATAAGGGCCGCGTCTACTGGCTCAAAATTTACGAAATCCCCGATGCCGGCACAGTCGGCAAGGGCAAGCACATCAGCAATCTGATCAACCTCCAGCCCGATGAAACCGTGAAGGCCTTCCTTCCGGTGAAGACGTTCGTGCCCGACCAGTTCATTGTCATGGTCACCCGTCTCGGCGTCATCAAGAAATGCGAACTGACCGAGTTCGACAATCCCATGTCGCGCGGCATCATCGCGCTCGGTGTCGATGACGGCGATGAACTCATCGCCGCCCGCCTCACCTCCGGCAAGGATTTCATCTTCCTCGGCTCGCACGATGGCCAGGCGATTCGTTTCACCGAAGACAAAGTCCGCGCCATGGGTCGTCCCGCGCGCGGAGTCCGTGGCATGGATCTCGCTGCCGGCGACTTCATCGTCGGCGCCGAAGTCATTGTCGAAGACGGCCTGGTGCTCTCCATCTCCGAGCACGGCTACGGCAAGCGCACCAAGGTGAAGGACTACCGTCTCACCAACCGTGGCGTCAAGGGCGTCATCAATATGAAGACCACCAACAAGACGGGCAAAGTGGTCGGTATCCTCTCGGTCAAAGAGGATTCGGAATTGATGATCGTAACGAAAGAAGGCAAGATGATCCGCATCGATTCCGGCGAAATCCGTCAGGCCGGCCGCTCCACACAGGGCGTGCGCCTGGTTCGCATGGAAGAGCCGGACGCCGTAGCCGCGGCCTGCCTCATCCCCGAATCCGAAGACAAAGAAGGCGACGGCAACGTAACGGTCCAGTAGCCTATGCAGGCCAAACAGGTTCAACTGCTCGAAGCTCTTCGCCGGATGGGCCGCGTCATCGTGGCCTACTCCGGCGGAGCGGATTCAGCCTACCTGGCCTGGGCTGCAAAGCAGGCGCTGGGCGATGACGCCATAGCCATCACGGCCGACTCCGCCTCCATTCCCGAATCCCACAAACGCGATGCCGAAGCCTTCGCGCAGCAATTCGGCATTCGCCACGAATACGTTCTCACCAGCGAATTCGAGAACCCCGACTACGCAAAGAACGGTCCCGATCGCTGCTTCCACTGTAAGGACGAACTCTTCGCCGTGCTGGAACGTGTAGCCCGCGACCGAGGCATCAGCCACATAATCTACGGAGTCAACAAAGACGATCTTGGCGACTACCGGCCCGGCCAGCGAGCTGCGAAACTTCACGAAGTACAGGCCCCGTTGGTGGATGCGGGCCTCACCAAAGCCGAAATCCGCGAACTCTCGAAAGCCGCCGGACTCTCCACCTGGGACCGTCCCGCTGCCGCTTGCTTGAGTTCCCGCATCCCCTACGGCACTCCGGTAACAATCCAGAACGTAAAACAAGTCGAACTCGGCGAAGAGGAAATGAAAGCGCTCGGCTTCCGCCAGTTCCGCACCAGGTTCCATGGCGAAATGGTCCGCATCGAAATCGCCAGAGATGAACTGCCGCGAGCCATGAGTCTCGACATGGCAGATCGACTGACTAAGATCTTTAAGAAGCTCGGCTACAAATACGTAGCTCTCGATCTGGAAGGCTACCGCCAGGGCAGCCTCAACGAAGTCCTCACCAACCTCGAAACAAAATGACCCGCCGCGAGTTCCTTGCCGCAAGCGCCACCCTCACGGCAGCGAGCGCACAGGAACCGTCCGCCGATATCGTTAACCTTCGCATCGCGCCCATCACTCTCGATATAGGCAGGAAGCGCACAATCAAAACCCTCGCCTATAACGGTCAGGTGCCGGGCCCGGTTTTTCGCTGGAAGGAAAACCAGCGCGTAACCATAGATGTCGCCAATGACACCTCGGAACCCGAACTCGTCCACTGGCATGGCTTCCACATCCCGTCCGTAGTTGACGGAGCAATGGAGGAAGGCACTCCGATGATCGGCGCCCGCGCGACGCAGCGCTACTCGTTCACCGTAAATCCCGCCGGAACACGCTGGTACCACTCGCATCTAATGGGCAGCCACAATTATCAGCGCGGCACTTATTCCGGTCAATTCGGACTCGCGATCATCGAAGCCGCCGGGGAGCCGGGCAACTACGATCAGGACATCCCGCTCATGATCCACGAATGGGAAGCCTCGCTCAGCGAGGACGAGATCGTCTATCGCTATCAATCCATCAACGGAAAGATGCTGGGAGCAGGCGAGCCAGTTCGCGTGAAAGCCGGCCAGCGCATTCTCTTCCGGCTTGTCAACGCCTCCGCCACCATGACGCACAGCCTCGCGTTGACCGGCCATTCGATGAATGTCATCGCGCTTGACGGCAACACCGTCCCCAGTCCGGGCCTGGTACGGGCAGTCGAACTCGGTCCCGGCGAACGAGCCGATTGCATGGTGGAAATGAACAACCCAGGCGTCTGGATCCTGGGCGAAACGAATGATGCGTATCGTAACGCCGGTGCCGGTATTGTGGTCGAATACGCCGCCGCCCAGGGTGCCCCGCGCTGGGTTCCCCCACCTCCGGCAGAATGGGATTACACTCGGTTCGGAACTTCATCGCCGTCCTCGACAGCGCCCGACGCTACCGTCCCGCTCCAGTTCAAATCGCATGGCGATCATGGCTGGACTATCAACGGAAAAGCCTGGCCCCGCACCGATCCGCTGGTTGTAAAACAAGGTGCGCGCTACCGCCTCGTCTTCGATAACCAAAGTTCCATGGCGCATCCCGTTCATCTGCACCGCCACAGGTTCGAAATCACGAAGTTCGGCGGCAAGCCGACTGGCGGAGTCCTCAAAGATGTCGTAATGGTGCCAGGCTGGAAGGAGGTCGAAGTGGATCTGATCGCCGCGAACCCCGGCCCCAGCCTGTTCCACTGCCACCATCAATTCCATATGGACCAGGGTTTTATGGCGCTGATGAAGTACTCATAGCGCGCAACTGCGCCAAATAGCGCTGTCGCCAGCGTTCCCATCTTATAGATTTCCCACGATGTTCCTGATGGTTCGGCCAGGTCGCGCAACTGCACAAGGTCAGGGCCTCACATTGCGGCCCTGAAGGAGATCCGCATGATATTACGAACTGCACTCGCATCCGTCGCGATGTTGGGCATGATGGCTCTGACCGCCCGGGCTCAGCCGAAGGTCGAAAGGGTCACGGCAACCCATACTTCGGCGGCTTCAGGCAAGGAAATGTTCGATACATACTGCGCCGTTTGCCACGGAGCGATGGGCAAAGGCGACGGCCCCGCCGCCAATGCCATGAAAAAGGCTCCTGCCAACCTCACTCAGCTCGCCGCGAAGAACGGCGGCACGTTTCCCGCGGATCGCGTGAGCCAGTACATCACGGGCGCCGAAACCCTGGCCTCCCACGGTTCCCGCGACATGCCGATCTGGGGCACGGTGTTCAAAGCTCTTGACCGCGACAGCAGCGTGAGCATTCTGCGCACGCGCAACCTCACCGAATACGTGAAATCCCTCCAGGCCAAATAGAGGACGACAGCCGCATTCTCCCGGCACCCGGCAGGGAGTCATCAAATTCTGCAATTCCGGTGCTTTAATTCGCCGAAGGCCGTTCCACGTGATCAATCACAAGGCCCTCTACGGGCGCCTTGTCCGACACCAGCCGCAGCCCGAGTTGCCGCTCAAGATCGGTGAAGATCGAGGACGAAGACCAATCCGAGTTCCCGATCGTATTTTTCAGCTCGGGATCGTCGGCCGACAGGCCTTCCAGAATGTCCAGCCGCAACGTAAAATCGTACGTTCCGTTGAGCTCAGTAAGATCCACCACCGGGCGTCCCATTCGACTCCCCAAAGCCGCCGCGAAATCCCACATGTTCGTGTCGCGGAATACCATGCATTTCGGCGGCGCGCACCCGGGGTCCCGCGCCTGAGTTCCCTGCGACAACTTCAGCTTCGGACCGCTCTTTGCCACCACCAGCTTGTAAACTGGCTGCGTCTTGCTCTCCCGGTGCAGCGCCAGCCGGAACCGGTCGGCCATCAGCGCTTGCAGCATCGACAACAGTTGATCCCTCGGGACTTCGTGCTCTGCCTTCGCCACAATGTCGTACCTTGCCGCCAGTACCTCCCGCATGCGCCCGTCCGCGCGTTCGTCCCACGAGATCAGCGCGGCGGGAATCCGATAGGCTGTTGCAATCACGGAGAGCAGGCCCGCCCGCTGGATATTGACGCCCGCGGGCTCAA
Organism: Bryobacteraceae bacterium; assembly: GCA_025928545.1. GTDB lineage: Bacteria > Acidobacteriota > Terriglobia > Bryobacterales > Bryobacteraceae > BOG-234. The sequence continues at coordinate 481 of JAICJH010000014.1, read as the reverse complement.
ACCGCGTCCACCCCGGCGTGTTCACAGTAGTGTTGAGTTTGATCGACGCGACGTCGAACACCGCCTGCGACTGCGCTTTCGCCAGACCGAAAAATAATGGCACTGCAAGCGCAGCCACCCCGGCCGCCGCAAGCCGCAGCGACTTTTTCGGACCCGGTTTGTGTGCGATCCCTTGCTTCATAGTGATCTACCACCAACACTCTCACGGCGCCTGGCACTTAGCAACCACAGAAAAACAAACGCCCTTCCTAATCTTGGCGAGATCCGGATTCCCGGGAATCCGGAAAGTGGTTCCTTCGAAAATGAATCGTTCTATCTTCCTGATAGCAAAAGATCGCCGCCATGTCGCCGCCCCGTTTCAGTAAACCGACACCTGATTTTCATCCCCCGTTGTGGCGACCCGCCATGAGCCATTCACAACAAAGTAAAAAATAATGCGAATCCCCGCATCCCTCTGAACATAAACCAACTTAACCCGTTC
>JAICJH010000146.1 GCA_025928545.1 Bryobacteraceae bacterium | reverse complement strand
GTTCGAACCGGTGCGTTGAATCGCGTGGATTTCCGCACGCGCGTTCGCAGCGCCATTCGGATTCCGGCGGGTGTTCTGGATGCGTGGCGTACGCTCCGGAGCGTCAGGCCTCACGCGGTTTTCAGTACCGGGGGCTATGTGGCCGGACCGGTGATGCTGGCAGCGATCCTCCGAAGGGTGCCGCTCGTCATTCTCGAGCCGAATGCGACCCCGGGTCTCGCGAACCGGGCGGTCCGGCGATTTGTTTATTGCGCCCTGCTGGGGTTCGAATCCACTCGGCGATGGTTCAGCCACTCCCGATCCGAGGTGGTGGGCTTGCCGATAAGATCGGAATTTTTCTGCATTCAACGCGAGGCGCATACCAGGTTCACCATTCTGATAACGGGCGGCAGCCTTGGGGCACGCACTCTGAACCGTGCGTCGCGGGAGAGTTGGAGCCTGTTTCGGAACGTGCGAGATGCCGTCCGGATCATTCACCAATCAGGGCCGCGCGAACACGAGCTGCTGTGCGAAGAGTTTCGGCGAAGCAAGTTAGAGGGAGAAGTTGTTCCGTTCATACCAGACATGCCGAAGGCGTTCGCCGAGGCGGATCTCGTCGTCGCACGTGCCGGCGCGGGCAGCGTGAACGAGATTGCGGCGGGCGGCATGGCCTCGGTGCTGGTCCCTTTACCGTTTGCGGCCGACGATCACCAGCGGCGGAATGCCGAGGCGCTCGCAGAGGCAGGCGCTGCCAGCATGGTTCTCGATTCCGAACTGGACGGCAAGCGATTGTTTGAAGAAGTAGAGAAACTGCGGCACGCGCCCGCCACCCTGGAACGCATGAGGGCAGAGGCCAGAAAGTTTGCAAGGCCGGATGCCGCATCACGCGCAGCCGATATCCTGGAATCAGCCGCTCGGTACCGTTCGAGCGAATCGGGATGGAAGAACAAACGAAATATCCAGTAGAACCAGCGAAACACCGTTTTCATCGATTGACACGGATTCTCAAAGCCGAAACAATACTTTTGTGTAATGTTTTTTAAGCCCCAGCACGTACACTTCGTCGGAATTGGGGGAATCGGAATGAGCGGGATCGCCGAAGTTCTGCTCACTCTCGGTTATGAGGTGTCCGGGTCGGACGTAAAACTCAGTCCCATTACGGACCGTCTAAGCGCGCTGGGTGCCACAGTCCACGTCGGGCACGACGGGCAGAATGTCACGGGCGCGAAGGCAATTGTCGTCACATCGGCCCTGGACGCGAACAACCCGGAGATTCTGGAAGCGCGCCGATTGCAGATCCCTGTAATCCCGCGCGGCGAACTGCTGGCCGAACTCATGCGTTTGAAGTTCGGAATCGCGATCGCTGGCAGCCATGGGAAAACGACAACAACGTCGATGGTGGCCTCCATCCTGAATGCGGCGGACCTGGATCCCACCGTGGTTGTGGGCGGGCGTGTCGCCGGGCTGCAGGGCTCGAACGCGCGCGTCGGCAAAAGCTCGCTGCTGGTGGTGGAATCGGACGAAAGCGACGGGTCGTTCCTGAAACTGGCGCCGATCATCGCGGTGGTGACGAACATCGACCGCGAACATCTGGACCACTACTCTTCGCTCGAAGAGATTCAATCGGCATTTTCGGATTTCGTTAACAAGGTTCCGTTTTACGGCGCGGCCGTGCTTTGTATGGAAGACGCCAACATACAGGCCATCTTCCCGAGCATCCGCAGGCGAACCATCACCTATGGGCGCTCCCCTCAGGTGGATCTCGAAATTCAAAACGTTGCGCTGGCCGCGAACTCGAGCGAGTTCACGGTACGAAAAGCCGGCGCCGAACTGGGCCAGTTCCGATTGAACGTCGCAGGGCTGCACAACGTCCTGAATGCCACGGCGGCGATCGGAGTCGGTCTGGAACTCGAAGTCTCCACGCGCCATTTGCGCGAAGGACTGGAAGCGTTCTCGGGCGTAGACCGGCGCTTCTCCGTGCGGGGTGTTGAAAACGGAGTCACGGTAGTGGATGATTATGGCCACCATCCGACCGAAGTGAAGGCGACCTTAGCCGCAGCGCGGCTGGGACCATTTCACCGCATACTGGTTCTCTTCCAGCCGCACCGCTTTTCGCGTACCAAACATCTGCTTGAAGAGTTCGGAACAGCGTTTCATCAAGCCGATGCGGTGTATCTGCTCGACATCTATGCGGCCTCCGAGCAGGCGATTGCGGGCGTAAGCGCCAAAGCCTTGCTGGAGAAACTTCAGGCCTATGGCCACCGATCCGCCCATTACCTGGGGAGCATGGATGAAAGCATTGAGGCGATCACGGAGGCCGCGGGTCCCGGCGATCTGATCATCACCCTCGGTGCCGGAAACGTATCCACCGCAGCGGAAAGAATTCTTCAAAGGCTACGGGCGGAGGCCGCCTGATGGCTGAGGACGGGCTCCAATGGATGCTCCGGAGCGTACGCTGGGGACGGTTCGCGCTCTGGCTCGTGGCCGGAATTCTGCTGATGGTAACGACGCTGTACGCGTGGCACAGCACGGAACAGTTCCTGATCAAAGACGACCGCTTCCGGGTCGGCGATGGAGACGAATACACAGGGCAGAGCCCAAACCTGATTTTGGAGGGAGTCCACTATGCGTCAGCTTCCCAAATCCGTAACATTTTTAAGGAGGACTTTGGCCGCAGCCTATATCTCGTGCCGATACAGGAACGCCGCGCACAATTACTGGCGATCGACTGGATTCAGGCTGCATCGGTCTCGAAGATTTGGCCGAAAACGGTAAAGGTCCATGTGGAAGAGCGTGTGCCGGTGGCGTTTCTTCATCTCCGGCCCACGACGCGAGGCGGTATTTCGCGGTTCGTGCTGATCGATAGTGAAGGCTTCATTCTCCGTCCGAAGGTAGCGGCGAAATTCACGTTGCCGGTGCTGACGGGGATCGGCGAAACGGAACCCATCGAGAACCGGCGCGCTCGCGTGCGGCGAGTGCTCGAGATGTTGAAGGAGATCGGGCCGCTCGGGAAAGACGTGTCGGAGGTGGACGTTGCGGATCCGAACAACCTGACGGTTTCGGAGCACGTCGAGGGAACGGTTGTAAAGCTGATGCTGGGTGACGAAAACTACGCGGAGAGAATGCAGAATTTTCTGGCCAACTATGGCGAGATCCGGGCGAAGCGGCCGGACGCAACAACGCTGGACCTGCGAGTGGACGGCGTGATTACGGCGAGCGGGGAGGGTAGACGTGGCGAGTAAGGCGAAACTGGCCGTTGGTCTGGATCTTGGCGCGAGCAGCACACGCGTTGTCATCTGCGCGCTCGAGGACGAGGCGTTGCGGTTTCTGGGTTATGGCGAAGCTCCGTCGCAGGCCTGGAACCGGGGCCGATTGAGCGACCAGGCCGCGCTCACGGAAAGTATTCGGTTCGCCCTGCACGAAGCTGAGTTGCGGGCGCAAGCATCACCGGAATCGGCGGTGATCGGCCTTGGTGGTTCAGTGGTTGGGATCAACAGTCGCGGCCTCTACGAGTTTGGAAGACGGCGCGATATAGAGCCCGGTGATCTCCGCTACGCCGTGGAGCTAGGCGCGCGCGTTCGGCTGGAAGAAGACCGGCAGGTGCTGCAGATCTGCCCCCAGGATTTCACGCTGGACGGGCGGGCGGGTTACCGAAATCCGAAAGGCATGGCGTGCGCCCGCCTCGAGGCCAATGTGCACGTTGTGACTGCGTCTTCGCAGGACCACGATGGATTGATCGCCGCTGTCCATCAGGGGCATCTGGCAGTGGAAGAATCCATCTTCGAAGGTGCCGCGGCTGCGTACGCCGCCATTATGCCGGAAGACCGGGCTCGGGGCGT
>JAICJH010000102.1 GCA_025928545.1 Bryobacteraceae bacterium | reverse complement strand
TCCTGATCTCCGCTTCGACGCGAAACATCCCAACATCCGAGGCAAGAACCGTGTGCGTTAGCAGCGCCCGCACGGGTCTGTGCGGGGGGCGGTCAGTAATGGCCGTCCCTACCGCGACCGCCGGGCGTCCTCGCCCGGCTTAGTTCGCCGACGCTCGAGTTCTGGGAGAATAAACGTATGCAGCTATCCGTAAACGGTGTGCGCAGAAACGTGGAGACCGATCCGGAGCGCCCCCTGCTCTGGGTGCTGCGCAACGAACTCGATTTAACCGGCGTCAAATACGGCTGCGGCGAAGGCCAATGCGGCGCCTGCACTGTCCTGGTCGGCGGTGTGCCGCGGCACTCGTGCCAGACGTCTGTCGGCTCGGTAGCCGGACAGGAAGTCACGACCATAGAAGGTCTGGCGGATGGCGAACATCTGCATCCGGTGCAGCAGGCCTTTATTGATTGCGACGCCATGCAATGTGGCTATTGCACGCCCGCCATGATCGTCGCGAGTGTAGCGCTTTTGCGCGCAACTCCCGCACCGTCCGAGGCCGAGATCAAGCGCAAGCTCGAAGGCAATGTCTGCCGCTGTGGGACCTATAACCGGATTGTCGCCGCCGTCCAAAAGGCCGCCGGTGTTATGACGGCCCAGGCCAAGGAGCTGCATCATGCCTGAGTGGAAGGGACTCGAACTGAATCGCCGTGCGTTCCTGCAATCCCTCGGCGGTGGATTGCTGATTCTTTGGGATGCGGACGCACAGGAATCGGGACGCCGCGGTGGAGGCGTGCGATTGCCGGAGAACGTCGGCGCATGGCTGCACATTGCGCGCGACGGCTCGATCACCGGTTTCACCGGCAAGGTCGAAGTTGGCCAGAATATCCGCACTTCTCTCACCCAAGCCGTTGCCGACGAGCTGCGCGCGAAACCGGAAACTGTGCGGCTGGTGATGGGCGATACCGCTCTCACCCCCTGGGACGCTGGAACGTTCGGCAGCCGTACCACGCCGACCATGGCGCCGGTCATGCGGAAAATGGCTGCGACCGCGCGCGAAGCTCTCGTCGGCCAAGCGGCAAAAATCTGGAATGTCGATTCCGCCGGTCTCACCGTGGAGAACGGCTGTGTTCTCAAAGCTGGGTCAAAAAAGATCGGTTTCGGAGACTTGGCGGCGAAGCTGGACTGGGCCGGCGTCATGGGCCGCGATGGCCTGACGACGCCCGCCACCGCCTGGCATGTGGCTGGAACCAGCCTGCCGAAAGTCAACGCGAGCGAGTTGGTCACCGGCAAGCATAAATACGCCTCCGATCAGAAGCTTCCGGGTACGTTATTCGGGCGCGTACTCCGGCCGCCAAGTTTCGGAGCGAAGCTCGTCTCAGCGGATACGTCGCGCGCCGCGAAGATGGCCGGCGTCACCGTGATCCGCGACGGCGATTTCATCGGAGTCGCCGCCACGGACGAGCACAAAGCCGGCAAAGCCCTGGCGGCCATCGACGCGAAATGGGAGGAACAGCCGAACCCTGTCGGTACGAGTGAGTTGTTTTCCTACCTGGCGAAAGATGCTTCCGGTCGGCCCGACGCTACCTACACCGTCTCCTACATCGCGCATGTACCGCTCGAGCCGCGTGCCGCTCTGGCTGAATGGAAGAACGGAAAGCTGACGCTGTGGACCGGTACGCAGCGGCCTTTTGGAGTCCGCTCGGAAGCCGCGAGTGCGTTCGGGTTATCCGAACAGCAGGTACATGTGATTATGCCGGACACCGGTTCCGCATATGGCGGCAAGCACAGCGGCGAATGCGCCATCGAAGCGGCCAAGCTCGCCAAAGGCGCCGGCAAACCGGTGAAGCTGATCTGGACACGCGAGGAGGAGTTTACCTGGGCGTATTTCCGCCCGGCCGGAGTGATCCGCATCAATAGCTCCATGGCGAGCGATGGAACCCTGCGCAGTTGGGAGTTTCATAATTTTCTGTCCGGCCCATCGGGTCTCAAGACGCCTTACGATGTGCCCGACAAGACGGAGCAGTTTCATCGCATCGAGTCGCCGCTGCGCGAGGGCTCCTATAGAGGCCTTGCCTCGACTGCCAATAATTTCGCGCGGGAATCGTACATGGACGAGTTGGCCGCAAAAGCCGGAATGGACCCTTTGGCATTCCGCCTCAAAAATCTGAAAAACGACCGCTTGCTTGCCGTATTGCAGGCGGCCGCCGACCGCTTCGAATGGCCTAAACATAAGTCGTCCGCAACGCGCGGCTTCGGCCTTGCTTGTGGGACAGAAAAAGGCGGGTACACCGGTTGTTGCGCCGAGATTTCCTTGCGCAACGGCCGCGATATTCACATCGAGCGTGTGGTCACGGCCTGGGAATCCGGCGCGATCGTCAACCCGGAGCACCTGAAAAACCAAGTAGAAGGCGCGGTCGTAATGGGTATTGGCGGCGCGTTGTTCGAAGCCATCGATTTCGGCGCCGGGCGCATCCGCAACCCGCTGCTTTCGAAATACCGTGTGCCTCGCTTCAGCGATGTACCCAAAGTCGAGGTCATACTTATCGATCGCAAGGACCTGCCCTCGGCCGGCGCCGGGGAAACTCCAATTGTTGGTATTGCCCCAGCCGTTGCGAATGCAATTTATAGTGCGACCAGGAAAAGAATTCGTTCGCTGCCCATGCTGCCAGCGCTCTCCGCATAGCGACGGGAAACAATTAAAGAACCGCGCACGTAAGTAAGCGGGCAACATAGGCGCGCCTGTCTATCCCGCACGCAACACCTGCTACGTTGTAGAAGGTAACGAAAGAGCGAATGAAGAAAATTCTTGGTGGCGGTTGCTTGTCATTGCTCGTGTCATGCGGATCGCCGAAGCCGACAACACCCGCGCTTACGCCGCAACTGGCCGGCGAATTATTGCATTACGATAACAACGCCAAAAACTGGCTGACTCACGTAAAAAAACAGAATCCAGGCTGCGAGTACCAGGTGAGTCTGCCGGCTCAGAACAACCATCCGACTCAAATCGATTTAACTCACATTGTCTGGTGCCAGGGAGCGCCGAGTCCGACCGAATTCGACGCCAGCGTGTCGTTCGAGTACGACCAGCAGGCGAAGCGCTGGGTGATTAAGCGCTTTTCCAGTTAACCTGCCTGGGAACTGTGCAATTGTCCTCGGCGGGTCCGCCAATCGTTGCTCTTCAGCAGATCCGGACCCAGGTCGATCAGCCGCGGCAGCAGGTTGAACACCGCAGGCGAAGTCCACGGGGTCCCCTCGCGGGTTTTGAATCCTCGAACGTTCAGCTCTTCGGCAATATAAGAGACGCCCTTTTCGACCACTATCAATTCGAGGATGGTCATCAACACGCCGATTTCATGCGGATTCTGCCGCAGACGCTGGGCGTCGGGTGCAATTTCCAAGCCATACGGCGCCGTTTGTTCTGGCGGAGCCGTCGTTTCAGTGGGAACCTCGACTTCTCTCTCCCATTCCACGGCCTTCAGCTTCCAGCCGGCCGAGAGCCTTTCCTGAAAATAATCGAGCGAGACGGGATGTTGCACGGTATCCCGAAGGTGACGCAGCATGAAACCTCCCGCATCGTCGCCTGCATTTCTATCGCCATCACAAGCGATTGACAAAACGGCGCAAGCGGCTTCTCCACACTGCCGGATGTGGGATTTTCTTCCCGCTAATGGGATAGAGTAGACAGAATCGGGAGGCGGATAGGAAGACATGAAATGGTTGTTGGCGGCAATGGCAATGTTTGCCTTCGCCGCGATTGCGGCCGACGTAAACGGCACCTGGAAGGGAAAAGTCGAAACGCCTACTGGAACCTCGGAGCGCACGTTCGTTTTCAAAGCCGACGGCAACAAACTGACCGGCGAGACCACCAGCGACATGCTCGGTAAATCGGAGATCAAGGACGGCAAAATCGAGGGCGATACTCTGTCGTTCACTATCCATGCCGGTTATCAGGGCAACGATCTGGAGTTGCACTACAAGGGCAAAGTCTCAGGCGACGAAATCAAGTTCAGCGTCGAAGTCTCCGGAACGGGCCAGACGGCTGAATACACGGTGAAGAAGATTTCCTGATCAACCGATCGAATCAAAACTTAGATCGAGACGGCAAAGGGGCGCGTTCAGTGGGCAGTTCGGCTCTTCGCAATCAGGGGGCTATGAGCTTGTCCCACTCGCTCGAAGCATGAAACCACCTGCCTTCGATCGCGCGGTAAATCAACCAGACATTGTCTCTATATCCAGCATCCGCTTTGCCCGGAAGATAGACATATCCCAGATTGGTGGAAGAATCTATTCCGTAGCGAACGACGTATGTACTAGGATGGCGACGTGTAGTTACGAATGAGACCTCGTAGGTCCGGAGATCGGGAGGTGGCCTAACCTCACCTTCCTACCTATCAATATTCAACGATCCCCAAACATTGAAACGAGCTGTAACTGCCGAGTCTGTGATCTCGACTGGCGCCGCAAGATCGCCACCAGAGATCACGATGCGTGGTGTGTTCTCTTTTGCCGACCGCCGAGCCGCTGCGATTAGCGCGATTGCGGCCAAAGCTGCGAATGTTTCCCCTCATATACCGTCCTGAGGTTACTTCGATTTATAACGTCCGCGGACGCCTCGAAGTTTCAGGGATACTCATCACAGTTACCGCTGGAACTGACGTGTAGGGTATCGAGTTCGGCTTGTTCCGACGGACGTAATCGCGGCCGCGTTTCTAAGGGGAGTTAATGAATCCTCGTTTGTGCTTATGTCGGGGTACTTCAAGTTGTATTGGTTCAGCCTGAAAAATGGAGCCAGCGCGCTCTCCGCTACCGAGTATTCCGCCCTTCGGGGAATTTTTCAAGGCATTCGGGTCTACCGATCCGATGTGGTTTTTTGAATAGCCAGAAGCAACGCCTTAGCGCTCATTCATGGTCTCGACGAGTCTGCCGAACTATCTCGCGGCATGGTTGCTTCCCGGCAGAGCCAGCTTCCGTTTCGCCAGGCACGGTTATTGCAGCTCCCGCCGCGATCCCCGGTTTTCTCAACTTCCGGATTGCCCGTCATCGAGGAACGATCTGAAAAGAGCAACATCGTGAGACCCGGAAGCCTTTTTCGCGATCAGGTTGACAGGATGATGTTATTAAGATCCTCCGGCCATCAATAGCTCGAATCCGGTGCAGATCTCATTTCCGGAAACATCCTGCATGCAATCGCTTAGCTCGTCATCTCTGCCGGAATCTATTTGTCAGAACGATGTCCGCGTAGCACCATTTTTCTTCCAGTAGATTCTGGCCAGTCTCGGGGCATGTTTTCCCGAGGCCGATTCCTTTTCTCTCTTTTGCTGGCGCTTTTCGGAATCACCGACGTCCGTCTAGCGGGCGCGACCGAACTGGAAGTTCACTTGCACAACGATGCCGGGCTCGCCGTGGCCACTCTGGACGGATGCATATCCCAATTGCGAGCCATTCTGGTACGGGCCGGTGCGGCGATCGATATCCGCGTGTGCCGAGCGGAAAGCCCATCCTCGTGCCAGCTCGGTGACGATGGGGCGCGAGTAGTCGACCTGCGGATTCTTCCGGCTCTGAGAACATACAGCAGGAATGTGCAGCACCCTGCCTTAGGATACTCGGTCGTGAGCGAGCGGGGAGGTGTCTACGCTACGGTGTTCCTCGAAGCGGTCCAGCATCAGGCGAGCGCGGCCAACGTCCCCTGGACCGTGCTCCTCGCGTATGCTGCGGCCCATGAGATTGGACATTTGCTGTTCGGTGCCAACGCTCACACGTACCGCGGTGTGATGAAGGGTAGCTGGGATGCCCAGGATATGCAGGCGATGTTCCAGAATTCCTTTCGTTTTAGTCGAGAGCAGGAGCAGAAAATAGTCGAGTGTTGCGCTGGTGGGCGGGAGAGCGGACGAACTCAGACCTTCAAAACACCTGGATCCGCCAGAGGTCGTCCCGGCGCTGCGGCAAATTGATCAGAATCTTATCAGCGGCCACTGTCAGGTCTGCCTTACCTTGCCTCTCGGCGAAAGCGACTGCATTGCGGCCGAGGTTATTGTGGAAGTGCTCGTAAGCCGTTGGCGAGCCCACTGGGTGCTTCGTGCGGGGATCCAGCCGCTGGGTCCAGATACAGAGATAACCGTCCCGGTCCGATGTGAAGTAGACGGTGTTTCCATCCGGAGAGAACTGCGGCTTATCATCGCTGAAACCTCCATCGGTGACCTCGATCCAGTCTGGGACCGGGGCGGCGTGTCTGTTTTTCACGGCAGCAATCACCAGTTGGGCTTTGGTCCAGCTCACTAGTCGCTTAAAAACCACCCACTGATCGTCTGGCGAGAGAAAGGCATGGTAGACCGAATGATTCGGATCGCGCAAGAACGTACGCTCCTTTTTGGTCGGCAAATCGACAGCGGTAATCTGATCGAGAACTTTACTGTCCCGGGCTCGTTCGGCATAATGTTGCATCAAGACCCAGGAGCCGTCGGCGGAAAAGCCCCGGGCCTGGCAGTTGTCACAAATCCGCTCGGGTCGCCCCCCGTCAGCCGAAATCAGGAACGAGGGACAGTCCGGTTTCTGCTTCAAGTCACACCAGCGATTGAAGACCACGCGGGAGCCGTTTGAGGAGAGTGATGCGGACCCGTCCCGCGGGACCCCCGTGCTTTTGTCCAGCAAGCGCTCCGTTCCCGTGGGAAAGTCTCGCAAGGTCACAAATTTTCGCTGGCCGAACTCCGCCTGAATGTAGACCATCCGGCGTCCGTCGCGAGAAACGGAGGGCGAATAGTACAGAGCGCCGTCGGGGAGAGGCAGTTGCTGGACCGGTCCCGTGCGGCGCCCACGCGGATCGACCGGAATTTCAAAGAGTTCTTCGCTCAGATCGGCGACCGCATAGACGAGCGTGCCGTTGGTCGACACGGGAGCCGCTCCGGTAAAGACCCCCGTTCCTGCGATCACCTGCTCCGGCTTTTCAAGCGGCTCGCCCGTGTTGGAGACGCGGATCCGGTAAAGGCGCCACGCATTCTGGTCTTGCACCGAGTAGAAAATGAACATGTGGCTATCGGGGAATCGGCTCCAACTTTGAACAACCGGCGGCATCTCCTTCCCTTGCACGAGCCCCGGCAGGGCTAGGCGACGGACGGATGAAGTGGAGAGGTCCGCGATCCACCAGGAGAAATCGGCTGCGGGTTCCTTCCGGCGGCGGCCCAAAAAGAGAAAACTGGTACCGGTGGCCGACCACACCGGAGGCGTCGTCATCTGGTATTCGCGATTAACGAAGGCCACGGGACGCTGCTCTCCGTGGGACAGCATCACCAGCGAGATTGTTGGATCGGGTGCCTGCGGCGGCTCGGCGACAGCGCACAAGAGCATCTCGCCCACCGGCGAGAAGCGGCACCAAAGGGCATGGGGAACGGGAATCTCGGCCTCGCCGGAGAAGACCGACATGATCTGCACCTCGGTTCCTTGCTCCTCCGAGGCCACCAGAATTTGGGTGCCGTCGGGGGACAATTCGCTGAAGTAATGCCGAGCCGCTCCCCGAGTCAGTTGTAAGGCTTTACCACTCGCGACCGGTCGGACCCAAACCTGCGGCACGTCTCCCCCCACATTTGAGATATAGGCGAGTAGTTTCCCATCGCTCGAAACACTGGGGAACAAGGCATCGCGAACCAGCAGCCGCGGCGGACTCAGTGCTGGTTTCGCAGGCCGATGCATTCGCCATACTGCTATGAGGAGGAAAGCGGCAGCCACAGAGACCACGGTTATCAGCGCACCGAGGCGGACCTCCCGACGAGGTGGCGTGCGGTCTTCTGTCAGGAGGACATTGGGGACGGGAGAAGGAACGGGGGTGGTTCCATTGCTCGCTTGCACGTGCGCGACAAAGCGGTAGCCCCGGCGTGGAACGGTCTCAATATAACGTGGCTGGGAAGCGTCATCGCGCAACATTTCCCGCAGTCGATTAATCGCTTTATTGAGTGACTGGTCGAAGTCGACAAACGTGTCGTGGCCCCACAACCGGTTGCGGAGCTCCTCCCGCGTAATGACTTCCCCCGGTCTCTCGACGAGAGCCGTGAGAACTCGGAACGGTTGCTCCTGCAGCTTGAGACGAACTCCGTTCTTCCGCAGTTCTAGTTCGGCCACGTCCAGCTCATAAGGGCCAAAACGGAATGGAGCAGCCATCGACCGCGCGCCTCTGTCTACTGTAGCCCGGAATGGCACGAGTCGTCCCGCAAAGGGCGATCACGGCGCAGTGGAGGCTCGAACGGAGCGTCGCGAAGACTCGCCTGACAGGCGATCCCGTGCAGCGGTCCGTTCGAGAAGACATATCTCGTGAGTGGGCGCTGTTTCGTCTCTACTTCGTTGGCAGTTGGTCGCTAGGCTTCATCGGAAATCCCGAGGCGGAAACAGTTCATCCGAAGCGAACGCTTCCTGACCGAGGGATTTTCGATAAGCAGACTAGAAGGAAGTCGCTGGCGATTGCGACAGAACGCGGCCGGCGTTAGCAAAGGTTCTGCTATGGAGATTGAATGCGTTTTCGCCGTTGTGACGCCCGTTCGCACGCGGTGTGGTAGCGATGAATGTTGAATCAGTCACGGATTCAGGCATCCATTATCGCTCAATTTACGCCACAACTGAGTGTCTGAACCGAACTGCCGAAACCGAACTGCCGAAACGAAGACGGCGCGCAGCGTCCATCGCGTCAGCGACTTTGTTCTGGTCGGCCACTCTGCAATTGGACCGGTCGGTCGAGTTTCAATCCAGAGTACGGCCACTGTCCAGGTTGCGGCGCCATACGATCGTAATCCGGAAACAACGCAGATGCGGCGGCCACAACCGTTCAATTCCCGATGAGCTGTGTTCGGCGGCGGCAAATTGAGAGCATCCGTGACATCTTGCGCATTTACATTCTCAATTGCTAATACCCTCGACTTATGGCAGTCACTATGAAGCAACCCGCGCAAATGGTCCTCAATGTGTCTATTTGCGAGAAGACGAAATTAGCGAAAGTGCTTCCAGTCTAAGCAACTCCGCACGCATTCGCCGGGCTTCATCCTGATCCATTCGCACTCGCCCTGCTGCGGCGTTGAGCCAGGCAGCTTTGTCCCAGCGCGCGCGCATGAGCCCTGATGCCGAATGCTGTTCGGAACGCAGCAGTACGTGTCCTAATTCGTGGGCTATTGCATGGCCAAGCACATTACTGAACGTCGGCCCGATTTGGTACGACACGGCCTCACACTGGTCGACGAAGATCACTGAATCCACGCCGGACTTCGCACACGGTAGAGAGAAGCCCAGCGTTCCAGCAGCCAGCCCGCGCGGTAACTGCGCTAGCAACAATACGCGCAATTCACTGCGATTCGCTTCGCCGGTGCAACCGGCCTGGAAATTATTGGCAGAGAAGTCTGTAACCAACGACGAGCGGTTATGGACGTCGCCTTCGGCCCAATGCATGTCTATACCTGCATCCGCGAAGATTCTGCCGGCTTGGGCCTTGGCTCGCATCAAGTCACGTTCGCCAACACAAGCCAGGTTGAAAACACGGATTTGCGCTTCGGTCCTGATTGCCTGGCCGGGCACATCGTCGGCGTGAAGTTGGCCGCTTACAGACACGCAAAAGCATGTACCTGCAAGGACGAGTGACCACCAGGATCCGACTTTCGGTTTGACCATCTCGAACCGCCTCCAGCGGCGAGGTCAAATTTAGGCAAAGCCGGCAGGTGCCTCCAGCGTTTACAAAACATCGTTGGGAGAATCGAACATTATCGGCTAAGTTCTTCCAGAATCTGAGGATTACTGGAGATGTTACTTGCAAATACCGGCCTTTCTCTGTGAGCAGCAAAAATGCTACACTCGCCTCACTGTGGTGCAGCAGGCCACGACGCGCGCCAAATATCGGTTCGGAGTCTTCGAACTGGACCGGGAGGCTGCCGAGCTACGGAAGCGCGGCATCCGTATCAAGCTCCAGGACCAGGCTTATCGAATTCTTTGTCTCTTGCTGGATAAGCGGGGCGAGATAGTGACGCGAGAGACGCTTCGGTGTGCGTTATGGCCTGACGGCACTTTTGTTGAGTTTGAGCGCAGTCTAAATGCTGCGGTAGCAAAGCTTCGCTTGGCGCTGGGAGATTCGGCAGAGAATCCCCGCTTTATCGAGACCATCGCTCGCCGGGGCTACAGATTCATCGCGCCTGTTGAATTGGATCGGGATGCGAGTGTACCTCCCGCCAACTCAGTCGCGCTTCCGGGTTCTCCTGCCGCTACATCGCCGCCCAAATCCGATGCGAAGTCGTCCCGGATCGGTTGGGTGGCAGGTTCCGTCACGACAATTATGTTAGTCGCGGGAGTAGCGCTTTTCACTCTCCGGAGCCGGCAGCCCCAGGGCATGCCTTACACCATCATGCATCGAATCACGTCAGACACAGGTCTGACCGAAGATCCCGTCGTTTCCCGCGATGGCGCGCTGTTAGCATATGCTTCCGATCGCGACGGAAGCGGGCATCTGAGTATCTGGGTACAACAGCTCACAGGAGACGGCGGCGCGATTCGCCTGACCAAATCGGACACCGATGACCACCAGCCCTCTTTCTCCCCCAACGGGAGCCAGATTGTGTTTCGATCTGAACGCGATGGCGGTGGGATTTACGTGGTTCCCACTTTGGGAGGTGAGGCCCGGCTGATTGCGAGAAATGGTCGTGATCCCACCTTTTCTCCCGATGGAAAGTGGATCGCTTACTGGGTGGGAATGGAGATTTCCTATTCACTCAATGCCGGAAGTGTTTTCGTTGTTTCCTCGTCTGGAGGCGTGCCTCGACGTGTGCCAACCGCTATGGAGTTGGGATATCCCATCTGGTCTCCGGACGGGCGACACTTACTTGTGCTCGGAGCCCCGTTAAACAGCATTTCAGGTTTCGACTGGTGGGTATTTACGATTGACGGCAAAACGGCTGTGAGGACAGGCGCATTCGAGTTCCTGAAAGAACAAGGATTGCCGATCAATGACGAGGGCGCCGGGTTTTCCCCACGAGCGACGCAGTGGGTTGGCGACGATGTTATTTTTTCTGCTCGATTTGGTGACACGGTCAATACATGGAGCATCCATGTTTCGAGATCATCGTGGCGTGCCAAAGGCCCGGCCCGGCGGCTGACTTCGGGGCATGAACTGGAGGCTCATTCACACCTTCTCCCGGACGGCCGGCTGGTATTTGCCGGCTTACACCTGAATTCGAATTTGTGGAGCCTTGCTGTTGATTCGAATAAAGGCAAAGTTCGGAGCAGTGAGATCGAGCGTTTGACCAACAGAGCGTCTCTCGAAGAATACGGCTCGATCAGTGAGGACGGACGATACCTAGTTTTCACTTCTACGCGCTCCGCATCCGGTTTTGGGCAAATTTGGTTGAAGGACCTGAGCACAGGCCAGGAAAGTCGGTTAGAGACCGGTGACGAAGAAGAATCCCATCCGCAGATTAGCCGGGACGGCTCGATGATCGTCTATACCGGCCGGTCAGCTTTGTCAGTTGTTCCGCGAACGCGTCCTGATGCTGTTGAGCCGGCTTGCCAAGGGTGTGCGGCTGTCTGGGACTGGTCCCCTGACGATCGGACATTCGTGTATAACGACTTGCAACCTCTTTGGGGGATCGGACTATTCGACCTCAAGACCAAGAAGAAGAGTACGATGCTTGCGAGCCGTAAAGGGGCCTTGTACCAGGCCCGATTCTCTTCCGACGGCAAGTGGCTGTCATTTGGGCAGGAGACCAATTTCGGGACCTCCCGATTATTCATCACGCCGATACGCAACGGAGTAGCTGGAACTGAATCGGAGTGGATCCCGATCGCCGACGCCACGGGTTGGTGCGACAAGCCTCGCTGGTCTCCAGACGGCAGACTTATCTATTTCATCTCCCACAGAGATGGCTACCGGTGCCTGTGGGCGCAGCATGTTGATCCAGATACGAAGCACCCCATCGATGAACCATTCAGCATCATGCATTTCCACTCTGCGCGGCTATCGATGATGAACCTGGGCACCTGCCCTCTAGAGATCGATGTGGCGAAGGACAAGATCATTCTCAACTTAGGCGAGGTGACCGGAAACATTTGGTTGGCAAGCACAAAATAGCCTATTTGCTTAGCGCAATTTGTGCCTTCGTGTGAATCCTCGTGGATGGACATCCCGGGGCTGTTGAGAGCCGCCGTGCTCGACAAGTCGGGTTTCCGGGCAAGTGCCGGATGCGAGCCGGATTCTGTCCAGATCAATTCCAGTATCATCGGCAATCCGGAAGTCGGGTTTCCGCCAGATCGGGCCAGCTTGTACCCGGGTCGGTTGCCAGTTTGCGCAGATGGACGCCTTTGCTTCTCAGGTCGCATGCTGGCGACGACTTAGCCGCTGCTGTCTGGCCGGTTTCCAGTTTGCGGTCGCGTTCTGCGTGGATCTCCTGCTGCCGCCCCGCCAGCATAGCCTTCGGCGTAATGTGGCCGGCGCCGCTGTTTCAACCGGACGTTTTATTTAAGATTTCCTGATCAACCGATCGAGCTAAAACTTCGATCCAGACAGCGGATAAATTCATCCACATCCGACTTCTGAATATTCAGTGGCGGCGATATACGAAGCACATTGCCGTAAAGCCCGCCGCGGCCGATAAGAATGCGATTGTCTCGCGCGGCCTCCATCAGTCGAAGCGTTTCCTGCACTGCCGGCGTCTTCGATTGCCGGTCTTGGACCAGTTCCAGGCCGTGCATCAGCCCCATACCACGTACATCGCCGATCATCGGATGCTTGCGCTGCAGCTCTTCCAGATTCGCCCGTAGATAGGCGCCCGCATCGGCAGCATTTGCCGCAAGATTCTGTTCTTCAATTAAATCCAGAACCGCTTTCGCCGCGGTAGTCGAAATAGGATTCCCGCCAAACGTGGAGATAGAGAGGCCCCGCAAGGAGGCGGCCACGTCTTGACGCGCAATCGTTACCCCTATCGGAAAACCATTGCCGAGTCCTTTGGCGCCCGTGATCACGTCCGGCGTGACATTCCAATGCTCGATCCCGAACCATTTGTGCCCCGTTCGACCCCAGCCGGTTTGCACTTCATCGCTAATGAAAAGTCCGCCATACCGGCGCACGATATCGGCGACGATCTGGAAATACTCCTTGGGTGGGGTGATGAAGCCGCCTACCCCCTGGATCGGTTCGGCGATAATACCCGCGACCCGGCCCGAGGTCGCCGTCCGAATCAATTCCTCTACATCCTGCGCGCAGCGGACTCCGCAATCGGGGTAAGAAAGTCCAAACGGGCAGCGATAGCAGTAGGCGTTGTGCGCATGCATAATGCCCGGCTCCAATTGCGGCCCGGCTTTCCAGGCTCCGCTGCCTGTAGCCGCCATCGCCAGGGCCGAGCGGCCATGGTAGGAATGCCGTAGCGCAATAATCTCTGACGAACCGGTAAAGCAGCGCGCCAGTGTAATCGCCGTCTCATTCGCTTCTGTGCCGCTGTTGGTAAAAAAGGATTGCCGTAGCTCGCCGGGAGCATGGGCGGCGATTTTTTTGGCCAGCTCCGCCTGCGGCCGGGTGGGATATACGGTCGAGACGTGCTGGAGCCGGTCCAGTTGACTCCGCACCGCGCCGTTTACCTGGTCATTACAGTGCCCGACGCTTACCGTAAGGATTCCACCGAAGAAATCGAGGTATTCGTTGCCGTCGGCGTCCCAGACGAACTGATCCTTAGCGCGCTCGATAACCAGCGGTTCGGAGAAATAATGGAATACCGATGGGAACAGATACTCGCGGCTGGCGAGTATGATTTCGTCTTTAGTCAATCCGCGTAGACATATTCGTTCTGCCGGAAAAGCACCTTTTCCAGCTTGCGGCCTAAGTCCACAACCGGGCTGATTCGGTTCATGACCGCCATAACGTTCCCGGGATACTCTTCGTTCGGGTTATAGAGCTTTAGTTTGCCCAGCGAGCTGCGGGAGCGGTACAGCGGGCTTCTTCCCAGCTTGTAAGCCACATGGTTAAGACCCGCGCGGATGCTCGGAAACGCCTGGTCGCCATTCCGCCACCCGAAGATGTTGTTATTTTTATATGCCTTGCCGCCGCTGGATTCGATGATCGCGATGCTCGGAAGCAGACGCCAGTCGAGTTGGTTGTCGTCGGCCGCGCGTACGAAGTCCTCCGACAACGGCGCCACAGGGCAATGGAGTTTCGAAAAGAAGCGC
>JAICJH010000011.1 GCA_025928545.1 Bryobacteraceae bacterium | reverse complement strand
TGCAGCGCTCCTGCCCAATTGCCGCTCAACCTCAAAACTGCCCTGTTCGGAATAAGCGTTCTTCATATGACGGTCCATGGTGGTCAGATTGAAGAGCACGCCCGGCGGAATCGTCAGCGATCCCAGAATATTCGGAAACACCGGCGCCCCCGCCTGACCCGGCGAAACGCCGATACTCAGCTGTTGCAGATTAGCGGGGTTCGAAGTATTCCCGGCCGAGAGCAGTGCGTTCGCCAGCGGCCGCAGCGGGATCCGGTCATAGAACATTCCGTAACTGCCCCGCACCACCATGCGTTGTGACGCGCCAGGCGTCCACGCAAAACCAGCCCGCGGCGAGACGTTGCCCTTCTGCGCCACAATCGTGCGCAGCCATTCCAGATCGTAACGGACACCCACGTTCAGCGTCACATTGCGACTCACCTTGTATTGGTCCTGCGCATAGACTCCCAGGTTCGGGTTCGTTTGATGAACCTGCGTGGCTTGAAACGTTTGAGCAAATCCACCATTTCCGTAAGTGCCCGACAGAAAGTTTGTCAGCGACGAAAATGTGTAGTTGCCTCGAATGCTTCGCGGGAAGGCAATCGTATCGTCGTTGTAGAGAAAATCGGCGCCCACCCGGATGGCGTGCGCACCCACCTGCCCGGAAAGACTGTCGGTGCCTTCCACCAGGCGGTTAAAACGCGCGGTTGGTGCTGCCGAAAGAGTTCCGAAAGTCGCCACTCCGGCGATTGTTACCGCCGGTCCAACCGCATCGGAAGGCGGAGCGCTCAGATCGCTGTTCGTGAATTGAACCCGCGTTTCATTCACAACCCGCGACGAAATCGTCAGAACATTGCTCGCCGTCAGCGAATGATCCGTATCGAACAGATTGGCTGAAGCGGTTGGCGCGTTCAACGCCCCCGCGCCGCGCGAATTCAGGCTCGCTACATGGTACAGACTGTAGCGAGCGCTGAACTGGTCCTTGGCGTTGAAGTGGTGATCGATCTTCGAGAGCAGGTTTTGGTTGTGGATCGGATTCCTGTACTGTCCCGTCGTGACCGCTGGCCCGGGATAACCGACACTGGCAAGCCGCGCGTTGATTGAGGCTGCATTCGCCGGAGAAATACTGGCGAATCCCGATTGGTTCAGTTCGCGGGTTTCAAAATTCCCGAAGTAGAAAGCCCGGTCATGCACCACCGGACCGGACAGGCTCGCGCCCGCCTGCGCCTGCGTCAGCGGCAACACGGTGTGCGACAGTGAATTCCCGGCATTGAAGCGGCTGTTCTTAACGAAGCCGAAAACGGAGCCGTGCGAATGGTTCCCGCCACTCTTCGTCACCAGATTGATGTACCCGCCGAGCGCGCGCCCAAATTCCGCCTGCCCTCCCGACGTCACCACCTGAAGCTCTTCAATAGCGTCGGCACTGATAAACGTCCCCGCCAACCCGGCCGCATCGTCGTTGGCGCTCACCCCGTCAATGATGAAGCTATTGGAAAAATTGCGCTGACTACCGATCGAAATTCCCTGTCCTGGAATGGCTGAGCTTTCCGCGAATAGCTGGTTCGACGCCGTGTTGGTGGGCGAAACCCCGGGCACGAACAGGGTCGCATCCAGGTAACTGCGGCCATTCAGCGGCAACTCCGCGACTTCGTTCTGCCCGATCGTGCCTGCGATCTGCGTCCGGTTGCTCTCCAGAACGGGAGCGTCGCCGTTCACCTGAATACTGGTCTCGCTCCGACCTACGGAAAGCGTAAATGGCACATCGAAAGCCGCTCCCACCGTCAACGTGACTGGCCGCGACGCCTCCTGGAAACCCTCCTTGACGACCCGAACCTCATGCACGCCGACCCGCAGATAGGGAAACAGATATCGCCCGTCACGCCCGGTTTTCGCGGTCGCGGCGATGTTGGTGTCGAGTTGCCGAACAGTCACCTCGGCCCCTGCCACAACGGCGCCCGAAGTATCCGTTACCAACCCGCCGATTGTTGCGTAATTGATCGTTTGCTGCGCAGCCGCGAATGGAATAATCGCGGCCGCACACATAAATAGTGCGACGATTCTCATCGATATCCTCTCCTGAAATCAGCGAAAGTTCAACTGACGGCAGGAGGGGGTCGTTGGAAAGAATTCGATGAAATGAAGGCTGAAACGAAGGGGAACGGTTCCGGGGAGATAGCTGTGAGGCCCATGTACAGGGCCATTAGCATCAGCCCCGACAGTACAATCAGGGATGACAACCCAGGAGCGACCCCAGCGCAATCGTTGGCGCAGCCACGCGCGTCGGTAAAAGCGACGCCTGTCGACTGACTATGTGATTGAGGACAGCACGCCTTCTTGCCGTGGATTCTCCGGCAACATTGCATGGCGCCCGGCGAGACGGCCGCCGCAAGCGGCATGACAGCCTCCGCCGCGAAGAGCAGCACCATAAAAGCGCAAATGATTCGTCGCCACTCCATTCATCCACGAGAATACACTAGCGCGAAGTATCATCACCAGCGCACTTCTTATAAGCCCCTATCCAGTCAACGGCGATCTTCGCAGCGTTCTGCTGCTTCCCCAGTCCTGAAGCAATCATCGACAGTCGGAAGCGGCAGCGGTATCGCGAGTTCTCTAAGATACATCTCTTGATGGGATCGCCCAATGCCACAACGGCTCGTTGCCGGTCGACGCTCACTCAGCGGGGAAAACGCGCGAGAAAATCGCATCCACGTTCCGCAGTTGCCGTTCCACCGAAAACGTTTCCGCCAGTTTCTCCCGGCTGACCAGCTTCGCAATTTCCGGATCTCCCTCAATCACTTTCCGGAAATCTCCTTCATTTTCCCAGGCTTCCATCGCGTGTTTCTGCACAATCGCGTAAGCCTGCTCGCGAAGCATTCCCGCCGATGCCAAATCCAGCAGTAACTGCCCGGAAAACACCAGACCCTTCGTCATCTCCAGGTTCCGGCGCATGCGCTCCGGATAGACAAACATCTTATCGACAAGATTTGTCGTCTTTTCCAGCAGATAATCCGTCAAAATCGTCGAATCCGGCAGAATAACCCGCTCCACCGACGAATGCGAAATATCCCGTTCATGCCACAGCGCGATATCTTCAAACGCCGACTGGGCATTCGAACGCACTACCCGCGCAAGTCCGCAGATCTGCTCACAGGTCACCGGATTTCGCTTGTGCGGCATCGCCGAAGATCCCTTTTGCCCGCGCGCGAAAAATTCCTCCGCCTCCCGCACTTCCGTTCTCTGCAGATGTCGCACTTCGAGCGCAATCTTCTCGCACAAGGCCGCCGTCGTCGCCAGCACCGCCACAAAATGAGCGTGTCTGTCGCGCTGCACTACCTGCGTCGCCACCGGCGCCGGTTCCAGTTCCAGCCGCGCACAGATCGCCGCTTCCACCTCCGGTCCGATATGTGCGAACGTCCCCACCGCGCCAGACAGTTTGCCAACCCGCAAATCCTCCGCCGCCGCATCCAGACGTTTCAGGTCGCGGCCCGCTTCGCCGTACCAGAGCGCCAGCTTCATCCCGAACGTCACCGGCTCCGCATGCACACCGTGCGTCCTTCCGATCTGCACGGTATGTTTGAACTCGAACGCGCGCCGCTTCAGCACTTCCCGCAGCTTTTCCAGATCCGCTCTCAGAATCTTCGCCGCCTGCCGCAACTGCAGCGCCTGCGCGGTATCCACCACGTCCGTCGACGTCAGCCCATAATGAAACCACCGCGACGCTTCCGGATGTCCGGCCGCCGCCATCGATTCGGCCACCGCCGTCGTGAACGCAATCACGTCGTGCCGCGTGACCTTCTCAATTTCATCGATGCGGCCCACATCGAAACCGGCGTGTTTCCGCAGCAGCGCGGCATCGGCGGCGGGAACGGTCCCCAGCCCGGCCAGCGTTTCCGACGCCGCCAGTTCCACCTCAAGCCACTGCTGAAATTTGTTTCGATCGCTCCAGACGGCGCCCATTTCCGGGCGTGTATAACGGGGAATCAATACGTAAAGACCTCAGTTTGCATTTTCTGTTCCGCGATAACAAGTCGTGGCGCGATACCCCGGCGTAACAACGAATGTTCCGCGCCCTGCCGCACAATCACCGGATGATTATTCTGTTCGCTCAGGTGCCCCAGAATCAGCGCCTGAACTCCGCTGTCGAGATCGTTCTCGATGTAGTCGCAGGTCGTGTCGTTCGAAAGGTGTCCCTTCCGGCTCATTACACGCTGCTTCACGCTCCACGGATACGGCCCCACCTTCAGCATCTCGATCGCATGATTCGATTCGAACAGCAGAAAATGAACGCCCCGCAGATGATACTTGATTGAATCCGGCACATACCCCAGGTCGGTTGCGATGCCGACCTTGACACCTTCAGCTTCCAGACAAAAACCGACAGGATCTTCGGCATCGTGCGGAATTCCGAAACTCTGCACCTTAATATCGCCGACCGTCCAGTCTGAACCAGCCTGAAAATGTTCCACCGGCGGCTGAGGATTATCCTCCGTAGCCTCCCAGTCGATCATCGGAGCGGTTAACCGCGAGACGAAAACCGCCACCGGCTTTTTTTTCTTTGCCCGCGAGCGAACCAGTCGCGGCAGCCCTGCAATATGATCCGAATGTTCGTGCGTGATGAGCACCGCGTCCAGGTCTTCCGGCTTCTCGCCGATTTCCGCCAGACGGCGCGTCAGTTCCCTCACGCTCAACCCCGCATCGATCAGGACCCGTGTCTTCGATGTAGAGAGAAACGCCGCATTTCCCGCACTGCCACTGGCCAGCACGCAAAATCTGACGATAACAATTCTCCTCTAATATGTTTTAGCAGCTATGCGACCGGGAAACAATCCCGTTCTGTTCTTATCGGCTCATCTGCGTGCTGAATCGGCGTTTTTCTTAGACCATTTTGGTCTTGATCACGTCCACCAGTTCCTGAACCGCCCCGGAACTCTTGTGCAGCGCTGTCGTTTCCTCCGCCGTCAGCGCGATCTCATAGATCTTCTCAATGCCGCCCGCGCCCAGTTTGCAGGGCACACCGACATAAAGACCCTTGATTCCGTACTCACCTTCGAGGTACGCGGCGCAGGGCAGAACCTTCTTCTTATCCCGCAGAATTGATTCCGCCATCTCCACCGCCGATGCCGCCGGAGCATAGTACGCGCTGCCCGTCTTGAGATATTTCACGATCTCCGCCCCGCCGTTGCGCGTGCGATCCACAATCGCCGCCAGCCGGTCGGCCGGAATCAGTTCCGTCAGCGGAATGCCCGCAACACTCGACAAGCGAACCACCGGCACCATCGTGTCGCCATGGCCGCCGAGAACAACAGCTGTCACGTTGTCCACCGATACCTGGAGTTCCTGTGCGATGAACGTCCGGAAGCGCGCCGAATCCAGTACGCCGGCCATGCCGATCACGCGATTCTTCGGGAATCCGGAAACCATGTACGCAACCTGCGCCATCGCATCCAGTGGATTCGTCACCACAATGATTACGGCTTTCGGCGATACGGCGGCTGCTTTCTCCGTCGCCGCCTTCACCACTTCATAGTTGGCCAGCAGAAGATCGTCGCGGCTCATCCCCGGCTTACGCGGGAAACCCGCCGTAATGATGATGACGTCGGAATTCGCGGTCGGCGCATAGTCGTTCGCGCCCGTGATGTTGACGTCGTAATGTTCAACCGGACCAGCCTGCAGGAGGTCGAGTCCCTTTCCCTGGGGCACTCCTTCGGCGACGTCCACCAGGACGATATCGCCTAACTCCTTCTTGGCTGCCCAAACGGCACAATTCGCGCCCACATTTCCGGCGCCGATGACGGTGATTTTATTTCGCAAAACTGGGGTCCTTTCCTGACTGCCGCGCGCTAACTATGGCCGTTATGCACGGTTCCTTCTGAGAACCCTCAGTATATCGCCCGATGTGTTTTGACCGCTCCTTTACGCACCGAGCAGACTTTTCAGCAGCTTTCCCACCTGCAAAAAATCGTCCAGATTGGATGGCTTGCGAACATGGTGCGTCGCCCCCAGATCCATCGCATCCTTGCGGTCCCGCTCCGAATCCGAAGAGCTGAACATCACCACCGGAATCTGCCCGTAACCCTCGGCTTTACGGATTCTCTCCAGTACCTCGCGGCCGCTGACCTTCGGCAAATTCAAATCCAGAATCGCCAGCGCCGGATGCCCGATCCCGTCTTCCTCGACCTCCGTGAGGAAATCCATCGCGTACTCCCCGTCCGTCTTCACGATGATGTCATGAGTGACGCCCTCCTCGGCCAGCGCCATCCGGAGCAGGGATACGTCCCCGGAGTTGTCTTCGGCTATCAGAATATATGGTTTGTCCATGCGTCTGTGATTCGGAATACAATCGTGAAAATCAATCGTAACAGAGGAGTTGCATAAACGCAGCGAGAGGGACCGAATCGTTCTGCGACTCGGTCCCTCTGTTTGCTACGGCGGGATAGTCTTCAGGCTACGCGGCTTTTGTCGGAGGAAACCCGCGCGCCCGGGACTGTTCGCCGAAACCAATCCCTACGCGTAAGCAATTGGTGCTTCCACCGTCCACTTCCGGCCTTCCGGCGTCCACTTCTGAGCCATGCGCCCATTTCGAGCCGCCAGCCCATTCTGAGCCACGCGCGTAAGCAAGTGGTTCTTCACGTGGACGCCGGAATCAACGAAACAACTTAATTACGCGCCATCGGATTCGACGTCGCATCCGCACTGTACACGCTGACTTCGACACGCCGGTTCTTGGCCCGTGCAGTCTTGTCTTTGCCTTCGTCAACCGGCTTATCTTCGCCGAGACCGATCATCTGGATTCGATATACAGGGATATTGTGCTGGGTCACAAGATATGCAACCACTGCATCCGCCCGTCTCTTGCTCAGCGCGCGGTTATATTCTTCACTGCCGACGCGGTCTGTGAAGCCTTCCACCGCGATGAAGTAGCGCTTAAAAGTATTGCCCGTTGCGGCCATCTGGTCCAGCTGCTGTTTGCCGTCGGCATCCAGCTTGTCGCTGCCGAACTTGAAGTTCACAGTGGCTTCCGATACCTTTTTATAGTCGTCGAGGTTCGCAACCTGACTCTTCAGGCTGTCCAGATTCTGTCCCACCTGGTTGGCCCGGGCTGTTGCCTGATCGGCTTTGCCTGCGGCGTCGGTCGCTTTAGCCGTCGCTTCCGTAGCGCGGTTGATCGCATCGCCGGCGCGGGCGTCTGCCGATGTGGCGGTTTCTTTGGTCGCACTCAATACAGTTTCGTCAGCTTCTAATGTCTGCTGAGTCTTCTGAAGAGATTGGGACGTTTGCGCGAGCGTCTGACCCTGTGCGTCCAGCTTGCCATTCACCGGATCAATGCTCTTGCGGACATAATTCTTGGTGGCGCAGCCACTGGCGGCGAGCATCATCGCGCCTATACAAAAGATCGATAAAGACTTCATTGGAAAAGCACCTCGACCGCTCCAATAGCAATCGGGGAGCCAACGTGCGGAAATACGCCGCCAAAGGCTTTATTCAATGAATCCGCAGCCGGCGCAAGCTTTACCCTCGTGAACACAGGCTTTAACCGGGAATCTTATCCCGCCAGAATTACCTGTAAACTACCAGTACCCGGAAAACTATTCCGAGCCGGAGTCTTCCTGAACGGGATATTTCGGTTTCCGCGCGCTTTTCGGGATAATTACCTGCCCAGGCTTCACGGACCCCACCCGCTCCCGTGCGATTGCCTTGACTTCCTTCTCGGCGCTGAACCGTTTCGTTTTGCGCTTGGCCATCGGAGGTCTAAGCCAGAACGGCTTCGGCCACGCGGTAAGCCAGTTCGTCAAAAGTCACAATCTCGTAAAGCGACGGATCCGACATGACCTTCGCCACAAGTGCCGTGTGTAATTTGTGTCCGGCGCGTTCCGCGATCACATTTCCCAGCAGAGGCCTGCCGATCAGCGCGAGATCGCCAATCAGATCCAGCGCCTTGTGCCGACAGCACTCATCCGGAAATCGCAGCCCTTCCGGATTCATAACACCCTGCGCCGTAAAACAGACCGCATTCTCAAGCGATGCGCCCCGAATCAGCCCCATCTCGCGAAGCTGCGCCAGCTCGTGTTCGAACCCGAACGTGCGCGCCGGCGAAAGCTCGCGCGCGTAGTTCTCCGCAGTCACTTCCATCTCAATCGATTGCTTGCCGATCGGCTCCGAAAAATCGATATCGCACGTCAGCCGGAACGCATTATCCGGCAGAATCGAAATCCGCTTCTTCCCGTCTTCCACCATCACCGGCCTGCGAATCCGAAGATAGCGGCGCTTGCGGCGCAACTCGCGCACTCCCGCAGCGCGCAGCAGATCGACAAACGGCTTACCGCTGCCGTCCAGAATCGGTACTTCCAGATTGTCGATTTCCAGCCAGAGGTTGTCGATCCCGAAACTGTACAAGGTGCTCAGCAGATGCTCGGTCGTGGAGATCAGAACACCCTGCCGCATCAGGCTTGTGGCGTAGCTCACACGTTCCACATGTTTCCAGCTGGCGGCAATTGGAAAATGATCGAGGTGCGTGCAGCGAAATACGATTCCCGTTCCGGCCGGTGCCGGCACCATCCGGAGTTTAACCGGCACTCCGGTGTGGAGACCGACTCCACTCACTTCCACAGGTCGCTCAATCGTCGTTTCGAATTGCACTCACTTTATGCTAACCCGTGTCCACAGGGAAAGTCGTAAATATTTGATACGCAAAGACTAAGCGCTACAGTTGCGTGGCTGAACAGACACAATATGTATCGATCCTGCATCACTTGGCGCGTCGCCCGAATTGGCACGCCGGTTTACCCAACCCGATACTAAGCTAAAATGAAGTTTCCCCTCCACTTTGAAGCCGAAGCCCCTACCTGAGCCACTCCCGGAGGAATCGCCGCGCGACGCCTCTGGCGACATCGTCGTCAAGGGCGCGCGTCTCCATAACCTGAAGAACATCACGGTCGCCATCCCTCAGAACTCCCTCACGGTGGTGACGGGTGTTTCTGGCTCGGGCAAGTCCTCCCTGGCGTTTGACACCATCTACGCGGAAGGCCAGCGGCGCTATATCGAATCACTGTCGGCGTACGCCCGCCAGTTTCTTGAACGAATGGAAAAGCCCGCCGTCGATGAGATCGATGGCATCGCCCCGGCCATTGCCATTCGCCAGAAGAACACCACCCGGAACCCGCGCTCCACCGTCGCCACGTCCACCGAAATATGGGATTACATGCGCCTTCTCTGGGCCCGCGCCGGACGCACGTATTGCCCCGTCTGCGGCCGTCAGGTCCAGAAGGATACCGTCGATCAGGTAGCCCTCGAGATGCTCGCGCAACCGGCCGGCACGCGTTTTCTCGTCCTCTTCCCGATCAAACACGACGACATCCATGTACCGAAGGATCGTCTCAACGAACTCCGCACCCGCGGCTTTAACCGGCTCTGGCAAAACGGCGCGAACTTCGAATTCTCCACGCCCGAATCTTTGCTCGGTATCGACTGGACCAAGCCCGTCCACGTGCTGGCCGACCGCATTTCGATCACTCCCGATCTCCACCAGCGTCTGGTCGATACTGTCGAAACCTGCTACCGCGAATCCGGCGATGTCGTCTTCCTGAACGTCGCCACCGGCGAAAGGCTCCTCTTCAGCGAGCGCTTCCACTGCAAGTATGACAACATCGAATTCGCTCCGCCGGAGCCGATTCTCTTCAGCTTCAATAGTCCTGCCGGAGCCTGCCCCCGCTGCCAGGGCTTCGGCAATACAATCGACTACTCTCTCGATCTCGTGGTCCCCAATCGCGGGCTCTCCATCGATGAAGACGCCATAGAGCCCTGGAGCAAACCGAGTGGCAAGGAATGGCTCGATGACTTCCGAAACAAAGCCGCCGGACGGGTTCGTTTCGACATGCCCTTCTGCGATCTTTCCGTCACCGAACAGAATCTGATTCTGGAAGGCGATCGCAAAACAAAACTCGACGGCATTCGCCAGTATTTCAACTACCTCGAAACGAAGAAATACAAGGTTCATGTTCGCGTTCTGTTAAGCCGCTATCGGGGCTATACGAAATGTCCCGATTGTCAGGGGTCCCGCCTTCGCAAAGAAGCGCTCAACGTGAAGGTTGAAGACCTCACGATTGCCGACGTCGGCCGCCTCAACATCGCCCAGGCCGCGGTCTTCTTCAACGGCCTGAAACTCACTCCCGAAGAAGCCGGAATTGCGGGAAAAATCCTGACCGAAATTGCCCAGCGCCTGAAATTCCTCAACGACGTTGGCCTCGAATATCTGACTCTCGACCGCCTTTCCGCCACTCTCTCAGGAGGTGAAGCCCAGAGAATCCAGTTAGCCACCTGTCTCGGCTCCCGCCTGGTCGGAGCCTGCTATGTCCTCGATGAGCCTTCCATAGGCCTGCACTCACGGGATACGGAGCGGCTCATCAACATCCTGCTCGAACTCCGCGATATCGGGAACACCATCCTGGTGGTGGAGCATGATCCCGAAGTCATGAAAGCAGCCGACTACATCATCGACCTCGGCCCCCACGCGGGAGAGCACGGTGGCACGGTCGTCTTCAAAGGCGATTACTCTCATCTGATCTCCCCCGCCAGCCAATCCCTGACTGGACGCTATCTTCGCGGCGAGCTGAAAGTCTCGCACCGGAAGCACCGCCGCCGGATCACTCCCAAGGGCTCCATCAAGTTCTTTGGCGCCCGCATGCACAACCTCAAAGGCATCGACGTTTCCATCCCGCTGGGCCTGCTCACAGTCGTGACAGGAGTTTCCGGCTCGGGCAAATCGACGCTCGTTCACGACGTGATCTACAAATCGCTCCAGGCCAAACTCAACAGCGCGGGCTCCGGCGAAACTCACACCAGCGAGGAAGGTCTCGATAACGAAGATTCCCCCCGCATGACCTGCACCCGCGTCGAAGGCGCCGCGCGGATCAGCGATGTCGTCATGATCGATCAAACCCCGATCGGCCGCACGCCGCGCTCCAATCCGGTGACCTATATCAAGGCCTTCGATATCATTCGCGGTATCTTCGCCGCCACCCGGGATGCCGAAAAGCGCGGTTATACTGCCGGGCACTTTTCCTTCAACGTTCCCGGAGGCCGCTGCGAAACCTGCCAGGGAGATGGTACCGTGACTGTCGAAATGCAGTTCCTGGCGGATGTGGAACTGATCTGCGACGACTGCAAAGGTACCCGTTTTAAGAGCGCCATCCTCGATATCAAACATAAGGGCCTCAATGTCCACGAAGTCCTTCAGCTATCGGTCACAGAGGCTATCCGGTTCTTCCACGACAGCCCGCGCCTGGCCTCCAAACTGGCGCTTCTGGAGGAAGCGGGCCTGGGCTATCTGCGCCTGGGACAGTCGGCCACCACACTTTCCGGCGGAGAAGCGCAGCGTGTAAAACTGGCTTCGCATCTGGCGCAGGCAACCAACGAGGGCACCCTTTTCATCTGCGATGAACCGACCACCGGCCTTCATTTTGACGACATTTCAAAGTTGCTCGCCGTCTTCGAGCGGCTGATCGATCACGGCGCAACTCTGCTCGTGATCGAGCACAACGCCGAGGTCATTCGGGCAGCGGACTGGGTGATTGATCTGGGTCCCGAGGGCGGCGATGGCGGAGGCCGCATTGTCGCCGAAGGCACGCCGGAAGATATTTCCGGAGCCGAAGGCTCGCACACCGCGCGCTTCCTCCGCGCCGCGCCTACGCCTTAAACCCGAAGAGCCCGCGCTCCCGGATAATTGCTGCCACCGCCGGGGGCACCATGCTTTCCCAACTGGCATCGCCCGATTGAATCTTCGCCAGCACGTCATCCGGATACACGTGCAATTGCTCTTCGCGGAATTCGCGCACTGGCTGGATCTGCCCGCTTTCCAGCAGATACCAGTACAGACGCTTCGACAACGGCGCGAGCGGCAGTGAAACCGCATCCACTACGGGCGCATCCTGGCCGGCTTTCATCGGGTATACGTACAGCGTCGTGTCGCCCTGGAACAAGCGCCCCAGGCCTTCCAGAATCCCGCCTGGTAGGGCGGCGTAATACTTTTCCTCGAAAATCCCGACCAGCGTGGGAGCACCCATCACCATGACAATCGCTTCTCTCGTGTAGCGCCGGAGATAACTCGTCACCAGGTCGAAACGGTCGTAATTCGAAACCATGACCGTAATGCCGAGAGCGTTTAACATGCTGGCCCTGGCCAGGAAATCGCCGTGATCGATGCGATGCCCCGTCACGAGGTTGCTCAGCGTCATCTCCATCAGGACAAGGGGAACCAGCTTCGTCTTACGGGCATTGCAGAACTGCCGCTGCGCGCCCTGGAGCATCTCCCAGGTGACATTCGTGACCGGCCGGAAAGCGCCCCGTTCCATGAGCAAAGCCTTGCCGGAAATTGCTTCCGATGGCTGCACGACTTCGCCTTCGGCCGTGAACATGGTGGCGTCGGTGAGCCCCTGCTCCACCAGTTGCAGACTCATCAACCGGTTATCGACACTGGCAAACGCCGGCCCCGAAAGCCGGATCATATCCACTTCCACCTGGCTGCGCCGCAGCCCTTCTATCAATGCGGCGATCAGTTCATGAGGGTTCTCGTTGAGGAAAAATGCGCCATGGATCAGATTGACTCCCAGCGTCCCCAGCGCTTCCTGCTTGGCCACCGTCACGTTGTCCAGCAGCTGCACGTGAAGGATGATCTCGGATGGCTCCGTTCTTGGCTTCGTTTGAAACCGGACTCCCAGCCATCCGTGCCCCCCGGGGCTGTCGGTCCGCGTCCGTGTCGCCACCGTGTCGGCGAAGACAAAGAATGCGGTCTTTTCGCCGCGGGTGGCATCGAGCCGCCGCAGCAGCAGATTGTACTCGTACTGGAGCATCGATTCCAGACGCTCGCGGCTGACGTAGTGGCCCGCTTTGCCGTAGATCTCGTCGCTGACCGCCGTATCGTACGCCGATATGGACTTCGCCACCGTTGCCGATGCGTGCCCCGCGTGGAAAAACCAGCGCACAACTTCCTGACCGGCGCCGATCTCCGCGAAAGTCCCAAACCGCCCCGCATCCAGGTTGATTGCGAGGGCCTTCTGTTCCGTGTTCATGTCCATTTGATAAGAGAGGGTCAGTTGACCTGAAATTTCGCTTTCGCTTCCGCAGTCTGGTTGCCAACCGCATCATGAGCTGTAATCACCACTGTGTACACGTTATGCGACATCGTCGATTTCAGGGTGAGATTGAAAATTGCCGGAACATAGGGCTGCGGGTAATATGCGGTGTTCTTTTCGACAGCCGCGTCTTCCTGTTTCATCAGCGTCGTGCCGTCCGGGTTCAACACCTCGACATCGTAGCCCGCATCCGTTGAATTCTGCTCCCCGTGTTTGTACCCGACGATGTAAAACTTGACCCACACGGTATCGCCGGATCGATACGCCGGAGTGATGAGCGCTGTGGTGTCTTCCTGATTCCGGAAGAAGTTCAACTCGCGTATCGTCAGCACGGAGGCCGGCGCCACATATTTTGCTTCGACTTCAAACGTAGCCTCGCCGGAGACCGTTTGTTGGCTTTGTTCATCCTTCACGTCGAATTTGACCTTGTAAGCACCCGGAGGCGCAATTGGCGGAATCGCCACCGCTGACCGGAACTTCGGTTTCCATTCTTTGTCTTCTTCGCTGAGGGTAGTGATGATCGGGATCTCGTCTTTTGGAAAGATCGGCACGCCGCTCGGATCGAAAACCTGTACGTGCCCGGTCAGTTGAACTTTCCGGGTCTCCGATTTCCGAAAGTTCTCCGCCGTAAACGAGAAATATACGACTTCGCCAGGAACCAGTCGCAACGAACCAAGCGGCGGCCCGTCTTCGAACTGGGCGCAAACGGCATTGCCGATCTTCAGTCCCCCGGCGGCGGGGGCGGTTTGCGCAGCACCCCGTTGGAATGAAAAAAGGACCGCGGCCGCCGCGATAGCGGCAGCGGAAAACCTGGGGAGAATCATCGGCGTTTCCTGCGGCCTACTTTGGCTTCGAATTCTGCTTCTGCGAGCCGGTCGGCGCCATTACGGTCGGCAATTCTGTGGTGGGGATGAGCGCTTCGTTGTCCTTTTCGTGAGCGTAGCTCAGAGGCAGATCGGCCATCACTTCTTTATCCATGGCCTCATCCGTGAAGCGGATTTTGTAGTGCGCCGCCGGGGCGTCGAACACCACCACACCGCGCTCCGTCTGACCGGAGCCCACATGCCTTGCGAGACCGAACCAGTTGGTCACGCCCGTGCCATCGGTCTGCTCGTTGAACGTCTGCCCGGAGTCGGAAACCAGTTCGATCGCCGGAATCGGATTATCCACATTGCTGCTGTTGCTGACGGCAACCTGGATCAGGATAAACCTGTCATGGGGCACCCTCGGACTGGTTTCGTCGCCAAGCTGGGTGAGAATCTGCTGATCCACGACATTGTAGGTCAGGTGGCCAACGGCAGCTTTGTCGCCGGCGGGCACCGTGCGCACAGTTTCTTTGACTGGCTCGTTCGAGCAGCCAACCAGGGCCCAAGTTGCGGCCAGCAATAAAGTTAAGGTCAAAACGCGCATTTGCCGTCTAGTTTCTCACAGGGGAAGGGCTGGCGTTTCATCATTTGCCCCGGTGCTGCGCCAGGAGCTGGGCAAATCGCTTTTTCTGGTCGGGGTCCAGGATCTGCAGAATGCGGCTGTTGCCGTCGGCCAGAAGGTTGTCGTAGTAGTGGGAGAAGTCGTCCAGGATCGACGTCAACTGGTGAGTTTGATCGTCGGTCAGGTTCAGATTATTCTTCATTTCCGCCACCGACATGGAGGACAGGCTGGCGGAGACCGGCGGTGTTCCGTGCATCTGCGCGTTGCGCATGAGGCTGATCACCAGAGCGCCGGCGACGACGCCGCACAGGAAAACCAGGAGGAGAGAAAACAGTGCCGCACGTTCAGCCGGCCGGGGAAGCGTGACGGTGGAAGCGGAGGAGCTGGCCACGAGTCTATTCCCCGTAACTCGCCAACGTGACCAGCATCAGATCGCGATCTGTGCTGGCGGCGTGATCGGCGCTCACGTCGTGCTGGGCCATGATTGTCGCGGCGTCGGTGCCCGCCATTTTGTCTTCCCGCATCACCAGATAACTGCCGAGGCAGGCGAGAACCAGCAGCGAAGCAAACGCGATTCGCCGAAAGAATGCGGCGCCCGGAGCCAGCAGGCCCCAGTGATCTTTATTCTGATGTTCAACAATGCCCGCCGCCACCCGAGTGAAGAAAAACGGCGATGGCTCGAGGGCGTTGAGAGAATCGGGCCGAAGTTCTCCGAACAGTTCCGATACACCGGCGATCGACTCGACCTCTTCGCGGCATTCGCGGCAGGAGGCGAGGTGGCCGTGGAAAGCCGGCGATGCTTTTCCGGTAAGATGTTCTTCGAGTTCGTTCACTACCACGTCGTGCATATATTTACTCTGACTAACCGGTATTATTCAACGCGGGCCGGTACCCGATCGAGACGCTGCGAAGCTTTCACCAGCTTCTGACGGGCCCGAAATAACTTAACCTTTATTGTATTCTCGTTCATCTTGAGACGGCTGGCCATCTCTTCGACCGAATAGCCTTCCACTTCCTTGAGCATCAGGAGATCGCGCTCTTCGCCGGAAACCCGTTCGAGCAGTTTCACGACATAGTCGCGGCGGGCCAGCGCGGTGTCGGCACGGGGGGCGCGGCCATTGCCGGATTCCGAGTTTTCGACGCGGCGGACTTCATCCTCGCTCATATCGCTTTCGTAGACCAGCTTGCGCACCTTCTTTTTGCGCAGGTAGTCGAAGCATTCGTTGACCGTGATCTTATAGACCCAAGTGATCAGCGAGCTGCGAAAGTCGAAATTCCGCAGGGAAAAGTAAATCTTGGTAAATACCTGTTGGGCAATGTCTTCCACGTCATTCCGCTGGCGGACGATGCCATGAATGATGGAGAAAACCTTGGACTGGTAGCGCTCGACAATTTCCTGAAAAGCGGCCTGGTCGCCGGCCTGGGCGCGGCGGACGAGAGCACCTTCCGGAGTGTTTTCGTAGTCCACTCTGGTCCTGATTGCAGTCTTACTGCCGATTCCGGGGAGGCTGAGCGTTCCAGTTACAGTCGCCATACACCACCGTCAGACGCTCCACTGGCAACTCCGGTTTCGCCATATATCGCCTTGCGCTCTCTGAAGATACCAGAGGAACGACCCCTTCCGCATCCGTGGGGTGCCAAACGCCCATTGAATCTTGATCGGCTTAGAGGGCATCCTGTTATAATGAAGGCAAAGATTCCCACTGCAGGAGAAATGCACCCATGGTTAATTTGACAGAAACAGCAATAGGCAAAGTCCGCGAGATTCTGGACACCCAGGAACCGAAGCCGGCAGGGCTCAGGATTTCCGTGGTCGGCGGAGGTTGTTCGGGTTTTAGCTATTCCATGGCGTTCGAAAACGCCCCCGGGATGCTGGATAAGACCTACAACTACGACGGACTGAAAGTTTTTGTCGACCAAGCCAGCATGCTCTATCTGGACGGCGCCGAAGTGGACTATGTTGAAACGCTTGAAGGTTCTGGCTTCAAGTTCAACAATCCACAGGTGAAATCGACCTGCGGCTGCGGCAGCTCCTTCAGCGCCTAAAGTTCGCCTTCGCCGGGGCGCGATCACTTCGCGTCCCTCCAGTTGTCGCCGGTGCCGATATCAACTACCAGCGGCACGTTCAGCTTCATCACGCCTTCCATCTCCGACCGGACGAGGAGCTTGACTTCCTCAAGCTCTTCCGGCGGTGCTTCCAATACCAATTCATCGTGAACCTGCAGCAGCATTTTGCTTCTGCGGCCGGTCAGCTGTTTATCGATCCTCACCATTGCCAGTTTGATCAGATCGGCGGCTGTGCCCTGAATGGGTGAATTCATGGCGGTCCGCTCGGCAAACCCGCGGGCATTCGGATTGCGGCTGTTCATATCCGGGATGGGACGCTCGCGGCCGAGGAGTGTTTTCGCAATTCCCGTTTCGCGGGTATGGGCAATAGTGGCGTCGATGAATCGACGTACTCCGGCATAGCGCTCAAAGTAACTCCGGATGTACGTCTCGGCTTCCTTCCTGGGGATGCCAAGATTGGCTGCCAGACCGAAGCCGCTGATCCCATAAACAATTCCGAAATTCACGGCCTTCGCCGCGTTGCGGGCTTCCTTCGTCACCAGCATGGGGGGAACGCCCAGCACTTCGGCCGCAGTCCGGGTGTGGATATCCTCGCCATTGCGGAAGGCTTCCACGAGCACAGGGTCTTCCGACATGTGAGCCAGCAGGCGCAGCTCGATCTGCGAGTAATCGGCCACGATCAATTTCCAGTCCTCACGGGGCACAAAGGCGGCGCGGATTTCCCTGCCAAGCGCGGTCTTGATCGGAATATTCTGGAGATTGGGATTGGACGACGAGAGCCTGCCGGTGGCGGCTCCGGTTTGTCCGAAGCTGGTGTGAATGCGGCCAGTCAAAGGGTCGATCAGAGCCGGAAGCGCGTCGGCGTAAGTGCCCTTGAGTTTCGTGAGCTGACGGTACTCGAGGACGTGGCGGACGATGGCGTGATTGGGGGCGAGCGCTTCGAGAACGTCGGCCGCGGTGGAAGGGACCTTGCCTTTGCCGTAGCGGACCGGAGCCGGAACGCCCATTTCTTCGAACAGAACTTTGCCTAACTGCTGCGGCGAGGCAATGTTGAATTCGCGGCCGGCGGCCTGGTGAATTTCCGTGGTCAGGGCGGTGATCTGAGATTCGAGAAGCTGCGACAACCGGTCGAGTTCCACCGCGTCGACGCGGATGCCTTCGTACTCCATGCGCGCCAGAACGGCGGCGAGGGGAAGTTCGATTTCTTCAAACAGAGACTGTACGGCGCCGCGGCGCTGAATTTCCGGCCGACGGAGTTCAGTGAGTTCGTGAGTAAAGTGGGCGCGCTCATCGGCGCGCGGGCCGGGCTTCAGTTCGAGGCGGCGTTCGACCATGGCTTCGAGCGAACAGCCTCCGGGATCGGCATCGAGCAGGAAAGAATAAAGCGAAGGATCGTCTTTGAAGCCGACTGCGGCAATTTTCAGACCGAGCAGGGTGCGCAGGGAATTCTTGAGATCGGCGGCAGCCTTGGGAACGTTGGGGTCTTCGAGAACGGCGCGCAACTCTTCGACGCGGCTGATCGGAATGCCGCGGGCTTCTCCCGTGCAACAACTCATCCCAAGATCGGCACAATCCGAACTGAAGGCGAAAGAGAGAGTGCGGTCCGAAGGCCTGGCGGCAAGCCACGCGGCCACATCGCCGGCCGTGGCCAGAGTTGCAAAATCGCGGGGACGCACGTCGTCGGAAGGACCGAGCGCTTCGGTATATTCCTTCAACTGACTGAAGAATTCGAGTTCCCTGAGGAGCGGCTTCAGGAGTTCGGGCTCGGGCGGATGGAGAGTGTACGACGGGAGATCGAAGTCGATCGGGACATTGCAATCGACGGTTGCGAGGCGCTTGCTGAGTTCGATCCTTTCGCGGTTGTTTTCGAGACTCTCGCGGTAGGTTCGCTTCGTTACTTCGGCGGCGCGGTTGAGCGCGGCTTCGACAGAGCCGAACTGAGCAATGAGATCCTTCGCGCCTTTATCGCCGATGCCCGGCGCACCTGGAATGTTATCGACGGCGTCGCCCTTGAGGGCGAGAAGATCTGCGACCTGAGACGGCTCGACTCCCATGAACTCTTTGACTTTGGCCGGGTCATACCAGGTATCGTCTTTGGCCGGATTAAGCATCAGGACGCGATCGGTGACGAGTTGCATGAGGTCTTTGTCGCTCGAAACGATCACGACATCGCAGCCGGCGGCACTGGCTTTGCGGCTGATGGCGCCGATCACGTCATCGGCTTCGAAACCTTCGTATTGAACGATGGGAATTCGCAGGGCATCGATCATGCGACGCACGTAGGGGATCTGCTGGATGAGTTCATCCGGAGTTTCGGTGCGATTGGCCTTGTACTCGGCATATTCAGTTTCGCGGTGCGTCTTGCCGGGGCTTTCGAAGACCGCAGCCATGTAAGCGGGCTCGTAAGTGCGGGTGAGCTTACGCAGCATGTTGCTGAAGATGAAGACGACTTCGGTGGACAGGCCGGTGGAGGTGCGCATGGGCGGAGCACCGGTTCGCGCGCGCGCGTGGTAGGCGCGGAAGATGAAGCCGTAGGTGTCGATGAGAAAAAGGCGGGGTGGTTGCACGGGTCTCAGTGTCGATTATGGCAGGGGAATGGCGGTCGATTCATGGCGATTCACTCCGATTCGGTGAGTTGTGAGCATGTTGGTCAGGCGGCTCTCTCCAATGCCTGATTAGGCGACGCTTTTTTGTGTAATTCGAGCGGCGAGGGGCCGACGCCGTAGCGCTTCAGGCGGTGGTAAAAGTCGATATAAGAGTCGATTTCCTCATTCGAAAAAACGAATCCATCTTTGGCGGGATCGTAAGGTAAGCCCCTTTCTTTGGCGAGAATACTGAGGAGGCGGGCTTCTTCGAGTTTCTTCGCGCGCTCGGCTTTGCGCTCTGCCTGGAGCTTCTGAAGCTGGTCGAAATGCTTCTGGAAGGAGCGGTGGATGCGCTGCTCGTAGAGCGAGAGCAGTTCGAGAGTTTTCGCATTGTCGCGGACGGTTTGGGCCTCCGTGATGGCGTCGTTGATTTCGGGATGGTCGGCGTTGTAGTTATCGGCGGTGCCATCGAAGTGGCCGAGGGAGATGATATTGTTCGACTGCGCGCGCGCATGGTTGAGACGCCACGCGTCTTCGGCTACGGAGCTGGCGAGGAATTCCTCGATGGAGCCGACGGGTCGGAGGTCGGTCATCATTTTGGAGCAGAAGGCATCGTGCTGGATGCGGCCTTCTTCGGTCATGACGGTGACCTGAGCGGTGACGCCGTGACGGCGGGCGTTCTGGCAGGATTTGCTTTTGCCGTCGATGCTGGTAGGGCCTGTGCCTTTTTGGGCGTTGACTCGGTTGGCGGCTAGTTGTTTTTCGGATATCGGCATTTTGGTTGGTCCTTGTTGTCTCTGTTGCCCTTGTTGCTGGCGTTTTTCTCGATGTTTTACATCCTATGGTTCGGTTTTAGCAGACGAGGGTGGGGGCAAAATAGCCGATTTTTTGTAAGACGATGATTACGCGGCAAATAGAGGCAACACTTTCTTGTCACTGGGTTTGGCAGGACTTTTTGAAAAACGGTCTTGAGCTCAGCGCATACGTCAGTGGGCGGTGAGTTTTTTGGAGGACAGTTTGAGGCGTCCGCGAACCTGACCACTAGTGGCTAGCTCTTGCGATCTCTCGGCGGCCGGCCTTTCCTGCCTTGTGACAAAGGCGCGAACCGGCTCAGCGGAATCAGTTTCAGGACTGCTATCAGACGGTGCCGGTTTTGCTGAGCTCTTCCAATGTGTTCAACTCAAGAACCGGGAACACCTCGCTCTTGCAGAATATGACTGAAGCGATTGAGTTGCTGGCGAAGTGTGAGCAGCACGAAGTCAGGTTAGCTTCCTCCGCTTCTGCCTAGAACATTCCTCGGCTCTTATTTCTCGCTGCTCATTCCTGATTCTTTGGACTGGCTCTTATGAATCCTTTGCCGCATTCCTTTGGAGTTCAGTAGGAGGTCAGTTCGAATTAGTATCCGGCAGTCTCGAGGGCGACCCGTCGGCCTCGTTTGAGGATATAAATTCCCTCTCGATTCTTCCTTCCGAGCGCAGAAATGCACCAGTCAGATAGACGCGAGTCACTAAGTAGCCGTCAACAAAACCCCCGAAGAAAAAATACAGGATTAGAAACAGCGCGAAGGATCGATCTGTGCCAGATGAGCTGGCACCTCCCGCTATAAATTGGGCCAAACCAGCCAATTCTTTTGGGATGCTGCTTAACTGTGTGAGGCCAACACCGACCAGAATTTTGGTAAGCCAATCCGAGATCTGCTCAAGGTTTGAGTTCACTTGACTGTGTGATGCTCTTGGAATTGCAAATATAAATCCGGTTGTCATACCAACAGCGAAAAATGCGCCAGAACCTAGCATCCATAGAGCCGATGATGTCGATAGGCCAGCGTGAGCGAGCACAAAGACAACACCGAAGCCTATGACAGTTAAGCAAAAAAACGTTACACGCCGCGTATCGCCATCGTTGGAGAACTCTTGTGCCCCCCAAAGGGCTTCAAAAACGGTGCGAGGCCCGCGTTGCTTCTCTGCCATATAGGTGCGACAATCCTATCATGCCAGCTCGTATAATTCTGTTCTTCCTGATAGGAGAATAATGATTCGATGCGCCTCTGGAACAGGTGCATCAACCGATGTGAGGTCACTTTGACTACGGCCATTTAGTTTGCTGCTGTTTCTGCATACCTGACTGACTATATTGGATGGCTTTTGAGCAGTTCGAAATTTTTCGGCGCCAGAATGAGTGTTTTCCTATATGTTGTAGTGGAGAGCACGAAGATGGACACTTCACATTTGCATGTCAGCTTTGGTGGTGGCATTACGAAGGAATTGTTCCCCGATTTAGAAACGTGGGAAAGCACCGGGCTAAAGACGCACAGGCAATCGTCTTCACAAAGCAGGCGCAGAAGGACGCCCGTCACGTGGCTTCGGCGGGCCTCCGGCAAAGGCGGAGCAAACTGTCAGCATCGTGGTGGATGCCACCTTCGCAAGCCGCCATTTGAGAAACTCCTCGATGATATGCAAGTGGCGTACTCTCGCCGAATCAATGTACCGCCGATCATTGTGACGATACTCGTCCACAGGCTTGGTCTTCAAAATGTTCGATCCGGCGATGCTCCTGCGGCAGGATGGCAAGATGTCAAAACAGGAATGAGGAGGATGGCGACCACAAGATGATGCATTATTGGACCCTCCTTTGGGACTGGAATACCTTGGACTCCGTGCGGGCGATCCACAGCTTTCTAGAGGTTTCTGCTCTCACGTTCTTCGCGTTGCTAGTTCTATTCGATGTTCTGGCGCACGTGTATGCCGAACATGTGAAACGGGCTAAACAGTTCGAGAGAGTCGGACTGTGGTTTTTCGGCGTGGCTGTTTTAGCGGAAATCCTTGCATATCCGTATAGCCGTAGAAATGATGAGTTATCGGAAAATGTGATAGTTTCTTTGAGTGGATTGGCCGGCACGGCCGACCAGAAAGCTCGACAGGCACTCGGAGACTCTTCTACAGCTATTGCGCAATCCCGCGCAGCCGTTGATGACTCTAGTCAAGCAAGGGCATCAGCCTCAGGTGCTTTGACGGTCGCGCGCGGGGCGCGCCAAGAGGCCGACACCTTCGAAAACGATATAAAGACAGCGCGAACGGAAGCTGCAGACGCACTGGCGAACCTCGCGGACGCTAAGCGACTCGCCGAAGACGCACAAAAGGGAACTGCGGTATTGGCGCAGGCAGCGCTGCCGAGGCGACTGTCCGAGGAACGCAAAACTGAACTCGCTCGGGCACTATCCAGAGTGCCCGTTTTTAGTGTGGTATTCGAAGCAGCGAGGAGTGGCAGTAAGGAGGTTTCGGATTTCACTGACGATCTGATAGACGTATTCAAGCGTTTGAAGTTAATGCCTCCAGGTTCGTCTGCGAGCAATCTAGACCGTGCCATTGGAGCATCTGAGCCGCGTGGCGTGATTATTGGGGTAATGGGAAACGCATCGACTGAACACCCCCGCGCGGCGGACGTTCTCCTTATCACCTTGAAAGGTTGGGGCATCGAAGCCAGCGGCGAAACTGCTCCCAACGTAGCCAAAACTGCCACCGAAATTCATATTTTGATCGGTGCTAAACAGTAACGCCATGTATTCAAACTGCACTACCAGTCAAATTTGACGATTTGCACACCCGGGTGCGAGCGCAAAGCATACAGCGGCCACAAAGCCGCCTAGGCTCGCCACTGGCTCCGTAGTAAATCCGCGGCACGACGCGCCAGTTGCATGCCTTCACCAATTGGGTAGACGTGAGGTCGTCGGCGGGCTGAAGTTCTACTGAGCGCGCTTCTGGAGAATCGCCGCAATCCCCGAAGCGATGCCCGCAACGAAGGTGACCAGTAATGCCGGCGCCACAATCCCGGTGATATCTTCGCCTTTCCCACGTGCAAGCAGCATCAATATGGCTATACCTGTGACCATCAAGCCGCAGGTGACAAGCCCAAGATTCTTTACCAGATTCAGGAATGACGTCGGTTCTCGCTTCAAAGTGAGCCTCCTAAGGTTAGCTGCGTTCTCTCGGACGATTGCCACACCCGTGTCGCAGAAGAGCCAGAGAGACAAACAGAACAATCCCCTTCCCGCTTTTAGACGCTCGCGGCAAAGGTCGTTAAAGGTTTGTTCCATCCCTTCGGCAAACTGATCCCGGTGCGGCTTTGGGTAGAGGAGAATCAGCCTGGCGTACCATTTTCGGTATCGTTGAACGGACGATTCAGCGGGCATAGGCAAGCGATTTCGGCGCCAGTTGTTTGCTCTTTACGGTTTCCACAACCTCGCGATATCGCCTCAGTTCCGCTGCTAGCGTCGCTTGCCCAAGCGCCGAAATCCCGTAGTAAATGCGGCGCTCATCATCTAATTCGGTATCGACCTTCTTGTCAGACTGATGTATCA
The DNA here is from genome assembly GCA_025928545.1 of Bryobacteraceae bacterium. Taxonomy (GTDB): domain Bacteria; phylum Acidobacteriota; class Terriglobia; order Bryobacterales; family Bryobacteraceae; genus BOG-234. Next base: position 97,454 of record JAICJH010000011.1, on the reverse strand, counting down.
AGCCCGCTTCCATCATCCGACCGAGCGAGCCGTAGAGCGTTCCCGGCCCCATTTTGACTTTGCCCTGAAAATCAGACTCTACCTGCCGCATAATTCCATAGCCGTGCCGCTCCTCGGTTGAAAGTGCAAGCAAGATATGGAGGACCGCCTGAGTCAGCGGGGTTGTGGGACGCTTCGCTGCCACGATTTGAGAATAGCTCCGTTACGGATATATGTCAATCATAATTATTGGATCATGATCCAGCCTGACAGGCTTCCACGCTATGCAAGCGCGACCGACTCGGACCAGGGCGATGCCCACCGCAGCACTTTAATTCTCAGACGGTTTCTCGACATGGTCGATAACGATGACTTCGACCGGACCTTTCCCCGCCTCCAGTTGGAGGCCGAGTTGCCGCTGCACGGCCTCGAAGATTGTGGGGCCTTCAGCCGACGTGCTTTCGTCCACCCTGAAGTCCAGATTGAGGTCATACCGGCCGGACAAGCCAGTCGCATCGACGACAGCGTCGCCGATCCAGCCCTGAAGAGTGGCGGCCAGCAACTTCATGGAGATGTGGTGCGCCCTGATCTGATGGCCGTCTCCACTGCCAATTTCAGGAGCGCTACCATCGTCTTCCACCGAGCGAAATTTTGGTCCGCTCTTCCCCGTCACCAGCGTATAAGTTGGTAACTCTTTGGATTCGCGATGGACGACTAACTTAAACCGTCCCGCCAGGAGGGCCTGCAGCATCAGGATCGTCTGCTCTTTGGAAGCGTCGGGAGATACCCTGGCGATGACGTCGTACGTCGAGGCCGCGTCCGGTCCACGCGAGAGCGGATACACCTTGAGCCCGTAGGCTTCCCGAATCAGTCCCCGAACTGTAATGTTCGTATAGGTCAGTCGCCCGGGATCGTGTGCGATTGTCACCTGCCTGGGACCGTCCGTGGAGGAGTGCGGTTTTACCGATGCCACTTCGAATTCGGGACGCAGTGATGGCGCGGATTGGCCATGTGCGGCATTCACACACAAACACGCAACTACTGATATCGCCAGAGTTCGCAAGAACAGCCTACGAGTCGGTCGTGAGGATGGTCTCATCATTTGAATCTTTCCACTGCCTTTGGACGACAAACATGCCGGTCAGTTAGCGATGAAAAATGGTTTCTAATTGCCCGACGCCGTTTCGTTAACAGGCGAACGGCGCTCCATTTGACAGCAACGCCGTCCGCTTTTTGCCTGGTTTTGCAGCGGCTGGTGTGGATGGGAGCGTTGGGGAGATTTAAACGGATGAGACGCATCTGGTTGGTCGTCAGCCGCCGAATGCTGCATTCACAAATGAATCAGGCGCTCGGCTGACAGCGGGTTTCGCGCGTCAGAGCGATCAGCACGCTCGACAACAAGGCCCACCCGACAATCAGGGCAAATCCCGCCTGATAGGCTTCCACACTATACAAGCGCGCGCCTTTCACCATCAGCCCGGTCCAGTTTCGGTCGAGCAGTAAACCGATGCCAGGCTGCAACAGCACGTTCCCCAGCATGTTCCCGATGTTCGTCGTAGCCGTCACCGTACCCATCTGACTGGCCGGCACCGACTCCCGCGCATAGGCGAACGCGATGATCACACAGCCCGTGGCAAAACTCGTCACCGACGCCACAACGGTGAAAGCCGTCAGTGATAAGCCTGTCGCATAGATCATGGTGGCCCAGCCGGCGAAGCACACCAGCGAACCCATCAGATACGCCGGCTTGCGCAGCCCGATCTTATCGGAAAAGGCGCCGAATACCGGGCTGGCAACGGCCCAGCAAATAATCATCACAGAAGACAGCGTGGCAGCAGCCTTGGGCTCCAGCCCGAAGCGAGCCTTGAGAAACGGCGCGCCCCATAGCCCCGTGAATGTCATGATCGGGCCCACCATCCCGCCCTGCGCAATCAATATCAACCACGTATTGCGGAAAGTGAAGACGCTCTTCACGCCCCGGAAAATGCCGCCCAGGGTAACTTTGTCGTGCTTCTGAAGAGCAGCCGATGCGTGGCTTTCGAAACCCTTCTCGGCCGGGTCGTCACGTACTATCACCCAGGCCAAAATGCCGATCGCGAGAATGAGCGCCGAGGAAGCGATGGCCGTTCCGCGCCAGCCGAAATACTCCACGCCGAGCCGCAGCGGCACCTGCGCAAACAACGCTCCGAGATTCCCGAAGAACAGCCCGAGCCCCGACACCATTGCAAATCTGCGGTTCGGGAACCAGTGCGCAGCCAGCCGCAGCACCACCAGCCAGCCCACGGCCGTGGAACCACCGATGATCGCTCGTCCCAGGCATGCGAGAGCAAAGTTGCTGGTAGCGCCGAAAAGAAACTGCCCGAGCGCCGCGGAAATCGCTCCGCAAACCAGCAGCTTTCGCGGGCCCCACGAATTTGTCAGGGCGCCAACCGGAATCTGCATCGCCACATAGAAATAAAAATAAAACGCGGATAGGTTGCCCAGATTCGCTGCGCCGATGTTGAAATCGCGCATCAGCTCCGTCGTCATCACCGCCGGTGCGGCGCGCAGGAAGAATACCGCCAGATAAAATATGGCGCCGATTCCCCACACGGTCCACGCCAGCCATGAAGCCGGAAATGGACGCGGAGACTGAGGCGAACCACCGGCCTTCTGCCCCGCGGTTTTCAGCGAAGATGCCACGCTTATTGACCGTTCCGGTAAATGTCGTTAATGTTCCAATGCCCCGGCGTCGGCGTCGGCGCATTTTCCATCGGAACCTGAATGACGGTCGGCACACCGGAAGCCAGCGCTTCCGACAGCGCCGGGCCGAGTTCGGCGGCCGACTGGATCAGCACCCCACGCGCTCCGCAGGCCCGCGCCACCGCCGCATAATCGATCGTGTAGGGCTTGCCGTTACATTCGAACATGCAGCCAAAGCTCCACCCGTAGTGCATGGATTCCAGACCCGCAATCGTCCCGAAGCCGGAGTTATCCATCACGACCCAGACCACCGGCAGGTTGGCTTCCATGGCCGTCGCGACCACGCCCATATTACTGCCGAAGGCGCCATCGCCGATCAGCGCCACCGCGGCCCGCTCCGGATGCGCCGTCTTGACGCCCAGCACGGCGGCCGGGCCGAAGCCCATGGTGCAAAGTCCGCTCGGCGTGATGAACGTTCCCGGCACATTGATGGGATACTGCTGCGCCATGCCGTTCTTATTCCAGCCGACATCGGTGACGATGAAACCGTCTTCGGGAATCGCTTTGTGCAGTTCCGCCAGAATCCTCTCCGGGCGCAGCGGATACTGCTCGGAGGTCCACTGGTGATCCCAGCGCGATGAAAACTCCGCTCTGCCGCTGGCAATTGTTTTGCGCAATTCCGGCCTTACTGCGTGAGTCCTGCCCTTAGCCGCTGTCGCGATTGCACCGAGCGCGAGTTTCGCGTCGGCCACAGCACCGAGTTCCGTCGGGAAGTTACGGCCGATCTCGGCGGGATCGATATCGATATGGATCAGACGTGTCGGCGGGAATGAGAACGTAAAGCGCGGATCCCATGAACTGGAGTTTGCTTCCGCCAGGCGCGTGCCTGTCGCAAGCACCAGGTCCGCATCGAGACAGAACGCATTAGCGACCGGGGTTCCCCAGAAACCTGTCATCCCCAAAAGGAGCGGATGATCTTCCCTCAGGCAGCCCTTGCCCATCAGCGTATGAGCTACCGGAATTTCCAGCGCTTCGGCCAAAGCCTGCAACTCCGCCGTCGCATGAGACGACATGACACCACCGCCCGCATACAGCAGCGGCCGTTTGGCTTCGGCTAACGCCTGGGCAATGCGCTCCGCCATGGCAGGATCAAGCGCCGGCCGCGACACCGCGGCGGGAACCTTCTGGAATGAACCAACCGGAAGATCGGCCGAAAAGATATCCATCGGGATATCTACGAGCACGGGTCCGGGCCGACCCGAAACCGCGAGATGGAAGGCGCGCTCGACGATGCGAGGCAGGTCCTGCACACGGTCCACCCGGTAAACGCGCTTGCAGAAGGGGCGGTAAATTTCATACTGATCCGCATCGATGTGAAGATTCACTTCCTGATGCGGATGGCGGCCGTAATAGTGCGATGGAATGTCGCCGGAGATCACCACCATCGGGACGGAATCGAGCGCGGCATTGGCCACACCCGTTGTTGCGTTGGTGAGGCCCGGTCCCAGGTGAGTCAACAAGACTCCGGGTTTACCGGAAGCCCGCGCGTAACCATCGGCGGCGTGCGCCGCGACCTGTTCATGGCGGGTGGAAATGAAGCGGATGCAGCTCTTTCCCAGCGCGTCCAGAAACGCAATTACCGTGTGACCGCAAAGACCGAAAATGACTTCGACGCCCAGCCGCTCCAGGTAATCCGTCAGCTGATACGCCGCGATTCGCGTTTCGGTGGTCACTTCCGGTTCGTGAGTGTATTCCAGTGCTTCGGTGTGTTTCATATATGCGGCCAATCAGTTCGTGCGGGATGCAATCGATTCAACTTACCGTACCATTTGTTTTCGGGAAACCAGCAGCCGGACAGGGTCAATTCCCTGCCCGGCTGCCGGATCATTCATTTACCTCAAACGCTCAGAACGCATACTTCAGCGCAAACTGCATGATGCGTGCCGTTGTGTTGTTGCCGGGCGCGGAACTCTGCGCCTGCGGACTCAGCTTCCCGAACGTTGTCGCCGTAACGCCCGTCGCCGGCGGTCCGAACATCACGCTGTTCGGCAGATTGAAAGCCTCCGCGCGGAATGTCAGGGTGCCGCGTTCCCGCACCTTGAAATTACGTGACAACGACAGATCGATATTCATCACGTTGGGACCGCTGATTGTAAACGGCCGCGTGGTGGCATAAACGCCCTTCGCTCCCTGTGTCGGCTGGAGGAAGGCCGCCAGATTCAGGTAGTGATCGACCGAGCCGTCTCCGTAAACGTTATCCATCACCTGCTGCGCTCTCTGGTTGCCCGCGCCGGTCAGCGCAACGTCGCTGCCATACGTAGCGGTGGCCAGATTGCCTGTGCGCCAGTTGAAGATCGGCGACGCCTGCCAGCCGTTGGCAAGCAGCCCGAGCAGCTTGCCCTGGACTTTCGGCGACGTGATGACACCCGAAATGTTCACCAGCTGCCGATGATCCGAACTGCAGTTCGAGCGGTCCGCGCCGCGGTCGTCGGGGTTCAGATAAGAAGCCCCTGTGATCTCCGTTGTCGACGGATCCGCGATGCAGTGGGAATAGGTCCAATTGCCCAGTACGCTGAAGTTGCTCGACAAGCGATGCTGCGCAGAGAGGATCATGCCGTTATAGCTGGAAGTGCTGCCGCCATCGACCAGGGCGATGGTGTTGTAGTAGGGTCCCCAGGTCGGATTCAGAATGGTGAGCTTGCGCCGTGCCGCGGTGTTCGCGGCGCTGGTGGATGAACACGCTCCCGCCGAGGTCAGCCCATACTGGCCCGCTGTGCAGTTGCCAGGAATATAGATCTGCGGATTGAGTTCCCTCCCACTCCACAGGTGCGCCGAATGGTTTCCAACGTAGGATGCGGAAAGCAGCCACTTACCAACCTGCCGCTGAATCGCCAGGTTCCAGGTGTTCTCCTGATTCGATTTCAGATTCGGATCGGAGACCGCATAAACACCAGCCGTCGGGAAGAAGCCGAACGATTTACCGCCGGTGGTTGACGCAAGGAAGGGATTACCTCCCGCATATCCAGCCCACGGATTCGACAGCGGGAACGGCCCACCCGAGCGTGTCGTCGTCGCGCCCCATGGCGGATTATTCGAAACGCGGGTGTAGAAGAACATGTGCGGGTTGTCATACAGCAAGCCGTAAGATGCCCGAATGGACGTCTTGCCGTTACCGAACGGATCCCACACGATTCCTACGCGCGGCAGCCAGTGATTTGCGCGGAAATTGTATTGCTGGTTCGGCGGATAACCCTGATCGCCGCTGAAGATCAGGCCCGGAGGCGGCGTCAGAGCCGGCGAGGACTGCGGCGGAGTTCCGAACTTATTGGCCAGGAAATTGGACATGCTGAACGCTTCCACATAATTGTCCGTATTGCGCTGCGGCAGATACGGTTCGAAACGCAGGCCGAGATTCATGCTGAACGTGCGGCTGAGGCGCCACGCGTCCTGCACGTAAATCCCGTAATAATCCGACGTGTCGTTGTCGTAAAACGGCCGGCCCTGACCAAACTGGTTGAGCTGGCCGGTAACGAAATCCGCGTAGCCCAGGCCCGTTGTACCTGCCGTGTTCGAATACTGCCCGGTGAAATTCAGGTTTCCGTTCACGCCGCGCACGTTCTGCGCATGCATGTAAGCCCGAATATAAGATGCGCCGAACGCTACCTGATGCTTACCCTTCACCCAGGTGAAATCCTGCGCACCCGAGTAAGTCAGCGTGTTGAAGTATCCCGGATTCTGACCGAGATTGAAACCGCCCGTCACGCTCATGTTGAGCGAAGCCGGCACAAAGCTCGTAATCGGAATCCCGAAATCGGCCGGAGTTTTGAAGGCCGGCGTGAAGCGCGGATTCAGGCCGCGGTTTGCTGTGATATGCGAACTGGATACCAGTGTCGGCGAGATGGTGTAGGTATAGCCGACGACAGTGGACTGAATGTTGTTCTCCTGCCCGGTTGAGCCTTCGGTGAACAACGGATTGTTCGGATCGTACTGGAGCGGCGTGTAATTGTTCGAAAGCTGGTAGCGCACGAACGCACTCTGCTTCGCGTTGATCGTGTAATCCACCTTGACAGGAATCTGATATTGCCGCTGATTTGCGCCGGTCTGATAGTTGAACAGACCGCAGCCGTTCACCTGCCCTGTAGTCGGAAGCAGCTTGGCAATATTCATCGCGATGGGATCCATCAGCGAGGGAGCGATCTTATTGCCCACCCAGTACCCCGCCGGGCTGTTCAGCGTAATCGCCGTGGTGCGGCACTGCGTTGAAGCGATCACCGAAAAATCGCCGGTCAGCATCGCCGGTGTCATCGAGTTTCCCGACGAATCGCCAGGGTTCGAGCGCTTGATGGTCGATTCCTCGCCCACAAAGAAGAACAGCTTGTTCTTGATGATTGCGCCGCCAATGGTGCCGCCAAACTGATTCTGTTTCAAGCTGTCGCGAACCAGTGCGGTCGCGCTGCGAGCGTTAAACAAATAGTTGCGGTTGTAGTTGAAAACGTTGCCGTGTAGTGAATTCGTGCCCGAACGGGTAGCCACCGTCACGGATGCCGCGGCGTGCTGCCCCGTCTGCGCGCCCACTGAACTGGTTTCCACCTTGAATTCCTGGAGCGCGTCGGGGACTGGAAGCGGCTGGTTCAGTCCGTTGAAAGGATCGTTGGCCGTGCCACCGTCCAAAGTGAACGCGATCTGATTCGCGTTGCCGCCCGCCACGGAAATTGTGATGGTGGGGAAGTTCTTGTTCGTATTCAGATCGTTCGCCACCACGCCCTGAGTCGTCGCCATTCCGGCCAGCAGGATCAGCTGAGTTGGCTCGCGTGCATTCAAAGGCAGGTCGACGACTTCTTCATGGTTGATCACCTGGCCAACGCCCGTGCTGTGAGTTTCGACAGCCAGAGCCTCCGCTTCTACAGTGACCTGATCGCTGATCGCACCCACTTTGAGCGTCGGATTGATCGCCGGATTGGTGTTGACTTCCAGAATGATTCCCGGCTGAACAAAAGTGCTGAAGCCCTGCTTGGAGACTTCCATCCGGTAGCTGCCGATAGGGAGATTGGGAAGAACGTACTGCCCGTCCTGCGAGGTAACCACGTTACGCACGAGCCCGGTGTCGGTCTGCGTGATCCTGATATTCGCGCCCGGAATGGCGGCGCCGGTGGGATCGTTGACGGTCCCGGAGATTTGCGAGGTGCCCTGCGCCCACATAAATGCGGAGAACGCGAGTGCAAGGAATGCTGTTCGGACGAGGAATTTCATTTGCTACTCCCTGATTGAGCCAGACTTTGGCCTGAAGACGATGTAACCGCGACTGATCGTAGCATCGAAAAAACCCGCGTAACAACAAAGTAACGGTGCCCATACGTAAACACCTCACTGAAAGCAATAGACTTAGCCTGGTTTCATCCGGCAGGTAACGGTGTTGGAACCGTTACAACAGCCTCCATCGCCGAACCAGGTGCTAGGGTAAATCGAGCATTCCGCAAGCCTCGGACTATGCAACGCCGGAGTTCCCGTTTCAACCCGGCTTCAGGGAGATAGTATGTTCGCTTTCACCAAAACGCGCCTCGTCGTTGGCGCTCTCGCCGTATCGTTTCTGGCTGTTTGGGCAATTGCCCAGCAGAACCCGGGGGCAGCCCCGCAAGGTCCCGGCGCCGGACCCGGTGGTGGCCGCGGCGGTTCCGGACGCGGCGGACGTGGCGGCGGTGGAGGCGGCCGCGCCCCTCGCACCAAGAAGGTGGTGCTCGCCTGGGCCGATACCCGCAACGGAATTGCCCAGCACGATTTCACCTCCCATGCCTTAGCGCTGATCGAACGGCTCGGCTATGAATCAAATCTCTGGGACACCTATATCCGCACCGATTCCAACATCGTTTCTTATAAACCGCTGATGACGACAGGCTCGCCGGCCAGCGGCGGCCCCAGCCTGGCCACGGCCGATGCCATCTTCTTCCTCGGGCACCGCGAAATCCAGCTCGACGAAGGGCAGCGCGCCGACCTGCTGAAGTTCGTGCATGACGATGGCAAAGGCTTCGTCGCAGCCCACACAGCACTCACTGCCCTCAACTCATGGCCCGCTTTCGTCGACATGCTCGGCGGAAGTTTCGACGAACATCCCTACGGCTCAGTTCCGGGTACCGTTATCAATGAAGATCCGGCTTTCCCTGCCACGAAGCAATTCCCGCCAACTTTCGGCTTCACCGATGAGTTCTATCAGGTGAAAGAATTCTCCCGCGAAAAGAGCCACGTGGTTCTGCGGCTGGATATTTCGAAGATGCCGCCAAACCAGAACGTCCACAGCACGAATGGCGATTTCCCGCTGGCGTGGGCCAAGATGTACGGCAAAGGCCGCGTCTTCTACGGCTCGTTCGCGCATGACGCGAAAAACTGGGACAACCCCGACGTCTATCACATGTATTTCGAAGCCATCAAGTGGTCGTTGGGGCTGACCGATGCCGACGTGACGCCGAAGCCTTACGTCGCGGCTCCGGCCAATGTGAATGCCGCGCCCGCACGCTGAGTCATAAGTCCGGAGAACAAAATGAAACGACAAGTCTTAATAGTGAGCGCGGCCACAGCGCTGCTGAGCGGGTATGTCTTCGGGCAGTCGAACTGGGCTTCCTTCGGGCAGGACCAGGGTTCCACCCGCTTCTCCAAACTGGCCCAGATCAACACCAGCAATGTCACGAAGCTGGAGAAGGCCTGGACTTTCCACACCGGCGCGCCCAACGCCCAGAATGAGATGACGCCCATCGTCGTCGACAGCGTGATGTACATCTCCGCTGCGAACGGCTATTTCGCGGTCGATGCTATTACCGGAAAGCAGATCTGGAAGTACGATGCCACCGGCACTACCGAACGCGGCGTATCCTACTGGCCCGGCGATGCGAAATCGCCTGCCCGTGTGATCGGCGGCGTTGGCAACAGTATTGTGGCTCTGGACGCCAAGACCGGCAAGCCGATCCCCGGATTCGGCACGGATGGGCTCGTCGACATCGGAACCCGCATGCAGTCGCCTCCCGCGATCTACAAAGACAACCTGATCGCTCCCAGCATGGACCGCCTCGTGCGCGCGTGGAATCTGCGTACCGGCGCGCTCGTGTGGACCTTCAACCTGGTCCCGCAGCCCGGCGAGCCCGGCCATGAAACCTGGGAAAACGATGCCTGGCAAACCACCGGCGGCGTCAACGTCTGGGGACACATCACAGTCGATACGGCCATGGGCATGGCGTTTATTCCCACTGCGCCGCCTTCACCAGATTACGTTGGTGTCAGCCGCCCCGGCGATACGCTCTACGGCACCTCTCTTGTCGCGCTCGATGCCAATACCGGCAAGCTCAAGTGGTACCAGCAACTGGTCCATCACGATCTTTGGGATTTCGATTCAGCCGCCGCTCCAACGCTGATCGACATCGTTCAGAAAGGCGTGAGAATTCCCGCAGTCGTCCACATGGGCAAGGTCGGGCTCATGTTCATTTTCGACCGCCGCAACGGCAAGCCCATTTTCGGCCTTGAAGAACGTCCGGTTCCGCAGAGCACGGTGCCTGGCGAGAAGTCGTCGCCCACTCAGCCTTTCCCGGTCAAGCCGGAGCCTATCGCCAGAGTTGCGATGAAGATGTCGGAAATTCCGAAAGACGTCACTCCCGAACTCGCGGCTTATTGCCAGGGTCTGGTCGACAAATACAAGCTCACAGATGCTGTCCCGTACAACGCCTGGAAAGTAGATCAGGATGTTGTCGAGTATCCCGGCGCCATCGGCGGCGGTAACTGGAACGGAACGTCGTTCAACCCCACACTCGGTCTCATTTTCACCAACGTGATGAACGCGGGCCAGTGGGGGCATATTGAAGCGCGCCAGCCAGGCGCCGCGCGCGGTGGTGGACGTGGCGGTTCGGGCGGCGGAGGTCGGGGCGGTGGACGCGGTGGCTCCGGCGGCTTTGCCGGTGGCCCTGGCGGTGGCGGTCCCGGCGGAGCTTCAGGCGGCGGACGCGGTGGACGTGGAGCGGCAGGCGGTTCCGGCCCGACCTTCGGTAAAGTTACGCCGGAAGGTGGTCGCTTCTGGCAGCCCGAGACTCGTTATTCCTGCGCGCCTCCACCGTGGGGTGAACTCGTAGCAGTCAACGCCAACACGGGCGATATCGCCTGGCGCGCTCCCCTCGGCGCTTTCGATGAACTGATGGCGAAGGGCCTGAAAACCGGTACGCCCAACACCGGCGGCGGTATCGCGACGGCGGGCAACCTCATCTTCATCGGCGCGACAACAGACGGAAAATTTCGCGCCTTCGACGCCAGAAACGGCAAAGAGCTCTGGGCCGTGAAGGTAGACGCCCCGGCGCACTCGATTCCCGCCACGTACCTCGGTCGCGATGGCAAGCAATACGTCGTAGTGTCCGCAGCTGGTGGTGGCTTCCTTCGCGATCCGACGTCGGACGCCGTTGTCGCCTTCGCCCTGCCCGGCAAATAATACAATGTCTGGTGAATGCCGGACAGCCTTGAGCTCTACGAAAAGCTGGTAGCCACTAATCCGGCTGTCACGCGTAAAGGCGCGACGGTACCGTACACTTCGCTGAACGGCCACATGTTCAGTTACCTCAGCAAAGAGGGCAAGCTTGAGCTGCGCCTTCCGCCTGAAGAGCGCGAAGCTTTCCTGAAGAAATACAACGCGAAGCTATGCGTGGCCTACGGAGTTGTGCAGAAGGAATACGTCGAGGTTCCGGACACGCTGCTCGCCAAAACTAAAGAGCTGAAGAAATATTTCGACTTCAGTTACGCCTGGGTAGGCGCCATGAAACCGAAGCCAACTACTAAGAAAAACAAAAGCTAAGCCGGCACGGACACTGCTAAAAAGTCTCGCTGTTGAAAAACTCTCCGAACAACTCTTCGTCCGAAGGCCGATCCTCCGCGATCGGCCGGCTCACCCAGGTCACATTCATATAGTGCTTGAGCGAGACATTCTCATTCGTGCTGTTCCCGCCCCAGTACCCGCAACCCATGCTCGAAGTCATCGGCATGCCATTGGTAAACGTCCCGGCATTTGAACTCGACTGAATCTGTCGAACCATCATCCGGCTCACCGGAGCCATCAGCGCCAGCTCATTAATGTGCGCATCGTTCCACGAATAGATTCCGCAGGAATGCCCGCGTCCGCCCGTTTCGTAAATCTGCTTCACCATGTCCAACGTGGTTGGCCAATCGGCGGCTCTGAAAATCGAAAGCACAACTCCCAGCTTCTCCGTCGAGAACAAATACTCTTTCCCGATGTGCTCTTCGGGCACGATGAAAAAACTCTTGCCCTCCGGAATCTCAAACCCGGCCAGCTTCGCAACGACATCCGCCGACCGCGCAATCGTCGCCGGCGTTCGGTGCCCTTCCGCATCCCAGTAAGCCGCCTGCAACAACGCCTTTTCGCGCTGGTTCACAAGATATCCGCCCTCATCCTGCAACTGCTTCAGGAAGGCATCGTAAATGGAGCTGTCGACAATCAGATTTCCGTCCGCTGAACAGCCAGAGCCGTTGTCGTTCGTCTTGCTGATCCGCGTATTCCGCGCCGCGATTTCGATATCCGCCGTTTCGTCGAACACCATGGTGGCGTTCCCCGCCCCCACGCCCAATGCAGGCTTGCCGGAACTATAAGCCGCCCGCACCATGGCCTGCCCACCGGTCGCCATCGTCACATCGCAGATCGACATGATCTCCTGCGAGAGAGGAATGCTCGGGGACTCGACGCACTGCAAAATATCTTCCGGCGCGCCAAGCTTTTTCAGCGCCGCCCGCATCGCGCGAACCGTCTCGTTCGTGGTCTTTTTGCTGGCGGGATGCGGGCAGAAGATCACCGCGTCTTTGCACTTGATCGCATAAATCGCCATGCCCGCCGGCGTCACATATGGACTCGTCACCGGAATCAGCGCCGCCACAACTCCCGCCGGTTTCGCGTACTTGACGATTCCCTTCTCCGGAATCTCTTCGATGATGCCCATGCTCTTCTGCCGCAGCGCATCGCGCAGAATTCCGGCAACCTTGGCACGCCGGGTTGGCTGCCGCCCGCCCATACCGCTCTCGTCGACGCTCATGTTGGCGAGCCGGGTCGCGGTTTCCAGATTGGCCGTAGCCCATGCCACCGCGCGGCAAAGCCGGTCAACACGCTCCTGATCGTAGCTCTCGATCTCCGCCATCGCCGCGCGCGCCTTCACCAGCAAAGTCGCAGCGACGTTCTTCTCCTGCTCGGTAATTGCTCTCGCCATTCGAATCTCGCTTCTTATTCCATGGATCGCGGCGGCACGCCGTCATACTCGACAGGCACGCGAATCCGCATGGGCTTTTCGCGCAGGTATTCCTCGGCGACTTCCGCCGTGAGACCCGCAACGCGCCCGATAATGAAAATCAATTTGCCCGCCGCCGGTGGAAAGCCCAGATCGTGCAGAATCGCAGCCAGCGCGCCATCGATATTGATTGGCAGCGGCTTGATTTTTTCGCGCGTTGCGGCGTCCAGCGCTTCCATAAACAGCACGCCGTCGCCGGCCACGCCTTCTGCTCGCGCCATCGCAAACAATACCGCCGTGCGCGGATCCACCGAATGCACGCGATGTCCCATGCCCGGCAGCCGCTTCTTCGCTGCCCTGGCATTGTCGACCACTTCCCGCGCGGCATCCGGAATCGAAAGCGATTTCTCTCGTCCCAGCGCCAGGCCTGCCGCGATCATTTCCATGCAGGCAGCCCCCGCACCGCCATGATCGTCACCCACCGCCAGAATCCCCGCCGCGATTGCAGCCGATAACGATTCCCGGTTGCCCGAAGCCGCCAACCGCGCAGTGGCGCACGATGGAGCTCCCGAGCCGTGATCGGCCACCGACGTCAGAATGGCGTCCAGCAGCCGCCGCTCATGTGGATTCGGCAAACGCTCGCGATGGAGCAGGAAAACGGTGTCGGCAAACGTCGCCCGCTGCATCAGCTCGGTGATGTCGTAGCCGCGTAGCCGGATAGTGGAATCGTCCGCCTGGACGATCGCAGTGCGCCAAGGTTCTTTCAATTCACCATTATCCCCGCAATGGCACGCCAGAAGCGCCCTTTACGGTATCGCGACCGTTAAACCGGGAGTTATCCGGCGACCGGCGGCACCAGGGTCTTCAAGAACTCATGCGCCACCTTGAAACCGCGCTTGTACTGCTCCGTGAAATCGCCGTTCGCGTAGGCAGGATAGTAAAAATTATCCTCATTCTCGATATTCATCGCGCCCTTGTACCCGATTTCCGATAACACCGAGAAGAAGCCCTTCCAGTTCACGGATCCATAACCCGGCACCCGGAATCTCCACCAACTCTGACGGTTCACGGGCTGAATCCCGCCACGCTTCAGCACATGGGTCAGAATCTCCGTGTCTTTCAGATGAACGTCGTAGATCTTGTCCGCGAACTCTCGCGCCGCCGCCACTTCATCCATCATTTGCCAAACCAGGTGTGAAGGATCGAACTGCAGCCCCACATTTTGACTGTTGCCGAACTTCTTAAACAATGCTTCCCAGCCAACCGGCCCGGTGGCAATATTCGGCCCGCCCGCATAAGGCTCCCACAAAATGCGGACCTTGTTCTTCTCGCACGCGGCGAAATAGCGCTCCGTATACACCCGCTCGATTTCATCCACCTGTTGTTGCAACGGCTGACCGGGAATCGTTCCGGATTGCCCGCCGAGATGCGCCACCCCGAGTTTCCCCGCCAAGTCGATCATTTTCAGCGTGTACTGCGCCTGCTTCTCCCGCTTGGCGGCATCCGGGTCGATATGGTTCCCGTCGCACGCCAGCGAAGACACAAAGATTCCCGCTTTGGCGACCTTATCTTTGATCGCCGCGATGCCTGCATCGTCCAGCTTGTCCGGATCGAGCCGAAGCTGCATGCTGGTAAAACCTTCCGACTTCACGAACTCCAGGTTCGCATCGGAATAGCTGCAAAGCACGCCGAGCCGGGGCTTCCAGTTCGGAGGAGGCTGCCGCTGGGCCTTCACGACAGCCGCGGCGGACAGAGCGGAGATGACGGTGCGTCTCGAAATGTTCACCAGACGAAGATACAGCCTCAGGCATCCCGATTGCAAGCACGGTAGAGTGGAAAAGGACGGCCCTTATGTTCAGTTGGCGCTCAAAGCCGGCAACCCAGCCGGCAACAAAGCCGGCAACCCAGGCGGCTCAGGAAGAAGAACGCAAGCTCCCCGTTCTGGCGGATTTGCAGCATCAGGAACTCGTCGTTTTGTTCAAACACAGTTCGAGCTGCGGAGTCAGTTGGGCCGCTGAATCGCAGGTAAAGAAATTCATCGCTCAAAATCCCGACGTGCCGGTCTACACAATTCTGGTTCGACAGGATCGCGAACTCAGCCGCCAGATTGCGGAATTCACCCGCATTCGCCACGAATCTCCGCAGGTGATTGTGCTCCGCCGCGGCAAAGTGATAGCCGACGCGTCGCATCAGGACGTCACCGTGAAGTTTCTGGCGGAAGCAACCCGAACTCACTGAGTGGGCGCGAAATAACCTCTTCGCCAGGACGCCGTCAGCTTGGGCATGCCCCGCGGCGGCTGCACTTTTACCACAATCGGTCTGTACTTCCCGTCCCGGGTGGAATCTGCCGGCGTATAACCCAGCAGGTACGTATTGCGTAATTCAACACCGATCTTCTGCGCCACGTCCACCATGTCCCCCAGCCTGGTTTCGAAATGCCGGCCGCCGGTCAGTTCCGACAGTCGCGAAAGCAGCACCGGATCGTCGTTGATATCTCCCCCGCCAGTGAAGATCCCCATAGCATAAATCTGGACATCGGATTCCTTCACACGGTTCTTCACTTCGCTTTCCGTATACCGGCTGTGATTATCGCCGCCGTCGGAAACCAGGATTAACGCCTTCCGCGGATGACTGGCCTTCCTCATCTCGGCAACCGCGAGCGTCACCCCATCCAGCAGCGCGGTATTTCCTTTCGATTTCGTGAACATCATCCGATCCTGGATTTCCCCCAGCTTGTGCGTGAACGGTACTACGAGCTGGGGGCGATCGTTGAATTCCACCAGAAAAGCTTCGTCCTCCGGATTCGCCGACTTGAAGAACTCCACAACCGCCCGTCGCGATACCGCCAGATTTCGGCCCATGCTGCCGCTGGTATCGAGCACGATCCCGATCGAGAGCGGCGAATCCTCGCTGCCGAAGGAGGTGATTTTTTGCGGCACGCCATTCTCGAGGACCTGAAAGTTTTCGGCCTCCAGCCCCGTCACCATACGCAAGAGCGGATCCAGCACCGTGACCGGCACCAGCACCACGTTCGTATCCACGCGGATATCCGCCTTCGGCAGTCGCTGGGGCGCGTCCTGCCGGGGCGCCTTATCGCGCGGCGTGATAACGGCCTGCCCAAACAAAGCCGCGCAAAAAATCAAAAAAGCGGACAAGCGCATTGGATTTGATCCTGGCCACCGCCAGCCGATACAATTCTACCCGCGGACCGGCTTTCAACGCGCTACGATAACCCCATGACGCGGAAACGCCTGCTTTCCACCCTCTTCTTCGTAGTCGGCGGCATCGTATCGGCTCAGCCGGCCGCCAACATTGCCGAACGCCTGGCCCGCTGGAAGACAGTCCAGATGCCCTTCCATTCCGACGGCCTCACGGCCCGCGACAATCAAATGGTCGACAAACTGGTCGAGGCCTGCCGCCTTCTGAACGAAGTCTATTGGCGCCAAAGTGATTCCGCCGGTCTCGGCCTCTACTTACAGACCACCAACCCGCAGGTCAAACAACTCCTCAACATCAACGGCAGCCGTTGGGATCTGATCGACAGCAAACCCTTCTTCGGCACCGACCCGCTTCCTCCCGGGCGAGACCTCTATCCTCACGATCTGACACGCGCCCAAATCGAGCAGTACGTCAAACAGCATCCGGCGGAAAAGGCTGCCATCTACAGCGGAACTACCGTCGTGAAGCGGCAGGGCGACAAGCTCATCGCCACCCCGTATCACGAAGAATTCAAGTTTCTGCTCGCGCTCATGGCCAAGAACCTTCGCGATGCCGCGGCGCTCAGCGACGATGCG
This sequence comes from Bryobacteraceae bacterium, assembly GCA_025928545.1. Lineage (GTDB taxonomy): Bacteria > Acidobacteriota > Terriglobia > Bryobacterales > Bryobacteraceae > BOG-234. The sequence continues at coordinate 80,749 of JAICJH010000011.1, read as the reverse complement.
GCTTTTGCCAACTTCCTCCGCCTCCGCGCCGATGCTCTTCTCAGCGACGATTACTACAAGAGCGATCTCGCCTGGGTGGACCTGAAAGATCCCAAAGTCGATATCATCTTCGCGCCATATGAGACTTATCTCGATGATGTCCTCGGCGTCAAAACTTCCTACGGCGCATCTATCCTGATCCGCAACGATGCCGAAACAAAAAAGCTCTCCGTCTACCAGCAATACGTGCCGAAAATTCAGGAGGCTCTTCCTTTGGCAGCTGCCGACCGCCCCTCGAAAGCCGGCCAGCCAACTCCTATGGAAGTGATGGACGCGCCCTATCGCGCCGGCGACCTCCGCTACGGCTATCAGGCGGTTGCCGACAATCTTCCGAACGATCCGCGCATCCATCAGGAAAAGGGCACCAAAAAAATCTTCTTCAACAACTTCATGGATGCGCGCGTCAACAACGTCATCCTGCCCATTTCCAAACGCCTCATGCCGGCGAATCAAACGTCGAAAGTTTCCGCCGAAGCCTTCATGGCTACGGTGGTCATGCACGAAATCTGCCACGGCCTGGGCCCCGCCTACTCACGAGTGAGCGGCAAACAGATCGATATTCGCGAAGCCATAGGACCCACCTACGGCGGTTTGGAAGAAGCCAAGGCCGATGTCGTCGGTATGTTCGGTCTTAAGTGGCTGGTCGATCAAAAGGTGCTCACGAAAATCCCGCTGGATGAATACTACGCCTCCTACGTTGCCAGTATTTTCCGGACGGTGCGCTTCGGAACCGGCGAAGCCCACGGCAAAGCCGAAATGATGGAATTCAACTACCTGCTCGAATCAAAAGCACTCTCATTCGCAGGCGGCCGCTATGCAGTGGACTTCGCGAAAATGCCCGTTGCGCTGGCGCAATTGGCCAAAGAGCTTCTTGAAATTGAAGCAACCGGCGACCGCATCCGCGGTGAAAAGTGGTTCGCGAAATACGGCTCCATGCCGGCCGAACTGCAAAAGGTCCTGGACACAACGAAAGACATCCCGGTGGACGTCAGCCCCGTATTCTCATTCCCGGATAATCTGCGTTGACCAGGTGGATTCAATCCTGGCTCGCGAAACGCGGCAAGTTGCAAAGTCTCCGTGCGGAACACGGCAGGGCCGTGGCACATCGCCGCGCTCTCGCAAAACTCGCAGAAAATAAAACTACTCTCGCGATCGCCCTGCAACAGATGGATCTGCACATCGCCGCGGTTGAGCTCGAAATCCGGCAATACGGAGCGAAACCACCGGTCATCCGGGAACCGATAAAGAGTGACTGGCTGCGCTGAATTATTGACGGCTGCCGGAATTTTCCTCGATATCCTGAAGTAGTGCGTATCCGTGAAGCGGCGAAATGAGGCTCCCCATGATTCGAAAGTTAGCAATGTATTTCGCAGGCGCGATCCTGCTGCTCGCAGCAATTGGCGTCATCCTTTACATCGACAACCCGGCTCCCCACGTGGCCGGCATCGATGTTGCCACGCTGAATGATTCATCCAGACCCTACGTGATAAAGGTTCATGCGAAGTGGTGTCCGGTCTGCATGATGACGAAGGACATGTGGAATCAGGTGGAGTCAACGTATGCCGGAAAGGTCAGGCTGGTGGTTTTCGACGTCACGGATTCCGCGAGTGAGCGAGCCAGCCGGGCGGAAGCTCAACGCCTGGGCCTGGGAGAATCTTTCGACGACTATGCCGGCTCCACAGGGACCGTCTACGTCCTGAACGGCGCCGATAAAGCGCTGATTACATCGATTCATGGCAGCCGCGATTTTTCCGACTATCGAAAAGCCATCGACGGAGCACTGTCAGCGAGGAACTAAGCCGACACTATGCTGTCAGGGAATGAGAGCGTCGAGATACGAGGTATCCCGATTGAAAACCGGAATCGATAAATCCGTCTCCCACGCATTCCCATCGGCGCACCGCTTCACAAGGCGTCCGCGCTTGAAATCCGCCGTCTGTTTCGCCCAGTTCACGCCTTTGGCAAAAAGCAACTCGTGCTTTTCCGTATTCGACTTTCCAACCAACTCAGCATGCGGATAATGTGCGGACGCCAGCATATTCAGACTGTTTGCCGAAGCATCCAGTTGCCGCCAGAGAAAGTACTTCTCCACTTCGGCCCGCTGTGAAATCACCAGCACCCGTGAATCGAAGGCCGCGATTTTCTCTCCCGCGAATGCCCGATTGAAATAGCCGGTAAACAAACTGGCAGAGACCGAGACGATCTTCTGAACATTACCGTCGAACCAAAGTTCAGCGTTTTCTTTCTCGAAATCCGTCAACAGGAATGAATACTCGTCGCTCTGCCCATACGCAAACCGGCATCCGATCATTTCTCCGCACAGCGATATCGCCGCACGATCCAGCGCGTCGGCAAGAGTTCGCGAATAGGGGCGTTCCAGATGCTTTGTGAATGTATGGAATCCGCGCCCGTCGATCCGAATCACCACATAGGCGCGGCGCGGCAAAACCAGACGCATCGCGTCCTCGTAGTCCCGTTTCATCCGCCGTCCCAGATCGTCTTTCACGCAGCCTCAGGTTCGATTGTCACAAACTCGGTCAATTGACGCCAAAAGCCCTGCTGATCGTGTTGGCGATCAGTTCACCTTTTGCCTTCAGTCCGGCGCGCCGCCATCCGTCCGTGCTTTCGTCACCCGGACACGGTCCGCTGGAAATGTGGATTGTTTCTGCCTCGCCGCTGCCGGCAACGCAGTAGTGGAAACTCCTGGCACGATATGACACGAACGCGACCAGGACCAGAATCGCCAGAATTCCCGTAATTGCCTTGTTCCCGTCTGACAAGCCATCTCCTTCGCCCCACACTGCGGGGCTGAGCCATCCCGTGCGGCTGTGCAACGATCAAATCAATGCGCGTGGTTCTCGACACCAATATTCTGGTCTCGGCCTGCTGGAAACCGGCCGGGCTCGAGTCCCATGTAGCGCACCTCGCCGCTTCGGGAACCATTATCGCGTGTGTTTCTTCCGATATTCTGGCCGAATATCGCGACGTTCTGTCGAGACCGAAACTGTCCGCGCTCCACCTTCCGGCTTCTGAACTTCTCGCGTCTCTCGAGCGTGCAGCGCTCCACGTCGAGGTGTCCGGCCGGATCGCGGTTTCGGGCGATGATGACGACAACCGTTTTCTTGAATGCGCCGAAGCCGCAAAAGCGGATTACCTGATCACCGGCAACCTCCGTCACTACCCCGCGGAGTGGGGCCGGACTCGCATAGTCAATGCGCGCACCTTCCTGTCGCTACAGTAGTACTGTGAGTGAAAACGACAAGAGAAGGGTCCTGATTGTCGATGACGATGAAAGCCAGCGGTCCGCAATGGCACATCTTCTTTCCGGCTGGGGCTATGAAACACAGACAGCTCGCGATGGCCGCGACGCGCTCGAAAAACTGAGTGAGTTCGACGCCGATACCGTCATCACCGATCTGAACATGCCCAATCTGGATGGCGCGGGCCTGCTGGCGGAATTGCAAAAATCCGCCGCCCCTCCCCCTGCCATCGTACTGACGGCGTTTGGAAGCGTGGAGAGGGCAGTCGAAATCGTCCGCGAATTAGGTGCCTTTTGGTACATGGAGAAACCGGCTCAGCCGCGTATTCTCCACACAATCCTCGAACGCGCCATGGCGCAATCGAAATTGGCGCGCCATTCGCAGCGGCTCGAACGGCAGCTGTCCACCCGCGGCGAACTGGGGGGTCTGGTCGCGCGGTCCGAGTCCATGCGGAGGGTTTTCGCTCTGCTGGAACAGGCAGCGCCCACTAAAGCCACAATTCTCATCGGCGGCGAAACCGGCACCGGCAAGGAGGTCGCGTCGCGTGCGATTCATGAACTGAGCCCGCGCCGTGCGGCGCCCTTTCTCGCCATGAACTGCGCCGCCCTTCCCGATACGCTGATTGAAAGTGAACTCTTCGGCCACGAAAAGGGCGCCTTCACCGGCGCAGCGGAGCGGCGAGCCGGCTATTTTGAACTGGCGAACGGCGGAACGCTTCTGCTGGACGAGATCGGCGAAATGCCGCTCAGTACTCAGGCAAAACTCCTGCGCGTCCTGGAAGAGCGGAAAATCCGACGTCTCGGTGGAACTCGCGAAATCGAAGTCGACGTCCGGATCGTCGCCGCCAGTAACCGCGACCTGCGGGAATGTGTGGCGGGCGGCACTTTCCGTGAGGACCTGTATTTTCGACTGAACGTATTTGAGGTTCACCTCCCTCCGCTGCGCGAACGCCGCGAAGACATCGCGCCGATTGCCCGCGCGCTACTCGATGGACTCAATAAGCGGCATGAGTGCCGGGTTACGGAGTTGGCCCCGGATGTAGAGGCCCTTTTTTCGGAATACGCGTGGAACGGCAATGTCCGCGAACTGCGAAACGTGCTGGAACGCGCGGTGATCCTCGCTGGCCAGGGCGTCGTTCAGCGCGAGCACCTGCCGCCGGGATTTGCGGGTCTGCCCAACCACCTCGTCGAAGCAACTTCCGGCGAGGTGACTTTACGACCAGGCGTTACGGTGGACGAAGCGGAACGGCAATTAATCCTGATGACCCTGAAACACACCGACGGGAACAGAGCCCGAGCCGCTGAATTGCTGGGGCTGAGTGTGAAAACGTTGTTTAACAAACTGAAGCAGTATAACGAACCCGAGCAATGAGACTACGCGTACGGCTGCTGGGGCTCTCCATTTCCACGGTCGCCGTGATCGTCACGGTTCTGTTCATCCTCCACATTGACAGCCTCGGTCAAAATTGGCTCGCTCAGGCGCTCGAGCGCAACAACGTCGCGGGCAAGAATATCATCTCGGAAATCGCGGGCCATATCTCGGACAGAACCGTGGACGCGCCGGCCATGAGCCCCGAGGAAACGAAGAAGAACTGGAATCGGATCCTCGCGGCCGATACAGATCTGGCCGATCTTCTTGTCCAGCAAGCCGCCGTGCGCTCCGGGGTCATCGTCGAAATCAATATCCTGAACGAAGACGGGAAGGTTGTTGTTTCGTCGATTCCGTCGCGACAGGGCCAAAACGCGCCGGTCCGTGAGAGCCTGCAGGCCCTCGAGAGCTCCGACTTTGTGAACCGTGTGAAAGCCATCGGCTTCTCGCGAACCGATTACGAAACGCGCGTTCCCATGGGAATACCCGATCAGGACAAACCCGTCTTCGAGGTGCAGTTGCTGGTGTCTCCGATTCTGCTGCGAGACAAAATCCTTCCGGATCTCCGGAGCACCGCGGTGGCGTCTTTATTCGCGTTGCTCGCAGCGGTCGTTCTGGCGGGCGTCTCCGCGAATCTGGCGCTGCGTCCGGTCAAACGAATCGGGAAAGCGATCGATACGATTACCACCGGACGTCCGCTGGGTCTTTCCTATCCGGCCAGGGATCGCGACGATCGCGAAATTGCCGCGGTGGAATACAAACTCGGACTTCTTGGCCAGCAGATGCAGGGAGCGCGCCGCGATGCCGATCAGATGCGGAGCGCCATCGGCACTCTCGCGCGCGGCGTCGCTCATGAGATTAAGAATCCGCTCAATGCAATCGCGCTTCGGCTCGAAACTCTGCGGATGAAAATCGCCGACGAGGTTCCTGAGGCCGAAGGCGAGATCGATATGGTCAGTAACGAAGTCCATCGGCTGGATAAAGTCGTCCGCACATTTTTGGATCTGAACCGGCCGCTCGAACTGGACATCACGACATTCGATCCGGCTGAACTCGCCGCCGGAGTAATCGAAATCATGCGGCCGGCCGCCTCGCAGGCGAAAGTGGAACTCGAAATAACCGGGCCTGCGAAGCCGTTCACGGTCCAGGGGGATCGTGGACTGATTGAACAGGGTTTGCTCAATATCGTCAATAATGCGATCCAGGCGCTGGGCGGGAGCGCGGCGGGGCTGGTCCGAACCGTGGTTTCCCTGGTGCAAAACAACTGTGAGATCGCAGTGTCCGATAATGGGCCTGGCATGTCTGAAAGCGTTCGGGATCGGATTTTCGAACCGTATTTCACCACGAAGGACAGCGGCTCGGGTATCGGGCTGGCGGTCACCAAGCGGGCAATGGATCTGCACCACGGCAATATCCGGGTGGACAGCGCTCCGGGCACTGGCACGACGATGATTCTGTCGTTTCCTGTGAGGCGCGCGTGAGAGAGTTTCGCATCGTGCTGCTGTCGGGCATCATGCTGGTGTCCGGCGGTTGCCTTTTTCACAAAAAACCGGTAGTGCAGCTTCCTGTTCCCGCTCCTGCCCCGGCTGCAACTCCGGCGCCCCCTCCGGAAGAACCATTGCCGATACCTCGGCCGATCCAGATTCCACCGGTTGAACCAACTCCTCCACCTGCACCCGCTCCGGAACCTGCCAAACCAAGCCCGTTTCCCCCGGTTACGAATAATCCTCCGGTGAGACCCCCCGTGCGAAGGCCGGCGCCAGTCCCACCCGTCATCGTCCAACCGCCGACCCCAACCCCAACCCCGGCCCCGTCGCTGGGAGCCCTTATGAGCTCCGAGGAACGCAGGCAACTCGACGCTGCATATGTCACCGATCTGAATCAGGCGAATCAAATCCTCGGGAGACTCACCGGCCGCAGCTTGAATTCCGAGCAAAAGGATTCGGTGAACCGGGCAAGGGCGTGGATTCGGCAGGCTGCCCAGTATCACAACCGCGATCTCGCGACGGCGGCGGAGCTGGCACGGCGGGCCCGGGTCCTGACCCAGGATCTGGCCGCCTCGATGAAGTAGCCCCAAATCGGCCAGGTTCGTTTTGTAAAAAGGCCTATCGCGCTTCCGGTGAGACCCAGTTCAGCAATTTTGCGCCTCTATTTGGCGTGTTTTGATGAACTTCCCAAAAAACACAGTCCGGATCGAACGTTCGGTGTGCTCCAATGCAATCGGGTGATGTGTTTACGGTCGCCTCCCGACAACGAGCTCCGGCCGATGGATCCTTGACAACCGAATATTCCTGAATGCGCGTTTGGCCAGCCCGGAATCCCAGCGCGCCGCGGCATATTTTTGCCGGGCAGGTTCTGCGAATCCTGTCCGGCACCGGGAGTGTGTCTTCGTGCTGGACGGCTACGGAATCGTCAGAGGGTTGATTCCGATGCAATCGACTGAGGAGTTCGCTGACAAGCTGATCGTCCGCGCCTAACTGCCGCAGGCGTCTGGCATGATGCGGTGCGAGCTTTGCTTCTCACGCGTTCGTGAAGCCGCCCAGGCTGCCTGCATCAGCGCTTCCAACAGGAACTTGTTGAATTTGAATATTTCGCCCGCTCGCCTCGCTGGTAACTTGCCCCCGAGCCGGGTGGGTTCGTTTTGTAAAAACCAATTTCTCAGCCCGGTGCGCGGTTCGGGTGATTGTGTCCGTGCCAGGTTCGTTTTGTAAAAACGCCCCTCCCCCCTTAAGTTGCCCGCGTGCCCCGTGGGTTCGTTTTGTAAAAACGCGAATTGCGCAGCTCGCCGCGCAGATCCGGGTCGTCTCGGGCCAGGTTCGTTTTGTAAAAACGCCGCTCCCCCCTTTAAGTTGCCCGCGTGCCGCGTGGGTTCGTTTTGTAAAAACCAATTTTCCGGCTCGCTGCGCCGTTCGGGTGATTGTCTCCGCGCCAGGTTCGTTTTGTAAAAACGAATGGCCGGCTCGCTGAAGCAGCGAGCCGGCCAAAGTTCACAACACCGGGTTGTGGACCGCGTCAGTTAATTTCTTGCCGTGCTTACTTTCGGAGTCGCGAGATAGCCCTTGACGGTATCCTTGCCGACTTCGTTCACCACGACTTCGTACGGGGTCCGCGCGCCATGGGCGGCGTAGAACTGGACGGGCTCGTTGGTCGTTTTATCCTTTTTCTCGATGAACTTGTCATCGGCCATCACAACCATGGTGAAGCGGTTGTGCTTGGCATCGGCCTTGGTAAGGCGCATCTGGATATCGCCGACCTTCTGCATGCCGCTCTTCTTCGCAATCGTAAATTCATAGATATTGCGATCACCGAGGGCGCGAAGTTCCTGGATTTCTTTTCCGTTGGTGGCGATCAGACCGCTCATCACACCCATGTCTCCACTGGTGCGCTGGAGATCCGCAGCGGTCTTATCGACCACGGCCTTCGTTGAAGCGAGATCCGTTTTCACGGTATCGACCGAGGCGCCGACGCCATCGATCTTCGTCGACACATCCGACGTCGCGTTCTTCACACCGGCGAGTTCCGCGTTAAACGCTTCCTGCTGCGCGGCCGATTTCTTTTCGAGCGATTGCTGCACCTTTCCTGCGGCCGCATCCGCGTGACGCTGCGCAGCGGTCTGGAATTTAGCAAGCGACTGGTTAGTCTGCTGCTCGGCTTCGGTGAGTTTCGCCTGAAGATCGGAAACCGTTCCCTTGAGCGCATTATTCTGCGCCGCGAGCTGCGACTGCACTTCCGAAGCCTGTTTTTCCTGGTTATCGGAAAGTTCCTGACGCAGACCATTCACCTGCGAGTACTGGTAGAAGGAGAAGCCTGCTACCGCCACGAGCCCGATGGCAAGCGCGGCCGCTGGCCAATTCGATCGATGGTTGTTGACAACTACGTTCGAGGGTTCCTGATAATCATCTACCGGTCCGCGATTGAAAGATCCGTCTGCGTTCATATACTGCCTCCGCGCTCTCTTAACGCAACGGAATAGCCAATTTGTAAGTGCCGTATTTTCTTATGACTAAGCGGCTATCCCTGACTTATGCCGGAAAGTGTTACCGGACACATCAGGGAAAGACTACCGCTTCTCTTCTCACCTGGCGTTCTCTCGCGGCACTCCCGCTGGTAGCTTGGTAATTCCGGATGATCTCTTTTTCCAATATCAGCAAGCAGTACGGCAAGCAACTCATTTTCGTTGAAACCTCGTTCCAGTTGAACCCCGGTGAGAAGGTCGGGCTGGTGGGGCCGAACGGCTCGGGAAAGACCACGCTTTTTCGTATGGTGGTGGGGGAGGAATCGCCGGACGATGGCGACGTTTCCGTGCCGAAGAAACTCACGATCGGATATTTCCGCCAGGATGTCGAGGAAATGGCCGGCCGTTCGGTGCTGGACGAAGCAATCGCGGGAAGCGGCCGGGCGGGCGATCTGCATCACGAACTGGAAGCGCTGCAACACGCGCTCGAAGATCCGGCGCGCGCCGATGAAATGGATACGATTCTGGCCCGGTTCGGCGACGTGCAGGAAGAGTACGAGCACCTGGGCGGCTACACGCTCGAAGCGCAGGCGCGCGAGGTGCTGCACGGACTTGGTTTCGCCGACGATCAGATCGATGGCGACGTGGGCGCGCTTTCCGGCGGCTGGAAGATGCGCGTAGCGCTGGCGCGGGTGCTGCTGGGGCGTCCGGACGTGTTGCTGATGGACGAACCGACGAACCACCTGGATCTGGAATCCATCATCTGGCTGGAACAGTTCCTGAAGAACTTCGATGGCGCGCTGCTGATGACCTCGCACGACCGGGAATTCATGAACCGGATCGTCTCGAAGATCGCGGAGATCGACGCCGGAGAAATCACCGTTTATTCGGGGAACTATGATTTCTACGAGCGTGAACGCGCGATCCGGGACAGCAATCAGCAGGCGGCATTCGCGCGGCAGCAATCGATGCTGGCGAAGGAACAGCGGTTCATCGAGCGTTTCAAGACCCATGCGGCGAAAGCGGCGCAGGTGCAGAGCCGGATCAAGGCACTGGACAAGATCGAGAAGATTGAGCTGCCGAAGAAGCGCACGGTGGTGAAGTTCGAGTTCCGGGTTCCGGCGCGATCGGGCGATCAGGTCGCGGTAATGGAAGATCTGAAAAAGAGCTACGGACCGAGAGTGATCTACGACGGCTTCAGCCTGACAATCCGGCGCGGGGAACGGTGGGCCGTGATGGGGCGCAACGGAGCCGGAAAGACGACGCTCCTGAAAATGATATCCGGCGCAAGCCAACCCGACAGCGGCACCGTGCAACTGGGAGCGAGCCTCACGATGGGATATTTCGCGCAGCAGTCGCTCGACGTGCTGAATCCCGATCTGACGATTCTGGAACAACTGCAGCAGGACTTTCCGCAGGACGGCATCGGGAGCCTGCGTTCGCTGGCAGGAGCCTTTCAGTTTTCGGGCGACGACGTGGATAAGAAGATCCGTTCGCTTTCGGGCGGAGAAAAGTCGCGGCTGGCGATGGCGCGGATGCTTTACAACCCGCCGAACTTCCTGGTGCTGGATGAGCCGACGAACCATCTGGATCTGGCGACGAAGGAAATGCTGATCGACGCACTCAAGGACTTCGAAGGCACGATGGTGTTCGTCTCGCATGACCGCACGTTCCTGCGCGGGCTGGGATCGCGCGTGCTGGAGTTGGGCGGCGAAAGCGGGAAAGAGCGCACGCCGCGAGTGTATCCGGGGTCGTACATTGAATATGTACAGACACTGGGACACGAAGCGCCCGGAATTTACTCGTAAAGTCCAAACGAACATCCACACAGGAGATTGATCACGATGACACGTACAGCCAGCGCCCATTGGGCCGGTGGTTTGAAAGACGGAAAAGGCACCGTTTCCACAGCGAGCGGGGTTCTGAAGGATACACAGTATTCGTTCTCAACGCGGTTTGAGAATGGCGCGGGAACAAATCCCGAGGAACTGATTGCCGCGGCCCACGCGGGTTGCTTCAGCATGGCGCTTTCGGGCCAGTTGGGGAATGCGGGTATGACCGCCGAGTCGATCGACACGAAGGCCTCCCTGACTCTCGAGAAGACCGACGCGGGTTTTACGATCACGGCAATTCATCTGGATGTCTCGGTGAAGATTCCGGGCGCGGATCAGGCGAAGTTCAACGAAGCGGCCCAGAACGCGAAGAAGGGATGTCCGGTTTCGAGGGTGTTGAATACGAACATTACGATGGACGCGAAACTGGTCTGACGGATTGTGCGGGTGCGCGGATAAAAACGCGCACCCTTGACTGAGGCCGCGCCCGATGTTTATTGAGTAAACTGGATCTATGTTCCCTGATGAAATCGACGACGACCAGGAAGATGGCCGTCCCGAATTACCTCCTCCCGATTTCGATTTCCTGGTGTACTCTCTCCGCCTCCAGGCTGAACTGAACATGGGCCTGCTCCCGTTCAGCGACGACTCCCGCAAACCGGATTTCGAGCTCGGCCGTCACAACATCGATCTTTTGGCGATGCTGCAGGAGAAAACCAAAGGCAATCTTTCTCCCGATGAGCAACGCAGCCTGGATAGTTCCGTAACCGAACTTCGCTTTCGCTGGGTGCAGGCTAAACAAGCCCATACCGCTTAAATGTCTCTCTCCATCAGGGTGCTCGGTTCCGGCACCAGTTCCGGCGTGCCCACCATCGGTTGTTCCTGCGATGTCTGCCGTTCCACGGATCCGCGCGATACCCGCCTTCGCCCGTCTATTCTGATTCGCCATACCGCTCCTGGCAGCGCGACTCGCAACATCCTGATCGACACCACCCCTGACTTCCGGGCTCAGATGCTCGCCGCACGAATCCCGCGTCTCGATGCCATCATCTACACGCACAGCCACGCCGATCACATCCTCGGCCTCGATGACGTTCGCCCCTTCAATTACCGCCAGGGCACGATTCCGCTCTATGCCGCGCCAGCCACTTTCGAAACGATTCGCCGCGTTTTCTCCTACGCGTTCGATGACCGTGAATTCAAGACTCACGTTCCCCAGTTAGACGTGAATCTCATTGGAGACGATCCGTTCGACGTCTTCGGCCTCACCTTTCAGCCCATACCTGTGATGCACGGCCGCGAGCGGATCTACGGTTTTCGTTTTGGCGCTGCCGCCTATCTGACCGACCACAACGCGGTGCCGGAATCTTCCATCGCGAAACTCTCCGGCCTCGATGTTCTTTTTCTCGATGCCCTGCGCCACAAAGAACATCCCACGCATTCCACGGTCGCCACTTCCGTAGCGTCCGCTGAGCGAATCCAAGCCAGGCGCACTTTCTTCACTCATATGTCCCACGACGTCCCGCATGCGGCCACCGAAGAAACCTTGCCACATGGCGTTGCGCTCGCCTATGACGGTCTGGAGATCGAAGTGAACGAGGCGACCGCCGCCGCATGAGAGCTTTTCGAGTTGTCTCCGAAGTTCCGGCGGACTTCGGCCCCTGCGTGCTGGCCATCGGTAATTTCGATGGTGTTCATGCGGGGCATCGCGAAATCCTCCGCAGGGTCGCGGCTATCGCACGCGAGCGCGATTTCATACCCGCCGTGCTGACTTTCGATCCGCACCCCGCCCGCGTGCTGGCTCCCGAACGAGCGCCGAAACTGATCGGGACCATCAGGCAGCGCCTGCGCCGGATGGAAGCGGAAGGCGTGGAGGCCGCCATGCTGCTGCCGTTTTCCACCGATCTTGCCCGCCTTTCACCGGAGCAGTTCGTTCGAAGCATCCTGTCCGACACGCTGCATACGCGGGTGGTGATCGTTGGCGAGGATTTTCGCTTTGGCCACAAGCAGGCCGGCGACATCCGAACCCTCCGCACACTGGGCGAGCGCTTCGGCTTCGAAGTGGAATCGGCCGGAGTAATTCTCCAGGGCGGCCAGCGCATCAGCAGCACTGCGATCCGTCAACTGATCCAAAATGGCCAGGTGTCCCGCGCATGCCGCATGCTGGGCGCCCCATTCGCGCTGGAAGGACCGGTAGTCAAAGGCCATGGGGTTGGCTCGAAGCAGACGGTGCCCACCCTGAACATCGAGCCCGAGAACGAGCTTCTCCCGGCCACGGGTGTCTACGTGACCCGGACGCGCGATCTCGAATCAGGTGAGACATGGCATTCCGTGACGAACGTGGGCTATCGCCCCACTTTTGAAGGCCGCGATCTCAGCTGGGAGACTTTCCTTCTGGACCCCTTCGACGGCCATACGCCCCAGCGCATTGAAGTCAGCTTTTTGAAATTCATTCGCGAGGAAAGAAAGTTTGACACGCCGGAACTCCTCCGCGCACGCATCATGAAAGATGTTGCATACGCCAAGCGGCTTCACCGCCGCTTGAAAAACAGCTGAACGACGCACGCGCCTCGGTATTGGCCCACAGTGTTACATTTGGGAATACCCTCCGTAATGCCAGAAGACTCAGGCAATGCTGGTCAGAAGCTGCAGCAACTCATCGAAATCATGGCGCGGCTGCGTGCGCCGGATGGCTGCCCGTGGGACCGCGAGCAGAACTTCGACACCATTAAGAAATTCACGGTAGAAGAGACCTACGAGGTTCTCGACGCGATCGACCGCCGCGACTGGGACGGGCTGCGCGAGGAGTTGGGGGATTACATTCTGCAGGCGGTTTTTTACGCGCAGATGGCTTCGGAAGAGAACCGGTTTTCAATCGGGGATTGTCTGGATGCGATCAATGAGAAGCTCATCAGGCGGCACCCGCATATATTCGGTGAAGAGACGGCACGGACCGGGGATGATGTTCTGAAGCTGTGGGAAGCGGTGAAATCCGCGGAAAAGGCCGGGTCTGACAAGCCGACCGGGCTGCTGGACGGAATTCCGAGAGCTCAGCCGGCGCTGATTGAAGCGCAACAGATTTCGTCGCGGGCGGCGCGGGCGGGCTTCGATTGGAGCAACGCTGAGGACGTGATCGCGAAACTGGAAGAAGAGATCGCGGAGTTTCGCGCCGCTCGCGCAGCGGGGTCGGCCGATGAGATGGAAGACGAACTCGGCGATCTGATGTTTACGATCGTGAATCTGGCAAGATTCGCGAAGGTGGATCCGGAACAGGCGCTGCGCAGGACGAATGCCAAATTCCGCAAGCGGTTTGCGCACGTGGAACGGCGGCTTTCCGAACAGGGTGAAGGCGTGACGGGCACGCCGATCGACCGGCTGGAAGCGCTCTGGCAGGAGGCGAAGAAATGAGCGACGGCGGAGGGGCCATCGCGATCGAGGATCTGGTCAGCGTCGAACAGTTCCGTGAAGTGGTGAAACTACAGGAGACGATCTGGGGTTTCAGCGACGTGGATTTGCTGCCGGTGCGCTTTTTTGTCGTCGCGTCGAAAATCGGCGGACAGGTTTTTGGCGCTTACGATGACGGCCGGATGGTGGCGTTTTGCCTGGCGATTCCGGGTGTGAAGGCCGATACCAGGCCCTATCTGCATAGCCACATGCTGGGAGTGCTGCCGGAATACAGGAATTCGGGACTGGGGAGGCGGCTCAAGCTGCACCAACGCGAAAAGGCGCTGGCGCGCGGAATCGATTTGATCGAGTGGACCTTCGATCCGCTTGAAATCAAGAATGCATATTTCAACATCGGACGGCTGGGGGCTGTTGTGCGGCGGTACATACCCAACCTGTACGGCGCGACGAGCAGCACGCTTTCGGGAGGATTGCCGACGGACTGGTGCGTGGCGGAGTGGTGGATCGGGCGCGCGATCGAACGCGGCGCAGTGAGCGGGGGAGTGCGGCTACCGGTGGATATCGGGGAGATCCGAATGAAAGATCCGGCGCGGGCGCGGCTGATTCAAAGCGAAGTGGCCGGGGAGTTTGAAGCGGCGTTTGGGCGCGGACTGGCCGTGATCGGCGTGGAGCGTGACGATACCTGGTTCACGTATCTGCTGGGAGAATTGCAGTGAAGATCGAGCGAATCGTGCTGCGGCAATTGCGAATGCCGCTGGTTCATTTTTTCGAAACGAGTTTCAGCCGGACTTACGAGCGCAACATCATTATTGTGGAAGTGGTGAGCGAGGGCGTCTCTGGCTGGGGCGAAATTACGGCTGGGGAGCATCCCTTCTATAACGAGGAATGGACCGCGGCGGCATGGACGATTGCGCACGATTATGTTGCGCCGCGAGTGGCGGGCAAAGCGTTAAGCAGCGCGGAGGATGTTTATCCGCTGACGAAACACATTCGCGGCCACAACATGGCGCGTGGCGGCGTTGAGGCGGCTGTCTGGGATTTGCAGGCGCGGCTACACGGGAATCCGCTGTGGAAGGAAATCGGTGGCGGAGCCCGGCAGGAAATCCCCTGCGGCGTGTCGATCGGGATTCAGAACAGCATCGAGGAACTGATCGGGAAGATTGAGACGGAACTTGCGGCCGGATATCAGCGCATCAAGATGAAGATGAAACCGGGCTGGGATGTGGACGTGATCCGGCGGGTCCGCGAGCGATTTCCGAAGACGCCGCTGATGGCCGATGCCAATTCCGCTTACACGTTGGGGGATGCCGGGCTGCTGAAACAGCTGGATGCGTTCGGGCTGACGATGATCGAGCAGCCGCTGGCTCACGACGACATCATCGATCATGCGGAACTGCAGGCGCAACTGGTGACGCCGATCTGTCTGGATGAATGCATCCGGACGGCGCATCATGCAGAGCAGGCGATACGGCTGAAGGCGGGGCGGATTGTGAACATCAAGCTGGGCCGGATTGGCGGGTTCGGGGAGGCGAAGCGCCTACACGACGTGTGCCAGGCCGCCGGGATACCGGTGTGGTGTGGCGGGATGCTGGAGGCGGGGATTGGGCGCGCACACAATATTGCGCTGGCGACACTGCCGAACTTCACGATGCCCGGGGATGTTTCGGCGAGCAAGCGCTACTGGAAACGGGATATTATCGAGCCGGAAGTAGAAACGACCGCGCACGGCACCATTGTTGTGCGCGATGAACCTGGCTTCGGGTACGCCATCGACCACGATTTTATGCGGCATGTAACGGTGCGAGAGGAAACAGTGAGCGCGAACGCCGCATGAGCGCGTTCACCCAACTGCTGCGGAATAACCGGAACTATCGCTATACGTGGGCCGGTCAGGTGGTCAGCGAGGTCGGCGACCACTTCAATAACATCGCGGTGCTCAGCCTGGCGATGACACATCGCAACCCGGGGGTTGTGGTTACCCTGGTATTCCTGTCGCGCGCCGTATCGATGCTGGGTGCCGGGCCGATCGCGGGCGTCCTGCTGGACCGCCTGAACCGCAAGCACGTCATGATGGCGAGCGACGCTCTGCGGGCGGTGATCGCCCTCGGCTTCATCCTTTGCATTCACCGGAATGACGAGTGGCTGATGTACGGGCTCAGCGCGATGTTGATGTTCGCCTCGCCGTTCTTTACGAGCGGCCGTTCGTCCGTGCTGCCTTCGATCGCAACGCCGGAGGAACTGCACACCGCGAATACGATGACGCAGACCACATCGTGGGCGTGTCTCACGATCGGGGCGCTGCTGGCTGCCAGGGGAGTGCAGGCCGGCTATGAGCTGGCGTTCACGTACAACTCACTTTCGTTCGTCATCTCACTGCTTTGTATTTCGAGGCTGCGCCGTCCGGGTGGCTTTCGTGCGGAAGGCCGGAAAAAGCAGGAGAAGACCGGATTCGCGCAGTATCGGGAAGGGCTGGGCTATATGCGGGCAACCCCCCTGGTGGCAGCCGTGGCAATGATCAGCATTGGCTGGGCCAGCGGTGGCGGGACGGCCCAAATTCTTTTCAGCCTTTTCGGCGAACAGGTATTCCATGCTGGCGCCGCGGGCATCGGCACCATCTGGGGCTTCGCGGGTATCGGGCTGCTGATTGGAGCGGCCATTGCTTACCGGCTGGGAAAGCGGCTTAGTTTCAAAGGCTACAAGCGAACGATTCCAATTGTCTATCTGATCCACGGCGGCGCGTATGTTCTGTTCAGCCAGATGCCGACCATCGCATGGGCCTGTGTGTTTATCGCGATCTCCAGGGCGGCGGTTGCCATCAGTTCCGTACTGAACTTTTCGCAATTGCTGCATCACGTGGAGGACAGATACAGGGGGCGCGTTTTCGCCACTCTGGAATCGCTTACCTGGTCGATGATGATGATTTCGATGATGTGCGGTGGGCTTGCCACGATGAAATACACGGCACCAACGATCGGCGCGTGGTCCGGAGTGATCAGTTCTACGACCGCTTTGTTCTGGTGGTGGGCCGATTGGCGGGGCAAATTACGCGAGCCTCCCGAGCAGGCGGTTGAACCTGGCGCCGACAGGGAGATCAAGGCGGAGCCTCCGGTGGCGTCGTAAGATGGCGTTTGTATGAACGGCAAAGTGATTCTGGTTACGGGCGGGGCGAAGCGAATTGGGCGGTCGATCGCTCTGGCGCTGGCGGGCGAGGGAGCGCGGGTGGCAATTCATTACAACGGTTCTGAAACCGAAGCTCGGGCTACGGCGGAAGAATGCGGGGGCGCGGTTTTTCAGGCCAATCTGGAGAGCGTGGCGGAGATTCGCACGCTGGTGGACGAGGTGGCGCATCACTTCGGCCGGCTCGACGGGTTAGTCAACAATGCAGCGCGGTTCACACAATTCGATCCACTGGCGATTGAAGAGAAAGATTGGGATTTTATTCACGATGTGAATCTGAAGTCCGTTTTCTTTTCATGCCAGGCGGCGGCGCGGTTGATGCTCGGGAGCGGCGGCGGCCATATCGTGAACATCAGTTCGCTGGGCGCGCTGCGGCCGTGGCAGGATCATGCGCATTATTGCGCGTCCAAAGCCGGGGTGGTGATGCTGACGAAATGTCTGGCGAAAGCATGGGCGCCGAAGATCAGCGTGAATACGGTCGCGCCAGGGGTGATTCCGTTCGATAAGACGGATGAGCGGATTGAGCGATTTATTGCCGCCACACCAGCGAAGCGCGCGGGCAGCGGGAGCGAGGTGGCGGAGGCCGTGGTGTTCTTTATGAGGAGCACGCGGTTCATTACCGGGCAACTGGTCGCGGTGGATGGCGGACTCAGTCTGAAGTAGCGCCGGACAGCGAAATGCGCGCCAGGAGTTTTTCCACGTGTTTGGCCAGCATGTCGCACTCGATGTTCAGGCGGTCGCCTGGTTTTCGTTTTGCAATGTTCGTCGCCGAATACGTGTGAGGGATGATGGCGACCCGGAGCAGCCTGTCAGTGATATCGGCGATAGTGAGGCTGATACCGTCGATTGCAATGGAGCCCTTGAAGACGAGGTAGCGGTCGAGCGCTTCCGGAATACGGACGCGCAATTCCCAGTTGCCATCGTGCAGCTCACGGAGCTCTTCGAGGACGGCAGTGCCATCGACGTGGCCCTGCATAATGTGGCCGCTCAGACGAGCCGCGAGAGTGATGGGGCGCTCGAGATTGACGCCGTCGCCGGCTCTCAGATCGCCGAGGTTGCTGCGGTCGAGCGTTTCCGGCGCGAGGTCGGCCGTGAAGCCATCCTCGCGGACTTCCACCGCCGTTAAACAAACGCCATTGACTGCAATGCTGGCGCCAATGGTCATGTCTTCGAGGACCGCGGCGCAGCTGATGGAAAGCCGCGAACCTGCCTGCCTGACCGTACCCAGTTCTTCCACAATTCCCGTAAACATGATCAGATTTTTTTCGCTTCCTTCACCAGCCAGGCTTCGACGGCAAATTCATCGGGAGGAATGGGATGAAGCGTCGTTCCGTGAAGTTGAATTGCGTCGATACGGCTGAGCCGGCCCGCTCCGCCTGCCATCGGCAGGGATTCGAGGCCGCCAAGAATTTTCGGCGCGTAATAAAGAAACACTTTATCCACCGCACCGCTTTCGAGCGCAGCCCAGTTCACGATACTGCCGGCTTCGAGCATGGCGGAGAGACAACGCCGTTCACCGAGGAGCGATATCACGTCGCGGATATCGACACGTCCGTGGGGCCCATCGAAACTGCGCACTTCGACGCCACGTGCTTCGAGGAGTTTGCGGCGCTCGGGGGAGGCGGCGGAAGTGGTTGCGATGAGCAGGTCACCCGCGGCGCTTTGGACTAGTTTCGAGTTGGGCGAGATCCGAAGAGTGGAATCGAGGACTATGCGGAGCAAAGGTCGGGCACGGGGAAACTCGCTGCGATCGGTCAGCAACGGGTTGTCGGAAAGAACGGTGCCGATTCCGGTGATGATGGCATCGGAGGCATGGCGGAGGACCTGCACGTGGGTACGGGCTCGCTCGCTGGTGATCCAGCCGGTGTTGTCATAAGGCGCCGCAATCTTGCCATCCAGCGTTAAGGCGCTCTTGAGGGTTACGAGAGGCCTGCCGGTGCGCATGAAGTGCAGGAACGCTTCATTGAGCTTTTCCGCGGCTTCACGGTGTTCATCCGCCATTTCAACTGTTACGCCGGAAGCGCGAAGCCTGCGAAGACCTTCACCGGCGACAAGCGGGTTGGGATCTGTCGAGGCAACCACAACCTTTTTTATGCCCGCCGAAATGAGCGCATCGGCGCAAGGTCCGGTTCGGCCAGTGTGGGCGCAGGGTTCGAGCGTGACGTAGATAGTGGCGCCGCGGGCGCGATCGCCGGCTTCTTCGAGGGCCAGGATTTCGGCGTGTTTCAGTTCCGACCAGGTATGGAAGCCGCGCCCTACAATTTCATCGTCCTTCACGATGATGGCGCCCACCATGGGATTCGGGCTGGTGAGTGCCGTACCGCGCCGGGCCAGAGCGAGGGCTTCGGCCATATAATCGCGACTCATGGCCGCGATCCGCCGGCCTCGGCTCCCTGGACAGCAAATAAGGAATCGATGAAAGCCTCCGGGTCGAAGGGAAGCAGATCGTCAATCTTTTCGCCGACTCCGATGAAGCGGATGGGGAGGCCAAGCTCGCGCGCGATGGCGACGACAACTCCGCCTTTGGCAGTGCCGTCAAGTTTGGTGAGGACGATGCCGGTGACGCCGGATACTTCGGTGAATTTCCGGGCCTGTTCGAGGCCGTTCTGACCAGTTGTGGCATCGAGCACCAGCAGGACTTCGTGAGGCGCATCGGGAATCACGCGCGAGGCCGTGCGGCGCATTTTCTCGAGCTCGGCCATGAGGTTCGTTTTGGTCTGAAGACGGCCAGCCGTATCGATGATGACGTAATCCGTCTGGCGGGATTTGGCGGCTGATAGCGCGTCGAACATGACGGCGCTGGGATCGGCGCCGGTATTTTGCCGGATCACCTGGATGCCGGTACGCTCGCCCCAGACTTCCAGTTGCTCGATGGCGGCGGCGCGGAAAGTATCGGCGGCGCAGAGCAGTACGCTGTGGCCTTCACCTTTCAGATGCGCGGCGAGTTTGCCGATGGTGGTGGTCTTCCCCGCCCCGTTGACGCCTACCAGCATGATGACGGCGGGAGGATTTTCCACATAGGCAAGGGGACGATCGTTGGTCTGCAGAACTTCGAGCAGGTATTCGCGAATCAGGCCGCGAAGCTCGCTGGAGTCGCCGACGAGTTTGCGATCCACTCGCTCGCGGATGCGTTCGAGAATTTCATTGGTGGTAGCGACGCCGATATCGGCACTGATGAGGGTGTACTCCAGTTCTTCGAGAAGATCGGCGTCAATCGCCTTGCGGCCGGAGACGACGTCTTCGATGCGGGAAACCAGGCCTTCACGGGTTTTCTGGACACCGCTTTTCAGTTTTTCAAGCAGCGTTGGCTCTTGTTCTACAGAGCCGAAGAGGGTTTGGATCATGCTTCATTCCGATGGTAACAGCACCGCGAGAGGTGGGCCCCGCGGAGTGCGATTCGATGCGTCAGCGGCCGCGCGAGACCGGCGGCGGAGCCATATCCGGAGTGACGAAGCCGGGGTTCGCGCTTTTCGAAAGCAGACTGAAGAACAGAAAGACCTTTTCCATGTGGACGGCTCCGCGGCGGATCCAGAATTCGTGATCCATGCCGGGAAATTCCAGATAGATATGGGGAGCACCCACGGCTTGTAAAGCGGCGACGGTGCGGCGGGAGGTTACCACGGGCACGATTGAATCCTTGTCGCCGTGCATGATCAGCATTGGAATGGCTTTGTAGCGTTCGGCCGCAGCGGCATCGGGGATGCCGGTTGCTCCGGAGACAGGTGCCAGACCGGCCCAGACATCGTTGTATTTACCGCCGAGATAATAAGTGCCCGCACCGCCGAGAGAATGGCCCATCAGAAAGATGCGGTCCTTATCGATGTTGTAAGTGGCGCGTATTAATTTCAACGCAGTTACGGCATCGAGTTCGGCTAATTCGCTGGCTGAATAGCGGACGTCAGTGCCGGGCTTGAGCTGGGCTGTCGCGACTGGAACACCGACGCGGCCTCCCCAACCGGCGGACACGTTGTAGCCCATTGGCGACAGAACGATAAAGCCGAAGCGTTCGGCAAAATCCGTTGTGCCATCGAAGAGAATCTGCTGGAGCGGAGTGATGTTGAGTCCGTGAAGATCGACGATCAGAGCCGACGGCGTCGCGGCGTTGTAGGTTGACGGAACGAACAGTGTGTAAGGCATGTCCGCGTTGGCTTCCGCAAAGTGATAAGTGCATTCCTGAATCCGGCGCTGCGATGCGGTGAGGGCGGGCTGAGCGGAGCGCGGAATTCCCGAGAAGCCGCGCGAGATATCGGGAGCGGGAATGCCAGGCAACGGCGACCCATCGTGACCGATGTTCGGAGTTCCGGCGCTGGCGTCCGCATGTTCCTGTGTGAGCGGCGTGCAGGTTAGGGCCGGTTTGGCCGGAGTTTGCTGCGCACAGAGGTTGGCTGCCATTAAGAGAAAGCCCGAGTACAACATCCGAACGTTCAGATTCATGCCAAATCCCCCTTCGGCGAGTATACAGTTCGCCGGAAGCGCGCGCGGTCAGGATGCGAGTGCAACCCGGGCAGCGTGATAACCGCACATCCCATGTACGCCTCCGCCTGGCGGAGTAGAGGCGGAGCATAAGAACAAGTTGTTCAAGGGTGTGCGATACATGTGGCAGGTCGGTCTCAGGAACAGCTGACCGAGGGTCACGGCGCCGCCGCCGATGTCCCCTCCGATCAGGTTGGCGTTGTGCGCCTGAAGAGCCGACGGCGGCATTTTGTGACGGGCGATGATGACGCCTGCAAATCCGGGGGCGAACCTTTCGATCTGAGCCTCGATAGGCTCTGTCATATCTTCTGCCGAACCGTTCGGGACATGGCAATAAGCCCATGCGGTGTGCTTGCCTGCGGGCGCGCGCTTGGCGTCGAAGAGACTCGGCTGTGCAAGCAAGACGAAAGGGCGTTTGGAAGGCGACATGCCCCATGCCTCGCGCTCGGAAGCCGCAATTTCTTCCAGCGAACCACCAATGTGGATGGTGCCGGCTTTGCGGCAATCGGCATTTCGCCACGGAATAGGGGCACTGAGAGCCCAGTCCAGTTTGAATACACCGGGGCCGTAGCGGTACCGTTCGAGCTTTCGGGAATAAAGATCCGGCAGCAGGCCGCCGGCAATCCGCAACAGCTGCCGAGGCGAGATATCACAAAGGATCAGGGCCTCCGGTGGAAGCTCAGCCAACGATCTGATTTCCTGTCCGGCATGGATCTGGCCGCCCAGAGTATTCAAATAGGCAGCCAGCGCGTTGGCGATCATCTGGGAACCACCGCGAGGTATCGGCCAGCCAACAGACATGGCCGCGAGCCCCAGCAGCCATCCAAAGGCCGCGGACCCGGGCTTTTCCAGCGGCAGGACGGAATGCGCGGCGATGCCGGCGAACAACGCCCGCGCGGCAGAAGTCCGGAAAACTGCTCGGGCGACTCGATTTGCCGGCAAGGCTGAAAGCATGCCAAAACAAGCTGCAACCCGAGGATGCCGCGGAAGGTGCAGCGGCGCAAGGACATCCTTGACAAGCTCGTCCCAGTGTTTTTTGAGATAGCGCATGGCACCGCGAAAAAGCGGAGCGGTGTCATCGAGATCGTCAAGCGTGGCCGCAAGGTTGAGGGTTAGTGGATGAGCCAGCGGCACGGGAGGATGAATCCACTGCAGTCCGAAATCGGCGAGCGGCATTTCACGAAATGCGGGAGAGGCAAGAGCCAGCGGGTGAACGGCTGAACAAATATCGTGCATGAAACCGGGCAGGGTCAACTCCGCCGATCGCGCACCTCCGCCGATTGTGGCCTGTGCTTCGAGGACCGTGACAGGGAGACCGGCGCGAGCGAGAGTGATGGCCGCGGTGAGGCCGTTGGGGCCGGAGCCAATGACGAAGGCCTCGCGATAGCGAGCGACCGGCATCCTCAGAGCCAGCCCTGCTGCGACAGGATGCGGCGAAAATCCGGATCATCCAGAGAAATGGGTGGAAAATACCGGCCGACCAGAGTTCTGACCCACCAGGCGCCGGTACGGGCGTGAGTTTCGGGGTCGGCGAAATGATACTCGTAAAGAATCGCTCTGACGTATTTCGGAGGCGGGCCGGGAAATGGATTGGTGCGGAGCAAACTCAGCACCGGTTTATCGTTCTGAAGAAGCTTGGCCATGAAGTTTACGAACCACGGATGGTCGCGATAGCTCGACATAGCCGCGAACCACATCAGCCAGTCAAGACGCAGGTGGTACGGGGCAATCTGCGGGGGCAGCCTTTGCGGGTCGCCAGGCTTGCCGCGAAACTCGTATTCGCGCCAGGTGGAAGCGGAAGTGAGTTCGGTATCCAAAGTACCTTCGACGATAATTTCGAACCGCTGCCTTGTGATGCCGCCAAATGCTCCGTAAGTGCCTGCGAGATGAAAGGGGTTGTAGCTGGTGTTCATGACTTGCCGGCGAGACAGCATGTTGCGAACCGGGTTGATACTCAGCCATGAGATGAGAACGGCGAGGCTGATAACGGCCACGCGAAAAACCAGCGGAGGCGGTTGCGGAACGGGGAGCGGGTGGATGGGAAGAATGCTCGCAAGCCAGCGGCCATCGATAGCGGGAATGGCGAGTACGATGGTGAGGAAATTCAGCCAGGAGAGATTGCCGCTGGCAAAGATTAAGGCCTGGAAAACAATTGTGAGGATTGCACCGATGCTGGCAATGGGCTGCGGCAGGAAATAGCAGAAGGGGACCACCAGTTCGGCAAAGTGATTGAATACGACCCCTGCGCGCTGTGTCCAGCCGGGAGCCGTGTGGAAGTACCAACTGAGGGGGTTGGGCATTGGCTGCGTTTCGTAGTGGTAGTTGAGGCAGGTAAGATCACGCCAGCAGGGGTCGCCGCGGAGTTTGATCAGTCCCGCGCCGAACATGATGCGGAACTCCAGCCAGCGCAGGAGGTAAATAACGATGAGCGGCGTCTGGGTTTGCCTGGAGCCGAGAAAGATGGAAAAGAATCCAGCCTCCAGGAGTATGGATTCCCACCCAAACGCGTAGAAGGTCTGGCCGACGTTCACGAAAGAAAGATAAAGAATCCAGAGCGCGCCCCAGATCAGCGCGTTAAGCCAGGATGAAGAGCGATCCGCAAAGCCCAGGATTACAAGACACGCCAACAGCAGGCCAAGCCACGCCGCCATTGCGAAAGCACGATCATTCGGTGCGAAAAAGAACAGGCTGGGTGAATCGCGAAATGAGATGCGTTTCACCAGGGCGGGAACGGGAAGCAAGCCGTGTTCGCCGAGAAGCGGGCGGAACTGATTCAGCGCGCAGAGGAACGCGATGAAATAGACGATTCCGAGACTCCGCTGGAATACGAGGCGGGTCAGGGAATAATCGCCTATGGAAAAGATCGGCACACTGAAAGTCAGGAGCGCTCAACTGCGCAGGAGTCAGCACTACATTCGGCATCACAGTCAATATCGCCGGCCAGAGCGACGGCTGCGCCTAAGAGGGCCATGTTTTTCGAGAAGTGAATCATCTCGTTCTGCTTCTGCGCGGGATCATGCTGGTTCCAGAAATCGTGCATCTTTGGGGATACGGCTCCGAGAAACAGTACTGTTCCGAGGGCCCCGAGACGCGGCCTGATACCGAGCATCAGACTCAACCCTGAGGCGATGAGCAGGGCGCCGGAGCCTTTGACGGCCAGCGGCGGGCATTCTACGCCTTTCGACGCGGCATAACCTTCCAGATTCCCGCTATCGCGAAAATGATTGATCCCGTTATAGAGAAAGAAGCCGCCAAATGCGGCGCGGCCGAGCGCTTTAGTAAAACCCATGAGAGGACTCCCGATCCGGACGTATCCTCCGACGTGAGGTCCGCCTGCACGTCTGTCTCCTAAATCCATCAGAGCGGAACCGAACGTTTTGATCTTCGCTGTTCAGATCCGTTGAAAAAATTGTGCCGGAGTTAAATCCGGGTCATCGGGAACGCTCGTAGTGTTTCTTGAAAGCCCTCCCGGAATTATTCGAATCCGGCCTGTTTCACAAAGGAGACTAAACATGAAGGTCAGACAGAGCGTTGCACGCACCGCACTCGCCATTGCCACCGCGGCGCTGGCGTTTCCAACTTCACCCGCAGTGGCTGCCAGCCATCGGGAAGCACCCATAACAGCACTGGACCACAAAGCGGACATCACCGACTGGTTTGCGTTCGTGAGTCCGGAAAAGCCCGACACAGTCGTCATGATTCTCAATGTCGATCCGTTTCTTGAGCCCTCGAACGGGCCGAACTATTTTCCGTTCGATCCGAACGTGCTTTATGAAATGGAGGTCGATAACGATCATGACGGGATCGCCGATATTACGCTCCAGTTTCGGTTCAAGACGGAGATCCGAAACCCGGGCGTGTTCACCGGATTCGTCGGCAACCTTGCGGGTATCCCTCCGATCACGGCCCTTGATGGCGTGGGATCGGAAGGTCTGAGTCTGCGGCAGACTTACAGCGTCACGATGGTGACGAAGTCAGGAAAACAGGTACTCTCCGACGATCAGACACTGTTTGCGGTTCCGAGCAATGTCGGACCCCGGACTATGCCGCAGTACGGACAGCTCCGGCAGAAGGGTATTTATACGCTTTACAACGGCGTCCGCGTGTTTGCGGGTACGGTGGCGGATCCGTTCTTCATCGATCTCGGCGGCTTTTTCGATTCACTGAATATGAGGAAGTCGGCCACAGCACCGGTGCTCAGCGCGCTGGTGGATGGAGACGACAGGAACAATTACGCACCTAACGCACTGGCCGGCTTCAACGTGAATACGATCGCGGTGGAAATTCCGATCGCCATGCTCACGGCCGATGGTAAGACCCATCCGGCAGGCGACCCCGCCGCGGTTATCGGGACATATGCCACTACCTCGCGCCGCCGGCAAAGCGTATTGGGCGAACGTGGTGGCGGAGGAGGCAACTGGGCTCAGGTTCAGCGCATGGGTAATCCGTTGATCAACGAATCGATCATCGGCACCGGCTCGAAGGACCGTTTCAGCATGGACGAACCGGTGAACGATAAGCAGTTCGCCAATTTCTTCCTGAATCCCCTGGCAGCTCAGATTCTGGCTAGTCTGGGAGTGCCGGTTCCACCTGCTCCGCGGGTTGATTTGCTGCCTTTGGTTCAGTACATGGCGCCGATTTGCCCTGGTTGCCGACCGAAAGACGCTGGGCCGATCGCTGACCTGCTCCGTCTCAATACGGGTATTCAGCCGGCGCCGGCGTTCCAAAAGCGCCTTGGCTTTATCGCAGGAGACCAGGCTGGATTTCCGAATGGCCGTCGCCCGGTCGACGACGTGCTTGATATCGCGCTTCGCGCGGTGGGCGGCATTCTTGCGGATCCGGCGAAGTATGGGACACCGCTGGGCGATGGCGTGAACGTATCCAGTTCGCCGTTATCGCAAACGTTCCCGTTCCTGGCGGCGGCATACAGCGGCCGGGACAGCGTTCATCAAGGCCCGGGACAGGCGGGCTGCGCGCCGCAGCCGAACGGCATCTGCCCCGTCAACTAATACCGCTGCAACGCGGGGGCAGGCAAGGACCGCCTGCCCCCGCCAATCAGGAGATAAAAACATGAAGACGACCCTGACATTCCTCACGATTCTGTTGGCAGCCCGGGCATACGCAGCCACACCGGCCGAGATGGCGATCCAGCAGGCTACTGCAAAAATAGCCGGCCAGCCGGAGCATGCACCTTACTACAACAGCCTGGCGATGGCTTACGCGCGGCGGGCACGCGAGACCTCCGACGTCGCGTATTACACAAAAGCCGAAGAGACGCTGAAGAAATCTCTCGCGCTCGCGCCGGATAATTTCGAAGCGCTCAAGACCGTTACCTGGCTCCAGTTGGGCAGGCACGAATTTGCGAAGGCTCTGGAGACAGCGACGAAGCTCAACCACACGTCTCCGGACGATCTTTCGGTTTATGGCTATCTGGTGGATGCGAACGTGGAGTTGGGGAATTATGCCGCGGCGGTGAACGCGGCGCAATGGATGCTGGATATACGGCCCGGCAACGTCGCGGGGCTGGTTCGGGCCGGTTACCTTCGCGAACTGCATGGCAATCTGGCCGGCGCACTTGAAGCGATGCAGATGGCAGACGATTCCACCGGCCTTTCGGAAACCGAAGACCGCGCCTGGCTGTACACACAGATGGCACACCTGGAACTCGTACAAGGCGATCTCACGAGAGCCGAAAATTACGCTGTGACTGCGCTCAGTGTGTTTCCGGACTATCACTACGCGCTGGCGCAACTGGCCCAGGTGCGGATCGCCCAGACGCGATATGCCGATGCCGTGACATTACTGGCAAAACGGTACGCCGCAGCTCCCCATGCCGAGAATCTGTATGCGTTGGCCGAGGCGCAGGCGCTCGCGGGGCAGGACGAAGAAGCGGCGGCATCGTTCCGGAAGTTCGAAGCCCAGTCGCTGGCGGAATCCGGCCTGACGGACAATTCCAACCATGAATTGATCTTTTATTATGTGGATCACGCGGGCGACGCGTCGCGCGCCCTGGAAGTGGCCCAGCGTGAGATTGCACGGCGGCATGATGTTTTCACTCTCGATGCGTATGCGTGGGCTCTGGCAGCCTCCGGAGATTACCGTGCGGCAGACGAACACATGCAGAAGGCCCTGAGTGTGGGCGTCAGAGATCCAAAGCTTTTGTTTCATGCCGGATCGATCGCTCTGCATCTGAAGCGAGCCGATGAGGCGGCGAAGTATCTGAACGACGCTGCCTCGCGGCACTCGAGAGACGCCATGGAGCTGCTTCGTGCGATGGCTGCTTCCGGATTGCGCGCAAGCAACTAACCGAACCCACGAGGATCCAAATCATGAAACGCGTCGCCTTTTGCTGGCTTCTGCTGAGCTATCAGGTTGCGGCGGCGGTCATCACGGGGACAATATACGATCCCGGTGGCCGCCCCGTGGCCGGAGCGAACGTGGCGGCAGGCGGAAGTAACAGCACCCACAGCGCCGCAGACGGAACGTTCCGCCTGGAGGTTGAAGAGGGGCACGACTACAGAGTGAGAAGTGAGCTGCCAGGCTTCACTCCGGTGGAAAGAAGTGTGACGGTGAGGCCGGAAGGCCTGCATGTCGACCTCACCTTCACCGCCGCTATTGCGTTTCACGATTCGGTTACGGTGACGGCCAGAGCCTTTGCCGGAGACATTCTAAATCCGGACCCGGGACAGAATGTTGTCGTCCGCAACGATATGCTGGATTCCGGCGCCGGGAGGCCCGGAGTTCCGGTCTCTATTCCGGGTATTCCCGTTGAGACGGCATCCGGGGGAATCAAAGCGCCGCAGTATTTTGCCCCTGGCGTTGCCGGCGATCATGGCGAATCCATCGCGCAGTACTTTCAGGTGGGCAGTTACCTGGTGCCCAACAATCTCTCCGCCAACGCGCACGGTAACGGCTATGCCGATCCAAATGCGATCATTCCCGCGGTGGTGGAGACAGTGCAGACCGATGGCGGAGCGTTCAATATCCGCGAGGGGAATCATGCGGTCAATCTCGCGGCGGCCTACGGCTTCACGCCGCGCATACAACCATTTCTTTCCGTGGGCGTGGATGGGCACGATGTCGATCTGATTGCCGGCTGGGGTCCGTCCGATCCCGATAAACATGCGTGGATTGCCATTGAAACCGCGTGGGGAAATGGCTTTCTCAACACGCCGGAACACCGGCGGCAATTCAAATTGAATGGGTATCGGGTCTTCACGGCTCGAAAGCACACTCTGACTGTGTTCGGCGCCGGTTACTATGGGCAATCGGGGATCGCCGGCCTGATTCCAATCGATGCTCCAGTCATTTCGGACACGATCGACAGCCGTCAGCAGGATCAGTCCCACACCGGCGAAGTGGCTGTCAACGATATCTGGCATGTTGGCGCAGGCGGCGATCTTCATCTGTCCGGATTTTTTCGAACCTATAACCTGTCGCTCTATTCGAACTTCGGCGATGGCCTGATCCGCCAGAGCGAATTCCGTACCGCCGGCGCCAGCCAGGCCGAGTATGTGAAACGGCTCGATGAGAATTTATCAATTCTGGCTGGCGTCG
The DNA here is from genome assembly GCA_025928545.1 of Bryobacteraceae bacterium. Taxonomy (GTDB): domain Bacteria; phylum Acidobacteriota; class Terriglobia; order Bryobacterales; family Bryobacteraceae; genus BOG-234. The sequence goes on along the minus strand of JAICJH010000011.1, from coordinate 51,683 downwards.
ATTACTCGCGCGAAGCTCCCAGGCGTTTAAACCTGGATCGATATGCGGAAGGCAGCGGGACTGTCTATGGGCCGTTCAGCCAAATCACGTCCAACAATGTGACGCTGAATTCCGTTTCGTTTTACTCTGCGGTCGAAGGGAGAATGGCCGGCTGGATCCATTACCATCTTGGCTGGCGACGGGACCAGATCGAGTTCGATAACGAGGACAGGGGAAATCCCGCGAATTCATTCCATCGTTGGGTGCCGGTCGACTCGCCGAAAGCAACGGTCAGTCTGGTTGCACCGGGCAAATCGATCCTGCCGGTGATTTCATTGAGTTTTGGCCAGGCGTTCATTGCCAACGATCCGAGGATCGGAAGTGGTATTGTGCGGGGGACGCCAGTCAGCCGGGCGCATTCATGGCAAATGGTGATGTCGAAGACGCTGTGGGGAACGGATTTCACGGTGACAGGCGGGCGCACCACACAAGAGCAAACCGTGGCGAAAATAGATCCCGATTCCGGCCTGCAGTTTGACGAGGGGCCAAGCCGGAATCGTTATGTCACTGTGACGGCCCGGCGGCGGTTCAACCGGGTGATGCTGCAATCGTCTATCTCGAAAGCCGACGCGCGCGATTTGGCGGTTGGAGCAACCCTTCCGGAAGCGCCACGGACGATTTTCGATGTGGTTGCCGGTATCGAGCGCCTGCCATGGCAATTACAGGCTCGCGGCGAATTTGAAGAAGTCGGCCGCAAACCGCTCGGCGATGGATTCGTCAGCACGCCTGTGAGGGAATTCCGTGGTGCGGTTACGCGCCCATTCGCGAACGGACGATTAGACGCAGGGGTCAACTTCATGCTTGCCAATGGGTATACGGGACAGACTACCGAGGTACTTGCGTTGCCTAATGAAACAAATGCGCATGAGCGGGTCGTGGGAGTGAGGACCCGCTCATACGCAGCCGTTCTCTTAAGATGGCGCTTCTGATTACCCGGAGCGAGGCACGTCAGTAGCGAGCTTCGGGACGGTTTGTCTCGCGAGCGTCAGTCACGACGCCGTGAGTACTGGCTGCTTTCTCGCCCGCCGAGGACACGTCTTCCGCACCGGTGTGCTTCAACAGGTCCTTCGCGCGATCAATCTGGTCAGAGGTCGCGCAGTGCACGGAAAGCAATACGCCCCCATCCTTGATGCGGCCTTCGTAGCGCTTGGCTTCATATTCGGGGATCCCCATTCCGACCAGAGCACCCACGATACCGCCGACCGCGCCCCCGACACCCAGCCCGGCCAGCGCCCCCATGATGGGTCCTGCGGCGATGAACGGTCCGAGACCTGGAATGGCGAGTGCACCGATGCCCGCCAGCAGGCCGAGGGTACCCCCGACTGCGCCACCGGCGGCTGCGCCCGTGGTTGTGCCCTCCGGCGCCTTCGTATTCTTCTCGTGAGCAAATTCCTTCGAACTCTGGCTGTCGGGAAGCAGCACAGAAATATCGTTGTAAGTGAAACCGGCGGCGGCAATCCTGTCGACGGCGGCTTCGGCCTGATTGCGGGTTTTATAAATTCCGAAAACTGCTGTATTTTTTCCGGCCATATAAATTCTCCTGTTATTTTGATTGGACTAAGGTTTCACAGACATCTCATCGTGCACTTTAGCGGCGCTGCCGGCAACCTCTGTTGCTTTCGTCATCACCGATTTCTTTTCCTCTTCCGATTTGACAGGGCCTTTCAGGGTTACGGTGCCATCCTGACTGATGACCTTGACGTTATGTGCGTAAGTTGAGAGGGATTTGTCATCCATGATGGATTTCCTGATCGAACTTGCCAGGTCCCTGTCGGTCTTGTTCATTTTTTGTTGATCGGCTGTAGGCTCCGAAGGCGACCGATCGCGTTGATTGACTTTCGTGTTATCCGGCTGCGGGGCGGGCGCCTGCCCATAACTCGTCACCACCATAATGCCGAAGAGAATCGGCAACATGGGCGTGAAAAGCCTCACAGCGGTGTTCTTTTTTCTGCTAATGAGCATCTGAATACACTCCTTTCGCATGACAGGGCGGCCACAAGCCGTGTGAAAGCTGTTTGCCGTCCTCCGCACCTGCTTCTGTTGCACGAAGCGCGCCAGCGTGCTCTCGAAACAATTGAAAACCCGGCCAGTGGCGCGGGTTGCGGTGCCAATGGCCGGGCGGGGTGATTCAGCGGTGATGTGACGCGTGCGACTATTGCGCGACGGTGATTTTCCAGGCGTCGTTCTTTCGTTCGAATGACGCATTGGCGTTAATCTTCAGGTCCGGATTGCAGGTACTCTTCTCAGCGGGATCGGTTTCATGGAAATGAACGCCGAAAGGACTGAGCTTGGCCGCATGCCATGAATACTCCACGCTGGCCGAATCGTCGTTTGTTGTGACATCGGAGAGATCGGCAACTTCTTTCCCACAGAATACGGCGTTTTCGTACACCGTAGGCCACGTGTTGGCGGACGGCGCCGGAACAGTATTGGGTTTCCCGGTAATGAATTGCTTGCCCTTATCGGTAAGCGCAATATCAATGGCATTGAACCACTGCTTTTTGTCGGCAGGATTGAAGATCTTTCCCTTCGACGTGAGGGTAATGAGGCCGTCGGCTTCAAGTGCCTTCTGATACTTCCCGCCAGGGGTTTTGAAGTAATCCGCCTCCGACGTGGTGCCGATGTTGTCCATACCCGTCAACAGCGGTTGCGTGGTGGGATTCTTATCAAAGTACTCATTGAGCATGCTTTTGGCCTGTTCTTTCGTCAGATCTTTACTGCCGCAGGCCGTCAGCAGGGAGGCAAAAGCGATGAGGGTAAGCGTTGTTCGGGAGTTCATGGTGGGTTCTTCCTTGTGGCAGCTATCTCACATATCGTATACCTGGCGGGGACGCGGCTGGAACGGCGAAGTCATCGACAAACTGAAAGCAGTAGAATGATGCACGTGATAACAGATCGCCGATTGTTTTTGCGGAACGCCGGGGGCACTTTGATTGGCGCTCCTTTTTTCGTACGGGAGCTGTTTTCGAAACCGCCTTCGGAAACGCTGCATCTCGCCAGCTTCGGCGCCGGCGGAATGGCCTTCACGACACTGGACAGTATCGCCGCACATCCCAGGGTGAAACTTGTTTGTGTGGCAGACGTCGATGCCAGCCGGCTGGATCGGGTAAAGAAGAAATATCCGGACGCGCGCCTCTATGGCGACTGGCGCGAGATGCTGCGCCGGGAGCGCCACCAACTCGACGCTGCATGCGTGGCAACCCCGGACCATATGCACGCCCCGCAGGCGATCAGTTGCATGCGGGCGGGACTACCGGTTTATGTTCAAAAGCCGCTGGCGCACGATATCCATGAAGTCCGGACTTTGATGAAGATGGCGAGCGAGAAAAAACTGGCGACCCAGATGGGCATTCAGATCCATTCGAACCGGGAATACAAGCAGGCAGTGAAAATCATCCAGTCCGGCGCGATCGGCAAAGTGAAAGAAGTCCACACCTGGAGCGAGAAGAAATGGGGCGATACGGAAAAACTGCCGACTGTAGCAGACCCTGTACCGTCAGGCTTCAACTGGGATCAATGGCTGGGCGTCGCGTCGGCCCGGCCCTTCGTTAAAGACGTGTATCACCCCGGGAACTGGCGCAAAAGGCTGGATTTCGGCACAGCAACATTCGGAGACATGGGCTGTCACATTCTGGATCCTGTTTTCAGTTCCCTGCAACTCGGCTCACCCGTTTCGGTGCGCAGCGAAAGCGCCGCTCCGAATGGAGAGAGCTGGGCGCTCGACACTCTGATCCGCTACGTATTCCCCGGTACCGCTTACACGGAGGAGAAGACCATTCCTGTGACCTGGTACGATGGCGACCGTTTACCTCCGGACAACGTGCGGAATCTTCTCGGAGCCCTGAAGTTTCCGGGACAAGGGTCGATCTTTATCGGTACTAAAGGGCAGCTGCTGCTGCCCCACGTTGCGACTCCGATCCTCTTACCGCTGAGGGATTTTTCCGGCTTCGTGATGCCCGAGGCACAGACCTCAAATCATTACTTCGAATTTGTGGACGCGGTAATGGGCTACGGAAAGACGTCGGCTCCGTTCGCTTACGCGGGACAGCTGACGGAATCGGTCCTGCTCGGACCGCTGGCTACGCGCTTTCCGAACGCAACTCTCCAGTGGGACGCCAGCCAGGCAAAGTTTTCGAATTCCAGGGATGCAAATGCATTCCTGCGGCGCAAATATCGCAAGGGCTGGTCGGTGCCGGGCCTCGCTTAGTAGTGATTGCTAGACGGTGCAGATTGCAAAAGCATCTTCCAGCCCTTTGATGGGCGGAGTTCCGATGGGATTGAATTCATGCGCCACAAAACCGGTATACCCGGTATCGGCAATCGCGCGGGCGATCGCCGCGTAGTTCAATTCGTCCTTTTCCGTTATCTCGTGCCGCCCCGGATTGCCGCCAGTATGGAAGTGACCGAACCACGCAATATTCGCCTGAATCGTGCGGATAACGTCGCCTTCCATGATCTGCATGTGGTAAATGTCGAACAACAGCTTGATCCGCGGTGAATTGACGCGTTTCACCAACTCGATGCCCCAAGCCGAATGGTCGGCCTGATAATCCTTGTGGTCGACCTTGCTGTTCAGCAACTCGAGGTTGACCGTAACACCGTGCTCCTCGGCGAAGGGCTTCACCTTGTTCAGTCCGGTGAGACAATTCTCGAGACCTTCGGCATCGGGCAGGCCTTTGCGGTTACCGGAAAAAGTAATGACGTTGGGAACCTTCGCCGCGGCTGCCGCCACGATATCGCTCTTGATGGATGCAATCACGCGGTCATGATTCTCCAGGCGGTTGAGACCAACTGAAATGTCATTGGGGGTCGTTGACGCCGTCATCGCAGGAGTCAGTCCGTACTTCTGTACCGTTGGGTATTGGGCCGGAGTAACCAGGTCGATCCCCTTCAGCCCGATTCGAACGGCTTCCTGACATAACTGATCGAGAGTAAACCACTTCTGGTAAGTCCAGTAACAGACGGATTGGTTCAGGCGCCCGGCTGGCGCGGCGAGCGCCGTTTGCGACAGCATCGACGATGTGGCCAGGCCGGCAGCGGCGGATTGCACGAATTTTCGGCGGTTCATGAGGAGCATCGTATCAGAACGGACCGTTCAATAGAAGGCGGCACGGGGCCTATTGTAAATGCTGTGTAAAACTTGCCGTGCCGTGGAATGGATTACCGCACGAAATCATTATTCAGGGTAGGAACCTGTTCTAATGACTCCAGCAACAGCCTTCAATTCCACCGCAGCCATTTCTAATTCACCGACGAGCGACGTTGGCAACGACGATTACATCGTTTCCTTTGCCGACATTACAGTGAATGTGGACAGAGCAACGGCCACTCGCGCGGGCAAGAAAATAAACCTTACGACTGCGGAATTCGAACTGCTGACGTTCTTTCTGCAGAATGCTGAGCGGCCCCTCACGCGGGACATGATTCTCGAATCCGTCTGGAGTTATCTGGCGTCGCCAAATACCCGGACCGTTGACGCCCACGTGCTGCGTCTCCGTCAAAAACTCGAAGTGGAGCCGGAGGCCCCGAAGCACTTTGTCACTGTGCATAAGGTCGGTTACCGCTTCTGTCCAAACGGCTGTTAACAGGGATCCCGTTTAGCAGTAGCCCGGCTTTACACTGGGGCTGTGGAACTTCGCCCTTACCGCGATACATGGCCCGCTGACGACCCTCATGCAAACTTCAAAGCGGAGGTGGCGGGCTACACGTCGGCCGATCCGCTGCCAACTCTTCAAAACCTGAGCCATGGCACGGGCATTCCGGTGGAGTGCCTGATCCGTTACGTGCTGGTGAAGTATGCCGCATCCGGGGCGGACGCGCTTCTTGCCATGCGCCCGGTTGTATTGCGGCAGATGGAAGAACATGTGGCAACGGCGGAACAGGCTGGAGACGACGCGGCGCGCTTGAGAGCTTATCAGGCGCTTAAGGCGATGATTGCCTGGCTGGCCCTGGGCGAAGCGTGACGGCTTTCGAAAATCAATACAGAATCGAAGGCATGTAAGCTCCGACTGGTTCACTATAGAGCCCCGTCGTCATCAGCGTCATCGGCTGCACGACGCGAAGTCCGTTTTGTAAACACCAGCGAAACAATTGCGCATTCCTCGTCGGAACCAGAATGCCGGGTCCGCCGAAACCTTCCGACTCCGCAATCAGCGCCTGCAGATCCAGGTTCGATTCGCCCACCGTGTGACCGAAAAACGCCATCGCCGAGGTGTAGCCGGTAATCCGGCCCTGACGCTCCGCAACTTTAGCGGTGCCCTGTTCGATGGCCTCCCGAAGTTCGGCGGACCGATTGTGCCCATGCACCTGCTCACAAACGAGGTTGGCTGCCTCCAGATCGGCGGGGGTCGCAGAACGCACCGAAATTCTGGCTATCTTCGATCTGAGCGGCGCCCCCTGCATGGTGGATATGGGCTCACGGGAATCGAAGCCGAGTTTTGTATAGAGCGACAGAGAGCGATTGTGGAAGGCAGCCTGGAGCAAGCGAACGGAGGCGGCGCCGCGTTCACGGGCGCGGTCGAGAACTGCCTGCATCAAAAGCCTGCCGACGCCGTGGTTCTGAACGCCCGGATCCACCGTGATCGGCCCGACACCGAAGACGGCGGAACGCTCATCCAGACAATTGCTGCCAACGATTTTCCCGGCTCTTTCGGCAATCACACACCAGATGCCTGGGTGGCTGAACATCATCGATAAGAGACCAACGGCTCTCGATACATCGGGGAAATCGGAAGGGAACCCGTGGCTGGTGTTAATGCTGTGGAAAGCTTCGTAACAGATCACGCCGCACTGTTGTGCGTCTTCGGGCCGCGCGCGCCGGATGGCGATATCGGGGGTAGATTCCGTCATGGTGGTCATAGCTATTTCTAATTATGAGACGATGAGAATCCAGGTAAGTCAGGTACCAAACAAAAGCGGAGCAGAACCATTCGGGCTTCTGCTCCGCAGGAATATTTATATCTTCGAACGTCGCGAGCTCCCGGATTTTTCCCGAAGGCGGCTGCAACCCGGCCATTAGAGCTTACTGTTTGAGCTCGTAGCGCGCCACCTGGCCGAAAGGCGCCACCTGTGACGTAAAGATATGGCCGGCAGCGTCCGCCACCACGCCTTCGGCGCCGGTGGTGCCCCTCAGCGGATACCAGGGCGCCGGATTGCCTTCCGGATCAGGAAGGAAAGCCGTGACCTTACCCGTCTTAGCGTCGCCGACATGGGCACCGCGGATGAAGGCGTTGCCTCCCATGACGCTCGATTCAGAATCGGCGACATACAAAACGTCGTTGCGGTCGATATAAAGACCGCTCGGGCGGCCAAACTGCTTCCAGGATTCCAGCAACTTGCCCTCCTGAGTATAGATATCGATGGAACTGTTGCCGCGATTGGCGACAAAAAGACGCCCCTGCGAATCCATCGCCAGGCTGTGGCTGCAGTCGCTGGGCTGCTCGCTCGGCTTGGTGCAGAGCGGCCATTCCCTGAGGTATTTGCCTGTTTTGTCGAACACCATGATGCGATATGGCATGTCCGTCAGTTCATGGCCGTCTGCCACAAAGATGTCGCCGTTGGGGTTGGTAACCACGTCGGAGGGCTGGTTGAAGTGGGTCTGGTCATGGCCGTAAACGCCCGGCGTGCCCAGCGTCATCAGCAGCTTGCCTTCGGGGCTGAACTTGAGAACCTGGTTACCGTTCGGGGTAGCACCGGGCGTACCCCCGCCCCGGCCTCCGATGTTGGACTGCGTGTCGGCCACCCAGACGTTACCTTGCTGGTCGACCCACAGGCCGTGTGGATAGACGATCATGTCGGCGCCGAAAGAACGCACAAAGGTGCCATGCTCGTCGAACTTCATCACGGGATCGACATGGCTGCCCTGGCAACCATTATTTTCGCAGCGGCGCGCGATCCAGACGGACTTGCCGTCCTTATCGATATCGATGGCACTGGTCGCACCGAGCTTCCCTTTTTCCTTCGGTATCTTAATCCAGGTTTCGTCCCGGTTATAAGGATTCGGGAGAGCGATATCCTCTTTGGAGCGCAGCGAAACATTATAGTCCCCCTGGGGGATGCCGACGTTAAAACCCGGGCACGAGATTTGCGGACTTGTGCATCGGGGTGCAGCGGCATCTGTGAAAGGCAGTTCAGGAGCACCACCCATAATCCCGGTCGGCTGCCCGCCACGGCCTCCACCGGATCCGCCGCGGCCCCCACGCCCCCCGCCAGCGGGCGCCGGAGGCTGGGCAGACAGGAAAATGCCGAACATAGACAAAGCGGCCACAACTGAAACAGCAGTATAGAGACGTTTCATAAAAAAGTTCCTTTCAAATCAAGCCGACGCTTCATCGCCTGTCCTGGCTGGCTGATCTGTCAGAGCCCGGCGTCCTCTCGTGAAAACCGTCGGCTACGGTGTTCATTTTCTTATCTTCGCCAGCACCATCGGAATTCCGAGAAACTTCCCTCGCTCCCGTCACATCTTATTCCGGCCACGCAGATCAAAGTAGTATATCCCAAGTGACCCGCAACATCACAATGACCGACCAGATTAAGTGTCTTGAAAAGGTCTCTTCAGTTTGGCAGGCGCAAACAGGTTGCTGCCCCAGCGAATCCCCCGATGAGGTCCGGTTCCAACCACCTCGCCCACGTGCATTTGGATCATAATAGCCGAGCGGAAAACACGAGGTCGCCTACATCTTCGGATTCACGAGTGCGCCATACACGGGTCCGCGGCTGCGGAAAGACATGGGCGGCTGACCATTGCCGAACATGCGCTGCGTCATCCCGATGAAGATCAGGTCGTTAGCGGGGTCGATCCAGAACCAGGTATCGGCCGCACCCTCCCAGTAGTACGTTCCCCTGCCCACCACTTCGTCAGCCGCAAGCGGGTCCGTGAACACCGCGAAATCGTAACCCCATCCGTGTCCGGGACGCATCACGGTCTTGCCGATGGAGAATTCACCGGTCAAAAGGCGCGGCGCCAGATGATTGGACGTCATCAGATCCACGGTCGCCGGCGCCAGAATGCGCGCGCCCTCGAGCGTGCCGTGATTGAGGAGCATCTGCGCAAAGCGGGCGTAGTCTTTTGCCGTGGAAACGAGTCCGCCTCCGCCCGAAGGCGCGCCGGGTCGGCTCACGTAATCCGCCGGCGCGCCGGCCGGATCCTTTCCCGAAGCGATGAGCCTGCCGTTCGCGTCGCCGGCATAGAGGGTCGCGAACCGTGAACGCTTTTCTTCAGGAACGAAGAAAGCCGTGTCGGTCATCTTCAGCGGTCTGAAGATGCGCTCATTCATAAAATCGGTAAGCGATTTGCCCGTGATCTTTTCAATGATGTAGCCCTGGATGTCCATGGAGACGCTGTAGACCCACTTCGTGCCCGGCTGGTAGAGCAGAGGCATAGCTGCGATGCGGCGCATCATATCGTGCAGATCGGGAGCCCCCAATACGTTCGCGCTTACGTACAGCTTGTCGACCGGGGAATCGCCGAAAAGGCCGTAGGTGAAGCCGGCCGTGTGGGTCATCAACTCGCCCATCGTGGGCGCGTGGGCAGGAGCTTCGGTGACGATCCTGCCGTTGGTATCGACGCTCTTGAATACCCGGAGATCGGCGAATTCGGGAATGAACTTCGAGATCGGGTCCGTGGGATGCCACTTGCCTTCTTCATACAGCATCATCATCGCCACGCCGGTCACGGGCTTGGTCATGGAATAGATGCGGAAGATTGCGTCCTTCGCGATTGGCGTTTTGGTGGCCAGGTCGGCCACGCCGTAGGCGCGTTCTTCCACCACCTTGCCGTGTCTCATCAGCAGCGTGACAATGCCGGCCAGTTCCTTATCGTCGATTTCGCGCTGCATCGCAGCATGCAGGGTGTTCAGGCGCGCCGAAGAGAAGCCAAGAGCTTCGGGTGTTGACATTGGCTGCTGCGCGACTGCGATGACCGGCGCAAGAAGAGCGGACAGAACCGCAAGAAAGGAACAAGAGCGACGCATACGGGTGTGCCGTAGTTTATAACACAACCAGATGATCGGCGGGCTGATACTCCGCGTTCCCTGGTATTGAGGCGCCAGTTGTTTAACAAACCACCTCCACCCTCAACTGTTGTGCCTGGCTCCCCCATCGTCGATACGTTTGCAACCATGGTCATGCGTTTTCCGACCAAGGGTCCTTGCCCCAGGTCACAGGCAAAGCCGGCAGGCACCGGACCCTGTTAGAGTTATTCGTTTGGCAAGATTCAAATGGAGGGCTGCGCAATGATTCGATCCGTTTCGCGACGCCGATGGTTCAACAACGTGACTGCAGGGATGACGGGCCTGCTCGCAAGCGAGCGGCTCGTCCGCGCGCAGGCCCCTCCGCCAACATCACGCGCGCTGGCCGATCCGCGGTCGGCGATCAAGATCACCAGACTCGAGATCATCCCGGTCAACACGTTGCGCACGGTCTTCGTCAAGATGCACACCGATGCCGGCATCATCGGCATTGGGGAAGGGACCGTCGAGGGCCGCATCGGGACGGTCGTCGCCGCCATCAGGGAACTCGATGCGTACCTGATCGGAAAAGACCCCCGTCAACCCGCCAACCACTGGCAGGCCATCTACCGCCAGGCCTTCTACCGTGGCGACATCATCCTGACGAGCGCCCTCTCGGCCGTGGACATCGCGATGTGGGACATCAAAGGCAAAGCGCTCGGTGTTCCCATCTATGAACTGCTCGGCGGACCCACGCGCGACCGCATCCGGGTGTACGGTCAGGCGGAGAGCATCGAAGAGACACGAAAGGTCATGGCCGAAGGCTACACGTCGATGAAAACCAGCGTGAGCAACAGCCGCGGCCGTCCCTCGCGCTACGGCGAGAATCCGGATTTCATCGAGGGCTTCGTCGAAAAGGTTGGCGCGATCCGCGAACTCGTCGGGCCGAAGTTCGACCTCGGCATCGAGATGCACGGCGACCATTCGCCGCAGGTGGCGATGACAATCATCAAGGCTCTCGAAAAGTTCCAGCCCTGGTTCTTCGAGGAACCGATCCAGTCCCAGAATCTTCCGCTGATGGCGGAGATGGCGAAGAAGACATCCATTCCCTTCGCGACCGGCGAACGGATGGTGACGAAGTGGCAGTTCCGCGATCTGCTCAGCCTGGGTTCGGCCCAGTTCCTGCAGCCCGACATCACGCATTGCGGCGGGATCACCGAACTGAAGGCGATCGCGACGCTCGCGGAGGCTTACTACGCGGCGATGCTGCCGCATTCCCGTGAAGGCATCGTCGGCACGGTGGCGTCAATGCACGTATCCGCTACCATCCCGAATTTCCTCGCTCATGAGCTTCCGAGCCTCCAGGCCGCACCGAACGACGGCGTGGCCCGTAGTTATCTCGGCCAGAGCTATATCAAGAAACCGCTCACCATGACGGCCGGTCATGTCGTCATCAAGGGTAACTTCGATGGGCCGGGCCTGGGGATCGAGCTCGACGACAACCTGATCGAGAACGAACGAAACGTACCCGAATGGGAATTCCCGGTGCGGTACGACAGCTTCGATGGTTCCGCGCTCGATCACTGATGCGAGCGATTCATCGCTCGCCCCGTCGTCAGCTTACTCTTTGTAATCGTCCAGGTTCGGCGAACAGCAGGGCTCACGGACCGGCTTGCGAATCATCATCTCCGTGCGCGTAAAGTTGTTGTCGTAAAGCTGCAGCAGCATGCGGCCATCCACCTGAATGCCCGGCTTCGCCGCCGGCGTGTAGCCACGCGAAACAACGGTGTCGTAGACCTTATCCATGTCCTTCGTATCGAGTGCGTAATGGTTCAGGACGCCGAGCTGTTTCGGCGTTTGCGGCGTGGGTGAGTTCATGTATTCGACCCAGTCATAGCCATCCGTAACCATCATGGAAATCCACGCGGGGTCATTGGCCGCGCGGGTCGCGGGACCGCCCTTCCACAGGAGCCGGAAGCCAAGGACGTCCTTATAGAAAGCGTCCGACTTCGCAGGGTCCATGACGCGAAATCCAACGTGAATCATTTTTTCCGAGATTCGTTTGGGCGAATGGTGCTTGCCGAAGTCCCTGCTGTGGACGGAGCCAGGCATGTACTGGACGAACTGCACGCTGTAACCATCGGGGTCTTTGATAAAGAAGCTGCGGTTGCCGTTCGCGTCGGCATCAACCTTCGCCGGGACCGCGATGCCTTTACTGGCGAGATAGTCCCGCATGGCCCGCGCGTCGTTGGTTTCAAAGCCGAAATGAATCATGCGATCTTCGTCGCCCTTGAGAGTGGGCGAGACTTCAACGTACTGGTGGTCGTTGATCTTGAAGACCGTGAGTTCGCCCGCGGCGGCGTCGCTGATGGTGAAGGCCTCATCCATGCCGACGACACCGGTGTAGAACTTACGCGCAGCTTCGAGGTTATCGACGCGCGTGGCGAAGTTGGTGAGACCAAGGATTTTGGGCCGGTCGGCGGCAGTGAGCGAGGCGGTGGCAGTAAGAACCATGATTATGGCAATTCTCATTAGTAATTGCTTCCCTGTTCGATTTTCACGTTCGAGAAAACCGCGGTTTCAAGGCGCGCGGCGTCGTGGGAACAGACACCGATACCAACATAGTACTCGCCGTTGAGCGTGATGAATTCGGCCGGGCCGACCGGGTTGAGGTACTCGCCGGGCTTGCCGGCGTACATCATGTAGCGCGCGCCTTTCTTGACGATGCGAATGCGCACGGGGCCTTCAATGGTAGTGAAGATCTGGTAGCTCTGCTCTTTGGCGGCGCCGCGGAACTGGAGGGCGGTGCTGCCGTCGCCGTGAGAAGCGGCGTCGGCGTAGGCGGAATCGGCGTCGAGATTCTGGCGGAACATAAGGACGGCTTTACGATGTGCAGTGGGGCTGGCGCCGGACCATGCGACGTCGGCCTGGAGCGTGACATCGCCGCTGACTTTCTTCCAGACAAAGTAAAAGGCATCCGTCGCGGCCCATATGTTGGCGCCTCCGCCGGTAATGTGGTACTCGTTTTTGGCGGCGTCAAAAGCGGCCAGGGAACCTTTAGTCACGGCACCCACGGGTCCTTCATTCGTAAAGATGCCGAGTGGCGCGGGAGGTTGGGCGTTGAGGCCAGCGTAAGCGGCGAAGAGCGAGAGGCAGATGAGTATGATTTGTGGGCGTCGCATGCAACTTGAAACTATATCGCAGGTGGGCCCTGGCGTTGCGGCTTGGTTCCCATCCTGAATACCCTGGAACAGCCGCGTGCGCATTTCCAACTACTTACGCTACTGATCAGGACTGGCGCTACCAGATCGGGGAGGGTCGGCTGAAGGAAGTAGAATTAATGGATTGTAAAAGTGCGACCAAAGCGGTTGAAATGACGTGGCTCCCCGGCAATCCCGGAACCGGTGACCCATGGTGGATTCGCACCCGAAACGAAAATACCTGCGCGTCCGCGTCGAAGTCGTTTCGCGACAAGTCCCACGTTCTTAACGACCCACTTTGTGGCTCCCCGGCAGAGATTCGAACTCCGATTCACGGCTCCAAAGGCCGCTGTCCTACCATTAGACGACCGGGGAATTTCGGTATGAACATCCGATTGCCGACCTGACAACCGGTGTGCTTACCAGTTTATCCCACGCTCCTTCTAAAACCCGGAAAACATGATCGACCAAACTGTTTTCCGCCACTTCCCCCATGCAACGGTTTGTTAACCTGAGACGAGATGTCAGCGTCGCAACGGCCTGGTGAAATCACCTATTACGAGGAACTCGGCGTCGAAAACACCGCCTCGGCCGACGAGATCCGCGAAGCCTTCCGCGCCCTCGTGCGTCTGCTGCATCCCGATCAGCAATCCGACCCTCTCCTGAAACAAACGGCTGAGCGCCAGATGCGAAAGCTGAATCGGATCCATGCCGTTCTCTCCGATCCCGCGCGCCGCACCGCGTACGACGACTCGCTGAACTCCTCGCGCAACGCCCCAATTATCGTTTTCAGCGGCTCCGACGTCACCCTAAAAAAGCTGATCGTTCGCGGCGGGGCCATTGCCGGTATCGTATTCGGCACTGTTCTGCTGATCTGGTTCATGATTACCAGCAGTAACAATTCGGAAGTTCGAAGCCTGGACACCCGCGGCGCTTCCTCCGGCAGAAACGGCGAAGGTCCGGAAGATCCAGGCGAGCAAATTGCTCACCTGCGGGAGCAATTGCGCACTGCCGAAACTGAGCGCGATTCGGCTCTTGAACAACTCGGGCGCCGGCCCCGGAAAATACTGGATGAGACGTCGGACGGCAAAACGCACGCTGCGTCATCGCCACCGGTTGTCAACACTGCGGCCCTCACAGAATTGCCGGCTTCTTCGGGCCAGGCACAGACGGCTGCAACCTCCGGAGATCAGGGCATCGCCGCGACTCAGTTCGCGGGCCAGTGGGTTTTCGCGAAAGCCGGCTCAGCTTCGCCCGGAGGCAAATCTCAATACCCGCCGGAGTTCATCGAAGTAACCGTCACCGAGCGGAATGGGACTCTCCATGGCCAGTATCACTCCCGCTATCAGGTGCTGGACCACGCAATTTCTCCGGATGTCGATTTCATCTTCGACGGCACGCCCAATGGCTCGGCTCTGAAATGCGCGTGGCAGGGACCGGGTGGCGCGAAAGGCCGCATGACGCTGAAGCTCATTCCCACCAGCACGGCGGAGATCGCCTGGAATGCGACAGAACTAGGCAGCCAGCAGTGGCTCGTCAACGGCAGCGCGACGCTGGTCAGAAAATAGCCAGGCAGTCAACACCCGGCCATCGAGCAGGCTGCTTCGTCCACAAACCAGGCCATCCGTTCGGACGAAATCTGCATCGGCCGCAGCAGCGGCTCCGGAGGCTCGCGTAACACACTTCGCAAACCCGCGGCCTTATCTTCGCCGCTCACCAGGCACACCGTCTGCCGTGCACGTTCCAGCACACCCGGCAGCAGCGTGACTCTGTGCTGCCCCATCTTCGGAACCCAGACCGCCGCGGCAATATCGGTCCAATTCAAAATCAGAGGCTCGCCGGGAAACAAGCTCGCCGTATGCATATCCGGCCCCATCCCCCGCTGCACCACGTCGAAGACGGGAAGTTCACCAGCCGCCAGTCCGAAGACCTGAGTGATCTCGGCAATGTATCGAACCGCTGCTTCCTGCGGCTCCAGTTCGCCGGCTATACGATGTATCTGCGCTTCCGGCAAGCCGATGGAATCGAGTAACGCTTCGCGCGTCATCCGATAATTACTCTGCGCGTCAGAGGGCGGCACCATGCGTTCATCCACCCAAAAAAGCTCCACAGCTCTCCAGTCGAAGCCACGGCCTGCCATGGATTGAAACATGAGTCGAGGCGTAGATCCGCCTGAAACTGCCAACGTGGCGATGCCCCGCTCCCGTCGCGCATCGTCCAGCAACGTGAGTATCCGGTCCCCGCATGCAATCGCCGCGGCCTGTGCGTCCGGAAAGCGAAATAAATCCGTGCTCATGCCGTAATGTGATTCAGCGCGCGTTCGACCGCGCGATCATGAACCACAATCCCCAGTTCTTCATTCAACAATTCATCTTCAGTACCCGCGGGCATGCTGGCGCGCTGCGTCATGGACCCTGTCTCATACTCTGCCCCGCCCCGGCACAGCCGCACCACCATATCTTTATCGATTCGCACCACAGCCAGCCTGCCGCCATCCGCGGTCGCATTTCCGCGCAGGGAAACAATCGAATCCGGCAGAGAAGTCTCCAGCCACGCCTGCAGATAGCGCACTTCAGGCCCGGCTTCTTTTCCGGAATACTCGATCGCGATGGCTTCAGGTTGCCGGTTCTCCAGCAATTGTGTCAGCAGTGCGCGCATCGGCGTGAGGCGCGTCCACGCCAGGTCGCCGGTTATGTGCCCTGCATCCAGCAGACCGCCAATTTCACCGAAACCCGGCGCGCCGGCGCGGCAGGAATCCACAACGATCTTGTCTCCCAACGCCAGCACCTTGCGAAGCGCGCCGGCACGAACAATTCTGGAAGACCGCAACAGCACGACTCGCGGAAGGTCGGGAGCCGCAAGAGGCGCGACAATCGAAGCCACATCCGCCAGCCGGTTAATCGAAGCCGTGACTTCCACCTGCTCACAACAAATCTGGCGCTGTTGCCCGAAAGGCTTCCAGCACTGCGATGACACACGCGCCGCCAGTTCGTCTTCGCCATCTTTCAGGCGGATGACAATTAAACGGCTGGGATGCTCGCGCATCAGCGACGCCAGCATCTCGCCCAGCGTCTGTGCATCTTCTTCGTCATCCGCAAAACAAGTCAGCGTCATGGAGCATGCGCGCAGCAGACCGTCGCCATCGCCCGCATCCGGAGTGCTGCCGCCCGTACCCAGATCTCTCCAGTAGGAACTCAGCTCCTTCAGGATGTCGTCCGGCCGAATAGCTTGTGTCGTGACCATTTACGGGGTCCTCCACACATGCCCTCGACGCGCCAACATCGCGTCGGCGGCCGCCGGGCCCCAGGTACCCGCCGCGTAATTCGGAAACGGAAATTTTTTCGTCGCCCAGCAATCCAGAATCGGCTGGACAGCGCGCCAACTGGCTTCCACCATGTCCTGCCGTGTGTACAGCGTGGCGTCGCCGATCACAGCGTCGAGCAGCAGCGTCTCATACGCTGAAGGCGACCGCTCGCCAAAACTGGCCCCGTAGTTGAAATCCATCGACACTGGCCGAAGCGTCATACCCGCCCCGGGGCGCTTCGAAACGAACTTCAGCGAAATTCCTTCTTCGGGCTGAATGCGCAGAATCAGCAGATTCGGGGCTGTAGTGCCGGATGCGTCGGAATTCCGGAAAACAGAAAGCGGCGCCGATTTGAAATGGATGGCAATTTCGCTGACCCGCTTGGGCAAATATTTTCCGGTTCGTATGTAGAACGGTACGTCCGCCCAGCGCCAGTTATCCACCATGAAGGTGGCCGCCGCATATGTATCGGTCGGGGAATCGGGACGTACGCCGGACTCCTGGCGGAAGCCGACGACCTGTTGTCCGCCCACGCGGCCGGCGCCGTACTGGCCTGCCACGGCGTTGCCTTCCACCTCATCGAGCGTCATGATGCGGACCGACCGCAGCAGTTTCGCTCGCTCATCCCGCACCTCGTCGCTCGAAAATGTCGCGCTCGGTTCCATTGCGATCGTCGCCATCACCTGCAGCAGATGGTTCTGGATCATATCCCGCAGCGCGCCGGCTTCCTGATAATACGCGCCGCGCCCTTCCACACCGATCGATTCCGCCGCTGTAATCTGAACGTGATCGATGTACCGGCGGTTCCACAGCGGCTCGAAAATGCCGTTGCCGAACCGGAACGCCATGATGTTCTGTACGGTTTCCTTGCCCAGATAATGGTCGATGCGATAAATCTGATCTTCTTCAAAATGCTTCTGGATGCGTGCATTCAGATCGCGCGCGCTCGGAAGATCATGGCCGAAAGGCTTCTCAATAATGATGCGCCGCCAACCCTCTCCCTTAGCCAGACCGGCCGCGCCAAGCCCCTCCGCAATTTCGCCATACTGGCTCGGCTGTGTCGAAAGATAGAACAGAACATTGCCTGCCGTCTGCCGCTGCTTCCCGACTTCAGCCAGAGAGCCGGCAATTTTCTGGTACAACACCATATCGCCGACATCGCCCGGCAAATAGAACAAACCCTGCGCGAAAGACCGCCACAGATCTTCGTCGAAAGGAGCGTCTTCCATGAATTTCGAAACCGAATCGTGCATGCGGTTCCGGAAATCGTCGTCGGTCATTGCCGTACGCGAGATTCCTATGACGGCGAAGCCTGGAGCGAGTCGCCCCTCGTAGGCCAGCCGGTAAAGAGCCGGCATCAGTTTGCGTCTGGTCAGATCGCCATTCGCGCCAAAGATAACCACGGCGCACGGCGGAGTTTTACGATGAAAACGCAGAGGATCATGCAGAGGAGAATCGGCTGGCACTAACGCCACATTAGCAGATTGAACGCAAAATTCCTGTCAAAGGGATCAGGCCTTATGAACGCGGCTCACCACGAGGTTCACGACTCCGAAGATTCCAATCGCGAGCCCGCCTGCGCGATTGAGCCATAGCAGAGTTTTGTCCGTCACTTTATCGCGCAGCATGTTCGTCCCGCCTGACAAAATCAGCCACCAGGTCATCGAGCCCAGAAAAATTCCGCCCACCAGCAGAGAGGTTTGCCACAGCGGCCGCTGCGATCCGAGACCAAGCATCGTAAGGACCGCCAAGAAAGAAAGTATTGTAGTGGGGTTTGTCGCGGTCAGCAACACGGCCGTGACAAAATCCGAATGAGATGCTGAGTTGCTCTTGCCCGCCCGGAGCGTGCCCGGCCGCTTAAAGTAATAAACCACTCCGATACCAATCAACAGAATTCCGCCAATGAATCGTATCCGCGATTCTTCCCGCAGCAGAAACTGAATCACCAGGCTGATACTGAACCCCGCGATCCCTCCATAGAATGTATCCACAGCAGCCGCCCCCAAACCGGAAGCAAGACCCGCTTTCCAGCCTTTTTCAAGTACACGTTGTATACAAAGGACGTTTACGGGTCCGATAGGAGCTGCGATCATGAAGCCCGCCGCCAGCCCCCGAAGGGGTAATTCGAAATCAATCAACATTTTGATGCCGCGATATAACCTTTACCACACCGCTTTGCGCACTGATTGCAATCTTCAGGCCTCGGCTTTGGCGCGGTTCTGCCCGTTGAGCAGGTCGCTTGATGGAAATCGAGGGTTTTTGGCCTGGCCAATAACATTACCGCTGTGTACGAAATCTTTCAATCATGTTGCGGCGGCGCTATACTTCCATTTAGTTGCAGTTGAATCAGGAATAGGGGGTATGGATGAACAGATTACGAACGACGCTTTTTCTGGCGGCATTGGCCGCATTTCCGGTTATTGCACAGGATATTTCCGGCACTATTGAAGGGACGGTGCTGGATAAGTCCCAGGGCGCCATCCCGAAGGCTAAGGTTACGGTTACCAACGTCGACCGCGGCCTGACATTACGGGAACTGACAACCGACACCAACGGCTTATTTTCCGCGCCATCGATTCCGATCGGCAATTACAGCGTGAAAGTTGAAGCACCCGGTTTCAAGGCAACAACGGTCTCCGACATTGTCCTCAACGTAAAAGACGACCGCAAGCTGAACATCACTCTCGAAGTCGGGCAGGTCACCGAGAGCGTGGATGTCCGCGAGGAAACCACGAAAGTTGAGCTCTCCTCCGTGGCGGTTGCGACCGTAATCACGGGCGTACAGGTTCGCGAACTCCCGCTGGGCACGCGTAACTATGAACAACTGGTCGCGCTGATGCCCGGCGTCACATCCAGCACTACGGATGAACTTTATCTTGGCGTTTCGTCGCCCTCCGGTCTGAGCGCCACTGTTCCGTACTCGGTGAACGGCAATCGCACTTCTGCGAACAACTGGACAGTGGATGGCGCGGATAATGTGGACCGCGGCAGCAACCTCACCCTCCTGACTTTTCCAAGCATCGACTCCATCGCTGAATTCAAAGTGCAGCGCAGCATGTACTCCGCGGATACCGGGCGCGCCGGCGGCGGGCAGATCAGCGTCGTCACCAAGAGCGGCACCAGTCAGTTCCATGGCGATCTCTACGAGTTCAACCGCAACGATTATCTGTCGGCCAATAACTGGATCAATAATGCGAACCGGGTCAACGTGGTGAACGGCGTTGCGAAAGTTCCGCCACTGCGCTGGAACGATTTCGGCGGCACTTTGGGCGGTCCCGTTCCCATGCACAAGCGCGGCAGCGGCAAAGCGGCCGAAACGTTCTTCTTTTTTTCGGAAGAGGCCCGCAGAATCATCACCTACACGACGTTCCAGCCCACCATCCCCACGACCGGTATGATCGGCGGCACCTTCCCGACTCCGGTCTGCCTCACCAATAACAGCCCGTGTACGACAACCAGCACCACGATCGCCCCCAGCCTGATCAATCCGATTGCGGCGCAGTACATCAAAGATATCTTCAGCAAGCTGCCCCTGAATGGCACCAGCACAACCAGCGGCATTTTCCCCCTGCGCAATCTCTACAACAGCGATCAGCAGATTGCCCGAATCGATCACTCGTTTACTCAGACTCAGTCGCTCTGGTTCAAGTGGGAGCGCGACAGTATCCCCACCACCGAACCGGGCGGCTTGTTCACCGGATCGACGATTCCCAACGGCGCGACCACAAACACCAATACTCCAGGGCGGGCGTATGTCGGCCACTATACGCAGATCGTCAAGCCAACGGTTGTCGACGACTTCGGCTTCAACTACACAACCGGCGCGATACACGCCGTTCCCGTGGGGCTCACGGCAAAGGTCAACAGTCCGGATATTAATGTCCCGCTGCCTTATGCGAATCCCGAAGATGTAGTGCCCAGCGTTGCGATCACCAGCGGTACATCGATTGTCGGCTACGGAAAATACAACGAATACAATCGCAACTACACGGTTTTCAACGATATCAGCTGGCAGTTGGGTCGGCATTCTCTCAAGTTTGGAGTCAGCGTCAACCGTTTCAACAAGACGGAAAACGCCGCCAGCGGCCAGGGCTCGTTCTCGTTTGCCGCAACGGGCGCGCCAACGGGAACAAGTTCATTCACCCAATCCTTCGCGAACTTTCTGCTGGGCAATGTCTCGAGCTTTACCCAGCCATCCGCCGACGTGACTCCGGACATCTGGGCATGGCAGACGGAAGCCTACGCGCAGGATGATTTCCGGATCAGCCCGCGCCTGACCCTTTCGCTCGGCGTCCGCTGGAGTTTCTTCGGCCAGCCCACCGAAACGCAGGGCCTGTTGTCGAATTTCGATCCCGCCACTTATTCCGCGGCCACTGCGGCGAAAATCGACCCCACTTCGGGAAACATCATCGCAAGTTCGATAACCCAGCCCTACACCAATGGCATCATTGTCGCCGGTAAGAACTCACCGTTCGGTTCAAAGATCGCACCTGACAACTGGCACAACTTCGCGCCCCGAATCGGTATCGCCTGGGACCCGACCGGCAGCGGTAAGACGTCCATCCGGACCGGCTACGGTGTTTTCTATGACGCTACCAATATGGGCCTCTATGAAACGACGATCTTCCGGAATCCTCCCTTCGTCCAGAGCGTCACATACAGCAACGCCCCGTTCGATAAGATTTCGACCGGCGTGGTTCCGGGTACGGTTTCCACCGTGTTTGCCAAAGGCACGCAGTTGCCGAACCGCACTCCGTACATGCAGAACTGGAGCTTCAGCCTGCAACGCCAGTTGCCGCTCGGCGTCGTTCTTGAAGGGACCTATGCGGGATCGAAAGGAACCCACCTGATTGGTATCGTCGACATCAACCAGGCGGCTCCGGGTGTCGCGCTCGCTGCCGGTCTGCACGCTGCGGGCGG
Source organism: Bryobacteraceae bacterium (assembly GCA_025928545.1). Taxonomy (GTDB): domain Bacteria; phylum Acidobacteriota; class Terriglobia; order Bryobacterales; family Bryobacteraceae; genus BOG-234. Next base: position 30,273 of record JAICJH010000011.1, on the reverse strand, counting down.
CAACACAGTCTTCACGACAGCGGATGATCCGCGTATCAACGCGGTTCGCCCCTTCCTCGGCTATAACGCCATCAATACGATTCAGTCCGCCTTCGACTCCAACTACCACTCGCTGCAAAGCAACGTGCGGAAGCAGTTCCGCGATGTGGGTCTGGTGTCGTTCGCGTTCACATGGTCGAAGAATCTGACGGATAGTTCTTCCGATAGCGGCACCGCTCCCCAGAGCAGCTATAACTGGCATGGCGGTGAATATGGACCGGCCACCCTCGACCGGCAGAGAGTCGCCAATCTAAATTACGTTTATACGATTCCCATGTTCTCCGCTGTAAAAGGTCCCGCCGCCTATCTCCTGAAAGGTTGGCAGGTTTCCGGCATCATGAGTTTCTACTCGGGATCCGCCTTTACCGTCACCACCTCGAGTGTGGACCCGGCAGGCCTCGGCCTCCTCGGCAACAGCGCTTCCAGTTCACGCCCGGATATGACCTGCGATCCCAACGCCAGTGCGCCTCACACAAACGCTCAATGGTTTACTATCGGTTGCTTCACGCCTACGCCACAGGGCGCCATTCGTCCGGGTAACGCGGGGAGAGGCGTCGTGCGCGGCCCCGGTTACGAAAACTGGGACGCAAGCCTGGCGAAGACGTTCGCCATAAAAGAACGCTACAAGCTTCAGTTCCGCGGTGAGGCTCTCAACGTTCTCAACCATCCGAATCCCAACGGCTTCGGGAGCACAAACAACACCAGCTCCCTTTTCGGAACCATCACGACGTACCGGGCTCCGCGCCGCATGCAGTTGGGCCTGAAGCTGGAATTCTAAACTCAGACCTTTAGCACACCAGTACAAAGGCGCTCGGTCAAAAAAGACCGAGCGCCTTTTGGTTTCCGCATCCGTCTCAGTAAGAGAAACATTCAGTCACTCGAAACCAAGTTGCGTTCCCTTGCCACAGCATTGAGCTCAACGCGAGCATGATCAGACCGATGCCAGCTCCGGTTGAGCCTCCACCGCGGCGTATAAGCGGCGCAAATCGGCGCCGGGCTGCAGACGTCCGGCCAAAAGTTCCTCGAATGAAGAGGCTGGTTGCGGGCGCGAGAAGAAATAACCCTGCATGAACGGACAGCCCTCCGCTACCAGCGCGGCCCGTTGCTCATCGGTCTCCACACCCTCCGCAATCACGGTCAGCCCCAGTGCACCCGCGACTCCGATCATGGCTTGCACCACGCGGCGTGCGCCCTCATCGGTGTCAATCGATTGCACAAACGACCTGTCCAGTTTAATCGCATCCACGTTAAGCCGATACAGGTAACTGAGCGAAGAATATCCCGCGCCAAAATCGTCGATTGAAATCCTCACGCCGATTCCACGCAGAACTTTCATCTGTTCGCGCGCCTCGTCCGCGCCGTTGAGAGTCCGGCTCTCGGTCAACTCCAGCTCAATACATTGGGGCGGGACGTTTCTGCGGATGAGGCACTCGCGGACGATATCGGCGAAATCCGCCCTCGCAATTTGAACCGGCGAGACATTAATCGCAACCTGTATATCGCCAAAACCGCGGTCCCGCCATTCGGCGATCTGTCGGCAAACCTCCCCGAGCACCCATGTGCCGATGGGCACAATCAGTCCTTTGGCTTCAGCGACCGGAATGAAAACGTCGGGGGGCACATTACCGAGTTTCGGGTGATTCAGGCGCAACAGGGCTTCAAAGCCCGCAAACCCTCCCAACGTTGTAACTTTAGGCTGATAATGAACCGTAAAAAGTGACTCCTGGAGAGCTTCGCGCAGCGCTTCATCCACATGCTCGTTGTCCAGCGCGCCGTCCCGATTACCAAAAGCCTGCACCCGGTTCTTACCCAGACTCTTCGCGCAGTACATGGCTGCGTCGGCTTCGCGCTGCAACGTTTCTGGCTCAGCGGCGTCATCCGGAAAGACTGCTATGCCAATACTCGCGCTCACATCCAGCCGCACGCCATCGATAAAAAGAGGCTCCCGGATCGCCGACAACACCGCCCCCGATATGTCGTGGACTGCATCGGGGCCGGCAATGTTCTCCAGCAGAATATTAAACTCATCGCCGCCAATTCGTGCCACCGTGTCGCTGGAACGCACCACGCTTATCATGCGTTTCGCCAACGTGCTCAGGACGATATCACCCGCGCGGTGACTGAAACGGTCGTTGATTTCCATGAAGCGATCGATGTCGATAAACAGTACCGCCATCCGTTCGCCCCGTGCCTCGGCGATGCCCAACGCCTGCTTCAGCCTTTCGCTGAAGGCGGACCTGTTAGGCAGCCCCGTGAGACTGTCATGCCGGGCCTGGAACTGAAGATCGTCGTAAAAGCGATGGTGCTCAATAGCTACCTGGGCCATTCTGGCTCCGTACTCAAGGACATCCGTACAGGTTCGCCGCTCGGGTTGGGTGGAATACAGGAACAGGAAAATGCCTGCGGCTCGCTCAGCGCCGCCGATCGGCATGGAGCCAATTGCGACCGGAGGAGTAGCGCCGCAAAGCGACAGGAAAATTTTCCAGGAGGGCTCGTCATAAGGCGCCCCACAGAAAAATGCGCCCGCGCAAGCTTCTGCCGGGATCGCATCAGGTGCTTCTAGCGCCGCGCTCCACTCCGCCGGACAACCGGACACCGCAGCCGCGCGCCAGCCCTCCGAATCTCTGATCAGAATCACCGCCGCTCCGCGAGCGATATCTTCGGTAACCAGGCTGGCAATGCCTTCCAGCACGCGCCGAAGCGGCTGGTTTGAGACCAGGTTTTCAAGAATCAGGCTGCGGGACTTTTCCTGCTGTCGGGCCGCCTCCACTTCGCCCGTGCGCAGGGCGACGGCCGCACGGAGTTGGCTTTCATTGCGCAGATGCGCGGCATCCCGGATTCTCCAGCCACTGAACGCAAGAATAGTCAAAACTCCGATGCACGCGGGTATAAACCAGGCTGACGTCCAGAAGGGGCCTGTCACGTCGAACGGAAGCCGCGCCGGCTCACCATCCCAACGGCCACCCCAGACGCCCGACTCTACTTCGAAAACATAATGTCCCGGCTTCACGCCGGAGTAGCGGGCTTCCCAGTCGTCGGTCTGTGTCCACCCTGTATCCAGGCCGCTCAGACTGTAACGGAAACGAATGTCTTTTTCATGAACGAACACCGGAGAAGCGAAAGAGATAACAATATTGCCGGAATGATAGTCGATTTTCGACGTCGCGGCAGTGGCAAGTTCGCGCCCACCAGCCGTCACGCCCACGATCAGAGCCCGCCCCGCAGTCTCTCGTCCGCCGGATTGTTTCGCGACCGGGTAGTGATGCGAAAGTCCTTTCGCGGTACCGATCCATACCGAACCATCGTCATCGGCGACAAATGCATTTCTGCTGACGCTGTCCCACACCAGACCATCGGCGCGCGTATAGTGAATCCACCGGTTCTGGATGTACTCGTCTATTCCCATGCTGCCGGCTCGCCACAGGTTGCCCGCATGGTCGAAAGCCACGATAAAGACTGAGCCGCCAATGCCGGCGATGCGCGGTCCCGGAAATCGCCTCACTCCGAAGTGGACGCTGCCATGGCTGTCGGAACTCGATGAGATTCGGAACAGATCCGCAACTTCATTCAGCGCGACGACAATATCGCCATTCGGGGCTACGGCCATTGAGCCGACGGCTCCGTCCGGCATTCCGGCATCGGCGCCCAAACGTTGGATGCGCTGCCCGTTCCAGTATGAAAGCCCCTTTGTGCCGCCGAGCCAGACGCGATTCTCATGGTCCTCAATGATCGTGGAGGTTTCCTCGCTGGCTGCCGGATTGAGTGCGCCCGGGCTCGAATCGGCCGCCTTCCCGGTTTCCCCGATCGCCATTTTTTGCCAGCGCCAGGATTCAGCCCTGCCTGCCCTCACTTCCCGGACTCCTCGGAACACACCGGGCCCCACCGCCCAGACACCGCCTGCGTGATCCACAAGCACGGAGAAAAGACCAGACGCGGGGAGACCCACCGACGCGCCGAATTGCCGCTCCTTGCCTGTAAGCGTATCGAGTTCGCCCAAACTTCCGGTCGCCATTAACATCCAGAGCGAATGGGCGCCGTCCGTGGCAAGCGCCCGAATCCGGGATGTCGACGCGGCTGCCCGGGCTCCGGCGAGAAGCCTCGGGCCATGGCCGTCGAGAATGTCGACGCCGGCACTCGTGCCGATCAGCAACCTGCCATCTTTATTCCGCGTGATCGTCGACACCAAATCGCCGCTGAGACCCTGCTGGGTTGTCCAGCTCTCCCATTCGCCGGAACCCAGCCAACGCGTCAGCCCCGCGCCAAGCATGGCAATCCAGATCGACCCCTCCCGGTCTTCAATGGCGTAAGTAACCGACGATAATTCCAGCCCTCTGGAAGCGCCTATGGTTGACCATTTTTCGCTGCCCGATTTGACGGCGCTGGAGTTGCCCCCCACCCATCGGGACAGGCCTTCCTGCGTCGGCACCATGATTCTTCCGCTCGAGTCCAGCGACAACGCACCCCGTCTGGTCGATACCGCCAGACCCGAATCCCGCGGCTCGAATTTCGACGCGCCGCGCGGAAGCGCCAGCAGCCGGCTGGAACTTCTGGCCCAAAGTGTACCTTCGCCATCGATGGCGAGGGCGCCGAATTTGTCAGCCGGGAGTCCCGCTTCGCCACTGAAACAGCGGATCGTCTCTGCTTTCGTCCGCCAGAGACAGACCGAGTCATTCATTCCGAACCAAACCACGTCGTGCGCAACCAGCTCGCCCGGACCGGCGATCGCCATATCCGGCCCCGCCGTGACTGGCAAAACGGACGATACCAGCTTCCCTTCGGTCGAAGGCACGATTCCGGAGCGATTGTGCGCGTCGCGCCAAAACAGTCCGGTCGTTGACGCTACGTAAGTGGTCTCGCCCGCCTGCGCGAGTACCTGGGTTCCGAACGCTGGCACGTGTCCACGCGTATCCACGGCAACAAACCGGTCGTTTCGCAATCGCGCCACGCCCGCCGTATTGCTCACGAGAACATCGCCGTTCTCCGCTTCCGCCAAACTCAGCGTGTGCGACGACTGGAGTCCCTCGTCTACGCTGTAGCGCCGGAAGCGGTGTCCATCGAAGCGATATACACCGCTCGTGGTGGCGATCCAGAGAAATCCGTCCCTGTCCTGCAAAATGTGATTCGGATTCAGATCGGATAAGCCTTCGGCCGACCCATAGGTGCGAAAACTATACCGCTGGGCCGTCGCGACGCTCCCCGCCAGCAAGGCGATCGCGAGCATCAGAGCTGCACGGCGTGAATGACACGGTAACGGCATCTGGTTTTCCATATCGGCATGGAATGTCGGACAGTTTAGATAGGTCGATAAGAAAGTGCCCGGTAAGAATAGAGGTCCATCGCCGTGAATCGACCGCTGTTCCCTGTTTTTTTCGCTGCCGGGCTCCGGCACCGGCCTTCTGCTAAAGTTCCCTGCAGAGCCGCACGTGACGTTTTCTTCTTCTTTTCGTCGGATAATTTCAATGGCGTCACCGGGGCCCGATAATTTGCCGCCTATGAAACTCTGCCTTCTCCTGCTCGCTGTCCCCGTCATCCTGTCTGCTCAGGGGCCCGTCACGCGCCCGGCCGATCCGAATGAAGTCGTTTTCAAATACGGCGACCACCAACTGACCGCGGCCCAATACCTTTCGCTTGCCCGCACTCTGCTGCCTCCGGGCCAACAGGACGTCGCGCTGGGTCCCGGTCGCCGCGAGTTCGCCGAACGACTGGCCAGCATGCTCGCCCTGGCGGACGAAGCCCAACGGCGGCATCTGGAAGAAAAGCCCAATGTCGCGGCGCAGCTTGAATTCCAGCGCCAAAGCGCCCTGCATAATGCCGAGTTCCAAAACCTGGTAGATACGGCAAACGTTCCGGATTCCGAAATCCAGGCCTATTACGATGCGCACAAACCGGACTACGAAGCTGTGACGGCCAGGCACATTCTGATCCGGGTCAAAGGTTCGCCCCTGCCCGCGAAGCCAGGCAGGCCCGAATTAACGGACGCACAGGCCCTCGCAAAAGCGCAGGCCATACGGAGGCGCCTCATTGCCGGGGAAGACTTCGCAAAAATCGCTCAACAGGAATCCGACGAAGTTACTTCGGGAAACAGGGGTGGCAATCTAGGTGAAATCCGGCGCGGCAAAATGGTGCCGCCTTTCGAACAGGCCGCCTTCGCGCTCAAGCCGGGAAGCATCAGTCAGCCCGTGCGCAGCGATTTTGGTTACCACATAATCCGGGTTCAGTCCCACACTACGAAAAGTCTGGCGGACGTGAAAGAAAGCATCCTGACGCAATTGAGACCTCAAATGGCACGTAAAGCCGTGGCAGCGATTCTTGGGCAAATGCAGATCAGTCTCAGCGACTCATTCTTCGGCCCGGACCCGACCGCTCCGCAACCTTCCCCAGGCAAGTAGCGCCCCACACGCTACACTGGCCGAAGGGCCTTGTGCCTGCTTTTGATGACCCATCTCAATGACTAGTCCAGGGCTGAAGGCTCCCCACAGCCGGCGGCTTCTGCTCCTCGATCTCCTGCTGGTTTTTCTTTCCGCCGCCGTGTTGGTGCGCCCGTTGTTCCGGGCAAAATATCTTCAGCTCTGGTCGTCAATTGAAAGCACCTTCATCTCCGATGGCCGCTTCCTCGCCGCGCATTGGCCACACCCCGGCTGGCAACCGCTCTGGTACTGCGGGACCCGCTTCGATTACATTTACCCGCCCGTGCTTCGCTACGGCACCGCATTGCTGACCAACTTCTTTATCCCGGTCAAGGCCTATCACGTCTTCACCGCCACCATGTTTTGTCTGGGAATCGCGGGCGTCTGTTTCATGGTCCGCACGATGGGCGGTACGCGCGTACAGGGATGGTTTTCCGCCATAGCCTGCATGCTGATCTCGCCTTCATTCCTGTTCATTAAAGCCGTACGTTATGACGCGCCTTACCTGATGCCGCAGCGCCTCGGTGTCATGGTCCGCTACGGCGAAGGTCCGCACATTTCTTCGCTGTCGCTGATCCCGTTCGCGCTGGGCTTCGCGTTTCTCGGCATGCGCCGCGGCCGCAATGGTTCACTTGCGCTTGCCGCCATCTTCTGCGCCTTGCTCGTCCTCACGAATTTCTACGGAGCCACCGCACTCGCTATCTTCTACCCAATCCTGGTCTGGAGTTTCTGGGTAACCGCCCGTGAACGCTCCATCCTCCTCCGCGCGCTCGCGATACCAGTGCTGGCCTATGCCCTGACGGCATTCTGGCTGACGCCCGCATACCTGCGCATCACGCTCTACAATCTGCGTTATGTTTCGCAGCCCGGCAACCAGTATTCCGTCGTCCTCACCATAGTCGCTGCCGTCGCCTTCGGGGCCCTTTCAGTCCGCTGGGCAAACCGAAAGCCGCACGAGGCTTATTTTGTCTTCGCACTCGGAAGTGTCGCGTTCATGAGCCTGAACGTGCTCGGCTATTACTTCATCAACTTCCGAATTATCGGGGAACCCTTTCGGTTGATCCCGGAACTGGATATGGCGATGCTGCTCTTAGGCATCGAGTTGTTGCGCCGCTTATGGAATAAGCCATTCGACACGGTACTCGGCATCCGCGTGGCCCACGCCATGGTCATTCTGATTGCCCTGTTCGCTTTCTGGCCGGAGCGCCATTTCGTCCGCCGCGCCTGGGAAGCCTACCCGCCGGAACCCGACTTTCACAATCGCGTCGAGTACCGGATGTCTTCCTGGATGGGAACCCACCTCCCCAACGCTCGCACATTTGTCATGGGTTCCACCCGCTTTTGGTGGGACGCGTGGCACGATAACGCCGAAGTTGGCGGCGGCTCCGATCAGGGCCTGATCAACCCCAACCCGTCTGCCGCCACCTGGGAAATTATTCTCGGCCCGGATCCCGAACTTTCAGTCCGCTGGCTGCAATCCCTGGGTGCCGACGCCATTGTTGTCTCCGATGCGCACTCGGAAGACGCATACCACGATTTCAAAGTGCCCGAAAAATTCGCGCGCGCCATGCCGGTGCTTTATGACGACCACCAGGGCAATGTCATCTATCGGGTGCCGCGGCGCTCTCCAGGCCTCGCCCGCGTGCTGGACCGCGCGCAACTCGCGGCGCTCCATCCGGTGCAGCCCGCAACGAATCTCCCCCTGCTCCGTGCCTACAGCGATTTCATCGAACACGGTCCGGATATCCCCGCCACCACCGAGTGGGACGGCACCGACTCCCTCCATGTCCATGCGCCGGTTCGGGCAGGCCAGTCCGTTCTGGTGCAGGTGACGTACGATCCTGCCTGGCGCGCATACTCCGGCAAGACCGAACTGCCCATCAAAGCGGATCCAATGGACTTTATGGTGATCGATGCCCCGCCCGGCACCGAGGATCTCACTCTCGTCTTCACAACACCTGTTGGCAACAGGATCGGCAACGCCGTCAGTGCACTCGCACTCCTGCTGTGCATCTATCTTGTGTTTACCAGCGGTTTTACAGATTCGCAATTCTATTTCCGCGTTCTTCGTGCGCTTCTGCGCTGGCTCAATCGAAATCTCCCGGCATGGCCCGTCCCACCCGATGCGGAGCGGTTCAACCCCGAGCGCCTGCAGCGCGCCGAACAAGCCCTCCGGAGCATGAAGATGCCGGATGACGATGGCGACCGATATCTCGCGAAACATATTCCCCGCCTGTCGAAAACCCTTGCCCTGGTTCCGCCGCCGCAATCCACTGGACGCGTCCTGGAACTCGGCTGCTACATGCAGATCACCCCGCTTCTCCAGCGCGTCTGCGGTTATAGCGAAGTCCGTGGCGCATACTACGGCCCTCCCGGCAAGATCGACCGCAAGACGTTCGATTTTCCCGATGGCCAGTTCACTTGCTACGTCGACCATTTCGATGTTGAGCGCCATGAGTTTCCCTACCCCGACAACTATTTCGATCTGGTGGTTGCCGGCGAAATCATCGAACACATGACGTACGATCCGATGTGGATGCTGCTCGAATCGCGCCGCGTTCTCGCGGATGGCGGTTACCTCCTGGTTTCTACACCCAACGTGGGCAGCGTGACGAGCGCCGCGAAAACTTTGGATGGCCGCGATAACCCTCAGATCTTTTTTCTCTATGAACGCCCCGGCCCCGATCGGCGAACGGACATCGGCCATGTCCGCGAATACACCTGCTACGAACTGGGCGAAGCAGTGAAAGCGGCCGGCTTCGAAGTGGAACTTCTGTTCACGACCTTCATCGACGAATTCTCGGAGCACAAACAACTCCTGAAATTCCTGGCACTGAACGGCTATGACACAGAGAACCGCGGCGAGCAAACCTGGTGCCTGGCGCGGAAACGCGCCTCGTTGCCCGTGGATCGCTACCCCTGGTTCATCTACACACCCTGAACATACACTCCCGGCAGAACGTCTGCGGCAAATTGCCCGCCCCGCAAGTTAAACTGACCGTAACGATGCAAAAGCCGGCCTTCGATCCTGGTCTGACTCGCGAATTCGGCGCACCCCTGCGTCGCGCTGTCAATAAAGACGGATCTTTCAACGTGGAACGCAAAGGCGCAGACTGGAGCGCCTTTCATCCCTGGCTCGCCATCGTGCGCATGACCTGGACAGGCTTCATCAGCCTTGTGCTTGGCTTTTACCTCTCGGTCAATACACTGTTCGCGCTGGCCTATTTTTCCATGGATCCGGCCCAGATCTCCGGTTCGGCCTCTCCCACCGCCATGGGCCGCTTCCTGAACGATTTCTTCTTCAGCGCCCACACGCTCACCACTGTCGGTTACGGAAACCTCGCGCCCGCGGGAATCGCAGCCAACGTTTGCTCCACAGTCGAAGCTCTCACAGGATTGCTCGGTTTCGCAGTAATTACAGGCCTGCTCGTCGCCAGGGCTTCCAAGCCCTCCGCATCCATCGGATACAGCGCGAGCGCACTGATTGCGCCTTATCAGAACGGACACGGACTCATGTTCCGCATCGCGAATCAGCGCTCCAACAATCTGATGGAAATGGAAGCGCGCGTATTGCTGATGACGGTCGGCGGACCTCCCGAGAAACCCGAACGAAAATTTGAGCCCCTCACGCTCGAACGCGACGGCATTTTGATGTTTGCCCTGACGTGGACCATCGTTCATCCCATCGACGAATCCAGCCCGTTTTGGGGTAAAACGGCCGAAGACCTGAAGCGCATGCAGGCTGAAATCATAATCCTGATCAAGGGTTTCGACGATACCTTCAGTCAGATTGTCCACAGCCGCCAGTCTTACCGGCATGACGAGATTGTCTGGGGCGCGAAGTTCGATACCGCGTTCGTCGTGCAGCCAAACGGCGATCTTCTGCTCGAACTCAACCGCCTGGGAAATTATTCGCTGACCGACAACACGCCGGTTGCCCGGATATCGCGTGACGAAGATCCTACCCGAATCTCAAACTCCGCCTGATCCTGCATCCAATCCTGCCGCTTCTCGTCAAAGTACGCGGTCAGTGCCCCGGACACGGTAAATCGCACTCGTGCCGATTCGCCCGGCTTCAGTTCGACTTGCTGGAAGCCGCGGAGATCCTGCACGGCACGTTCGATGGACGCGTCCGATCGCGTCGCATGGAGATACAGCTGCGCGGTTTCCTTTCCCGTCCGCGTTCCGGTGTTGCGTATCGTGACGCTCACCTCTGCAAGCTGCCCCTCGGAAACGTGCGGCGGTGTCACCCGCAAATCCCTGTATTCGAATTGTGTGTAAGAAAGCCCAAAGCCGAACGGAAACAAGTCCCCCTGTTGTGGGTTTTCCATTCGAGCCGGAAACCCAATCGGCAGGCGGCCAGACGGATTCACCTTACCCGCCAGCACGTCCGCGATCCCGTTGCCGCCTTCTTCCCCTGGAAACCAGGCCTCCACAACAGCAGGCACGCGCCCGATCCACTTTGCCATAGCGATGGCGGATCCGCTGTTCACCACCACAATCGTATGTGGATTCGCGCGCACGACAGCCTCGATCAATTCATCCTGTCCCGCGGGAAGATTCAGCGAAGTGCGATCGTGCGACTCCCCTTCCGACTCCGCGCCGGTGCCAGCGAAAACAATTGCGACCTCCGCCTTACCTGCCTCCGCCGGTGTCTTAGCCAGTGTCACGACGCCAGATCCCAAAGCACCCCGGAGCGCGTCCAGCGGAGTCGCGGAATACCTGGCCCCGCCCACCGTATAGTTGCCGGCCGCCATCCGGTTCACGTTTGCATTCGGTCCGATGACCGCCACGGAATGAATCTTGCTCTTGTCGAGCGGCAGCAGGCTGCCTTCGTTTTTCAGCAGCACCATGCTCTGCGTTGCCGCCTCGCGCGCAACGGTCCGGTGCTCCGCCGTTTCCACTTCCCTCGAAGCCGTCGGCTCGCGATCGAACGCGCCGCTGGCAAACATCGCCCTGAGAATGCCGCGCACCTGTTCATCCAGCAGTGGACCCGTTCCCGCGTTCGACTCCATGCCTGTGTTCAACACGGAAAAGCCTCGGAAACCCAATTGGCCATTCAGAAAGCCCCGTACCGGAATACCGTCCTGCGGCATCACGGCCCAAACTCCCGCCTCGCTGACTGCCGCTTCAATCGGACGCACATCGGATTCCCGTGCGCCCCGCGTATTGGTTGGCCCTCCGCGGTAAATCGCAGTGGCAATCTCGCCCTCACCCTGTACACCGGAGATCCATGCGACCGCCATTCGGGAAACGAGCCAGGGATCCTCGCCGTAAGTTTCGAACACGCGACCGCTCAGCGGGGAATGACTGACGTCGGCGAGGGGCCCAAGAACCTGACCGCGCCCCCACGCCTTAGCCTGTTGTGCAATGACAACTCCCACCCGCTCCATGAGCGAGGGATTCCACGTTGCGGCCATCCCGATATTCGCGGGGAAAGCCGTAGCCGCCAGCGAACGGCCGTCCGGATCTTTTCCTGTCAGCCCCATTGGTGCCGTCACCACCCGCAGAGCCGGAATACCCAGACGGCTGTTCCCCCGCATGGAAAGGCTTTGAGCCTCCTGCACCAACGCGACTTTTTCATCCGGACGCATGCGCCCGGTCAGATCGCTGACCCGGCGCTCCAGCGGCAATTTCTTGTCGCGAAATGCAGGCGGAATCGATTCCGGGCCCGAGCAGGACGAAGCCAATATTGCAATACCGGCCAACACGCCGGCGGGAAGATAGAAACGGCTGATCATCAAATTCTTAGGGTACTCCGCCCTCTCCTTGACAAACTCTTAACTTTTACTTCTGCACTTTTCAGTTTGCGTGGAGTGTAATTAAGTAATGGTAAATACGCAATCGGGCACCGGCCGCCGCGACATCTTCCGCATGGCCGCTGTCACTGGCATGATGGCTTGCCTGGAATCTTACGCCTTCGGCGCGGACTTCTGGGTCAAGAAGAAATCATCCGAATGGACGGATCAGGAGAAGGAAGAGATCCGCACGAAGTCGCCCTGGGCCAAGAAAGTTGACGCCGAATCCGCCGGACGCGGCGGCGGACGTGGTGGCGGCGGAGAAGAAGGCGGAGACGGTGGTGGCGGCGGAAGCCGTAGCGGCGGTGGTGGCGGCGGTGGCGGAAGCCGAAGCGGCGGTGGTGGCGGCGGCGGACTCGCGCCCGCGGGCAATTTTAGCCCCCCGGCAGCAACTTTGCATATCGTCTGGCAGAGCGCCAAGCCGATCCTCGAAGCCCACCCTCTGGCGCTTCCGCCAGCATTGGCGAACCACTATGTTATCTCGGTGACCGGCATCCCGATGGCAACCCTGAACGCAGCCATGATGGGCCGCGGTGGTGCGCGCGGTGGCAGCGGCGGGTTTGGCGGGGGCTTCAGCGGCGGGCGCCGCGGCGGAGGCCCCGATGCGGCCAACGTCGACAACGCCGGCCCGCCTCCTGCTCCTCCGGATCCGGGAGCGGCGCTTAAGCGGGGCGCCACTCTGACGGTCAAAGGAAAGGCGCCTCAGAATGCCGACCTCGTGAATTCCATGGCCAACAACACCACGATCCTGTTCAGTTTCTCGAAGGACGTTCTGGCCCTCAGCGCCGCGGATAAGGAAGTGGAGTTCGACCTGAAGCTTGGTGGCATGACCGCCAAAGCCAAGTTCAACCTGAAAGACATGACCTATAACGAAGAGTTGGCCCTGTAGGCCGTATTCTGTCCGAGTTTTCCTCAAAAAAGCGTCGGTTGATCAACAACCGGCGCTTTTTTGCGTTTTGCCTTCAGCGGACTCCCCACTACTCCAAGAACCTGAACGCTCCGCAGCGCCTCCCTGGGCACGAAGACCTTCTGGTTATTGGAATCCGGCTCCGGAGGCGTCACCGTTATGCCCGCCGCTTCCCAGGTCAGCAGGTTATTCGGCAGAATCCCGTCCATCACCTCCCCGTCCAGAAAGACCATGCGTACCCAAAGCCCTTCCTGCTTGGGCCGGTTCAGAAAAACCCGGGACGGCTCCGGTTCCCCTTCAAAATCTTTCACGAACGCCACAGAGCGCACTTCACGGTATGGCAGCAGCGCCAGCGTTCCATCCGGTCGCAGCAACTCCAAAGCCTGTGGCTGTAAGTAGCTGAAAGGATTAATAAAACCGGTTAAAGTCTCCCGGTCAAAGCGACGGACCACTACTTTCTTGGCGGTAGAACCGGCCACAATCGCCTCCCGAAGCGTCAAATCTCTTCCTGCGAACGCTACGTACGCATTAGAATTGATTTAAACATTTTCGGGAATATTGTATCATTGCTCGGAAGGGTACATTTTGTGAATGGCGCGTAACGACAATTCGGCCAAGTCGCCAATCTCCAGCGGAATCAGAGACTTTCTGACCTTCTGCCGCATGGAAAAAGGCCTTTCGCGGAACTCTCTGGAAGCCTACGGGAGGGACCTCGAAGGACTGCGATCTTTTGCGGAGCCATTGACCGGCGGAGCCTTCCCTGATCCTGAACTTCTGAATAAGTACGTTAATCACCTGTATTCAAAAGACTTAACGAGCCGATCCATCGCCCGGCATCTCAGCAGCCTGCGCAACTTTTTCAGCTTCCTGGTGACTGAAGACATCCTCCGCGAAGATCCGACCGAACTGCTTTCCAGCCCCAAGCAGTGGGCGACAATTCCGAAGTTCCTGAATCGCGCTCAGATCGACAGCCTGATCGCTGCACCTGACACAACGAAACCCACCGGTTTGCGCGACCGGTCGATGCTGGAGCTGCTCTATGCCACCGGCATCCGCGTCACGGAGCTCATCACGCTCCAGGTCTCCAGCCTCGACATGGGTCTCGGACTCCTGCGAGTGACGGGAAAAGGCAACAAACAAAGAATTGTTCCTGTTCACGCCACAGCGCTGGCCTCCGTCCGGCGTTATCTCGAAGAAGGTCGTCCGGCGCTGCTCCATGGAGCGCAAACATCCTTTCTTTTCATCACGGCTCGCGGGGATGGCATGACCCGGCAGGCTTTTTGGGCGGCCATCAAAGCCAACGGGAAGAAAGCCGGGATCTTTCACCACCTTTCGCCACACGTCCTGCGCCATACTTTCGCCACCCATCTTCTCGAAGGTGGCGCGGACCTCCGCAGTCTCCAGGAAATGCTGGGGCACGCCGATCTTTCAACTACCGAAATTTACACCCATGTGGTGCGCTCGCGTCTGCGGGATACACTGAACCAGCACCACCCGAGGGCTTGACCGCATGACACCCCTCGACGCCAAAAAGGAGCGCCTGAAGAAGTTATGAGCGATTACATGTTCGCGCTCGAGAGCCACCTGGATGCCGCACAAAACCGCACGGTGGCGGAGATCCAGCGCATCGCAACGGACGCAGCCATTACCGTTTGGCTCGCCGGCGGCGCCATGCGCGATATGTTGCGCGGCGCTCCCATCCGGGATCTGGATTTCACCGTTGAACGCGACGCCCCGAAAATCGGCAAAGCGCTCGCCCATTCCCTGCACGGGCACGTGATCGAAGAGGACAGTTTCAAACGTGGTGTCGAACTCGAACTTCCCGGCGGTATTCGCGCGTCCGTCAGCAATGCCCGAACCGAAAAATACAGCAAGCCCGGTGGTAAGCCTCAAATTGCCCCTGCGACGATCCACGAAGACCTGTCTCGCCGCGACTTTACAATCAATGCGATCGCTCTTTTTCTGAATCGTGGCGCCAAAGGTTTATTGGTCGACCCCACTAACGGTCAGGCGGACCTCATCACCAAGGAACTGCGCACCACGAACTCGATGGCGTTTTTCGACGATCCATCGCGCGTTTTCCGCCTGATCCGCTTCAAACACGTTATGGGATTTGAGATCGCCTCCCGCACCCAATCCCAGCTGGATAATGCAGTTCTGGGGGATTATCTGCATCCCGATCCGACCTGCCTGCGCGCTGACCTGAAGGCGCTGGCCTCGCATGAATCCGCGGTAGCAGCCATCGAAGATCTCGACCGGCTCGACCTGCTCAAGCTGCTGAGTCCCGCGTTGAAAGGCGATAAACTGAATCTCCCCGGTCTCACCCGGTTCGAGAAGCAGGCGCACGCTATCTTTCCCGCGGGAAACGAAGCGGGCTGGCTGGCATTTCTCGCGGTGTTACTGGAGAAACTGTCGCCCCGGGACCGTGCGGCGGCGCTCAAAGCCCTTGCCCTGCCTCCCAATGAACTGAAGGGCTTCCAGAAGCTCGAAGCCGCCGCGAAGAAGCGCGAGTCGGCGCTCAAATCGGCGAAGATCCACAAACCTTCCCAGGTCTGGGAGGTGCTGAAAGACGCCGAAACGGCGGAAGTCCTGATGGTGGCGTATGAATCCGACGTTCGTGTGGTGCAGGATCGGATTCGCGCCTATTATCAGAAATATCTTCCCGTCGCGCAGGAAGTCACTGAAGACCAGGTAGTTGCAGCGGGACACAAGCCAGGCACCCCGAAATTCGAAAAGGCTTATCAGGCGATGGTTGTCACACGCCTGAACGCGCGCCCCAAGAAGGTCGAGCCGGAACCGGAGCCGCCGCCCCCTCCACCCATGGCGATGGGACGCGGACGTCCGGCAGCCAGAGTCTGACGGGTTCGGTTTCCGAACCAGCTACTACAGCGAAGCCGTCAGGCCTTCCCACGCCGCGGCCGTATTGCGGAACTCGCCACGTGCTTCGGTCTGTATCCTGGCCATCGTGTGGTCGTCGTGCGTCGGATCGTGGTGGAAAAGCACAAGCTGCTTAGCCCCTGCCTTTTGCGCTACGGCCGCCGCATGAAGCCACGTGCTGTGACCCCAATTGCGATGCGTGTCGTATTCCTTGGGCGTATACTGCGTATCGCAGATTAGAATGTCCGCATCCTGCGCATGTTCAAGCATCAGCGCGTCCAGTTCCGCATTACCGTGCTCAAAGTCTGTCGCATAAACGACAACCGACTTTCCGCATTCCACCCGGTATCCCGTCGCGCCCTGCGGATGATTCAGACTGAACGTACGGATGGACGCCCCGCCGATCTCAAGAACCGCGTCCGATTCCATCTCGCGAAAATTTCGCTTCGCTGCTACCTGCGCGAAATCCACGGGGAAATAAGGCTGGGCCATCTGGCCTTCCAGGGTTTCCTGCAAGCTTCTGGTGCGCCCGCCGTGAAAGGTGATTTCATTTTTCGCGCCATAGATCGGGGCGAAGAACGGCAGACCCTGAATATGGTCCCAGTGAAAATGAGTGAGGAAAATATTGGCCTGAATGGGCTCACCGGCCGCATCCTGCAGCAGCCTGTTGCCAAGAGCGCGTATGCCGGAACCCGCATCGAAGATGAGGCAATCGCCCGAAGGCGTGCAGACCTCAACGCATGACGTATTGCCTCCGAACTTGAGATTTTCAGCCAGCGGTGTCGGCGTGGAACCACGGACCCCCCAGAATCGGACATGCATCTGTGCGTCGGGCATCTAGAAAGCCATCTTAGTACGAACCCTCTTCTGATCCGGTTTTTCGGCGGCAAGCTTCAGGGCCGTTGCGTACGCATCGCGCGCTTCCTGAACATGATTGAGCGATTTTTCCACATCGCCAATCCGCTCAAAGATGGAGGAATTCTCGGCATCGAGCCGGGATGCTGCGCGAAGCTCATCCACGCCCGCCTGAGCCTGGCTGGACTTCACATAAAGCTCACCCAGCGCAACCCTTGCCGCGACAAACTCCGGCTTGGCATTCACAATCAGGCGGTACTGCTCAATCGCTCCCGCATTTTCTCCGCGCTGCGCCAGCAATTCTGCCAGGCTGATTCTCGAAACCAGATAATCCGGGTTCGTCTGGAGATTCTGCTGCCACAGAGCGATCGCTTCGGGCTGCCGCGTTTTGATGTTGGCGAGCAGGACACCCAGATTGTGGCGGGCTTCAATCAGGGTTGGATCTTTCAGCAGCGCGTCCCGATAGAATTTCTCCGCTTCGGTAGTCTTCCCTTGCGCGGCTTTCAGAGATCCAAGCGCGTTCAGCGGCATGCCGGAGTTCGGCATCAATACCATCGCCTGCCGGTAAGACGCCTCAGCGTCGCTGCGCCGGTTCATCTTCTGATAAAGCATGCCGAGATTGTACGGCCAGAAGCCGTACTGCGGCGTCTGCTTAATCGCCTGTTGATAGGTTCGGACCGCCGCGAGATTGTTGCCCGATTGCTCATAGGCCAGGGCAAGGCCCAGCAACGGATACGACCAGTTCGGCGCGCGGCGCGTGGCGTCGCGAAATGCCGGCACGGCATCCTGATAGCGCGCCTGCTCCAGATAGGAAATACCGAGAGCGTTGTAGCCATAGGCCTCGGCCGGATCGGTACGCACCGATTGTTCCAGCAGGTTCGATGCCTGCGCGTACTGCTTGTCAAATACCAGCGAGCGCCCGGAAAAGAAAGAATCCCGCGCCTGGAGATAAAGCGATTCCGGAGTGAGGCGGACAGCAGCCTCCATATACTTCGCGCCATTGTCGAAATCGACCTTGGCCTGCGGCGTGGCGCCTCCCGAGAGATATTTCAGCAGCACCTGCTGCGCGGCGTCTTCAAGGGCGATTCGCAGGGCATTCTCCTGGAGGAACATCCGCTCCGGGCTGAGTTCCGCGCGCATGCGATCCACGTAACTCCACGCGCTGCCGGCAGCATCGGGCAGAATGTTGCGGGCGCGAATAGCCGCCTGAAAAGCGTCGATATCCGCCTGCGCCTGCGGTGAAATCTGAATCGTTCCGGCGGCCTGCGCCACCAAAAGCGGCTCTCCGCTGCGGGAGTCGTAGAAGGTCTTCAGCCGAGTCATCGGAACCGGCGACTTCGATAGATCCGACAGCTTCGTATCGTTGGCCAGATTACCGAAGTCGCGCGGATGCTGTTTATTGTTGGTCGTCTTCGGCACGTTGGTACGGACGTAATCGATCAACTCACCGGCATCCACCGATTGATTCTTGTTACTGTCCGCGGCGCCGCCCAGAGCCTTGAGCACGGAATCGCTGAACGCACCGTGACCGCCTCCGAAATCCGCGCCTTCTACGGCAACTTCCTTGGGTCGCGCCGACATCAGGCCCAGCATTTCACCCGGCGCTTCACCGAGTTTTTCAACCGCGCTGCCCAGAGCATCGGTCTTCAGACTGCCGATCGTCGCCGCGCGGCAGACGTCGGCTAGAAAAACAACCCGTCCGACTTTGCTCAACTCATCATCGACCAGCGCCTGTAGTTCCGCCATCGGAAGAGCTGTGGTGGCAAGATCTTCCGGATCGCTGTCGTAAGTCAGAATGAATGCGCCGCGGCTGTCCACCGTGCCGTGGCCCGCGACCATCACAAAGACCGTGTCTTTGGAACCCGCCCGTGTCTTCAGAAAGGACTGAAAGGCATTGCGAACGGCGGCAGTGGTCGCCTGCTCATTCGTCAGCACAACCATGTTCTCCGGCGGCACGCCACCGCCTCGCAGACTGGCCAGCTGCTCGCTGAAGCTCTTCGCGTCCGCATCCGCGTATTTCAGCCAAAGATCCTGCGGGAGTTTCTGATATTTGGAAACGCCGATCAGCAAAGCGTAGGTCTTTGCGTCCGGCGCGATCTCGGCCGCTTTCAGCGCGGCTGCCGTGGCCAGCGATTCCTCCAGCTCGAAAATGCGTCCGCGCACCCACACCGCGTCTTTCCACTGC
Organism: Bryobacteraceae bacterium; assembly: GCA_025928545.1. Lineage (GTDB taxonomy): Bacteria > Acidobacteriota > Terriglobia > Bryobacterales > Bryobacteraceae > BOG-234. Next base: position 11,205 of record JAICJH010000011.1, on the reverse strand, counting down.
AACGCGATCTTGCGATACGTTGCCAGCGCGTTGGCTTCGAGTTTGTTCTGATCGTAAACAGCAGCTTCGTTCACGAGCGCGCCGACGTTATCGGGCTCCGTGCGCAGAACCGCTTCAAAGGGAGCCAGGTCTGCCTGAACATTGGCGGGCAAGGCACTCACAGCCAGGACGTCGCCCTCGGGTTTGGTCAGCCCGCGAGTCATGCTGACTCCGTAATGCTGCTGACTTGCCACGGCGACGCGCACAACCTGAGGCAGGAAGCACGAGTTCACCGGTTTCGGCATTGCGATCTTGCCGGCCTTTACCTTGATTTGCTTCGCATCGAAAACCAGATCGCCGCCCTGATCGATGGATTCCGATGTCTTCGCAGGGCAATAAAGAAAGCTGGCAGCTCCGGTTTCCGTCTTCAGCTCGTCGCCGGAAAAAAGGACATCGCCGGCGCGGGCAGCAAGCGGAGTTTCGGCGCTCGCGCGCAGAACCTTGCTTCCCGTGGCGCTCAATAACAAGCCGACGGGCTCCTCTTTGGCGGGTTGTCCCCCCGCCGGAGCAGGCGGATTTGCCGCTGAAACTGTCAGTACAGGGATGAACAACCAGGCCGCTAAGCCCCTGATCCTCATACCTTTGAGTCCGACTTCTTGTGAGCGTCGATCATGCATGCGCCTCCTGGGTTTGGGGCTTCGGTTCCACGAGCGATTTGACCGTATATAACTTCATCGGCTCCGTTTTCCCTCTGACCGGCACTTCGCCCACATACGATGTGTCAATTCTCCCCCCGCTCATTTCAAGCGTTTCCTGACTGAGCAGCAGTTTTGTTTTCTGCTCCTTATTCAGGCTTTCCAGTCGCGAGGCGAGATTCACCGTATTTCCCAGAACTGTAAACTCCATCTTGTCGGACGATCCCACGTTGCCGATAACCACTTCGCCCGAATGGATGCCCGCGCCGGTCTTGAACCCGGCGGCATCCGCTGTCACCATCTCAGTCGCGCAGGCCATCGAACGGTACGCGTGATCGCCGGGCTGTGCACCCTCGTCGTCATCCGAAAACACCGCCAGAATACCGTCGCCGATGAATTTGTTGACGTGGCCGTGATACTTCACGATGGCCGATACCATCACCTGCATATAAGTGTTGAGCAGATCGACAACGACTGCCGGATCCTTGGATTCGCAAAACGCCGTGAACCCGCGGATATCCGTGAACAGGATCGTGACCGTCTGCCGTTTACCCGTCAGCGCGATCTTCTCGGATTGTTCGAGCGAACTCGCGACCTGCTTGCCGACAAACAATGCCACCGCGCCGCGGAAGAAGCTGCTCTTCTTTTCGGCCGTCGCGAAGCGGAAGATCATACCGCCGAGCAACGCAATCGTGTAGGCAATTGTCACTTCAGATGTCGATAGCAGCCAGCCGGCCCTGAACAGCACGTGTGTCGAAACCAGACCCAGGACCAGCGCGATCAGTGCCCACGCGGCCGTTTGTGACGGCTTGAAAGACGCCGCCATCGCCACGCTGATTCCGGCGGAGAGAAGCAGCCCAAGCACCCGCGCCCAGTCCGGCACTGGCTGCAGATAGTCGCCCGTCAGCAGAGTCCGCAAAGTGTTGGCATGCACTTCCACCCCTGGCGTTGTGTATTTCTCGCCGGCGAAAGCAGTATAGAAAGGCGTGTTGTGACGGTCACCGCTGTTATCCGGACCCAGCAGGACCACTTTGCCTTTCACCCATTTTTCGAGCGTCGCGATATCGTGCTTCTTCGCGGCTTCGTTGAATTTATACAGCGGAATGCGGGGAACGGTTCCGGGTGGTCCGGCATAATTAATGGTGAGTTGGCGATCTCGGTTCGCCGGGATGCGCCGGTCTCCGAGATAAAGCTCGCCATTCCTGAAATTCGCTTCGACGCCCAGAAACTTCTCCGCCGCCCGCAAGGCCATGCTGCGGGTCAGCGGTCGCGACTGGTCTTTTGGATCCGGCGCTTCAATCAGCTCTTGGGTACGAACAAAAGCATCCGGATCGTCCGTCAGATTAGCGTAGGCGGACATCCCCATGGCGCCGGCGATCATATTCAGGGGAACCGCGCCGAGGCCTTCCCGTTGCGCCCCCATGGCTTCCGGAACAAAGGCGCACACGACGGGCATGATCGGCAGCGTGCTGACAAACGTGCTGGCGAGATCGCTGTCCATATGCGGGTTGGGATCTTTTTCATAGGGCTCAACCGGAATCGCGAACGTGACATCGAGGACGAAGGCTTTCGCTCCACCTTCCGCCGCTCCACCGATGGCATCGGCATAGTGTTTATGCCAGAACAGCGATGGATCCAGAAAGTCCGGGTTCGAAAGCGTCTCGTTGTCGATACCGATTAAGACAATGTCCTTGACCGGCAGCGTGCCCCGTAAAACGAAATGCACATCCTGCGCCTTCAGCTTCAGCAGTTCGAAAAAGCGGAACTTGCTGAGGCCCATGGTGGCAAGAGCCGCAGCGACTGCGATTGCGGAGATGATCAGATTCTTCTTGAGACGCTGCGTCATTTGTATTGAGCCGTACTTCGAATTTTACACTGAATGGCGGAAAACGCACCACCGTTACATGGCAGCAGCTTCGAAATCGCGAATCCGATCGTTTACGACGCTGTAACGCACCTCAATCGGGCGGCAACAGACCTCGCAGTCTTCCACATAAACCTGTCCGCCAACCGACATATCCAGCACCATTGAAATGCGCTCACTACAGTACGGGCAAGTGAAAAAGTGCTCCATCGTGCTCCGCCCGCTAAGCGGGGTTCACCGCCCAAACGCCCTCAAAGTCGACAAAATACGCCTGCACTTCCAGCCCGGGCAGTTCGCCCTTCAGGAATTCCGCCGCGCGTCTCAATTCGGCCTCATGATGGCCTGCCTCCGCTTTCGCATCGCCCTGAAAACCACCGGCTAATCCGCCATACGCGCCACAGTCGGAATGCAGCATCAGAATGACCCGGCTCGTACCATGGAGCCGGATCGATTTTCGGATCTGCTCCAGCACGAACTCGCGATCCGTCTCATGCTCCGGCGAAACCAACGATTTCGCTCCGCCTGCGATCTTAATCGGATCGGTATTCAGAATTCCAAGCCGCTTGAGGTATTTCGCGAGACCCTGCTGGAACCGGTTGTCGAAACACCAGACGACAGCGGCATCGCAGCTATACTTCTCGCGCGGCGCATCGAAATGAAATACCTTTTCCATGGCGGGTGTTTCTCACGTTAGCACCTGATCGTCGGTCTTTTTCACCGGAAACCCGTGGCGAGGACTCCGCGTCATAGCCACACATGCGTTCCTGGATCGTTGCACTCATTCCATGTGCCCTGCTGGCCCAGCAGGTCCCGCCATCCCCGGCCGAACTCATCGCCCGCGCAATTGCGGCCGGCAAGGCGCAGGAGGCGAGAGGCCACAAGTACACCTATCGTGAAGACCATATCGAGTCGCAACTCGACAAAACCGGTAAGCCTGGCCCGCCCTCCTCGAAAACATACGATCACATCATGCTGGAAGGCTCGGAATACACAAAGCTGGTCCTCATCGAAGGCAAGCCTCTCGACGCGAAAACGCAGAAGAAGGTAGACGCCGACATGGAGAAGGCCCGCATCGAGCGGCAAAAGAATCGATTCCTGAGCCTGCATCGAACCGTCTCCATGGGCCCCCTCGATCTTCTCCTCCGCCTGTTCGATAACAAAGTCACCGGTGAAGAGACGGTGCGCGGTCGTCCCACGTGGCGGATGGAGTCCGAGCCCAAACCGGGTCATAAGGCGGCCAACAAACAGGAAGAAGAAGCGCTCGCAACCCGCCGCGTTTACTGGTTCGATCGGGAGGATGGGCTCATTATCAATGACACCAGCCTGTTCGTCCGGGAAACCAACGGCTTCCAGCCGGGCAGCAGCATCAGCGCAGAAATGATCAAAATCGGCGACGATTGGCTGGCAGGCAATCTAACCATGCTGGCGGATTTGAAGTTTATCGCCGGGATGCGCGCGAAAACGGAAGCCCACCAGCACTATTACGATTACAAGCTATTCAGCGTCGATAGCACGCTGACAGTCGTGCCGCAGTAGAGATGAGCGCCGTTAGAACTGCGTCAGGCTGAGCACGTTGCCATCCGGATCCTGAAACCAGGCAATCCGCGCACCGCCAGGCGAAGTCCACACGCCATCGTCGTCCTGCGTCATTCCGGGATAACGCGCGAACACGACGCCTCTCGCCACAAGGTCCTGCACCGCCGACGTAACATCCGGAACCTCCCAGCCAAGCACCGTAAACTGCGCCGGAATCAACTCATGCACGTTCGTCACCCGCAGCATGATGCCATTCGCATCGAACACTAGTGCGAAAGAATTCTCCTCCACCAGCGTGAGCCCCAGCATGTCCCGGTAAAAGCCCCTGGCTCGGGCGGCGTCGCGCGTGCCCACGAAAGTCATGATCTTTGCGTTTTGCAGCATGAATACATTATCGTGGAGGATATTGCCATGAAAATCACTCCCGTACTGGTCGTCGAAGCTATTGAACCCTGCCTGCCGTTCTGGGTGGACCGCATGGGCTTCCAGAACGTCGGCCAGGTCCCGGAGGGCGACAATATCGGCTTCGTCATTCTGGTGCGCGATGGTGTGGAACTGATGCTGCAATCCGCGGCCAGCGTGCGCAAAGACGAACCTGCTTTCGCTCCGGCGGGTGAGTCGCGTGTGGCTTCCCTGTTTATCGAAATCGACGATTTCGACGACACAGTCAAGCGTCTCGATGGCTATCCCATCGCGATGAAAGACAGGACCACTTTCTACGGGATGAGGGAAATCGGCGTCTTCGAGCCCGCCGGCAATATTGTTATTTTCGCGAAAAAGGTGTGACGGCCATCAGGCCTTGACCCGAATTTCATTCGAAACGACGCGCCCGCCGCCCGGGAGCTCGCACGAAACCTGCAAACTGTATTCTCCCTTTCGCATCTGATAAATCGAACCGACCGGAATATCCGCCTCAATCGCCTCACCGGGTGCGAGCACGATATCCGGCAGCGTCTGCCTTCGTTCCGGTTTCAACAGCTCTCGGCCGTACGACGTCAGGGGAGCGGCAGCGCCTGCATTATCGATCACTGAGACTTGAAAAAAATGCAGCCAACCGCTGGTCGGCAGCCGCTGCGGGACGGTGCCACGATTCTGGATCGCCGCGGAAACAGCCGAAAGCTCGTCGGGGTCTTCTTTGACCTTGAGCAACACCGAAAGCGCCAGATCGCCCGCCGGCTCGCCCCATGTCCGCCCCGCCACATCCACGACCTTTTTCGGGTCGTCTTTTACTCCCAGGCCCATCTTGGCCATGAACGTCAATGCACGATTAATTACGCTGATAGCAGGATCTCCCGAACGGCGCGTCCCCCCGAACCGCCGGGGACCGCCACTCCGATGATATCCCCCCGGCGGCTGACCGTGTCTTCAATTATCCTTGCGGGATTGGAACCTATTCGAAACACGGGCCGAACGCGCCACCGGGTTGGCACCGGGTCCCGGCGCGGGTTGGCCGAAATTAAGCGTTTTCCACCTTCGGCGTGATACAATTGGATGTTTCCCCCGTTCTATTGCCATGTTGCTGAGTATTCAGGAGATGGAAGTCCGCAAGATTGCGTTTGCGGAAACGTGGCAACCCGGAGAGATTGATTTTTCGGATGCCGGGGTTTGTCAGGTCGCTCCTCTGAAAACCGAAGGTGTGGCGGAGTTATTGCCGCATACGGGTGAGGAAGTCCGGGTACATGGGAAAGTAGAAACCACGCTCGAAACGGAGTGTGACCGCTGCCTGGGGCGCGCTGCTTTTCCGGTTGCCGCGCAGTTCGATTTGTTTTATAAGCCGGTCGATCCGGATATAAAGACGGAAGAAGTCGCCATCGATGAAGGCGAAGCGGAAATGGGGTTTTACGAATTACCCGGCCTGGTGCTGGAAGATATTCTGAGGGAGCAGTTATTGTTACAACTCCCCATGCAGCGCGTCTGCAGCGAGGCCTGCAAAGGGATATGTCCGGTGTGTGGCGCGAACCGCAATGAGGTAGTCTGCGGTTGCGATGCGGTCCGGGGACAGGCGCTCGACGATCGGTGGAGCGCGCTGAAAGACCTGAAAGTTCAGTAGCACAGAATTTAAGAATTTTAGAGAAGAACGAGAAAAGCAATGCCGAATCCGAAACGCAGACATTCCCACCAACGCACCCAGACCCGCCGTGCCCACGATCGCCTCGCCAAGCCGGCCGGCTCCGAGTGCCCCAACTGCCATGAACCCAAGCAGCCGCACCGTGTCTGCCCGAAATGCGGACAGTACAAAGGCCGCGAAGTCATCGAAACAGCTGCGGAATAGTTCGCCGCTCTACAGCGTTAACCTGAACGAATGGTAACCATTGCCGTAGACGCGATGGGGGGCGATAAAGCTCCGGTACCTGAAGTCGAAGGCGCAATCCACGCGGCCAAACAATTTGGGCACCGGGTTCTGCTGGTCGGCGACAAGGCCACCGTGCAGCATGAACTCGATTCCCACCCGTCCTACAAGCATCTTCCCATCGAAATCGTACACGCGCCCGAGCGCATCACGATGGACGACCATGCGGCCAAAGCCGCGCGCTCCAAACGTGAAAGCTCGATGCACGTCTGCGCGCGTCTGGTCGCCACAGGCAAAGCCGACGGTTTCCTCTCCGCCGGTAACACCGGCGCCTGCATGGCAATTGCGAAAATGGTGTTAGGGAAGTTGCCGGGTGTGGACCGTCCCGCCCTCACCGGCGTTTTCCCGACGATTAAAGGAACTCCCGTCGTGGTAGTCGATGTTGGCGCCAACGTGGATTGCGAGCCGCAAATGCTGGCTCACTTCGGCCTGATGGGCGAAGTTTATTCGCGCCACGTCCTTAAAGTTCGCCGCCCCCGCGTCGGCCTGCTTTCAATCGGCGAGGAGGAGCACAAGGGCAACGCTCTCACCCGCGAAACCACTCCCCTACTCAAGATCATGGACCTCCACTTCATCGGCAACGTGGAAGGCCGCGATATTTTTTCCGGCGCCGCCGACGTCATTGTTTGCGACGGCTTCGTGGGCAACGTAGCGCTGAAGGTCAGCGAGGGCCTGGTCGACATGATTCGTAAGATGCTGCGCGAATCTCTCGAAGCCACGCTTTCCAGTAAAATCGGCTACGTGCTTTCGAAGTCCGCCTACCGGGATTTCAAAAAGCGCGTGGATTATTCGGAATTCGGCGGTGCGCCGCTGCTCGGCGTCAAGGGTGTCTGCATCATTTGCCACGGCCGGTCCGACAGCAATGCCATCAAGAACGCCATCAGGATCTCAGCGGAATTCTTCTCAAACAAAGTCAACCAGCGCATCGAAGACGAATTACGCGGATACGCTAAAGCGGGGTAATACCATGCGGCGATTGCTACTCTTTCTGTCGTTCGCAGCCTGCGCATTTGCGCAAAGCGAATCCTTCAACCACGTCAAGTGGACCATGACTCTGGATCAGGCGACCGCCGCTCCCGGCGCAACCGTGCTGGCAAAACTCACTGCCCAAATCGATTCCGATTGGCACATGTATTCAATTTCGACGCCACCCGGTCCCATTCCCACGACAATCAAAAACCTGAACGACACCGCAATCGCGAAAGTTACTTTTTTCGAACCGCCGCCAGTCCGAAAATACGACGCGAACTTCCAGTCGGACACCGAAACTTATGAAGGTACGCAGGTTTTCCTCGCGCGTATCGAATTGAAAAAGGACGCCGAGCCGGGCGATATCACGCTTGGATTCCAGCCGCGCTACCAGACCTGTAGCGGGACCCAATGTATTCCGCCTCGCACCCGCGATATCAATGCGGCGCTGAAGATTGCCGCCGGAACACCGGCCGCGAATATCGTCATCCCCGCGGGCTATGTCGAAGCGAAGCCGGCACCGCCGGCAAGTTCCGCGCCCGCCACAGACAGTGGAATTTTCGCGTTTCTCGCGCTCGCCTTCGGCTTCGGTCTGGCAGCTATCTTCACTCCCTGCGTTTTCCCGATGATCCCGATCACGATGTCTTACTTCACCGGACAACGCGGGGGCTTCGCTCAGGCGCTGACTTTTTGTCTCGGGATAATCGTTTTATTTACCAGTCTCGGCATCGTCACGACGCTGGCGCTTGGCCCTTCCGGTGTCGTTCAGCTGGGCTCCAATCCCTGGGTGAACGGCTTTATTGCGCTGATTTTTTTCGTGTTTGGTCTTAGTCTCTTGGGCGCATTTGAAATCACGATTCCGTCGGGCATCCTCACCAAAATGAACGCCGCGTCGAACGCCGGCGGCTATGTCGGATCGCTCTTAATGGGCCTGACGTTTGCGCTCGCGTCGTTCGCCTGCGTCGGACCTTTCATGGGGACGCTGCTCGCGGCGTCAGTGCAGGGCGGCAAGCTTCGTCCGGTCATCGGGATGGCCACTTTTTCAGGCGGGCTTGCGCTGCCATTCTTCCTGCTCGCGCTCTTCCCCAGCTGGCTTGCGAAGATGCCACGCTCCGGCGAATGGCTGTCGCGCGTGAAAGTCGTCATGGGCTTCATCGTGCTCGCCGCGATGATGAAGTATCTCTACAGCCTCGATGCGGTTCTGCAAACCGGCTTCCTGACGCGGGAACGGTTCCTCGCCGCGTGGATCGTCCTGTTCGGCATGGCCGGCTTGTATCTCCTCGGCTTCGTACGTCTCCCCGGCATCTCGGCGGATCACGAGTTGGGCGTTTCGCGGCTGCTGATTGGAATGTTTCTGGTGGTCGGCGCTTTCACGCTGATCCCCGGCATGCTGGGCGCGCGCCTCGGCGAGATGGAAGCCTACATCCCGCCGCCAACAAGCGGAACGGGCAGCGCCGCCAGCGGAGATCTCTCCTGGGTGGAAAACGATCTAACAGGCGCCTTCGCACAAGCCAAATCCGGCAACAAATACGTGCTCGTCAATTTCACCGGCTACGCCTGCACCAACTGTCACTGGATGAAGGCCAACATGTTCACGAAGCCGGAAATCGCCGGCGTCATGAAGAACATGATTCTCGTCGATCTTTATACCGACGGTACCGACGCCGCTTCCGTCGCAAACCAGAAGCTCGAAGAAGAAACCTTTAAAACCGTAGCCATTCCTTTCTACGTCCTCTACGACCAGAACCAGAAAGTCGTCGCCACTTTTGCCAAAGGTCTCACCCGCGATGCTTCCGAATACCTTGCGTTCCTGAACACACGCACCGCGGTTGCCGACGCCCCTGCTAACGCCGGTCTGGATGGTCTGCCCTTCCACACCATCGGCGGCGCGCCCATCTCACCGGCGGACTGGAAAGGCAAAGTCGTCGTCCTGAACTATTGGGCAACGTGGTGCATTCCCTGCCGCTCCGAAATTCCCGAGTTCAACCGCATGCACAAAGATCTTTCCGCGAGCGGTGTTGAAATAGTAGGAATCGCAGTGGACGATGAAGGCGCCCCGATCGTAACGAAATTCCTGAAGACCCACCCGATCGAGTACACCCTCGGCCTCTCCACCGGAATGGGCTCGCTGGATGAATTACCTGTCACGATTGTCTTCGATAAGAATGGCAACACGGTGGAGCGCTTCAACGGCCTCGCGAAACCGGAAGAAATCCGAGCCGCGATAACGAAAGCCCAAAACGCGGGCTGACCGCTTATTGGATCGGCAGGTCCGATTGCCCATCCCGACTACCTGTTCCAGTTCACCAAAACTATCAGGCCAAGACCAGGAATCACCGGCATGCCTTCCGTCCAGGTTCTGTCCAGCCCTTTCCCGGAATCCAACGCACGGCTGTGCCGAGCGATAGGTTGACCAGCGATTCTGCATCCTCATCGGTTAACCCGCGAGCCCATTCAGCGAAACCAAGGTCGCCAAATTCTGCCGTCTCAGGATGAGGGTTCGCTAATGAACGTCGTAATTCCGCGCGTTGCCGGCGGTCCAGTTCGCAGCGAACAGCCTCGGCGATGAACTTACTGCGATTCTTTTCCTGGCGATCGATATCCCTTACCAAATCGCTCGGAAGCGTCACGGTAACGCGTTTTACATTTGAGCTTTTCATACTCTGAATACGGTCACCCCGTGACCGTCAGCCGCGCCAAAACCGCCAAAGCCACTTCCTTTCCCCGCTCCCCAATCTCCCCCACCGGTCCCACGCAAGCGGGACACCCAGCCTCGCATCCACACCCCTCAATCAGTTCCCGCGACTGCCGCAACAACCGATCGCTCAACCGATAGAGCGGCGCACTCAGTCCCACGCCTCCCGAATAGCTGTCGTACAGGTAAAGATCGGGCTCCCATGCCATCAACCCGCCCGACAAATCCTCCGTCATCGCCACACCCAGGTCCCGCGGATCGCACATCAGCAGCAGTGACGCCACAGTCTGGAACGCATTCCCCAAACCACTCAACCCGCATTGCCGTTCGGAAGGCGTAAAATCCCCCAGCCCCGCCAGAAACGCCGCCGGAAAATGCAGCCAGAACGCAGTCGTATGCATCTCCTGTTCCGGCATCGACAAATTCCCCGCCCCCACATTCTCCATCGTGTAAAAGCGAATCTTCTTGAACCCGACAATCTGCCGATTCACCCGCACATCGCCGTGCACGCGCTCCACGCCGTCCCGAATCGGCCCCTTATCGAACTCCCGCAGCGGCTTTACCTGCGTGTAATCGATTGCGTCGGTATAGTAATCCGAATCCACCCGCTTCACATAAGCCTTGCGCTCTTTGAAATCGAACCGCTCCACATGGAACTGCTTCGCTTCGTGCAGATAGATCGCTTTCTCATGCAGCGTAGTCAGCGCGGCCGTATAAGAAACCTCGCCGATAATCTTCGCCTCGCCCGTCGTATCCACCACCACGAAGTTATCGCTCGAAATTGAACGCAGGCTCACCGCATTTGCCGGATAGCTGTCCGAAGTCCAGTGCCACGCTTCGCCTGCTGTGCCCCCGCCGGATAAATGCAGCAATCCCGCTTCCGCCAGAAACGCGCACAACTCCCCGGTCTCGTGCGGTCCGAATTTCTCGCCCGCCGCGAGCGGCAATTCAAACGCCGCGCACTTCAGATGATTGAGCAGCACTTCAAGATTGTCCGGATTCACATACGCATGTTCCGGCGAACGATCGAACAGATACTCCGGATGCTCCACTACATACTGATCCACCGGCGCGCTCGATGCCACCATGACCGCCAGCGATCCCGTATTTCTTCGCG